>CAYQKY010000017.1:0-82267 GCA_964418125.1 uncultured Phaeodactylibacter sp.
TGCCAGGCCGCTAAGGTTTGCCTGGCGGGTAGGCAGGCGTCAGTCGCTTCGCTCGTGTCCGACTTTAAGGCGCCGCTTGCACCTGGAAGCCTTCCGATTTCAAATGAGGGCGCGCCTAAAGGCCAGGACCCCCAGGTGGCCCGTAAAAAAATGAAGAAGTGTACTGCGCCCGGCCGGTCAAAAGGCGAGGCCTCTCCATCCAGCCATCTCGTGGAGAGGCCTCGCCTTTTTACCAACACATACTTTCTCCCGTCCCAATTCGTTAACACTTGGTAGAAAAACAAATGCCAGGAAAGGTACAGAATTATCAGCCGTCAGTATAAATTCGTAATTTGCCCTTTATTCAGAAAAGGACGTAGCGATCTGTGAAGAACCTAATTCCACACTTTATTCAGGAGCAATACTTAAGTGGCAACACCCATGGCCGGATCGAGGCGTATACCCTCTTTGTGGACCTGTCGGGCTTCACGCCGCTGACAGATGCCCTGATGCGGCAGGGGACGCGGGGCGCTGAGGAGCTCTCCAACGTCCTTAACGAGATCTTCGAGCCCCTGGTGCGTATGGTCTATGCCAAAGGAGGGTTCATTCCCTATTTCGCCGGCGACGCCTTTACCGCCATTTTCCCGGCTGAAGAACAGCCCATGGGCGCCAAGGACATTATACAAGGCGCTATGCTGGCGCGCAACCTGTTCAGCCAGCGGCAGTTCCGTTTTGGCAATTTTACCATCGGCATCAAGTTTGGCCTTTCTTACGGGACGGTGGAGTGGGGGATCGTCGGGCGGGATGCAAAGGCTTTTTATTTTCGCGGGGCTCCGGTCGACGGCTGTGCGGCCTGCCAGATGAAGGCCCAGGATAAGGATATCGTTATTGATGAGGCGCTGCGCCGGCATATGCCCAAAGGGCAATTTGCTCTGATGGAACAGGAAGCGGGGTTCTATAAGATCAAGGGTGGTATTCCTTCCGAGGAGGCCAGCATCATCCCTGCGGAATTGCCTCCTATCGAGCGGAGTGTGGCAATGCAGTTCCTTCCGGACGCAGTTGCCCGTTATAACCAGGAAGGGGAGTTCCGGACTGTCATTTCCGTTTTCATTTCCTTCGAAGGGGTGGAGACGCACGAGTTGCTCGACGATTTTGCCTCCATCATCCTGGAACAGATCAACAGTTTTTCCGGCTACTTCAAGGAGATCGATTACGGAGATAAGGGCGGAGTAATGGTCGGCTTTTTCGGTGCTCCGGTCTCTTTCGAAAACAATAGCGACCGGGCGCTGGAGTTTATCTCTTCCATTCGGGAAGAATTGCGGGGGCTGCAGTCCAAGAGCAGCCTGCGCTACCGGGTTGGGGTAACCATAGGAACCGCCTACACCGGTATTGTCGGCGGGAAGGAGCGCTGCCAGTATGCGGCCGTAGGCAACCGCGTCAACCTGGCGGCCCGCCTGATGACCTATGCCGCCTGGGATGAGGTGCTCGTCGATGAGGAGATCCAGAAAAACCACCATTTTCACTTCCTCAACCGGGGGGATATAGAGTATAAAGGCATCAAGGGCCTGGTGCCCACCTTCCGCCTGGTGGGACGCAATTACGAGGCCCACACCTCATACGCCGGCGATATGGTAGGACGGGAGGCGGAACTGCAGCAGCTACTTGATTTTTGCCGCCCTCTCTTCGAGGGTAAGCCGGCAGGTGCCGCTTACATCTACGGCGAGGCTGGTATCGGCAAGAGCCGCCTGGTCCATGAGCTGAAAAATGTACTCTACGGCCAGCAACTGGTGTACTGGCATACCTGCCAGTCCGACCAGATCCTGAAAAAGCCGTTTAATCCTTTCCTGTACTTCCTGAAGAATTATTTCGAGCAATATCCGGAAAGCACTTCCCTGGCCAACATTCAAAACTTTGACGGCCGTTTCACCCAACTGCTGGAGAGCCTTTCCGGTGTGGAGCATCCGGAAGCGCCGGCCATCCGCCGGGAGCTGGCCCGCACCCGCACCGTACTGGCGGCGCTCATTGGGTTGAACTTCCAGAATTCCATCTGGGACCAACTGGATGCCAAAGGAAGGTACCAGAATACGCTCTCGGCCATCATTAACCTGCTGGTTGCAGAGTCGCTGATCCATCCGGTGGTCATTGAACTGGAAGACGGCCACTGGCTGGATGACAACTCGAGGGAATTGCTGAATGAACTCGTCCGCCATATCGGCCGTTTTCCCATCGTGCTGATCATCACCTCTCGTTATAAGGATGACGGTACCAAACCGAAATTGATACCGGAGAACCTCCTCGAAGAACAGGAGATACCCCTACTGGAGATCGACCTGAACAACCTGCAGCCGGAGGCTGTGCGTGACTTTGCCGAGCTGCGCCTGGGCGGGGCCATCCACGAGGAGTTCTTCGAGCTCCTGGTGCGTACTTCCAACAGCAATCCCTTCTACCTGGAGCAGATCCTGGAATATTTTTCAGAAAGCGGCCTGCTGGAAGAAGAGAAAGGGCAGTGGACGATCAGGGATAAGAACGTCAAGCTGTCCAGTTCTATCAATGCTATTCTGACGGCCCGCATCGACCGCCTGTCGACGCTGGTCAAGGAAACGGTGAAGGCGGCGGCAGTTATCGGCAGGGAATTTGAAGTGCCCATTCTGTCAGAGGTGATGAAGACACAGGAGGAGTTCATCCGCCGTAACGGGAACGCTACCGCCTTGCTCAAGGAGCAGATCAAACGGGCGGAGCGGGGCCAGATCTGGCACGCCATGAATGAGTTGCGGTACATCTTCCGGCACAGCCTTCTGCGTGAAGCCGTCTACAGCATGCAATTGCGGGCGCGCCTTCAGCAATTGCACCGCCACATCGGCGAGGCCATCGAGCGGCTCTATGCCGACAATCTGGACGAGCGCTACGTCGACCTCGCCTTTCACTACGAGCAGGCAGGCATATTTGACAAAACCTGCGAGTACCTCCGCAAAGCTGCCGATTACGCCCGCAGCAACTACCAGAACCAGCAGGCCCTCGATTATTACGAGCGGCTGCTCAGAAAGCTGAGCCGGCAGAAAGACGTGGCCGACCAGATACAGACCCACCTCAAGAAAGGCAAGGTGTTGGAACTGATCGGCAAATGGGACGAATGCGAGCATGCCTACGAGCGCGCCCTCAGGCTGGCCAAGCAATCGCGCGACGTCCTGCTCCTCGGCCAGGCCAACAACAGCCTCGGGCGGCTGCTGATGCTTAAGGGGGATTATCCCAAGGCTATGGCCATCCTGCAGACCGCCGCCGGCCTCTTCGAGTCGATCGACGACAAGGTGGGAATCGCCAAAACCTTCGGTAACCTGGGCAACCTTTACTTCCGGCAGGGCCAGTACGATGAAGCCAAAAGTTTCTTCGAACAGAGCCTCGAGATCGGCCACAGCCGCATCGAGCCGACCTCCAACGCCCAGGTGGCCGCCAACCTGGGGCTCACCTACATGAACCAGGGCAATTATGACGAGGGGATCCGCTGCCAGCGTGCCCAGCTCGACATGTGCGAGCAGCAAAATGACAAACAGGGCATGGCCACCCTCTATACCAATATGGGCATCGTCTATTTCGAAAAAGGCGATTATGACGCAGCTCTGGAAGCCTATCAAAAGGGCCTGGCCCTCTCTGAGGAATTGGGCAATAAACTGCTGACCTCTATTGCCATCGGCTGTATCGGCAGCGTGTATGAACGCAAGGGAGATTACAAGCGGGCCATGGAGAATTTCCAGCGGGACCTCGCTATCTGTGAGGAACTGGGCGACAAACAGGGCGTGGCCATCGCCCTGGGCCTTATCGGCGAACTGCTGAGCGTGGAAGGTGATTTCCACAGCGCCATCGAATATCTTCAGAAAAACCTGATGCTGTGTGAAGAACTGGGCTACCAGAAGGGTATTGCCAAGGCAGTAAATACACTTGCCGATGTCTTTTACTACACCAGGCAATACGACCGCTCCCTCCATTTCTATGACCGCGCCATCGAAGTGACCCGCAAGATTAACAACCGCCTGGTGCTGGGCGCCAGCCTGGTGGAAAAGGGTGTTGTCCTCATGGAACTGGACAGGATGGAAAACCTGGAAGCCATCATTAATGAGGCATTGCATATCGCCGAAAACCTGGGCAACCCCGACCTGATCTTTGATGCGAAAATACTGGCCGCAAAATATGAACACAAACGGGGAGATACAGCCAAGGCCTTACAAATGCTGCATGCGCTCAACGCCGAAAGCCTTTCTCCGCCCAAACACGCCGCAGTCAACTTCGAACTCTTCCTCCTGCTCCCCGAAGACCCCCGCTACCGCAAACGTGCCCTGGAACTCTACGAAAGCCTGTACCGGGAAACCCCGAGATACAGTTATAAGGTCCGCCTGCAGGGGTTGAGGGAGGTTGATTAGTTGATTAGTTTATTGAACTGTGCGGGAGCCTCCCCCCCCGGATCAAACTAATCCGCAGGCTTCTTCGGCGCCGGTGCGCTGGCGTGAAAGTCCCGTTGAATACGCCCGGCGTAATCATCCAGCAATTCAAGGACGCGCTCCCGCCGTTCGGAGCGGACGATCAGGCCGATGTGGTAATCCTTTTGCAGGCGCCAGACGACCTCCGGGTCGTCGAAGCCGGAGTTGTCGGGATGCTGGAAGCGGGAAAGGGAGACTATGATACCGGTGTACAGCTTTTCGGGCGCCGGTGCCTGGTATGCCTCTCCTCTGGCGATGGCATTTTCCAGGCGCGCCCATTCTTCCCAAAGGTTTATCCCGGAGGAGAATTCCACCATTTCGGCGAGGTGGGCGCCTCCTACCCGGGAGGAGGTCTCCAGGAAATAGAACCTGCCATCTTCTTTTGACCGTATGAATTCGGTATGGGAGGCACTGAACTGCATGCCGAAGGCTTTCATCACCCTGGTATTCAGCTCTTGCAGGATCCTGTCTTCTTCGCTTCCGAACGCTATGGTGTGAGACCGGAAAATACCGCCGCCGTGAGCCACTTCCAACGGCGTGCTGAGGTATCTGGAAGTCCGGCAGAATTGCACCTTGCCCCCGACGGTGATGGCGTCGGCGTGGTAGACATCACCCGGCTTGAACTGTTCCACCAGGAAATGGTGGCGTTCGTCGCCCAGGCTGTGGATGGCCTGCCACAGTTCTTCGCTGCTGTGTACTTTCCGGATGCCGGTGGCGGATGCCTCCGACCTCGGTTTCACCACCCAGGGCGGGGAAGTGCGCAGGGTGTAATAGTTGATATCGGCATCGTGAAAAAGCGGGCTGAAGGGGGGGACGTCGATACCGGCCTCGGCGGCCCGGATGCGCATGGCGAGCTTGTCGCGGAAGTAGCGGGCGGTCGTTTGCCCCATTCCGGGGATGCGGAATTCTTCGCGCAGGAAAGCTGCTTTTTCCACGTCGAAATCGTCGAGGGCGACGATGCGGTCCACCTTCTTATTGCGCATCAGCCAGGCGAGCCCCCGGGCGATGTGGCTGAGGTTCTCGGGAGTATTCTCCTCCGATTCGATGTAGAAGAACTCGTCGACCGATTCCCGCGGCCAGGGTTGGTGCTCCAGGGATTTCCGGGTGAGCAGGTAAACGGTGTTGCCGGCCGCCTTGCAGGCGCGTAGAAAGTCCTGCCCTTTGAAATAGCAGGAGATGCAGAGGAAGGTGAGTGGAGGCATGTCGATTTAAGTCAAAATGTAAAATGTAAAACCGAAAAATATGAAACAGGCGCCCATGGATCTGTTGCCATTTGGCAGCACACTTTTACATTTTGCGGTTTTGCGGTTTTGAATTTTACGGTTTTTCCAGGTGGCTAATATAATCCAGCAAAAGCCTTACGCCAAATGCCGTTGCGCTTTTCTGGGAGGAAAACTCCGAGTCGCTGAACGCCACCCCGGCGATGTCGAGGTGGGCCCAGGCCGGATGGCCCTCGATGAAGGCCTCCAGGAACTTGGCAGCGCCGATGGCGCCTGCCACGGGGCGCCCGCTGAAATTGCGCAGGTCGGCTACATCGGATTTGATGTCGTCTTTATACACATCCCACAGCGGCAGGCGCCAGATGCGCTCGCCGGTGCGTTCAGCGGCGGCAGACAACTGGCTGGCAAGGGCGTCGTTGTTGGAGAACAGGCCGGCAGCATGGTAGCCGAAGGTGCGTACCGTGCTGCCGGTCAGAGTCGCCAGGTCGATAATGGTTTCCGGCTGGTAGTTTCTGGCCATGTAGCACAGGCCATCGGCCAGTATCAGGCGCCCCTCAGCGTCGGTGTCGATCACTTCTATGGTCTTGCCACTGTAGGAATCGATCACATCGCTCGGTTTGATGGCCCTGGCGTCGACGCTGTTGTCGGTAGAAGGTACGATACCGACCAGGTGCACAGGCAGCTGCAGCCTGGCTGCCGCTTCCATGACGCCGAAGACGGCGGCGGCCCCGCCCATATCGCTTTTCATGTAGTGCATATTGGCGGATGGCTTGATCGACAACCCGCCCGTATCAAATGTGACGCCCTTGCCGACCAGTCCTATTTTCCGAAGCCCGCCGGCGGGTTCTTTTTCGGGGCGGTATTCCATAATGATAAAGGCCGGAGGGTATTCACTACCCCGGTTGACCGCCAGCAGGGCGTGCAGGCCTTCGGCAAGGATATCCTCCCTGTTCATCAGGGCGCGGACCTGGTAGCCGTATTTCTTTCCGGACTCCAGCGCCCATTGCGCAAGTACTTCGGGATTTTTTTTATTGCTGGGCGCATTGACGAGGCGGAAAATCTCCATTTGCGTCTCGGCGATGGCCAGCCCCTGTCTTGCTGCCTGTTCGCAGCTATTCGCCTGGTTTTCTTCCACCAGTATTTCAACTGTGGCGTCCGGGGCGGCCAGGCTGTGGCTATGCCCGTTGGGCGCCTTTTTGTAGTGGCCGATCCGGTAGGCGCCCAGCGCCAGCCCGTTGACGGCAGCCTCCACCCAGGTGGCGGCATCGCCGGAGAGGTTTTGGTGTAAAAGGCTGATGCCCAGGTGGGCGGGGAGCTTCTGGCGGTATTTGTGAGAGAAAGAGCGGAATGCTTTCAGGACATCGGGAAATGCGGCAGGCTGGCCCAGGCCAAGGAGGAAAATGCGGGACCCTCCTTTGTAAATGAGGTGTACTTCGCCCTGTTCGGCTTTGAAATCTGCTGTGATCAGTTCTGCATCAATTCCGGCGGCAGGCGCTACGGCCCGGGCGGCAGCCTGCAGGTTGCCGGCAGCAACGGGTACGATAACAACCGGCGGCAAGCTTTTCAGGGCATAGGTAATTTTCAGGATCATTTTTTTCAGTTTCTTTTTTCATCACTACTTATGAAAAAACAGCCACTCCACCGCCCGCGGAAATTCTTCCCCCCAGCGGGCTTCATTATGCTGGCCCCGGGGGTCTACAGAGAGCTTGAAATTAACAGACGCATTGCCGCTATCTTCAAAAGCCTTCTGGAACCTCAGGATGTTGGGCACCATATTGACGCTTTCCTCCCCGCCTCCGTAGAGGTAAATGTCTGTATCCTGAGGGTCCTGGAAATTCAGGAAGTGGAAGTGAATATTGGGCATCACCCACAATGATGGAGAAAAGACCATCAGTTTGCCATAAACCTCCGGGTACATCAGGCCAGCATAGATGCTGATCAGGCCGCCCATAGAACTGCCGCCGATGCCGGTCTGCTCCCTTCCCGGCAAGGTGCGGAAATGTTTGTCAACATAGGTTTTTAAGGTGTCGGCCAGAAAGCGCACATATTTCTTCCCGTCGCCCGACCCCAGCCGGGTTTGGTAGGAGGGCGTAAATTCCGCAATTCGTTCTTCTTCAGCATGGTCAATGGAAATGATGATGATGTCGCCAATTCCCTTTTCAGCCATCACTGCCAGCTTTTTGTCCACGCCCCAGTTTCCAAAGGGAGCATAATCGTCGAACAGGTTCTGTCCGTCCTGCAGGTACAGTACGGGGTAGCGCTTTTCGTTTTCCCGGTAATTGTAGGGGAGCAGCGCAGCGATACGGCGCGTTTTGATCAGTTGGGGGATCTCGAACTGTTCGGAAATGACCTGTATTTCCGGCAGGAAGGCGGGGTCGTATGCCAGGCCTTTCTTCAGCCAGCGGGGGACGTGGTCGTGCGTTTCCCTCGCCTGCCGCGTTTCCAGCTTTCGGTTGGGCACAGGGTTGCCGTACTCATCCAGTTCGGCAACCTCCCAGCTTCCGCGGTGGTATTTGTACTCCAACTGGCCGGGCAGCAGGTGTTTATCGTGAAAGATGATGCTGAACCGGCCCGGGCCTTCTTTTTTCATGCGGTATTGCTCATCGGCGGCCTTCCAGCTGTTGAAGTTGCCGGAAATATAAACCGCATCACTGCCATCATCGGCCGTAGTCAGATGGATGGACAGGGTTTCGCTACCTCTGGTAGTATGTTGTGGTGACGGTATCTCGCCAGTCATATCGCGTTTTCCTGTTTCAGAGCAAGGGCGCCACTCCTTCCTGCGGGCATTCTTCGCCGCTGCCGGCCCTGGCCTTCCTAAAGGGTACAAAATTAAGAAATAATGAGCAGCAAAAGCCATTGCTTTGCCCACTTATTGCAGGCTGAGGAAACCAATAGGCCCGATTCTCCGGATGCTCATATGCGGCGTTTTGGAGAAGGTGGTTATTTTTATGGCCTTTAAAACACCGATTATGCAACCACTTTGGGGAATAGACCTGGGGGGGACGAAAGTCGAAGGCGTGATCCTTAAAGGCCCTTCATCGGCCGATGTAATTACCCGCCTGCGCATTCCAACTGAAGCAGAAAAGGGTTATGCGCACATCGTTGCCCAGGTAGAGCGGGTAGTGAGCTCGCTCCGCAGGGCCTCGGGCATGGAGCCCGGACGTATCGGCGTAGGCGGCCCGGGAATTCCCGGGCCGGACACCCTGCTCATGAAAAACTGCAATACGACGGCCCTCAACGGCCGGCCGTTACTCAAAGACCTGGAAGATGCCCTGGGGGTGCCCGTAACACTGGCCAACGATGCGAACTGTTTTGTCGTCGCCGAAACCCGCCTGGGGGTAGTCAGGGAACAGGCGCCGGAAGCCAGAACCGTCTTCGGCGTGATCATGGGCACCGGCGTAGGCGGGGGCATTACGGCCGGCGGTAAACTGCTGGAGGGCCGCCACGGCATTGCCGGGGAATGGGGGCATAATTTTCTGGACGAATCGGGCGGCGTCTGTTACTGCGGGAGGGTGGGCTGCGTAGAAACAGTCATTTCCGGCCCGGCATTGGAACGATACTACGCCCACCGGTCGGGCGAGGAACTGAGGCTTTCGCAGATAGTCGAACGTCATCAATCCGGCAATGACAAAGTGGCCAATGCCACCGTAGAACGCCTCATTCACTTTTTCGGGAAGGGCATTGCCGGCGTCATCAACATACTTGACCCCGATGTGGTCGTCCTGGGCGGTGGCCTGGGCAATATCGGCCTGCTCTATTCTGAAGGGGTGGCCGCGGCCCGGCAGTTCGTCTTTAACGACAGCCTCAGAACGAAATTCCTCCGGCCAAAACTAGGCGATAGCGCCGGGGTGTTCGGAGCGGCCCTGCTGGTGGAATGATGGTGTAGAGGTGTTTTGGTGTAAATACATGGACAGAAATACAGAATCACAAGGAAATACGTAGAAATGCAGTGGAAATGTCCGTCATGCTTGGGTTCGGATTGCATTTCCTCGTTTCTTTCTATGCATGTCTACGCATTTCTGCCCCGGTACTTACACCAACACCAATGCACGCATACACCTGTACACGCTTATGTCTTCCCCCACACAAATGTCCTTAACTACCCAGTTGTGTAGTATGATGGCCTTCAATAACCTTGTACATTGGTGCAACGATAAAAGGCATTGGCCCACGGATAGGGGGTGTTCATACAATGCGGCTGAAGCAAGGTTGACCACTGTTGATGAGCCCCTTATCTTGGTGACAATGTGAAACGAGAGGCAACCCTGAGGATTCCGGGTTGTCCTTTGGTAATAAGAATACACCCGACTAAAAATGATTTCCGTTGCAATTGTAGATGCCAAACGGGACGTGAGAGAAGGCGTCCAGGGCATACTGGAAGCCAGTGATGGCTTTTGTTGCCTTGGTTCCTATGCCGATGGGCAGTCTGCCCTGGAGCACCTGCCGGAATGCCCCTCTGATGTCCTTCTGATCGAAGCAGACCTTCCCGATATGCAGGGCGCCGATTGCGTGCGCCTGCTCCTGGATGAAATTCCGGGCCTGCATGTCATAATGTTTACCAACTGCCTGCGCGAGGAGCAGGTCTTTGCTGCATTCAAGGCCGGAGCATTGGGGTATATCTCCAAGACTTTCTTCCCTTCCTATTTACTGAATGCCATCCGGGAAGTCAAAGCCGGTGGAGCGCCGATGAGCCCTTCGGTGGCGAAGCGGGTAGTGCGTTCTTTCAGCCAGCTGGAAAACCCACTGCCGCTTTTGTCGAAAAGGGAATTCGATGTCATGGCCCTGCTCTGCAAAGGATACAGCTACCGGAAGATCGGAGAGCGGCTGTTTGTCAGCCCCAATACCGTACGCTTTCACCTGAAAAACATATACCGAAAGCTCAAGGTAAACTCCCGGCACGAGGCCCTGATCAAGGCCGCCAAGGTAGGTATGGTCTGACAAGGATTTTGGAACTATTGAGAGTTTTTTTCATACTAATCTGTGTTTCTGTTGCCGGGGATATCCCGGCAACTTTTTCCTTTGAGGGAAGGACCTCAAACACGCACTGATCCGCCTTTTCATCAAACTAAACCTCGCACTGTACAGCAAATGAACTCTGTTTCATTCTCTGTCGCCCGTTTGGTGCGCAGCTGAATGATAAGGGAATGCTATGCCCGCAGTCCTGGCATCTGCCAGGCTGCGGTATGGCGGCTCTATATGCATTTATTAACCAAAACTTTTTTATGATGAAAAGGCTTTTACTGGTTGTTCCGATGGTTGTTCTGAGCCTGGCTATGGCAATGGCACAGCGGACCATCACCGGGGTCGTGACTGATACCGAAGGCCAGCCGCTGATCGGCGCCAACGTTATCGTTAAAGGTACGTCTACCGGCACGGTAACCGATATCGATGGGAAATATTCGATACGGTTGCCGGAAGATAAAGATAGGCTGATCTTCAGCTACACCGGCTATTCCACGGAAGAAGTTTATGTCGGCGGGTCCGACATAGTCGACGTTACGCTCTCGGAAGGCGTCGTGCTCGAGACGGCGGTAGTGACGGCCCTGGGTATCGAAAGGGAAGAAAAATCTCTGGGTTATGCCGTCCAGTCTCTGGAAGGCGACCAGATACAGCAGGTCGCCGAACCCGACCCGCTGCGTGCCCTGCAGGGCAAGGTGGCCGGCGTAAATATTCTGGGGAGTAGCGGCGCTCCGGGCAGTGCCACCCGAATCACCATCCGGGGTAATTCCTCCCTGCTGGGTAACAACCAGCCCCTGATCGTTGTGGATGGCATCCCCTATGACAATTCCGAATATCGTACCAACCTGGGGTTGAACAGCGGCGGCGCCTATGCCAACCGCATGGCAGATATCGACCCCAATAATATTGAAACGATCAACGTACTGCGGGGAGCGGCCGCGGCTGCCCTATGGGGCTCCCGCGCCGCCAATGGCGTGATTATGATCACGACCAAGACCGGCTCCCGCCAGAAGAAGGGGCTGGGGGTCAGCGTATCTTCAACTCTTGCCTTTGAAGAGATCGCCAACCTGCCGGATTATCAGAATACCTACGGTACCGGCACGAACTTCAACTATCAGCAGGCGAACGGCTCCTGGGGTGCGCCTTTCGTGGGCACCAGGCCTTACGCTACCCTGGAGGAAATACCGCACTGGTATCAGGGCCGCCCCGGCTTTGAAGACCTGGCCGGCGTTACCGTGCCCTACCGGGCTTACCCGGACAATGTGGAAAACCTGTTCCGTACCGGAGTCACTTCCGACAATGCCATTACCATTACCAGCGGAGGGGAGAACGCCAGTGTGGGCGCTACCGTTTCCTACCTGAGCAATGAAGGCTTCGTCCCGAATACCCGCTTTACCCGGGCTGCTTTCAGCGTGGGGGGGGCGGCTCAGCTTTCGGACCGCTTTTCCCTCTCGGCCAACCTCAATTACACGCGTACGGACCAGGACGGTGTCATCTCCGGCGTTGGAGCGCTAGGCGGCAACAACCCCTCGGCGTTTGCCCGGGCCCTTTACCTGGGGAGAAACTGGGATGTTCACGGCCAGCCCTACCAGAACCCCATCGACAACGGCAGCGAATTTATGGTGGCCCGCGGCCAGGCCGACAATCCGCTGTGGTCTTACCGCAACGCCGGTTTTCGTTCGGACGTCGACCGCATCGCTTCGGTGCTGAACGCCCGGTACAGCATTATCGAGGGCCTGGCGATCAATTACCGCATCGGGCTGAACGCCTACTCCCAGCGCAACATCGAGTTCATCCGCCCCGGCTCCACCGGCCCTTCCTCCAACCCGGGCGTCGGGCAGGTAACTGACCACGACATCGCCTACCAGGAAATTGAAAGCAACCTGTTCCTGGAGTATAATACCAACTTTGGCGAAATGCTTACTTTTGACGCGCTGGTAGGCCATAACCTCAACCAGACGACTGTTGACCAGCAGGCGTTCCAGGGGCTCAACTACGTTATCTTCGATATTGACGACCTGGACAATACCAACAACGTCATTCCCTATCCTCTGCCCGATGGCAGCCCCGGCTATCAGCGAAGCCGCCTGTACGGCCTGTATAGCGAGTTCCGCTTTGGCTTCAACAGCTGGGCGTACCTCAACCTCTCCGGACGAAACGACTGGTCGTCGACCCTGCCGCTCGACAACCGCAGCTACTTCTATCCTTCGGCTTCGGCCTCCTTCAGCATCCTCGATGCGCTGGCCGTCACCCCCAGGAATATCGACTTCGTAAAGTTGCGCGCCGGCTGGGCCCAGGTGGGTAATGATACGGACCCCTACCTGCTGAGCAAGGTGTACAACGTAAACAGTGTGCTGGTCACCAACCCGGCGCCGACGGCTTCCTTCCCCTTCACTCCGACCGGAGGAACGACCACGCCGGCTCTGACCCTCACCGATATTGAACGCAACCCCGACCTGAAGCCCGAGCGGACCAATGAGTTCGAGGTGGGTATGGATGTGCGCCTGTTCGGTGGGCTGGTAACCCTGGACGCCACCTATTACGACAAGCGGTCCAAAGACCAGATCGCCCTGGTGTCCGTCCCCAATTCCAGCGGCTTTGAGCAGTACCTGACCAATTTCGGAGAGATCTCCAACAAGGGTGTGGAAGTAGCTCTGGGCATTACGCCTTTCCGCAATGAGAACGGCTTCACCTGGAACACCTTCACTACCTTCACCCGCAACCGTAACGTCATCGAGGAACTGACCGAAGGGGTGGAAGAGATACAGATTGAACAGGGCTCTTCCTTTGCCGGCAGTGTCATTGGCGTTCACCGCCCGGGACAGGAATTCGGTATGCTGCTCGGCTCTGTGAACCTGCGGGACGACGAGGGCAACCTGCTGATCGACCGCAGCAACGGCCAGCTGATCCGCGCGCCGGAATCGGCCATCATCGGCAACCCCAACCCCGACTTCCGGCTGGGCTTTATCAATAACTTCAGCTGGAAAGGGTTCTCCCTGCGGGCAGTACTGGACTGGCAGCAGGGTGGCGACCTGTTCTCCAACACAGTTCTTTCCCTGCTTGGCCGGGGCGTGACCAAGTTCAATGAAGACCGGGAAGTCATGAAAGTTATTCCCGGCGTATACGGCGACCCGAATACCCTGCAGCCGGTGCTCAACGAGGCCGGGGAAAAGATCCCCAACCAGACTATGGTGGAGGTCAACACCCTGTTTTTCGGTGAGACCTTCGCGATCAACGGCGCCAACGAGTGGGCCGTATTCGACGCTTCCTACCTGAAACTCCGGGAAGTGGTGCTTTCCTATTCCTTCCCCCGCCGCCTGCTGCAAAATACGCCCTTTACCGGCGCCAGCATTTCGCTGACCGGCAGAAACCTCTGGTTCCTCGCTCCCGGTTTTCCGGAGTTTACCAACTTCGACCCCGAGGTCAACCAGTTTGGCTCTACCAACAAGCAGGGTATCGAATACAGCGCTACGCCAACCGTTCGCCGTTATGGCGTAAGCCTGAGAGTGCAGTTTTGAAAAAAACTTTAAAAAGAAAAAGCCATGAATAAGATAGTTTTAAGCATATTAACCCTATCCATGTTGATCCTTGCTTCGTGCAGCGACTTCCTGGATATCAACGAAGACCCGAACAATCCCCGGGAGGCCAACCTTCCCCTGGTGCTGCCTTCCGTGCAGCTTAACTTGGCCGGCGCCCTGGGCGCTTCCACCGGCGGGCTGGGCAATTTTACCTCAATGTACACCCACCATACGGTTCAGCGGGGCGTTCAGCAGAATGATTACGCGTTCCGGGGAGACGACTTCGGCGTATCCACCCCCTGGCGTATCCTGAATACCTTTGCGCTCAATGACCTGGAGCAGATGCTGGCGCAGGCAGAAGAGCTGCAGGCCGGGCCCTACCTCGGAGTAGGGAAGATCATGAAAGCGTACATGTACTCCATTATGGTGGACATGTGGGGCAACGTGCCGTTTACCGACGCTCAGCAGGGTGCGAATGAGCTGTTTCCCAGTTTTGACAGCGGAGAAGAAGTTTACAATGCCGTGTTCGCTTTGCTCGATGAAGGAATTGCCGACCTGGAATCGGAATCCTCCTTTATGCCCGGCAGCGATGACCTGATCTACGGTGGCGACCTGGATCTGTGGCGCAAGTTCGCCAAGACCCTGAAACTGAAAATGTACACCCAGGTGCGCCTGGCGCAGGATGTCAGTGAGGAAGTCCGTAAACTGATCGAGGAGGACGACCTCATCGGGCCGGGGGAGGATTTTCAGATGCAGTACGGCACTTCGGCCGCTCCCGAGAACCGCAACCCGGGCTATGCTCAGGAATATGCACAAGGGGGCGCGTTCAACTACATCAGCCCTTATTTCTTTGAGATCATGAGCGGGATCAACACCTTTTTTGATGACAACATATACGAAGGTATTACCGACCCGCGTATTCCGTATTACTTCTACAACCAGCTGCCGGAGGGCGCAACCGATGCGGATGCAGAGAACCCCTGTTCTTACTGCCCTTCCCGCTCGGGTACTCCCTTCCTGTCCATCTGGATGTTCTCTTTCAATATCGACCCCAATGAGGGGTTCGACCAGTCGTCTTCCGCAACGGTCATGGGGCTGTACCCGATTGGCGGGCGTTATGATGACGGTGAGGGTGGCCAGGTCAACTTCAACGGCGCTGCCGACTCCCCCCAGCGTATGCTGACCTACTACGCCCGCCTGTATCTGGAGGCCGAACTGGCGATCACCGGCGTTACCGACGGTGATGCTCGCGCCCTCTTCGAGGAGGCCATGCGGGCCTCCTTCGATAAGGTGGATGAGATCGCCGCCGATGCCGGCGCCCCCGCCCTGGTGGAGGACGATGTGGAGGCCTATATTGCCAACGTGCTCGAACGCTATGATGCCGCCGATGACGATGGCAAGCTGGAGCACATCATGACCCAGAAGTGGATCGCCACTTACGGCTTCGGCGTAGATGCCTATACCGACTACCGCCGCACCGGTTATCCGAAATTGCACGACCCTAATACGGACAACCTCAACGTGACGGCTTCGAGCCGGCTATACCCTCTGGCCTTTCCCTACCCGCAAAGCGAGCTGAACCGTAACCCCAATGCTCCGGAACAGCGGAATATTACCACCGATGGGGTGTTTTGGGATAAGTAGGCTGTTCGCCATTCGGTGTTCGGTGTTCGCATGTGGCAATCCGAAGCAGGCGAATACCGAATACCGAATGACGAACCCCGAAGTTGGTTCAACATTTTATTACAATATCAAAAGCAAAAACGATTATGAAGACATCAAAATATCTGCTTGTATTTCTTCTCACGGGCGCCCTTGCATTTCTGAACTCCTGTGTGGAGGATGACAGCCCCTTTCCGGATTTTCAGGATGCCGTGAACATGCGCATCGTGGTAGACCCGAATTTTTCCACTATCAATAAGGAAGACCCGGAGTCGGCCAAAGTCGTCCTGGATTTCTATTCCGAAAATGTAGAAGATGTGGAAAAGGTCGACCTCCATGTTGACTTTTTCGATTTCAGCGAAGGCACTACTTCAGATCGTTCTTTCCTGAGGACGATCGATCCCGGCAGTTTCCAGGATGGAATACTGGGAGGGGTAGAGATCACCTTCAATGAGATCCGGAATGCCCTGGGCCTGGAAGTTGCGGATTTCGACGGCCTGGACCAGGTCACCATTTACAATACCACCACGCTGAAGGACGGCAGGGTGTATCCTTCGATGATCGAGGTCAACGAGGAGGTCACCATTAATAATGTGACGCCCAACATCCAGAACTCCTCGGCGACGAGCAGTTTTACCACCACTATCGTCATCTTTGTGCAGTGCCCGCTGCCCGAGGGGTTCGCCACCGGCACCTATATGCTGGAGCAGGTCTCCGGGCCCGCAGACCCTTTCTTCGGAAATGAGTACCGCTGGGCGCCCGGCGAGGTCACTATTACCGCCACCGGGCCCATAGGCAGGGTCTTTACCGGCAAGTATTTAACTTTTGACCAGGATTTCAACTTTGTAGTGACCTGCGGCATACTGGTGGTCCCCCGTACGGATACCGGCCTGGGCTGCCCGGACCCCGATTTCGTCTATGTGCAGGATGGGATCAATGAATACGAAGACGATAAAGAGTTTACGATCACCCTGCTGGATAATGTTGCAGGGGCTTGTGGCCAGCCGGTGGGTGAGCCGCTGGTGCTGAGGTTGACTAAGATTTAAAGCACTGAAGTACAGAACCGAATGTTGCGGCCCGCAGAGGACTTTTGTGTCTTTTGCGGGCCGCCTGATTTTTGACGGGGTACCTGCAGAGGGTGTTTGGAGAAACTCTTTGTTGTCATTCGATGCTGTCAGTTCCGTGCGGAAAAAATGTTCCCGGCCCGTGAACAATTATTTCAAGCCGGTGTAGATTAGGAGGATAACGCAAAAGTGGGTTCCGGGCAGTTTTTTAGGGCCATTTTCCTTCGAACTGTTCAACAGGGTACAATTTTTCGTAAGGGCCGGCCTTGATAATTTTGGAAAAAAAACTTTATATGACTGGAAATTCTCTACGGTAAATATTACTTGCCCAATATCATTCAAATAATTATTTAATTTTTAAAAGAAGCGTTGAGGTAGCCTCAATCGTTATCCATTTACTTCGCCTCAGTTAATAGCCGGACTAGTAAACAATAAAGTCACCCGACGGGATAGAAAACGGCAATGTATTTTCTAACTCTATACAATCTATTCCAAATCAAAAGGCTTTATTATGAAAAAACTCTTAATGGTTTTGCCGATGGTGCTGTTCGCCTTCTCCTTTGCGATGGCGCAGCGCACCGTGACCGGTACGGTTACTGACGCAGAAGGCGTGCCGCTGATCGGCGCCAGCGTTCTGGTGAAAGGAACCACTGCCGGTACAGTTACCGACATAGATGGCAACTTCTCTCTCAATGTGCCGGAAGGTGCTGAAACCCTGGTGTTCAGCTACACGGGCTTTGAGACGGCGGAGGTGCCGCTGAGTGCGGCTAACGTTTACGACGTGACGATGGAGGAAGGGGCTGTCCTCATCAATGAAGTGGTCGTTACCGGTACTGGGGTGGCCACCGACCGCCGCCGGACGGCTATCAGCGTTGAGGCCATTGGCTCTGATGAACTGCCGACGGTAGCTTCCGGTTCGGTCGACCAGGCCCTGGTCGGTAAGATCGCCGGCGCCTACATCCAGCAGAGCTCCGGCCAGCCGGGCCAGCAGGCCAACATCATCCTGCGGGGTATCAACTCTCTGGGCGGCACCACTCCGATGATCCTCATCGACGGGGTGCAGATCAGCACTGACAACAACTTCAACGGCGGTAACAATGCTTTGACGAGCCGCCTGGCCGACATCGACTTCAGCAACGTAGAGCGCATCGAGGTGGTGCAGGGCGCCGCCGCCGCCACCATCTACGGTGCTCAGGGCGCTAACGGCGTCATCCAGATCTTTACGAAGAAGGGAAGCAAGGGCAAGCCCCGGATCAGCCTGTCCAGCAGCTACAGCGTGGCCAACCCCCTGCGGGGAGGTTTCGAATACGCTGAACTCCATGCTTATCAGACGCTGCCCGACGGGCGCATCACCTCGGGTGGAGGTACTGCCCTTCAGCAAAACGAATTCGGCGTATGGAGCAACCCCCTGCTGCAGGATGACGCCGATGCCAAGACGGATAATGAGTACGTAGAGCCGACTTACGACCTGTTCGACCAGATCTTCCGGGACAATATCCCCAACTACCGCACCAGCCTTTCGGTCAGTGGGGGAACCGATGCGGTCACTTACGCCATTACCGGTACGTTCAACGAGCAGGCCAGCGCCATCCGCGGCCGCAACCAGCGCTTCAACTTCGGCGCCCGCGTCGGCTTTGAACTGTTCAAAGACTTCAATGTCAACATCGGTACCAGCTTTATCCGGGGTGATAACAATACCGGCGCCATTGTAGGGGAAGACAACGTATTCAGCGCCATTGGCGCCGTATCTACCACTTACCCGTTTGTCGACTTTACCTACCGGGACAAGAACGGCAACCTGGTGGCCAACCCTACGGGCGACAACAGCGTCAACCCCTTATTCACCGAGATCTACCGCCGGCGCAACGCCAACCTGGTGCGTATACTGCCCAACATCAACCTGAACTGGAAGGTGACCGATTTCCTGGAACTGGATTACAAATACGGTATCGACCACTACCGGGATGACTTCCAGGATTTCATCGACAACCAGACGCAGATCATTGGGGCTTCCAACCAGGGAGGCATCACGCCCATCGTCGGGCAGATTGACCAGCGCCTGCGCCAGGGGACTCTGCAGAACTCTATCTTCAGCGGTTTCCTCCGCTTCGGAGACGATGCCGGCATTCAGTCCACCTCTCAGCTCGCCTTCGACTGGCGTAAGCGCGACTTCAGCTTCGTGCGCGCCACCGGTACCGGCCTGCCGCTCTATGAGCCGGTTACATTGCGTGCTGCCGAAGAATCGGGCATTGATGAATACCAGGAAGAATTCACTACCTACGGCTTCCTGATCAATGAAAAGCTGGAGTATCAGGGCAAGATCGGCGTATCCGGCGGTTTGCGGATCGACTGGTCTTCCGCCTTCGGTGAAGGTTCCGACCCCTTCATCTTCCCGCGTGGTGATGTTTACCTGCGCTTGTCCGAATTTGACTTCTGGGGCATGAAATCTTCCGTTCCGGAATTCAAACTGCGCGCCGCTTACGGCCAGGCGGGGGTACAGCCGGGAGCGTTCGACCGCATCGTGACCCTGGTAGCCGGCCAGTACGGCAGCAGCGGTTATCTGGCCCCACAGACGGACCAGACCAACCCCTTGCTGGACGTTCAGGTGTCTAAAGAATTCGAAGCCGGGTTTGACGCCTCCTTCACGCCGGGCAACCGCAACTCCGGCCTCTTCTCTTTCATCGGCCTGAGCCTGACTTACTGGGACCGCACCAGCGAGGACGTCATCCGCGAGATCGGCGTGGCTCCGTCTACTGGCGCTCAGACCATTCTGGACAATGCCATCACCCTGGAGTCCAACGGCTGGCAGATCTCTCTCGATAAGTCCGTCTACCAGTCCAGAAACTTCACCTGGAACTGGCGCACCAACTTCGGCCGCCAGCGGACCACCCTGGCCTCTATCAGCAACGGCGTAGACATTCCGGTGGATGATAACTTCATCCTGACGCCGGGTGAACTGCTGGGCACCTTCCGCGGGGTAGAGGCATTGACTTCTCTTGACCAGACGGACGCCGAAGGTAATCCGTATCTGGAAGATCCTTCCAACTACGAGATCGTTCCGGAAACCGGCTTTGTTGTCAACAAGGATACACGCCAGGTGGCCTTCACCGACGATGTAGTGGTAATTGGCAATGGCCTGCCCGATTTCAATATGTCATTCATCAATGACTTCACCATCGGCGGCGCGCTGAGCCTGGGCTTCCAGCTCGACTGGGTACAGGGCTTCGATATTTACAACCAGACCCGCCAGTGGGGCTACCGCGACAACCTGCACGGTGATGTGGATAACCCGGTGACCATCAACGGAGAAACGGGGGCTTTCCTCAACTACTACCGCAGCATTTACAACACCAACCAGGCCAACTCGGCCTTCGTGGAAGACGGTTCCTTCCTGCGCCTGCGCAACGCCCGCATTGCCTTCGACTTCGCCAAGGTGTTCGCTATCGGCGGGTTCAACCGGGTGCAGCTCGAGCTGAGCGGCTTCAACCTGTTCACGATCACGGATTATACCGGTTTCGACCCCGAAGCGGCTTCCGACCTGAACGACCCGACCCGTATCGGCCTGGACCAGTATGCGTTCCCGAACAGCCGCATGTTCCAGGTGGGCATCAACCTTGGTTTCCAGTAAACCGTCAACCAAATCTGTAAACTCCTTAAATGGATAACAATATGAAAAAGCTATTAATAAAGTTATTATTCGTTTTACCGCTGCTCGTCCCGGTAGGCTGCAGTGACAACCTCGATGTTGTCAACCCGAATGAGCCGACCCTGGATGTACTGGATTCCGAGGCGGGATTCCTGCGCCTGACGCTCGGCGGTCCTTACAATGCTTTCGCCAACTGGTGGTTCTCCTGGGTGGCCACGGCCCACCATGAGTGTATGGGCGATGCTATTTATATCCCCTGGGGTAACTTTTCCTGGCGCTGGTCCAACCAGCCGACCAAGATCATCCTGGATGACGGAACCGTAGTGACTCCGCCCCAGGGCGGCTCGCAAGGCCAGGAGTTGTCCCTGCGCAACGACCGGGCTCAGAGCGATAACAACGCCTTTTGGCTGGAGTGGACGGTGATGTACCAGATGAACAACAACGCCAACCTCATCCTGGCCAAGCTGGATGAAGGCACGGTGGAATTTTCCGGTAACGCCGCTGCCAGAGAGGCCTTCTCCCGCGCATGGGCCCACTGGTGGAAAGGCTGGGCCTACTCCCGTATCGGCTCTCTTTATTCCGCCGGCATCGTCAACGACGAGTTTAACGCCACCAACCCGGACTATGTTGACCACACTCAGGTGATCGCCGAGGCTAACAACCAACTGGATCAGGCGGCTTCCATTATTCAGTCCCTTAGTGAAGATGCGGATTATACGTTCATGATGGAACGGTCGATCCCGAGCTTCATGCGCCCGAACGGCGTGCCCAGCCCCCAGAGCTGGCTCCGCATTATCAATACCCTAAAGGCGCGCAACCTGCTCGTTAACAAGAAAGTACGGGACATGACCGCCGCCGACTGGAACGCCGTTCTGAGCCTGGCTGAGGATGGCCTGACGCCGGACGACGTTATCTTCGAACTGTTCGAAGCGGATCAGAATGCCGTTATCCCCACTTCTACCCTGGTGAGCTACCGGGTGCTGATCGGCTGGCACTGGATCAGCGAGCGCCTGGTTCAGGATTTCAAGGAAGGCGACGAGCGCTTTACCCGCAATTTTGAGGTGTACGAAACTCCAGAGGTGAACGCTGCCGGACGTGGTATTCAGTATGGAACCCGCTACGGGTTTATTTCCATCGAAAATGGCGGCGATTATGCTTCCACTACCGCCGGCTTGGCTTCCCTGCCCGTTGGGGGCACCTGGGAAGAAGCTTACCTCATGCGGGCCGAAGCGCTGATCCAGACCGGCAAGGTTGACGAAGGCCTTGCCCTGATCGACGAAGTGCGCAATGCTCAGAACGCCGGCCTGGACGCAGTCGCCAATACCGGCCTGAGCCAGGAAGAAGCCTACGAGGAACTCCGCAGAGAGCGCCGCATCGGCCTGCTGTTGCGCGGCATGTCCTTCTACGACGCCCGCCGCTGGGGCCTGACCGAACCGCTGGAAGAAGGCGGCGGCCGCGAAGGATGCGTCGTTCTCGACGCTGCCGGCAACCTGAACACCAACGCTACTTTCGACTACAACTACCTCGACTACTGGGGGGTGCCGGACAACGAGCTGGACTTTAACATTCCAAGCGAAGGTTCGGCCAGTGTAGACCCGATATAGTGAGTCAGGTTTTGGGTTCCGGGCCTTAGGTTTTAGGCCGCGGAGCTAAGTTGGGCGGGCTATCCGGAGTTTCGGGGTAGCCCGCTCTGTTTTCGGACGGCCCCACTTTCAAGTGGGCCGTAGTAGAATGATGGACGTGTTCTTGAGAACTACCGGCGCTCCCATTGAGTCTCTGTAAAACTACCCAAATGAGTGGCGTTTGGAATTCCTGTAAGCCTTAACTTGGTACTTTCTGCAATTAGTGAGCTATTTCAACAAGGCGAGGTTTACAGATTTTATAAATGAGAGTTTTTTCTTACTAATCCGAATGTTGCCGCACAGTGTGATGTGCGGCAACTTTTTTTTGGACGGGTTACATTTATGTGGCCCGTAGTAAGTCGTCTCCAACTCGATTCATTTTTAAAGCCACGAAGGCTCTAACCGGGGCTAAGACTCGAAGATGCACCAAAGTTTCCCTGATGCTTCGGCGGAATTGAGTGGGAATAAAAAAGCCTGCCGGAGAAGACAGGCTTTTTTATAATACGGCGGGAATTGCCAAAAGGCGGCTGGCTCCTGAACGCCAGGGCGCGAAGCCATGCTTGCCGCCCCTCTCCGCCGCTGCTTGTTTGTTGCTGTCTCCGGGAATCGAAAAGCGCAACAAACAAGCAGCAAACAGATCTACCAGGCAGGGATGATGTTCAGGCCGAAGGTGCCATTACCAAGCTTTACCTCATTTTCCGTCATGATAGGGAAGGCGTAGTAAGGCTCCAGCACCATGGCGCCGAAGAGGTTGACCCTCATGGAGACGCCGGTACTGAATATCGGCTTGGCTTCGTAGTAGTTCAGTATGGGTTCGCCGGTCGGGCCTTTGATGGGATTGCCTTCGCCGTCGAGCAAAGGAATGTCTCCGTCAAACTGGTCGAAGTCATACCAGGCTACGCCGCCGTCGAGGAACAGGGCCAGCTCGGTGAAAAAGATCCCGGATTTGATCAGGGCCAGCCGCTCGGGCCCGCTGAAAGGCACCCTGACCTCAACATTGGAGACCAGCATCTTACTTCCGAACAGTTCGTCGATGGCTCTGCCGTTATCACCCAGAAAATCGCCCACATTGCCGGTATTGTACCCGCGCACATACCAGGAACTACCGATAAACATGGGGTATAGTTCTTCGCTTCCGTTGCCATACCGGCCGTAGTGCAGGGCGCGGAAGGCCAGCCCGAAGTGGTTAAAGAATTTATATCGGCGGTAATCGGCCGTGGCAAACCAGAAGTCGAACTCACCGAAGTATTTGTCCATTCCTGCGCGGAAGCGCCGCCCGTCCAGCGGCCCCACTATTCCAAAGACGGCATTGTCGCCAACAAAGGCTGCGCCGGTAGTGATGAGGTTGAAACCGCCGAAGCCGGCATCATCCACCTTTTCGCGTTCCTGTCCGATGAGGCTGCCGATGAACCGCCCGTCCGTCTGATAATAGTTGACGTAGCGGTCCACGCGGGAGCTGTAGCGGGTGAAAGAGGCGCTTCCTTCTACCCGCAGCGTGGTAGAAAAGGGATAATAGGCAAAGGCGCTGGCCTGGTCCTGAAAGATGCGTTCCACAAAGAAAGTATCGGCTACGACCAGGGTAGTGAGGTCGTCACTGATGGGGAGTTCTTCAAAGCCCCTTCCGCCAAAGCCGAAGCTACGGAAAGGGATATGGGAAATGGACCCACCCCAGTTGAGGCGCCGGTCGCGGTTGATATAGGCTACGGCCCCGCCGAAGTCGGTGATCTCTCCGTTGAGGGCCAGGCTGGCAAACAGCTGGTTGTCGCCGAGGATGTCGCTGAACAGCATATCTACGCCGCCGGCCAGGCCGGTCTGTGTGCCGAAGGTGTTGCTGGTCCCTACGCCTACACCGGCGGACCCTCCGACGTAATCGAGCTGAAACTTGGGCTTGTAGGGGATCAAAGCCAGGCTCGTATCGGCAACCTCAGCGGTAGGAGAGAGTTGCCGTAGCTGCCGGTCGACCAGGTCCGGGGCGCGGGGGTTGACCCTGGGCAGTTCGGCAGCCGTGAAATCGACGTGGTTGGGGTCAACTTCCCGGTACAGGAAATCGCCGGGGCTGGCGCGATAGACGGAATACCCTTTCTGGGAGAAGTAAGTATACAGGATGCGGTCGCGCCGCTCTGCGATACTGATGGCCGGAGCGTAGTGGGTAATGCCGCTCACGCCGGTGACCAGGTCCGTCAGCTGATATACTTTCCCGGTCCTGGGTTCGAATTGATAGAGGTTGCGGTAGCCATCCCGGTTGGACATGAAAATGATGTTGCCGGCCGTATCGAGTACGGGGTTGAGGTTGTCGGCGCCCGGGAATACTTCGTAGTTGGTGATGGCGCCGGTGCTGAGGTCCAGGCGGGCCAGGTTGAAGTACCAGCTGCCATTGACGCGGCCTCGTTCGCGGCTCAGCTGGTCGGAGGAAAATACGAGGTAGGATCCGTCATCCGACCAGCGGGGGTGCATTTCGGAAAAAATGTCATCGGTCAGTTGCTCAACCTGGCCGCTGCGGATATTGACCGAATAAAGGTCTGTCTGCCCTTCCACCAAGCCGACGACGGTGATGGTTTTTCCGTCGGGCGACCAGGTAGGGTTACTGAAGGACTGTACGCCATCGATGGGCAGTTCCTTGATGGTTTTTCCGGATAGCGCTTCCTTTATGATCAGGATATTGCGGCCCTTACTGATGGCCACGAAGGCAAACTCCTTGCTGTCGGGCGACCAGGTGCCGGAAGACTCGATGTAGTTGAAATCGTCGATATGCCCGGCCTTACGGCTGCTGGCTACTTTCTTGATGATCTCTCCCGTCCGGGCGTCGGCGACGAAGAGGTCGATGGAGAAGAGGTCTTTCTCGGAAAGGAAGATGACATACCGGCCATTGGGGCTGATCTCCGGAGCGATGTTGATCTCGCCGGCGTTCTCTTTGCTGAGCAGTTGTTTGCCCACCTGCCGGTCTTCTTTGGCATCGCCGATGAATTTCCCGAAGTGGGCTTTGACGGCCTGTACCCAGAGGTCGGAAAGGTTCTTCTGGCTCATGTTGAGCTCCTGCAAACAAGCTGCTTCCAGCCCGTACTTGGCGGTGGCCAGGAAAAAGGGCGCGATGATATTGTCGCCTTTGAGGCCGGTCAGGAAGGCCCAGAACACCTGTCCGTAGCGGTAAGGGAAGTATTCGGGGTTCTGCAGGTCCTTGAGGGTGGGCACGTCATCGCGCAGCACGGCGTCGCGCATCCACATGGCGGTGTGGGCGTCAACACTGCCGATGGACATGTACTCCGCCAGGCCCTCTACCATCCAGAGAGGCAGGTTGCCCAGGTTGCGCAGAGAGGTGGAGTCTCCACCGAGGATCATATTGTACTGAAAGGCGTGCACCAGTTCGTGCCCCAGCACGTGGTGGCTTTGCTGGTGAGACATGGCAAGTGGCAGTACCACCCGGTTCTTAAGGGCTTCCGTCACGCCTCCGGTCCCCACACCGATATTTCCGGAAATGGTATTGGTCTGCTGGAAGTCCGCATGGTTGTTGTACAGCACAATGGGGTTGCGCGCTTTGATGGTATCGGCCAGAATGCGCTGGTGCATATTGTACCACTGTTCGGCCTCCAGGGTATACTCCTTCAGCCGCTCGGGGTTGTCGAGGTAGTGGTAGATCTCGAAATGAGGGGATTGGTAAACGTCAAATTCAAAGTCTTCGTAATTGGCTTTATTTCTTCCGAAGTATTGTGCCTGCAGTCCGGTTACTGCCAGGAGCATTACCAGGAGCCATAGGCCAGTTCTTCTCGCTTTCATATCGTTTTAGTTTTTTCTCTCACCCCCTGATGTTGATTCAGGAGTGGCATTTAATGAAGATTGTTTTTCATTGGCCGCATTCGGCCTGGAAATTATCGGGGAATTATTGGAAGCAGAACAAACGTTCTGCGTTTCTTAGATAACAAGTGTTAAAGCGCCAAAGTGCGGCCGATAGTGTACCTTTCTAGTTAAAATTCTCTTAAACCTTATTTTTCAGCTAAAACCCCGACAAATCAGCCGGTTACACCCAACGTTCCGCATCTTTTCAGCGTCTTTTTTAAATTTTGTGTTTCTTTGAGCCGGACAAATGAAGAGTTTATGCGCTACTGCCGAAAGCTTTTTGCGTGCATATTGTTGGTTTTTTTGCTGCCCCTCCCCTTTGCTCTTCCGGCACAACCGGGCGCCCTGCGGGCTCCTTTCGAACGGGACAGCAATACGACTGCCACCTATTTTGAAACCATTGCTTTCTATGAGGCCCTTTCTTCCAAATATCCGCAGCTCCGGCTGGAAGCCCACGGCAGTACCGACAGCGGCTTTCCCTTGCACCTGGCCGTTCTTTCTACCGATGGAACCTTCACTCCGGAGGCGGCGAGGGCCATTGGCAAGCAAGTGCTTTTCATTCTCAACGCCATCCACCCCGGAGAACCATGCGGGGTAGACGCCACCATGATCCTTTATCGCGATCTTTTGGAGGATGCTTCCTGGCGGCCCTTTCTCGAAAAGCTGGTTATTGTTGCCGTTCCGTTCTACAATATCGGCGGAGGCCTCAACCGAGGGCCTTACAGCCGCGCCAACCAGAACGGGCCCAAAGCCTACGGCTTTCGCGGCAACGCCAAAAACCTGGACCTCAACCGCGATTTCGTAAAGTGTGACTCGCGCAATGCCCAAACGTTCAATCAGGTTTTTTCCGGCTGGCAGCCCGATATTCTGGTCGATACCCACTCTTCCGACGGGGCGGATTACCAGTACACTATGACCCTGGTGCCGCCTCAAACCGATAAGCTGGATACCTTTCTTTCCAATTACCTCGACGAAGAACTTCTCCCCCGGCTGTACCGCGATATGGAAAAGGCCGGATGGGAAATGGCGCCTTATGTTAATGCCCGGGATACTCCCGATAAGGGCATCTTCGGCTTTCTCGACCGGGCCCGCTATTCTTCCGGCTATGCCGCGCTGCATAACACCATCGGCTTTATGTCGGAAGCGCATATGTGGAAACCCTTCAAAGACAGGGTACAAGGCACCTATGCCTTCCTTTCTGTTGTCATCAAAGCAATGCACGAACAGAAGAACGCACTGCGGGAAGCCCGGGAAAATGCCGGAAAGCATGCTCAGGAACAGGAAGCCTTTGCCCTCGAATGGAAGGCCGACACTTCTCGTTCGGACACCATCACCTTCAAAGGTTATGAAGCAGGGTATAAAAAAAGCGAGGTCTCCGGCCTCGGCCGACTGTACTATAACCGCAATGCCCCCTACGTAAAGGAAATTTCCTACTTCCGGTATTATCTGGCAACGGACAGCGCCCGTCGCCCCTATGCTTACCTCATTCCACAGGCCTATACGGAAGTAGTGGGCCGCCTGCGCTGGAACGGCGTCGAGGTGCATCGCCTGGAGGAAGAGGTGAAACTGGAAGCGGAATTCTCCTACATTGAAAAATATGAAACTGTGAGAGGCCCCTACGAGGGCCACTATCTGCATTATGATGTCGAAACAAGGGAAGAGCGGCAGCCTTACATCTTTCGCCGGGGGGATTACGTGGTATTCCCGGCCCAGCCGGCCATCCGGTACATCATGGAAACCCTGGAACCCAAAGGAGCGGATTCCTTTTTCGCCTGGAATTTTTTCGACGGCATCCTCGCGCAAAAGGAGTATTTTGACAGCTATATCTTTGAAGAAACGGCGGCGGAGCTGCTCCGAAACGACCCTGCCCTGCAGCAGGCGCTCGAACAAAAACGAGCGGAGGATGAAGAATTCGCCCGATCCGCCCGCGCCCAGCTGGATTTTATCTACCGGCGGTCTCCTTACTACGAACCGACACACAGAAGATATCCGGTGGGGCGGTTGTGGGAAGAGGTGAGGTTGCCGCTGGAAAAATAGGGAGATTTGTGTAAATGTATGGCGCCTCTTTTACACATTTACACGATTACACATTTACACAACTGATTTCTGCCATGCTCCTAGCCTTCATCATCGTCTACCTCCTCGTCACTCTGCTCATCGGCTGGTGGGCCTCTACCAAGGTGCATTCCACGCAGGACTTCGTCATCGCCGGGCGCAACCTGCCCATGTTCGTTGCCGCCTGTGCCCTCTTTGCCACCTGGTTCGGGTCGGAGACCATCATGGGCGCTTCTTCGGAGTTTGTGGAGCACGGGCTGATCGGGGTGGTGGAGGACCCTTTCGGGGCGGCCCTCTGCCTGGTGCTGGTCGGCGCTTTCTTTGCCCGTCCGCTCTATCGCCTGAACATCCTGACTTTTAACGACTTTTTCCGGCTGCGCTACAGCCGGGCGGCGGAATTCGTTTCGGCCATTTTCATGGTGCCTTCCTATTTCGGGTGGATTGCGGCGCAGATGGTCGCCATGTCCATCATTCTGGGCGCGATAACGGGTATCACGCCTCTTGAGGGCATCATTGTTTGTGCGACGGTAGTGGTGATCTACACTTACATCGGCGGCATGTGGGCTGTATCGGTCACTGATTTTGTACAGACGATCATGATCGTCATCGGCCTGCTGCTCATTGCCTGGCAGGTGGGCTCGGCGGCTGGCGGCGTAGGGAAGGTGCTGTCATCTACTCCTGAGGGCTTCTTTAACTTCCTGCCGGAGGCCAGCTTCGAAGGCATTATCCACTACATCGCCGCCTGGATCACCATCGGGCTGGGCAGTATACCCCAGCAGGATGTTTTTCAGCGCGTCATGGCGGCCCGCAGCGCCCGGACGGCAGTGACAGCCTCTTACCTGTCCGGTTTCATGTACCTGACCATCGGTTTCATTCCCTTGTTCATCGGCCTGTGCGGGCACATTCTGTATCCGGAAGAAGGATATGGAGGCGACCCGCAGATGGTCCTTCCATTCATGGTGCTGGAGCACAGCAATATCTTCCTGCAGATCATGTTTTTCGGAGCGCTGCTGTCCGCCATCCTCAGCACTACCTCCGGCGCGGTGCTGGCGCCGGCCACCGTGATCGGCGAGAATCTGGTGCGCCCTTACTTCGGGCGCCTTTCCGACAAGCGCCTGCTCCACATCATGCGTCTGTCGGTAGTGGGCGTAGCCCTGGCCTCCGCCACGATGGCCGCCTGGAACCGCAACATATACGAGCTGGTGGCCCAATCCTCGGCCCTGAGCCTGGTGTCTCTGTTCATTCCGCTCACGGCGGGTTTGTACTGGAAGCGGGCCTCCAATTTCGGAGCGCTGGCCTCCATCACCACAGGCATGGCGGTTTGGTTGTTGTGCGAGTTCGTCCTGTTTTGCAGCATTCCCAGCCTCATCTGGGGCGGGCTTGCCAGCCTTGTGGCTATGATAGCGGGCAGCTGGCTGCGGCCCGACCGGTCGTATGTGCAGTTCAGGGAGGCGACGGGGTGATGATAGATTTTTGATTTTTGATGTTTGATGTTTGATTTGCGATTTTAGATTTGCGATTTTTGATGTACCCGACGAGGGCAGCCCCTTTCAGCCACATCAAACATCAAACATCAAAAATCAAACATCAAAAATCTCTACTTTCCGGCCTCATAAATAGCATCCAACAGGCTATCCTCCCCCTTGGTGTCATTGCTCAGTTGCCAGAACATGATTCCCCCCAGTTTTTGCCTGA
This sequence comes from uncultured Phaeodactylibacter sp., assembly GCA_964418125.1. Lineage (GTDB taxonomy): Bacteria > Bacteroidota > Bacteroidia > Chitinophagales > Saprospiraceae > JACJXW01. Next base: position 29,721 of record CAYQKY010000017.1, read on the forward strand.
TCACATACTCCGTTTTCAGCCTTACGGAAGCCGTGTCATCGTAAGAGATGAAAATGCTGTCGGCAGCGTTGTACAGATAAGGCGCTTTGGCCACGGGGTCCCAGTATCTTTGATAGCCGTTTTTATCTTCAAACTCGTCCCTGACGCGGGCGTAGGGGCACCAGCCGATGTGCGGCCCATCGTTGGGCTGGTACAGGCCGTTGTTTTGGGGTGGAACGCCCTTCCAGGCGCGCCCGTAGAAGGCGGCGCCTACCACCATCTGTTCCGGCCGGACGCCCAGGCCTTTGCAATAGGCGACGATCTTTTCCACCGAGCCGGGGCCGGGCACAGGGCCGCCGGCAGCCGCTTGTTCTTCCCGCCGCCGGAACATCTCCTCCACCGGGTAGCCTTTTACATCTTCCCTTTTTATCCATCCCAAAGGGGTATGGTGGCCGGTGTAGGGGGTGCCTCCAACAAACTGGTCGTAGGTCATGATGTTCATGTAATCGGCGTATTTCATGACTTCCTCCACCTCGATGTGATCGTAGTACCGTTCCCAGCCGGCGGAGGCGAAGGTGAGGGTTTGGGGCCGCTCCAGGGTATTCAGTTGTTCCCGCAGGGCCTTCATCAGGAGGGTGAAATTCTGTTTGTCCTCCGGCCGGTATTTGCAATCTTCGGCGGGCAGGCCCGGGTATTCCCAGTCGATGTCGATGCCGTCGAGCCGGTAGTCTTCGATGAAAGCGATAGCGCTATTGACAAATTTTTGCCGGCTTTCCTCAGTCAGGGCCATATCCGAGAACCCGTCCGCCCCCCAGCCGCCGCAGGCGATCATGACCTTGAGGTGGGGGTGGTTTTCCTTCTGAGCAACGAGCAGGCGGAGTTTCTCTCCGTATTCTTCATTCCGGAATTTCATTTCCCCGTCGATCACCTTGGTGAAGGAGAAAATGATGTGGGTCAGTTGATCCAGGGGGAGTTTTTCCGGCTGGTAGTCCCGTTCCGGGACGTAATAGGCCAGGATGGGCAGGGCGCTTTTCTCTGGCCCGGAAGCCGGGTTCATTTTCTGGCTGCAGGAGAAGGAGGCCAGCAATAGCAGGGAAACGGTGAATAATTCCTTCGGGCTCATTTTGGTTGTGGTTTATGTTAAAGAACAGCAGTTGGAGCGGGTACATCTCTTACTCCAGGAGCACGAACCCCGCCCAGTAGTAGGGCGCCCAGCCTTCTTCTTTCATTTGGCGCTGAGCGTCGAGCAAGGCATCGTGGAGCGGCATTTTATCTTCCAGCCATTTTTCGTAGAACACTGTCATCAACCGGGTGGTTTGCAGGTCGGGCACTTTCCAGAGGCTGAGGATGAGGCGCCGGGCGCCGGCGATCCGGAAGGCGCGCTGCAGCCCGTAGACGCCCTCGTTGGCCACGATGTCGCCCAGGCCGGTCTCGCAGGCCGAGAGCACCACCAGCTCAGTATTGGAAAGGTCCATCCGGCTGATCTCGTAGGCGGTCAGTATGCCGTCCTCGCAGCCCTCCAGGGGAGGGTTTCCCTGCCAGGCGTGGTTGCCCCCGGCCAGGATGAGGCCGGAGCGGATGAGGGGGTGGCCGCTGAGCTTGAAAGGCGAGCGGGGGACGCTACCCTCCGACAGTTGCTCGATGCCGGCCGTTTCCGGGTCCGGGAAGAAGAACCCATGGGTGGCCAGATGCAGGATACCGGGGGATGGCTCGTTCTGGCCTATTCGCCGGAAAACTTCTTCAGTAGCATCATACTCTGCATGAATGACGGAATTGATGCCCTTGCTGCTCAGGATCTTTTCCAGCGCAGCGACTTCCCGGGCGGCGCCGGGCAGGTAAGCCCATTGTTCACCCCGCAGGGTAGTGTCCTCATTCTCGAAACGCAGTTCCCCTCTGGAGGCGACGGTTTCGGAGCCCGGCAGTGCTTCAATAGCCCGGATGAGGGCGGTGCTGTCCATATCGTAGCGGATGCCGCCGAAGAGCAGGGCGTCCTTGCGATCACTGGAGGGGGAGTTGGGGATGGCCAGTTGGCGAGAGCTGTTTAGGCGCACCAGTTCAAAGCGTTCGGCCAGCAGGAGGCCTTCTTCATCGGCGATAGCGCCGAGGTTAATGCGATGCAGCAGGCCGGCGGGGGAGTAATAAACAACCTGGGCGCCATCGAGGGCGGCTTCCAGGGGCTTCCACAGGAGGCGGTAGAGCGAGGCTTTTTCCAGGGGCGCTCCACCCCAACCGGGGAAATAGAGGTTGTTGATGTCGTTTTGCCTGCCGGTTCCTCCTGTCTGGAGCAGGGCATTCAGCTCCTTTTCTTCACAGAGGGGCGCCCATTGGGGCAGGGCCTGGCCGGGGCGCAGCAGGAGGGCCGCGTAGAACGTGCTGTCGCTGAGCAGGCCATAGTTCTGGCGGTAGCTGATGAACTCGACCGCTGCGCCATCGGGAGGCAGCGCTTGCTGCACTTCCTGCCAGCTGGCCTGCCGGGCGGCGTCGCCGAACCCGGCGGTTGTACTGGCAAGCATTCGCTCCAGTTCGTTGATCTGGTTTTCCAGTGCTTTGGTTCCCTTGCGTTCAGGGATGGGGAGGGTGTACTGCCGGGCCAGCTGCCGGTGGAAGGCCGAAAGCTGCTCGAACTGCCGCCTGGCGGTGGAGTCGGTGTTCACGAGCCTGCGCATACGCTGCGCCTCATAGAGCAGGAAGCCCTTATAGAAAAGGCTGTTGTCATAACACAACGCTGCCAGGCCGGGGCGGTTGACGGCCTCCTCGGCAGTTATAGACAGCAGGATATTCTGATAATTGTGGAAGGTGGAAATGTAGGCGGCCAACTCGCTTTCCGAGAGGTAGCGGGTGGCCTGCTCCAGCTGTTGGCGCTGGATGCGGCTGGCTTCGGTGAGCGCCGCTTCGGCCTCTTCCGGGCGTTCTGTTTTGCTGCGGCACAACCCCAGGCTGATCAGGTTGACGGCAATGTGGGGGTGGCCCGCGCCCAGGGATTCTTCCCAGGCCCGGTTGGCCTCCAGATACAGGGACTCCGCTTTGGCGTACTGGTTGAGCTTTACGTTCAGGTTGCCCAGGTTGCTCAGGCTTTGAGCGTAATGGGGGTGCGCCTTGCCCAATAATTCCTCCCGCATGGACAGGGCCCGCAGGTGCTCTTCCAGCGCGGCGGCGTGGTTACCCATCTTTTCCAGTACCAGGGCCAGGTTGTTGATGCTGGTCGCTGTATTGGGGTGGGGGCCGCCGATGAGCTTTGTCCGGATATCAATAGATTCCCGGAAGTATTGTTCGGCTTCCCGGAGCTTCCCGGTGTGGTAATACAACAATCCCAGATTGTTGGCCACCCCGGCGTAGTAAAAATTATCCCTCCCCATGTTGTTTTCTACAATTGCTTTCGACCGGAGGTAGCATTCTTCAGATCTGGCATACCTGCCGGTATTGTCATAGAGGAACCCCAGGTTGAACAGGCTGCCGGCAAATTGAATGTGGTTCTCTCCGTACTGTTCTTTCACCAGGGCGTTGGACACCAGGAGGTGCGGTTCGCATTCCATGTAGCGGCCCGCCTGAACGTAGAGGACGCCCAGGTTATTCTGGATAATGGTGTACAGTTTGTCTTCTTTGGAAAACTTTTCTTCAACGATGGACAATGCCTCCAGCAGGATGCGTTCGGCTTTCTCATACTGCCCGGTTCCTTCGTACAGGATGCCCTGAAATACCAACCCCCTGACGTAGAGCCGGTGGGCTTGCCCAAGGGCGCGCCTGGCGATATCCACCGCATTTTGGAGGACGGGCTCAGCCTGCTCATAGTCGCCCATTTCGGTGTAATTGGAGCCCAGGATCAGCAGGGCCTGGAGATAATCCTCATGTCCTTCTCCCAGCAGGGACAGGCGGAGGGCTGCCGCTTCGGACAGGTGTTGTTCGGCAAGGACATGATCGCCGCTTTCACTGCTTATCCTGCCCAGCGTGTAAAGGCAGTCGGCGTATAAAGTCGTGTTCTTGCCGGCCTTTTCCTCCACTTTTTGCTTCGTGGATCGTGCCAGGGCCTGAGCTTGTTCAAAGCTTCCAATATCGAGCAGGCTGTCGCAGGTAGCCAGAGCGCTGCCCACCCCGGCGCTGATGGTTTCTGTTGTTGTGGTTTGGGCCGGCGCAAGGAGAGGACAAAGGGCCAGCCAGGCCAGAAGGTATTTCTTCATTGCATGTTTTTCTAAAAAAAAGGCCAAATGCTGATAACCTTAGTGCCAAAAGAGGATACATGGGCATAAGGGTAAAAAACAAGCCCTTCATTTTTTTACAAAAATAGTTAACTCAAATGAAATCACTGATCAGCACCTTTCTTTTCGTGTTTTTTTGCGTTCAGCTCCTCCTGGCCCAGGAAGTCCAGGAGTTTTCTTTCAGCCGGGAGATCAAAGGCGTGGAGTTCGAAAGCGCCTCCATTATGAAATACGTTTTGCAGCCGGACAAGGTGACAATCTACCTGGAGCTTGGCAGGACCGGCGCCGTGCAAAGCAAAATGGGCCCCGTCTGGTCAGGCGGCGCCGACCCCACAGAGATCAAGGCGCTGGGTATTCTGGAATTGTCGAAAAGCCTGGAGTTGCAGCAGGAAGAACTGGTTTTCATCAAGCCGGACGGCATCATCGCCAAGCAGTACAAGCTGCTGAAAGAACCGGGAAAAGTGATAAGCGGGGACAAGAACGTCATGGCCACTCAGGACGATTGCATGAGCATCGGCGATATTGTCGGTAAATATCCGGAACTGGTGGAGGAGGAGGAAGGCGCAGCCGTTCCGCTGCCCCGGGAATATTACGACAACTCCATCGATTACGGAGGCCTGGCGATGAAAGTAAAGGGCTTTAACTCCCGGATGTACCGCCTCAAGCCCGAAGGGGCCAAGAGGAGCCTGTTCGCACAGCTCACGAACGAGCAGTACGATGAGATCAAATCTACCTACGACTGGGACCCCTACCGGGGAGGAGATAAAAAGAACTACTGGATGCAGCGTTCCGCTTCCGTTTGCGACCCCCAAACGGGAATGGTCTACGCCCACAATGGGCTGATGCGGGTAGGTGAAGACCGGGGCAGGAGTATGGAGATGATACAGGAAGTGGTGGCCTACGACAAGAGCGGCAAGGAAGTCAACCGCACCGAGATCAGCTTCGATGTGCCGCACGATGTGGAGCTGCGCCAATTGTTCTACACCGACACGCCGGATAACCTCTATACCATCGACGGCATCGTTCACGTCTACCGCCAGAATTATGGCTTCGGCTACAAGAAGCTCAATCCCGACCCCGACCCTCTCTTCCGCCGGTTGTACTTCTGGGATGCACAGGGCAAAGAGGTGGCTAACGCCGATTTTGCCGTGCCGGCCGAAGACACCCGCCTGATACAGGCCTTTGCCAACGGCAATAAACTGAGCCTGCTGGCGGGCGACAGCAAAGGGGGCGCCTGGCATACCTACCACTTTGCCGGCGGCCGGCTGAGCGGCCCGGAGAACGCAGGCGCGCTGGCCGGGGGAATCGCCTTTACGCCCGTTGAGCTGGCGTCTTTCTCCTGGGAGCCCGTCAAAAAGATCACCCGGCCCGATGGCGCCCAAACGATGATCTACCACCTGAAAAAAGAGGTGAAAGAAGCGGATAAAACCTATACGCCCTCTCAGGGGTATCTCATCTTTAATGTCGGCCCGGAAGGGAAGATTGCCAGGGTGCAGCACCTCCAACGCTCCGATAATGCGCTGCCCATAAGCAAAACGGGCATCCGGGTTTACCCCGGCGAGGGCTACTTCACCCTGATCACCAGCGACCCGATACAGGGCGACAAGGGGAATATGCTGGAGGTCAACATCCTGAAAGTAAACGCCAATACCCTGGAGAAAACACCGGTACACAGCATGGTGGCGGCCGGCGAAAGCCTCTCTGTAGAACGCCTCTCCGGGCCCAATGATATTATTATCTTTACCACCAGCCCCGATGGGGAAACGTACAAGCTGGCCCGGCTGTCGTTGTAGCTCTTTGTTAAATAACGTCAGTTCGGGATGCATTCGAGAATAATATATAGTCTCAAAACCCTGATTTTGTTGATCGTTGTTGGTTGCCTGTTGGCCGTTGTCAGTTCCCGGGAACAAACAACTGACAACTAGCAACAAGTAACTGGCCTAATTATTGAAACGGATATTACCAACCTCGACAGCCTGAAGCAGATTACTTCCATAGGCGGCTATTTGGCCATTTATGCCAATCCCGGGTTGGAGAGCCTGGCCGGGTTGGGAAGCCTGGATTCCATCGGCCGGGACCTTTACATTTATGGGAATGGTTCTTTATCCAGCCTTCACGGCCTGGAAAACCTAAGGTATGCCGGTGGAGAGCTTCGATTAACGGACAACACGGCCCTGTCCGGCCTGTCTTCATTCGGGCAATTGGATTCGCTGGCCGGAAGCATCCTCATCTCGGGGCACCCGCAACTGGCCAGCCTGTCCTCTTTGAGTAACCTCACCGCTATAAGGGGGGCTCTTCAAATTAACCAACTCGACGCTCTGCATAGCCTGGAAGGCCTGGAAAAGATAGATCCTGGTACGATCACCGAACTGATCATCACCGATTCCCCGAACCCTAAAAAATGGATAGACATTCATTGAAATGAGGAAATGCTTTCCCGGCGCACTAGTCCATTAGAACCTGCAAGTATTCCACGAGGCGCCCGCTCCCACTGCATTTCTATGCATTCCCACATAGATCGCTTTAATCCATCCTCCGATGCCGCACCCAGCGGACGATCTCTTCCACCTCTCCCTGCCGGCCGGCTTTCACGATCAGCCCATGGTGGCTGGAACGGATATACGGGCCGTTCGGGCTTGCTACGACATTGTAGAAGAGTTGCCGGCCCGGTGAGGAGCTGTCTCCGGCGAGGTTCACCGGCGGCAGCCCCTTCCCTTTCCATCGCAGGAGGGTTACGATCGGCCCGGCGGCATCCCGGAAGGAGAGATCAACCTGGGCGCCCTTTCCGGAACTGGTGAGCCTTATGCCATTTTGAGGGGCCAGCAGCAGGGGCGGGCGGCTGTCGGCGGCGCCCGGTTCCAGCGCTCTGCCTTGGCTCACGATGGATTCGGGAAGCCGGAAAGGCGGGGGTGGGCTGTAAGAGAAGGCCTGGCCTTTTAAGGCATCGAGGTTGAACTGTGCCTGCAGGGCGCACAGTGCGTCGGATGCCCCCAGCAACCGGCGAAAAACGGTTTCCGCCTCCCTTCTGCTTCCCTTCAGGGCGCAACTGACGCCATAGGCCATTTGCAGGTTTTCCGCTTCCGTATTCCGGGCGGGGTTGAACCGCCGGCCCTTTAGAAAAGCGAGGGCTTGCTCCGGCTGTCCCAGCAGGTTGAAGGCGCAGGCCATATTGCCCACTGCCGGCAGGTAGCCCTTATCTCTTTCCAGCGCTTGCTGAAAATAAGTCAGCGCATTTTGCAGCTGCCGCCTGCGTTGAGTTTTTTCTGCTTCCGTCAGACTTTCCTGCCCTCTTTGGCGTTCCAGTTCCCGGAGCAGGCTAAGCCCCTCCAGTTCCAGGGGGGGCGCAAAGACATCGGTAGCCTCGTCGTAGTACTGAAGGGCTTGCAGCACCTGCAAAGCCCCCAGGTTGTTGTAGATGTCCCGCCCCTGATAATACTCCAGCAGGAAAGTATAGCAGGCGGAAGCCAGCTCGTAGTGTTCCAGAACCGTCAGGTAATTGGCGGCTTCGAATACCTCGGCCAGCCGGTGCGACAGGGCCAGCACTTCCCGGGTACTGTTGCTGCGTTCTTCAAAAGAAGGGTAGCCGGGTATTGCTTTACCCCAAAGGCCGTAGGCTTTGTAAATGCGCTCCAGAATACCGGGAAGGACGCCTTCGACCCGGTAGCCGGCCAGGTAGGCGGTAAAGGCGCCCTGTATATCGGCGGCCTTCTCGCGGCGGTTGGAGTCGTTGTCCTGGATGCCATAGGCCAGAAAGTTGGTGTTCCGCCCTTCCGTTCCTGCCTGGAGCGCATGGGCCAGTTCGTGGGCCAGGATAAAAGCCAGGGCGTTCAGCGAATCTCCGCCCATTTCGGTGCAGAGCCGGTAGGCCTTTTCGTCCAGTACGATCTGATGGCGGGCAGGGTAATACGCCGCCACCTTTTTATTTTCCCCCGAAATGGAAAGCACCGGGATGGGCCTGTCGGTTCTGCCGGCCTGCTGATATAGCTGGAGCAGCACCATTTCAGCCACGGCCCTGGCGGGCTTGCTGTCAGCGTCTGGCGCCACCCAAAGCAGAAACAAAACCAGGTTGAGGACTGCTATTTGCATTGGCCTGATGGTTCTTTAATCAATCCTTTTCCATTTTCTCCAGCAATCGCCGGGCTTCTGCCTGCCGGCCGGAATTGTCCTTATCCGCCAGTTGCCGGAGTATCCGGCGGGCCTCTTTCCAATTGCCTTCTGTTTGCAGGTAAGCTAGCGCGAGGTACCATTGCGCGTCATCCGCCATGGTGAAGTTATCCTGCCGGGCGAGGGCGTAAAGCCGCCCGGCCGCACTTTCGAATTTCGACAAAGACATCTCGGCCAGGGCCAGGTAAAAACGGGCGGTATCGTTTTGTGGATTGGCATTCAGGAAGCCTTCCAGAGCATTGGCGGCCTGCGGATAACGGCCGTCCCGGTAGAGGGCCAGGGCTTCCCGCAGGCTATCTTCCCGGTTCATCTCCGGAGTGAAACCTACGGAGGTAAGCTCCCCGATAATCTCCTCCACTTTTGTCGTTTCCGGGCGGAAGTGCTCGCGGAAAGCGAGCGCCGGGCCGGAGGAGGCGGGCCTTACCGCCAGCCACCAGATGCCGAAACACAACGCCACAACGGCTGCGGCCAGGCCGGCGCGCAGCGCCACCCTTCGCCCGGAAGGGCGGCGGGCCTTTGTAAAGAAACCCTGAGCCTCCAACTGGCGGTGCACCTGTCCGATGTCTTCCTTCACCTGGTCGTCAAAGGATCGCTCCAGCGCTTCCAGCAGCTGTTGTTCCCTGAGGACGGCTTGCCTCAACTCCTCGTTCTTTTCCATATCCGCTTCAAAGGCCTGCCGTTCGGCAGGGCTCATTTCCCCGGAAAGGTACCGATGGGCCTTTTCAATGTTGACATCATCCTCCATATAGTATTGAGTAGAATAGTAAAGTATTCCGGAAACCTTAAGTTACCCTTTTCCGTACGATCTTCCGCAGGTATTCCAGGCACCTGAATTTTTTTACTTTCACAAAAGCCTCCGTATAGCCCATCAGCCGGGCGATCTCGGCGTGTGAAAGGTTCTGGTAAAAAGCATAACGCAGGACGGACCGGCAATCGTCTTCCAACTCCTCCATGCCGTTGCTGACGAGGGTGAGCAGGGCCTCTTTCTCCAGGGCTTCCTGCCGGCCGCTCTCCTCCGAGGGAATGCCGGAGAGGTTGCCGCCTATCTCTGCTTTGGGCTGTTCGGCCGCCTTTTTTTTGAGCCACAGGTTGCGGGCGATGGCATACAACAGGGTGCTGACCTTTCCACGCAGTTGAAACCCTGGCCTTCGAATGCTTTGGACCAGGGCGAAGAGGACTTCCTGAAAAACGTCCCGGGCGTCTTCATCGTTCCCACCCATCCGGAGGATCAGGTGCTCCACCATCCGGTAATGCCGGCGGTAGAGGTCTTCATAGGCACTTTTTTTTCCTGCCCGCAGGCGGTCCAGCCATTCCTCCTCTTTATTCATTGGATCGGAATTATGGGGTTTGGTTATCAGAAAGAGGTGGAATTTATTGATTTTTTTATTTTTTCCGGGCCGTTTTTCCAAAAAAAGAACGCCGGCAAAAGCCGGCGTGCGGGTGGGTTCCTGCCTGGGGCTTAATGGCCGGCAGATGGGTGTAAACCCCGGAATAAAGGGGAATTTTATCTCTACCTGTCCAAAGACAGGCTTAAGTTCACTTTAGCGCTCAGGCCGACGAAGGGTTGGAGGAATACCCTCTTGTCGCTGTCCGCAACACCGGCAATTTCCGGTTCCTCCAGCACCGCGCCGCCGGCATTGAAGCGCACGAACTGGAACAGCTTATAGTCGAGGCCCAGGTAAAAGGGCCGGCCGACGAGCGGGCCGCTGACCTCTTTGCCTTCATCTCCGTCGAAGTCGCGGGTGAATACGCCAACGGTCAGGGAGGCGTTGCGCAGGAAGCGCGGAGCGATGGTGCTGGTAGACAGCGGGAAGGAAAGCCCCAGGTAGGGCGCCGTGCCATAGTTCAGGTTTTCCAGGTTGCCGCCCAGGTAGACGCCGCCGTAGCCGGCGTTGAGGGCGAAATAGCCGGATTTGTCCTCCGTTTGATAGTCGTCCACATAGCGGCTGTCGGCGAAAATGAGCAGGTTGGTATTTGCCATGGCCTTTATTTCCAGCTCGGCCAGTTCACGCAGCTCCTTTATCAGTTGGGCCCGTTGCTGCGCCCGTGCCGATGCCTCCTCTCCGGCTTTCTCCTTGCCGTCCTTGGGAAGCTTTACCGATTCAATCTGTTCGATCTTCATCTCCACCAATCCGGAGAAGGTGGGAATGGGCATGTCGCTTCGCCGCCGGTAATCGGAGAGAATAGAAGCAGCCAGCTCATTCATCTTACGCAGTGTCTTCTTTGAAGATTGCTGAAAGGAAATGGTTTTGCCGGTTTCTCCCATTTGGCTGTCCAGGTAGATCTCGATCGTTTTGGACAGGCGGCCCGCCAGGGCCTGCCGTTCCTGTTCGGTGATGGGGCGGAAGTAGGTGACCTCAATGTCGTACTTCTTGGATGCCCGTAACTTGTAATTTACCAGGACGTTGAAGTTGGTGGCGCCGCTGTTGTCCTCGGGGCGCTTCCAATCGGCGGAAACCAGTGGGGCGGCTTTTTCTTTGCCTTTGTACGAGTAGATGCGGACCTCTACGATGTCGATGTTTTCCCGGATGGGCCCGGTGAAGACGATGGGCGTTTCGGCGGGCAGCGGCTGATTCTCGCCGAAGCGGGCTTTTTCGTAGTCAAAGTTGACGGTTGCGTACTGAGCGTTAAGGGGTGAAAACAGGGTTGTTAAAAAGAGTAGTGTAACCAGAGCTATTCTCATCGTGGTTATGTTTAGGTTGAGTATTTGCGACAGGAATCCATCCCTTTTAACTGGATTTCGGGCATAGTGTTCAAAATTTGCCATGCAATTCCCTGTAATTGATCGTCAATAAAACCGCTTTCGTCCTTTCTTTTTGTAAAGGAATAGCGGTCGTGTAACCTTGCCCGGTAATATTCCGTCCTAGGATCGAAATGTGGCCATCTTTCCAATCAACCTCACCAGGATTCAACACCCATGCGGCCGGAAAATTTAATTCCGATCGTCATGAAAAACAGACCTTTTTTCTTCTTCAGCCTTTTGTGCTTATTATTTTCTAGCAGCCTGTTTGCCAGCTCTAAGAACACCGGAGCCGTTACCGGCAAGGTGCTGGACAAGGACGGCCAGGCGGTCATGTTCGCCAACGTGGTGCTCAATGCCACTGCGGACTCCAGCATGGTGAAGGTGGAGCCCACCGGCGAGGACGGCGTCTTTGAGATGGCCAACATTCCGGAAGGGAACTATTTTATCACGATCACCTATGTCGGCCTTACGGAGTACCGTTCGGCGCCTTTTACCGTAAAGGCCGGCGAAACGCTGCAACTGCCGGATATCGAGATGGCCGAATCCGTATTGGCCCTGGAAGAAGTGGTGGTCCAAGCCATCCGTCCGTTGCTGGAAATCAGGCCGGATAAGATGGTGTTCAATGTGCAGGGCAGTGTGAACGCTACCGGGAACAACGCCCTCGAGCTGCTCCGGAAATCGCCCGGCATAGTGGTTGACAATAATGAGAACATCATGATGCTCGGTAAAAGCGGTGTGCGGATCTATATCGACGGCAAGCCTTCCCCGCTGCGGGGCGATGACCTGGCAGCCTATCTGAAAAACCTCCAAAGCACCGAGATCGATGCCATCGAGATCATCACCAACCCCTCTTCCAAATACGATGCGGAAGGCAATGCCGGCATCATCAACATCAAGCTGAAGAAAGACCAGCGGCTGGGCGCCAACGCCAACCTCAACCTGGGCTATTCAGCCGGCGAGGTGGCGCGGTACAACACTTCCATCAACGGCAACTACCGGGGGCGGAAGGTCAATACTTTCGGCAATTACGGCTATTACATCGGGAAATACGCAGCATTTCTCGATATCTACCGTGAGCAAACAGGGTTTCGCATCGATCAGAAAGGCATCGAAGGGGGCGACTGGGAAAGCCATAACTTCAAGCTGGGCGCCGACTATTTCCTGGACGAACAACAGACTATAGGTTTCCTGTTCAACGGCTACAATTCCCATTTTACCTGGAACAGCAACACCAGAACACCTATGGGAATGATCGGGCAAGCTGCCATTGACAGCATCCTTATCGCTGCAAGCAACAACATAGGCGACCGAAACAACCTGAATTTCAACCTCAACTATCGTTTCGACAAAGGAAACGGAATTACCTGGAATATCGACGCCGATTACGGCCGCTTCCGCAACGCTCAGGATGCTTACCAGCCCAACTACTACTACGATGCTTCGGGGGTGACGGTTCTCCGGGAACAGGTAAACACCACCGCGATGCCCACAAAGATCAACATATACACCTTCAAGGTGGACCGGGAACAACCTTTATGGAATGGGCAGCTGGGCGCCGGGCTGAAACTCTCCTTTGTTCAGGCGGACAACGATTTCGACTTTTTTAACCTGGTGGATCAAATACCGGTTCCCGACTATGGCCGCACCAACCAGTTCGTTTACGAAGAAAACATCAACGCTGCATATGCGAATTATACGAGGAAGTTCGGCGAGAAATTCGGCGTGCAACTTGGGTTGCGCATGGAACAAACCAACTCCACCGGCGACCTGTCCAGCGCCCAGCCGGTTGCCGACGGCCACGTGGTGAAGCATTATCTGGACGTCTTCCCCTCAGGCGGGCTGAACTATACCCTCAACGATAAGAACAGCTTCCAACTTTCCTACAGCCGCCGCGTCAACCGTCCCTCCTATCAGGACCTCAACCCCTTTGAATACAAGCTCAATGAGCTGACTTACCGGCGGGGCGACCCCTTCCTGCGGCCGGAATACGCCCACAATATTCAGTTGACGCACTCCTTTAACTACCGGCTGAACACCACCCTGGCCTTCAGCCACACCAAAGACCTCATTACCGATCTTACCGATACTTCAGGACTGAAAGCGGTCTACATTACCTATCGCAACCTGGCCGGCCAGTATAATTACAGCCTGAGCCTGAGCTCCCCTATCTCCATCACTGAATGGTGGAGCAGCTACTCCAACCTGACCGCCTACTACACCCACAACGTAGCCACCTTCAGCGACGGCAAGGCCATCGACCTTGACGTCAAAGCGGCCAGCCTCTACAGCCAGCAGACTTTCACCCTGCCCTGGGGCCTCTCTTTCGAACTCTCCGGCTGGTACAACTCGCCAACCATCTGGGGCGGCAACTTCAAAATGGACGGCATGTGGAGCCTTAATGCCGGCCTTCAGAAGAAACTCCCCAACGACAGGGGAAGCGTCAAACTGGCAATCAACGATATTTTCAAATCTACCGACTGGCATGGCGTTATTATTTTCGGCGCTATGTACGCCGAAATGTACGGCGGCTGGGACAGCCGGCGCGTCAGCCTCAACTTCTCCTACCTCATCGGCAACACCCAGGTCAAAAACGCCCGCAACCGCAAGACAGGGCTTGAGGAAGAACAGGGAAGGATCAAAACGGAAAATAATTGATTGCGTAATGTATCAGAGCCGTTAATAAAAGTATTATGACAGGTGGTAAAGAGGGTTATGGTTGTCCGCCGATATGGGTTGCCTGCTGTTAGTTCCTGTCCCGGCCGGACAACAAACAACAAACAACGGACAGCACCATTTAATCCCTGCACATCCAATTTTCAGGCTCCCGATACCGCCGGCTTATCCCCTCCGGCCAGCCTGCCCCCCAGCCAGCCCATCGGCAGATATGCCCCCACCAGGTCCAGAGCGATAAACCAGGCAGGCGCCGGAAGTGCGAATGCATTGTACAGGCCGCCGAGCAGGAAAAAGGCGGAAATGCCCAGTGCGAATTTCATCTTGTGGGTAGCCGCAAGCAGGGCGGCCGTAAAAGCGCCGGCCAACGTGCCCAGCGCATGCGCCAGGAAGGGAAAAATGAAATGCTTTGGCTGGAATAGAGGCAGGGCAGCCTTGAGGCCTTCCATCGTGGTAACGTCTGCCCCTTCCGGAGGCGGGATGACGGAGCCGCTCAGCATGATCAGCCCCATGTTCACCATACCGCCGAGGATGACGCCGGCGATAACGGCAATGATGTTTCTGAGGATCGGGTTCATCGGTATTTATTTTTTGGCTTGCAGGCCGGATGGAGGTAGTATTTTATGTAGCAAAATAATGAATTCTTTCAAAGAAATAAACATTTTGAGTATATTTATTTGCCTACAACAACAACAACACCCTCACCAGCAGTACCACCGCAAAGACGATCAGTGCTCCTCCGGAGATGCGGCGCAGCCACAACAGGTGGATCGGCTTCAATGCCTGCCGTATGCGTTTGGACAGCACGACCTTGAAAAAATCGGTGAACACGATGGTGCCGAAGATGCCGCTGAAAAAGAGCGTGGCCTCTCCGTTGTCGAGCCCGCCGTCGATGACCATGGTGGTGGTCACTCCTATCCAGAAGAAAAAAGTGAAGGGGTTGATGGTATTGATGAGGAAGCCTTTCATCCACAGGGAGAAGTAGGTGGAGGAACGAAAAGAGGCCTTTGCCCACTGGGGGTTGCCTCCGGCTTTGGGGGCGGTGAGCAGTGCGCCCAGGCCGAAAAAGGTGAGGGTGATGCTGCCGGCGATGCCCAGGTAGAGGGCAAACTGAGGGGATTCTACGATGCTGGTCAAATAGGACACGCCAAAGTAGGCGCCGAAAATGAAGAGGATGTCGCTGATCCATATACCCAGCCCGACCATGGCGCCGGCGCGAATGCCCTGTTCTACCCCCGCCTGTATCAGAGCGAAGAAAATGGGCCCCACCAGAATGGCGAGGATCAGCCCCAGCTTGATGCCGTTAAAAACAAGATCCATCCCTTCGATGCATTATTCGTCTGCAAATTAAGGGGTTTTAGCGGCTCTGAGAAATACCGGCCTTACTTCCGCGGCTTTTTAATTTTTGCCGGACGAAATTCTCCCATTCTGCAAATTGTTTACCCCTCATTACCCTTGGGAACTTGTTCTGCCCCCCCATCTTGCCTTTCGATTCCTGCCACTGGTAGAATAACTCAACCGGGAGCGTTTGTACCTGCATGTGGAGCAAAGACCCGCGTTCCGTGCGGTAATCATAATTGACTTCCTTTAGCCGCTGGTCCAGCATCCGGCCTGCGGCGGCGCTATCGGCCATCGGCTCGCAGCCGATGTACCATTTGTGGACAAAGCGGCCCTCCTCCACAATCGGGCTGACGGTGAACTCCCGGATGTTAATGTCCAGCTTTTCTTCAACGGCCTGAATGCCCTGGTTCATATTATCCACCGACAGGTGCTCTCCGCAGATGCTGAGGAAGTGCTTGATGCGGCCGGTAATGGCGATCTCCCACTTCTCTTTATCCGTAAACCGGACGGTATCGCCGATGAGGTAGCGCCAGGCGCCGGAGCAGGTGCTGATCAGAAGGGCGTAATCGACGCCCTCCTGCACATCTTCCAGGGCCAGGGCCTGTGGCTGGCTTACCAACTGCCCGTCTTCACTGAAATTGGTGGAATTGAAGGGGATGAACTCGAAAAAGATGCCGTTGCGCACCAGCAGGCGCATGCCTCTCGTGCCCGGGCGGTCCTGATAGGCGATGAAGCCTTCGGAAGCCAGGTAGGTATCCATATATATGAGCGGGTGGGCCAGCAACTTTTCAAACCCCTTCCTCATCGGTTCGAAAGCAATGCCGCCGTGCACGCAGACCTTCAGGTTGGGCCATATCTGATGGATATTGTCCAGGTTGTGGTATTCGATGATGCGCTCCATCATGAGCTGCAACCAGGAAGGGATGCCGACGATGAACCCGATGTCCCATTCCGGCGCCAGGCGGGCGATCTCGTTGATGCGCTCCTCCCAGTCGCGAATGCGGGCGATCTCAGTTCCCGGCTTGTAGTAGGGCCGCAGCCAGAAGGGAGGCTGGCTGGCGTTGATGCCGCTGAGGTCTCCCATGTAGTACCCGCCCTGGTCCTGCAGGTCGCTGCTGCCGCCCAGCATGAGCATGGGCTTGGTGTACTGCTCAGGGTTTACATCGAAATTGGTAAGGGCGAAGAACATCTTGAGGCCGGCGTGGCGCATTGCCCGCCGCATTTCATCCGAGACCGGGATATGCTTGCTGGGCGCCCCGGAAGTGCCGGAGCTGAGCGCAAAGTATTTGATTTTTCCCCGCCAGGATACATTCTCCACTCCCCGAAGGGCCATGTGCCACCAGCGTTCGTACATAGTATCGTAGTCGAAGATGGGGACTCTGGCCTGAAATTCCCGCGCAAGATGACTATTAGTGGCTTTCAGTATATCCTTGAAATCGTAGTACTGCCCGAAAGAAGTATGCTGGGCCCGCTTCAGTAATCTGCGCAGCGTCCGAAGCTGAAGAAGCATGGGGTCTACCTGGAGGTGTTCGAGCCTTTCCCCAATGCTCAATCCTCTCTTTAATAAATTTCCAAAAAAAGGCATGTTCTGGTTGTTTTCCTGTGATCCCGCTCAATTTAACAAAAACGGAGCACATTAGTAAATCAACCCAATCAACCCAATCAACCAATAACCGTCGCCACCAGCCTCCGGCTCCCGCCATTATTCCGGAACTCGCACAGGTATATGCCCTGCCAGGTGCCGAGGTTAAGCCGGCCGTTGGTAATGGGGATGCTGACGGAGGAGCCGATCATAGCGGCTTTGATGTGGGCGGGCATGTCGTCCGGCCCTTCGATGGTATGGGTGAGGAAGGGCATATTTTCCGGGACGATGTGGTTGAAAATGCTCTCGAAGTCCGTCCGCACGTCGGGGTCGGCGTTCTCGTTGACCGTCAGGGCGGCGGAAGTGTGTTTGATGAAGAGGTGGAGGATACCCCGGGAGGGCAGGCCTTCCGGTAGCTGGCGGCCCACTTCGTTGGTGATGAGGTGGTAGCCCCGTGGATAGGGCGGCAGGCTGAATTCTTTCTGTAAGACCATAGCGTTTCTCTTGTTCGGGCGAAAGATACGATTTCCTACCTCCTCCCGTACTCCGGGCAGCGGATATCGCCGAAGTAGTAGACCAGGCCTACGCCCAGGAGCACGAAGCTGTCGTTGTTGTTGCTGTTGCCCCGCTGGGTACCTTTCTGGCCGATCTGGCTGCCTTCCACCCCGGGGATGTCGACGGAGCGGTCGGAGAGGTCGACTGCCGTCTGGTTGCGCAGTTTGAGCAGGTCCTTTTTGTCGGGATAGACGGTGCTGACGTCATCCAGGTAATCGGTGAAGAGGCTGCGGGCGCTCAGCTCGAAGTTGAGGCTCCACTCGTAGCTCAGGTCGACCTTGATGCCCAGGCCGTAGGCCAGGCCGCCGCTGACGCTGTAGTACTCTTCGCCTCTGAACTGCCCCTCTGTACCCAGGGGGCGGAGCTCTACCATTTCGCCCTGGTAGGATGCTTTGGGGTTGAAGTGGAAAACATTGAAGCCGGCGAAAATATAGGGGGTAAAGAATTCATCCTTGCTGCCGTGGGTATAGGGCAGGAAGTTGAACTCCAGCTGGGCCGCCCCTTCGAGGATGCTGGATTCGAAGCTCAGGTTCCTCGCCTGCTCAAAAGGGTTGCCGGAGTTGGCGTCATCGGCCATCACTTTACCGTAGTTGGCGGAAAGTTTAAAGCAGACGCGGTTGTTGAAGTTGTACCGGGCGATGGCGCCTCCCGCCAGCCCGGGCATGCTCAGGTCGTAGTTGGTGTTCAGGTCTCCGAAGTAATAGGAGGCGCCCAGCCAGCCGCCGGCTTCCCAGCCTTTTTGTGCATGGGCGAAAGAGAACGTTCCCAGGATTATAGTAGCAAAAAGTACTGCTTTTTTCACGTTTGGTGCGTTTTTTTAAATCGAGCTGCAAAGATAGCCTTAAAATTCGGGAATAGAACGGAAAAAGCATTACTCATGGTATGTATGCCGGCCCGAAAACAACTGCCGTGCAATTCCGAAAATCCTGAAAATCCTGTCTATTTTTGCTGGCAACAACAAACGCTTCTTCCAATGATACGCTTTCTCCTTTTGTTCTTCGTTCTCCTGCTCAGCCAGGCGGGCCCGGCGCAAACCAACCGCCCGGAGCATTACGAAAAACCCTACGTCATCCTCATCTCCTGCGATGGCCTGCGGTATGATTATGTCGAGCGCTTTCGGCCGCCCCACCTAAGCAAATTCATCGCAGAAGGGGTGCAGGCCGCTTCCATGATCTCCAGCTATCCGGCCAAGACCTTCCCCAACCACTACACCATCGCCACCGGCATGTATCCCGAGAACCACGGCCTGGTGGACAATACCTTCTACGACCCCGAACGGGGTCAAATGTACCGGACCGGCAACCGGGATGCGGTGGAGGACGGCGCCTGGTACAAGGGCACGCCCCTCTGGGTCAATGCCGAGCAAAACGGCATGGTGTCGGCCAGCTATTTTTTCGTTGGCTCTGAAGCGGACATACAGGGCATTCATCCTACATACTACTATACTTACAAGCATGACACCCCCAACGAAGTGCGTGTTCAGCAGGTGCTCGACTGGCTGGCCCTGCCCGCCGCCCAACGGCCGCACATGATCACCCTCTATTTTGCAGATATGGACGATGCCGGCCACCGCTACGGCCCCAGCGATGATGGGCACATCGGCGCCTCCCTGCTGGAACTGGACCGGGCGCTTGGCCAGCTGTTCGAAGGCATAAAGGCCAGCGGCCTGCCTGTCAATACCATCATCGTCTCCGACCACGGTATGGTCGACGTCAGTATCGATAAGCTGATCAACACAGACCCGCTGGAACAGGACGAGCAGTACCGCATCGCCAACAACGGCGCCCTGGCGCACGTCTACCTGAAAGAAGGGGCGGACGGGGAAGCCGCCAATCAATTCCTGAAAAGCAAGGAAGAGCACTTCCGGGTATACCGGACAGAGGATTTTCCGTTCTACCGATCCTGCCCGCCTAATCCCCGCCTGGGCGACTTCATCATCCTGCCCGATTACGGCTATTACCTGCGCGACAGCCGCCGCATCGCCATGGCCCGGCAGGGCAATTTCACACAGGGCGGCGAGCATGGCTTCAATCCGGAATTTATTGAGATGCACGCCATTTTTTATGCCAACGGGCCCGTCTTCAGGAAGGGTCTCAGGATACCTTCTTTCCGGAACGTCCACGTCTATCCGCTGGTTTGTCGGATACTGGGGCTGCCGGTCCCGGAAGGGATTGATGGACGGGTGGAGGTGTTGGAAGGCATACTGAAATAGCGAATAACCGCATTTACCGCCACTGACAATTATCATTTTCATTCTCCCCTCCAATCCCTAGCTTTTGGGAAAAACAAAACCGTCATGCCCGAAAAGACCCTCAACGACTTTCACCGCAGCCTGAGCTGGTCAACCCGGATCTATACCTTGCTCACCATAGCCATTGCCGTCGGCGCCTTCGTTTTTGATGCCTGGAGCACCAACTGGGCTATGACTATGATGGTAGCCCTGGCCGTCGTGCTCTTCGTGGAAAGCTTTGCGCTTTATTTTCAGAACCACCCGCGCACGTGGCGTATGGTGCGGTGGGGGCTGTTCTTGTTGTTGCTCCTGCTGCTCCTGACCGGATCTATCCGGAGCGGCTACTTTTAAGTGGCCGTTTGGACTATTTCCTTTGCGATTGCGGTTGCGACTGCACCACGTCCATCTTTCTCCCGATACGGAAACGGCCGTCAAGGTGGGCAGGCGCCATGGCAAGGTGGCCGTTCTGCAGATAGATTGCCGGGCGATGCAGGAAGCCGGGCATACTTTCTACCGCTCCCAGAACGGCGTCTGGCTGACGGAATAGGTGCCGCCTCAGTTTTTGCAGAAAATTATTTAGATTCAGGCCGCGGCAAATAATCCCTCCTTTTCCAAAACCCAAACCCTTGTTTTAACATTGATATACTGATCACTTACTTTTTTTTTCAAAAAAACACTTCGAGAAATGGCCAACCTTTCCATTGTTGAACTGGAGGAGAAAAAGGTTGCAGCAACCACCCGGCCTGTCCTTAGCTTCATTCGCCGGCGCTGGAGCCCCCGTTCCTTTGCCGATAAGCCCATCGCAGATGAAGATATGCAAACCCTGTTTGAAGCCGCCGGCTGGGCGGCCAGCTCCCGCAATGAGCAACCCTGGGAATACATCTATGCCCACCGCTCCGACGAAGAAGGATTCCAAAGGCTGCTGGACTGCCTCAACGAAGGCAACCGGAAATGGGCAAAGGACGCCGCCGTACTGGTATTGAGCCTGGCCCGCCTCCACCATTCCCACAACGGGAAACCCAACCGCCATTACCTGCACGATACCGGCTCCGCCAATACTACCATGCTGCTGCAGGCGGCTTCCATGGATATCTACGGCCACATGATGGCCGGTTTCCAGATGGATAAAACCATTGAAGTCCTTGAACTGCCGGACGAAGTTGAGCCCTGTTGCTTCATCGCCCTCGGCTACCTGGGAACTCCCGATCAACTGGAAGAGCCCTTTCGCAGCCGCGAGCTGAACCCACGCCGGCGTCGGCCGGTTGGGGAATTCACCCGCAAACTTTGATCCACCCTCTAACCTCACAGCCATGCAGATCCTTACCCGCACTATCGAATTTTCCACCAAAGGCCATACCGATATCATTGACCTCACCCCCCGCATTCGGCAGGCGTTGATAGAAACCGGCCTGCAGGAGGGGCAGGTTTCCGTTTTCGCCATTGGTTCTACTACCGGCATTTCTACCGTAGAGTATGAGCCTGGCCTGGTGAAGCACGATATCCGTAATATGCTCGAGCAGTTTGCTCCTTATGGGAGGAACTACGAGCATAACAAGACCTGGGGCGATGACAATGGCGCCGCCCACCTGCGTTCTACCCTAGTCGGGACATCCTACGTAGCTCCTTTCAACGATGGCCAACTCCTGTTGGGCACCTGGCAGCAGGTCATCTTCATCGATTTCGATACGCGCCCCCGGCAAAGGAGGGTTGTGCTGCAGTTTATGGGAAAGTAAGTTTCCTTTCTTTTTGAGCTGCGGTGGTATGCCATTTATTGAATAAATAGCGTACTATTGCAATTGAATAGTGTCAAAACGAACTGATCCCCATGAGCAGTATAC
Organism: uncultured Phaeodactylibacter sp.; assembly: GCA_964418125.1. Lineage (GTDB taxonomy): Bacteria > Bacteroidota > Bacteroidia > Chitinophagales > Saprospiraceae > JACJXW01. The sequence goes on from CAYQKY010000017.1 coordinate 51,016, forward strand.
GCGTGTACCGTGACTCCCTTCCCGTTATTGATGTCCCTCAAATGGCCGAAGTAGACCGCCTCATGGCCGAGGAATACCACATCAGCCTCCTTCAGATGATGGAAAATGCCGGCCGTTGCCTGGCGGTTCTTGCCCGTGACCGGTTCCTGGAAGGCAACCCTTCCGGAAAAAGAGTAATGGTGCTTGCCGGCACCGGCAATAATGCAGGGGGAGCCCTGGCGTGCGCCCGGAGGCTGCACGGCTGGGGCGCAGAAATAGAGATCTATACCGCTACTGCCCCGGAAGAGATGAAGCCCGCTTCCGCCCATCAGCTCGGCATTCTCGAGCGCATAGGGGTTTCCATAAGGAGCGGTGCTGAGCTGGGCGCGACCCGTGGTTTCGAACTCATCGTAGATGGCATCATTGGCTACAACCTGTCCGGAGACCCCCGCGGCCTGCCCAAAAGTATGATCGAATGGGCCAACCGGTCGCCCATTCCCACCCTTTCTCTGGATACTCCCTCCGGGCTGGATTTAACTACCGGGGCTGTTCACAAACCCACCATCAAAGCCCGGGCAACGCTTACCCTGGCCCTGCCGAAAAAGGGGCTTTACGGCGAAAAAGTGGTGGACCTGCGCGGAGAACTCTACCTGGGAGATATCGGCGTGCCTCCTGCTTTATACGAAGAGCCGGGCCTGGAATTGAAGGTGGGCCCTATTTTCTGCGAATCCGACGTATTAAGGATTGAATGAATGAAGGAATGAGTGATTGAGTGCTGGCTTCCTTCATTCCTTCATTCACTAATTTCTTCCACCACTCCCTTCGCCTTATAATACAATTCCGAACAGTTTTCTTCGGTAAGTATCTCATTGGCCACCCGGTGCAGGTCGGCGGTAGTCACTTGCTGGTAAAAGCCGGCTTCCTTGTTGATCAGTTCGGGGTCGCCGAGCAGCTCGAAGAAGGAAAGGTTGATCGCTTTGTTCAGTATATTCAGTTCGGAGAAGACGAGCGTGCTTTCCATCTTGTTTTTGAGCTTTTGCAGCTCTTCTTCGGGAATGAGGCCGTCTTTCAGTTCCTGCAGTTCCTTCCAGATGGCGGCAGAGGCCTGGTCGAGGCTCACCCCGTCGGCCGGCTTGCCTTCGATAATGAACAGGCCCGGGTCGATGGAGCCCGACACGTAACAGTCGATACTTGAGAAGAGCTCCTGCTCCTTGAGCAGGCGCCGGTACAGGCGGGAAGAAGAGCCGTTGCTCAATACGTCGGAAATGAGGTCGGCGACGTAGTAATCGGGGTGGTTGCGCGCCGGCATGTGGAAGGCCAGGTAGATGGCGTCTACCGGTACGTTCGCCTCGTTGATGCGCCTTTCCAGCCGTTTCTGCGGAGGTTCCTGGGGCAGTTTGCGCTCCATGGGCTCGCCGGCGGAAATGTCGCCGAACCATTTTCCCACGAGGGCTTTCACCTCTGCAGTCTTTACATTGCCGGCAATGGCCAGGATGGCGTTGTTCGGGCGGTAATAGCGATAGAAGAACGAACGGACATCGTCCAGGGTGGCGTCTTCGACGTGCTTGGGCACCTTGCCGATGGTGGGCCAGCGGTAGGGGTGAACCTTGAAGGCCATGTCGGCAATGTGGTGCCAGACATCCCCGTAGGGCTCGTTGAGGCAGGTCTCTTTGAATTCCTCCACCACTACTTTGCGTTGTACTTCGAGTACCCGCTCGTCAAAATTGAGGCTCATCATGCGGTCCGATTCCAGCCAGAGGGCCACCTCCAGGTTCTCGGCCGGCAGGATGTCATAGAAGTTCGTGATGTCGTTATTGGTAAAGGCGTTGTTCTCACCTCCGGCCATTTGAATGGGCGTGTCGAAGTCAGGGATGTTGGCGGATCCTCCGAACATCAGATGCTCAAAAAGGTGGGCAAAGCCGGTCTTGTCCGGCGATTCATCGCGCGCCCCTACGTTGTACAGTACGTTGACGGCTGCCATAGGGGTGCTGTCATCTTCGTGGATAAGGACTTTCAGCCCGTTGTCCAACTCGAATCTTTCAAATTTTATCACAATACAACAATTTTTCAGGGCGCCGCCATTTCCTCAGTGCAGGTTTTGACGGCGGTAGGGGCGCCATTACAAATGTATAAAAAATCGGCGCCCCATGCACCAAAATAGAACGCCTTTGCATCTATCTGGTTGAATTCAATGGCAAAAAACTTCATCGGGCCCGATGGTGGATCTAAAATCACCATCAGATGAAAAGAAACGATATTTCCCGCCTGGACAAAAACCGGGGCATCTTCCTGAAAGTTGGCCTCCTGATCTCCGTTGCTGTGGCCATCCTGGCTCTGAACTGGACTACCGTACAGTACGAGAACCCGGATATCTATATCGACGATATCGACGATGAAACGATAGAAGTGGAAGCCATCCGAACCGCTCAGGACCTGCCGCGGCCGGCCCCTCCGCCGGTGGTGGCCCCTACCGATGAGATCATTGCGGTAGAGGAGGTGGAATACTCGGATGCACCAGCCCGGCAGAACATCGATCTTACCCCTAACTTCAACATATACGGCCAGGAGCCGGTATCCGCCCCGGCTACGGTGGCCTACGAACCGCCTCCCCTCCCGGTAGTCGAAGAGCCGGCATCCAAAGAGATTTTCAAGATCGTGGAAGAAATGCCTCGTTTCGGGCAGTGTGCTTCCATGCCTTCCAGGGAGGAGCGGGAGCGTTGCTCCGATAAGGAGCTGCTCAGCTACGTATACCAGAATATCCGCTACCCGGAAATGGCGCGGGAAAGCAACATTGAAGGGCTGGTCGTAGTGCAGTTCGTCATCGAAAAGGACGGCTCCGTCAGCAACGCCCACCTGCTGCGCGATATCGGCGGCGGCTGTGGCCGGGAGGCCCTGCGCGTGGTCAACAGCATGCCGGAATGGACGCCAGGCCGGCAGCGCGGGCGCGCGGTGCGGGTACAGATGAACCTGCCGGTGAAGTTTAGCCTGAAGTAATGCCGCCAGCAGACAACTTTTTCCGGCAGCCAGAGCTTTAGCGAAGGCAAGCCCGTTGCCCTGCCGGCTTGCCGCAACGATCAGCTCAAAAGCAAGGAACTTCTGACCGTTCCTTGCTTCTGAAAAAACTCAACTCCCAAGCCTATGCAAATCATCAATTCTACCCTATGCACCTCGTTGCTGCTGGCCCTTTCCCTGGCCGCAGTTGGCCAGCCAACGCGGGCGGTTATACCCCCCTCTGAGAAAGGGCAGGAACAAACCATTCGCAGCATCCCGCTTCCGCCGATGCCCGGAGAAGAACCTCACGCCACCTACTGCCCCATGAAAATCGGGAAGATACCGCACAGGGATAAGCCATTGAAAGTGGATTACTCCCGAAAGCCCGGAGCAGGGCGTGTCCCTTCCGGTGAACAGATAATCAGGGAAGCGTGTGTTCCTGAGATCATAGGCTGCCATGATACCGAAACCTGCTCTGCGCCGTCGGCCAGCGTCTGCCCGCCGCCGCCGCCACCGCCGCCCAGGATCATATGCTCGGATCTTTTTCGGGCCATTGAGGAAATGCCCCGCTTTCCCGGCTGTGAAAGCCTGCCCACCATTGCCGAAAAGAAGCAATGCGCCAGTGAGAAGATGTTTGAATTCATTTACGAAAACCTCAACTACCCCGAAGCCGCCAGGAAAAATGGAATTGAGGGCCCGGTAGTCATTCAGTTCGTCGTGGAAAAGGATGGTTCGGTTACAAGTGCGCGGATCGTAAGGGATATTGGCGGAGGATGTGGCGAGGAGGCCCTTCGTGTGGTCGAGCTAATGAACCAGGCGGGCCTTAAATGGATACCGGGAAAACAGGCCGGCCGGCAGGTGCGAACGCAGTTCAACATTCCGGTGAAGTTTATGCCGGGTGATGCTGCGAAGTTCTGCCCCTCCCCGCCGGTTGAAGAAGCCTGTTCTGTAGAGGAAAAAATGCACGCCAAAGAGCCTGAGCCCCAAAACGAGATAAGGCAAATGCTTTGCAATGTTTCTCTTCCGCCGCCGCCCCCATGCGGGGGGATTTACCCTCCCACGCCACCTCTGGACGAAGAGCTATTCAAAATAGTTGAGCAGATGCCTCGGTTCCCGGGCTGTGAAGAGATGGTATCACCGGAAGAGAAAAGGCAGTGCTCCGAAGAAAAACTGCTGGAGTTCCTCGATGAGAACCTCACTTACCCTCCGCTGGCCCGGGAAAATTGTGTGGAGGGAACCGTTGTCATCCAGTTTGTGGTGGAAAAGGACGGTTCTGTCACCAATGCCACAATAGTACGCGACATTGGCGCCCACTGTGGTGAAGCGGCCCTGAATGTAGTCAACCTGATGAACGAGCGGAACCTGAAGTGGATACCCGGCCGGCAGCGCGGCCGCGCCGTGCGGGTGCAGCTCAGCCTCCCCGTAAGGTTCCGCATCGACTGCTCCGATACCGAACCAACTCCTGTTGCCGAAGCACCTTTATCAGGGCCGGCGGGCCGGGAAGAACATAAGGAACAGGCCGACGAAGCCCTCCACCCCTCGGAAGCTACCCCTTCCGGCACTCCTCTAACCTTTGAACCGGAGGGCTTCCGGCTTTTTCCCAACCCGGCGGCGGAGTGGCTCAACGTGCACTCCCAGCCCGCGCCCGGCCGGGTGTCCCTGGTTGTTGTGAACACCGTCGGGCAAGTACTATGGAAGAAGGAATATGCACACACCGATGGCATTCTGGAAGAGCGGGTTAACCTCACTCTGTGGCCTCCCGGCCCCTACTTCCTGCGCATCGAACAACAAGGCAAGAAACAAACACACCCATTTGTCCGGCAGCGGTAGGCCTGGCCGTCGGCACACCACAATTGGGGCGGCCGGCTGTGTATCTTACTCTTATTACGGGCCACCTGAAGGTAGCCCGTCCGAAAAAAAATCAAAAGCTGGTAGTTTTTCGACGAGTGGAAAGGGTGGCTGTCCCTTTGGGCGGCGCCCTTTCCCAATGCCCGGCAACTTCGTTCCCTTCTCTTCGGGCCGGGTAAAATTCGGAACTCGGAATTCGGCAGGTCTGGCGAACAACGAATAACGAATAACCAACAACCTGCAGGCCCGTTTCCTTTCCGTCAGCCCCTTCTTTTATAACCTTCCTCTGCGTAGTACGCCCGAATTTCATATATTTGGAATGCAAAAAAATTAGCCTATGGCACGCCCCGATTTCAGCAAGATACAGCTCGACCAGAACGTTTTACGCGCCGCTTCCCGCGAGGGGGAAGAGTGGAAAACCCCGGAAAAAATACCGGTGCCGCCGGTACTTTCCCAGGAAGACATCAAAGGAATGCGCCATCTCAGCTATGCTGCCGGGCTGCCCCCCTTTCTGCGCGGCCCTTATAGCTCGATGTATACGGTTCGCCCATGGACGATACGCCAGTACGCCGGCTTCTCCACGGCCGAAGAGAGCAACGCCTTCTACCGCCGCAACCTTGCCCAGGGCCAGAAGGGCCTTTCCGTGGCCTTCGACCTGGCCACCCACCGCGGCTATGATTCCGACCACGACAGGGTGACCGGCGATGTGGGCAAGGCCGGCGTCGCCATCGATACGGTGGAGGATATGAAGATCCTCTTCGACCAGATCCCGCTGGATAAAATGTCGGTTTCCATGACGATGAACGGAGCCGTCATCCCGGTCATGGCCTTTTACATCATAGCTGCCGAAGAGCAGGGCGTCAAACCGGAACAGCTCAGCGGCACCATACAGAATGACATCCTCAAGGAATTCATGGTGCGCAATACCTACATCTATCCGCCCCTTCCCTCCATGCGCATCATCGCCGATATTTTTGAATATGCCTCCAAAAATATGCCGCGGTTCAACTCCATCAGCATTAGCGGCTACCACATGCACGAGGCGGGCGCTACGGCCGACATCGAGCTGGCCTATACCCTCGCCGACGGGCTGGAATACCTGCGCGCCGGCATCAAAGCCGGCCTGAAAGTCGACGATTTCGCCCCCCGCATTTCCTTCTTCTGGGGCATCGGAATGAACCACTTTATGGAAATCGCCAAAATGCGGGCCGCCCGCATGCTTTGGGCCAAGATCGTCAGGCAGTTCAACCCGCAAAGCGCCAAATCTATGGCCTTGCGCACCCACTGCCAGACTTCAGGCTGGAGCCTTACCGAGCAGGACCCCTTCAACAACATCGCCCGTACCTCCGTCGAGGCCCTGGCGGCGGCCCTGGGCGGCACCCAGTCGCTGCACACCAACTCCCTCGACGAGGCGATCGCCCTGCCGACGGACTTCTCCGCCAAGATTGCCCGCGATACGCAGATATACCTGCAAAAGGAGACCGACATCACCAAAGCGGTAGACCCCTGGGGCGGCTCCTACTATGTGGAATACCTGACGGGCCGCCTGGCGAGACGCGCCTGGGCCCTCATCCAGGAGGTGGAAGAGCTGGGCGGAATGGCCAAGGCCATCGAAGACGGCCTTCCCAAACTGCGCATCGAAGAGGCCGCCGCCCGCAAGCAGGCCCGCATCGACAGCGGCAAAGACCAGATCGTGGGCGTCAACATTTACCAGCTGGAAAAGGAAGATCCCATCGAAATTCTCGAAGTTGACAATACTGCCGTTCGTGAGGCGCAGATCCGGAGGATCAACGAAGTGAAGCGCACCCGCGATGAGGGCGCCGTACAGGAGGCCCTGGATGCCCTCTACCAGTGCGCCCGCACCGGCGAAGGCAATCTGCTGGACCAGGCCGTGCAGGCCGCCCGCCTGCGCGCCACCCTGGGCGAGATATCCTCCGCCATGGAACGACATTTCGGCCGTTTCACCGCACAGACCAAATCGGTTTCCGGCGTTTATTCCAGCGAGATCAGCAACAATGATGATTTCCGGAAGGCCAGAGAACTCGCCGACCAGTTTGCCGAACTGGAAGGCCGCCGGCCCCGCATCATGGTGGCCAAGCTCGGCCAGGACGGCCACGACCGCGGCGCCAAGGTGATCGCCACCAGCTTCGCCGACCTCGGCTTTGACGTAGACATCGGCCCTCTGTTCCAGACGCCGGCGGAAGCCGCCCGGCAGGCCGCCGAGAACGACGTCCACATCCTGGGCATCTCCTCCCTGGCCGCCGGCCATAAGACGCTTGTCCCGGAAACGATCGCCGAACTGAAAAAGCTGGGCAGGGAAGACATCATGGTCGTCGTGGGCGGCGTGATCCCGCACCAGGATTACGAATTTCTGTTTGAGCAGGGCGTGGTGGGCGTTTTCGGCCCTGGGACGAAGATCGCCAAAGCCGCGGCACAAATACTGGAGGTGCTGATCGAAGCGACGGGGGTGGTTGAATAAGACAGAAGTAGGGGTGAGCGTATTTTGAGATCCCTATTTCTCTCCCGGCTTATACACCCACAACACATCTTCCGGCGGCGGCCCCATCTCGGGGGATTTTTCCTCGTAATCGATTAGGTGGAGGAGGTAACGCATGGCGGCGATTCGCGCCACTTCCCGTATATTGCCCTTGATGATGATCCAGGGGCTGAAGGGCATGGACGTGCGCTCGTACATGATGTTCTTGTACCGGGTGAACTCGTCCCATTTTTCCTGGGCCAGCAGGTCTACCGGGCTGACTTTCCACTGCTTGAGGGGGTCGGAGAGGCGGTCTTCGATGCGGTGTCGCTGCACTTCCATGTCGATCGAGAACCAGAATTTGAACAGGAGGATGCCGTCTTCGGTGATCATCTGTTCGAACTGAGGCGCCTGTTTCATGAACAGCTCGTACTGCTCTGTCGTACAAAAACCCATGACCGGCTCGACGACGGCCCGGTTGTACCAGCTGCGGTCAAAAAAGACGATCTCTCCGGCGTTGGGCAATTCCTGAACGTAGCGCTGGAAATACCACTGCTCCTTTTCCACCTCCGACGGTTTGCCCAGGGCGACGACGCGGTAGTGCCGGGGGTTGAGGAATTGAGAAAAACGAAAGATAGCCCCGCCCTTGCCGGCCGTATCCCGCCCTTCGAAGATGATGGCCAGCCGCAGGCCGTTCTCGTAGATGTGTTTCTGTAATTTCAGCAGTTCTACCTGAAGGAAGTACAGTTCGTGCGCATAGGCGGGGTTGATGCTGTAATGTTGCAGGACCTGTTTATCGAAGATTTCGTCCTGGCCGGGCTTCATTTGTTCCATCCCAAGTACTTTGTTTACTTTTTAAAGATAAAATAAACGGCCAGAATCAGGCAGGCGAAACCTGCGAAATGATTCCAGCGAAGGCTTTCCGTCCTGAAAAAGAGGAGGGAGAAGATGAGGAATACCGTCAGGGTGATGACTTCCTGCAGGACTTTCAGCTCCACCAGGGCGAAGGGGCCGCCGTAGGATTTGTAGCCGATCCGGTTGGCGGGCACCTGCAGGCAGTATTCGAAAAAAGCGATAAGCCAGCTGATCACGATGACGCCAAAGAGGCCCAGGCCGTCCAGCCACCGGATCTCCCGGAACTTCAGGTGGCCATACCAGGCGAAGGTCATAAAGATGTTGGATAGCACCAGTAAGGTGATGGTTGCCAGGGTTGCTTTCATGAGTTTGGCTGCAGCCTCGTTGTGTTACGGTGAATCTGACTGTTTTCGGGGAAAACCGTCACCCGGAAAGCGGGAAAAACTATCGAGGAGGCTTACTTTTTCAATATCACCTTATACAGGTCTTTACGCCGGTCCTTCAGCGTATTGACGCTGCCGAACTCATGGAGTTCCTTCAGCAATTCGAGGCTCACGTCGGCAATGACGGTCATCTCCGTATTAGGGGTGGCCTCGGCCCGCACCGCGTTGGTGGGAAAGGCGAAGTCGGAGGGCGTGAAGATGGCCGACTGGGCGTAGTTGATGTCCATGTTGTTCACCCTGGGCAGGTTGCCCACGGCGCCGGCGATGACCACATAGCATTCATTTTCGATGGCGCGGGCCTGTGCGCAGAGGCGTACCCGGTTGTATCCGTTCTGTGTATCGGTCAGGAAAGGAACGAAGAGGATCTGCATGCCCTGGTCAGCATAGATGCGGGCCAGTTCCGGAAACTCCACATCGTAGCAGATGAGGATGCCTACCTTGCCACTATCCGTGTCGAACACTTTTACCTTGTCGCCGCCGACCATGCCCCAGGCGTCCCGTTCCGAGGGGGTGATCTGAATCTTCTGGAACTTTTCCCAGGTACCGTCGCGGCGGCAAAGGTAAGAGACATTGTACAGGTGGCCGTCGTCTTCCACCTTAGGCATACTGCCGGTGATGATATTGACGTTGTAGGAAACGGCGAAATCGATGAACTTATCCCGCAGGAGGGTGGTGTATCCGGCCAGTTCCCGAATGGCGCGCGCTTCGCCCAGGTGGTTGTAGTCGGCCATCAGGGGAGCTTCGAAAAATTCGGGGAAGAGGATGAAATCGGACTGATAGTCACTGACCGCGTCTATGAAGTATTCTACCTGTTCCAACAGGGCGTCGAAGTTGCGGAACAGGCGCATCTGCCATTGTACGATGCCGATGCGGACGACGTCTTTGGGCAGGTTGATCAGCTTTTCCTCTTCCTGGTAGTAGATGTTGTTCCACTCCAGCAAGGTGGCATATTCTTTAGATTCCCGGTCTTCCGGAAGATAGTTCCTGATGATCTTCCGGACGTGGAAATCATTCGAGAGCTGAAAGGTCAGCGTGGGGTCGTAGATCTCTTTGAGTTTTACTTTGTTGATGTACTGCCGTGGGGTGAGCTCATCGCTGTAATCCTTATAATTGGGGATTCGCCCCCCGACGATTATTGAGCGCAGGTTGAGGTTCTCACACAGTTCTTTCCGGGCGTCGTACAGGCGGCGCCCCAGGCGCATACCCCGGAATTTGGGGTGGACGAAGAGTTCTATCCCGTAGAGTACATCGCCATCCGGGGTGTGGGTGCTGAAGGTCTCATTGCCGGTGATCTTCTGATAGGTGTGGTTGTCCCCAAATTTGGAATAATCGACAATGATCGAGAGGGCACAGGCGGCCACTTTGCCGTCGACGAGGACGCAGAGCTGCCCATCCGGGAAAATATCCAGCAGTTTACTGATCGACCTTTTATTCCAGTGGGTAACTCCTCCCCCGGAGTAGGCCTTGATCATAGCTTCTTTGAGGCTTATATAGTCTTCGAGTTCAAGATTGCGCAGCTCAATTTTTTTGGTGGCTACTTCTTCCATGTGTTATCAGCTTTTTACTTGGGTGAATATCTTAAACAAAACGCTTTTGGGGCGGATGTGTTTGGGATGGTTGAATGGTTATATGGCTATATGGCCGCAGTATCTCCCTCTAGTTGACAACCCAGCAATATAACCATCCGGCAATATAACCCATACACCCATCAAGTCACCTCAAACTTATACCCCACCCCATACACCGTCTTGAGGTAATCGCTATATCCGTGAGCGGCCAGTTTTTTTCTCAGGTTTTTGACGTGAGCGTAAATGAAGTCGAAGGAAATGGCGTCTTCCATATAATCCCCCCACAGGTGTTCGGCGATGCTTTCTTTGGTAACGACCCGGTTTTTATTGCGGGCCAGGAAAAGGAGGATCTCGAACTCCTTTTTGGTGAGGTTCAGGGGGACGCCGTCCGCCAGTACGATGTGTTCATCGAGTTTGAGGAGCAGGCCGCCGAAGGCCAATGTCTTGCTGAAATCCCCCGTTTTGCGCCTTATGACCGCTTTTACGCGGGCGTGGAGCTCTCCCATGTCGAAGGGTATGGCCAGGAAATCGTCGGCCCCTTCTTCCAGCCCCTGAATGCGCTCCTCGGGCAGGTTGCCGGTGGAAAGCAGGATAATGCCCGTCTGGGTATCCTCTTCCCGGAGCATGCGCACCAGCCGGAGCCCGTCCCCACCGGGAAGGCCGAGGTTGATCAAGGCACAGTCATAGTCGTAATTATTCAGCTTCCTGGCAGCTTCCTGGTAAGTGTTGGCCAGCTCGCAGACGTAGCCTTCGCGCTTAAAATAGCGGAGCATTTTCGGCAGCAGGTGCTGGGTATCCTCAACGATCAGGATCTTCATCGAAAACTTTTTCTGGCTGTCGCCCGCAAAATACGGAACAGCGCGTAATATTTCTTTTTGCCCTTGGGGTTAATTCAGAATTCTTTCAGAATTACACCTCTCTTTTGCAAAAAAATGGCGGCTGCCTTATACACTGCAAATGGACATACAGGTTCAATCGAACGAACAGCTTTTTGAGGCCCTCATCGCGGGCATACTTACCAATGGGTATGCCCTGGCGGATGGGTTCCTCAGCCCGCCCGAAGTGCGGGAGATCCTGGAGGCTTCCGCCCGCTCCTTCGAAGAGGGGGGCTTCAGTATCGCCGGGATCGGCAAAAACCAGTATTATCAGCTCAACCGCAATATCCGCGGCGACCATATCCAATGGCTTGACCACCACCACCCGCCCGATGCCTGCCTTCCCTTTTTTAACCGGCTGCAGGAAATGATCCGGTACTTCAACCGCAGCCTCTACCTCGGCATCCGGGATATGGAACTGCATTTCGCCGTATACCCGGAAGGAACCTTTTACAGGCGGCACCTGGATGTTTTTCAGCATACCATGGCCCGGAAGCTGTCGGTCATCTGTTACCTGAATTTCGACTGGGCGCCGGAAGATGGCGGGCAATTGCGCCTTTACCTGCCACAGGAAGACGGTACAGAACAACACCTTGATATTTTGCCACTCGCCGGCCGCCTGGTTTGTTTCAACAGCCAGAGCCTTGAACATGAGGTCCTGGCTGCCCGACGACGGCGTTACAGCATCACCGGCTGGCTGAAAGATGAACAGTCTTTGTTTGCTCCCCCCTTGCCTGGCAGTTACTGACCCTCGCAAGGGGGGCTTCATTTCAGGAAACGACGTCAGAATTTATTAGATTTTCACACCCTCAAACCAGAACAATGATCCATCCGAACACTCGCATACAGTTCATCAATGAAGAAATGGGTTATGGCGTATTCGCTACCCAATTCCTGCCGAAAGGCACCATCACTTACGTGAAGGACAGCCTGGAAATGGAGATCACCCCCGAAGCTTTTGAGCATTACTCCCCGGAAATGCAGGAGGTGATCGAAAAATACTCCTATATCGACGAAAAGGGAGTTCGAATCGTGAGCTGGGATTTTGCCAAATACGTCAACCATTGCTGCAATTGTAATACCATGAGCACCGGCTACGGCTTCGAGATCGCCATCCGGGATATTCAGCCCGGAGAGCAGATCACTGATGAGTATGGCATCTTCAATATCGACAGAGAAATGGAATTGCAATGCCACTACAGCAACTGCCGGCGCCGGCTGAGCCCCGGGGACTTTGAGAAGTATTACCAGCTGTGGGATGAGCAACTCCGGGACGCTCTGGCTGTTTTACAGGCTGTAGAGCAGCCGCTGTTGCCGCTCATCGGGCCCAAAGCACAGGAGGAATTCATGGCTTACCTGCAGGGTAAAGCGCCATACCGGTCGGTATACTCCCTCAAGTATTTCCCGCATTTTGCTTCCAATGGAGTGGAAGCTAGACGGTAAACCGGTCCCTTAGCCGGTTTCGCCGTTCGGTATTCGCGCAATTGGACGACCTCCTGAGCAACAGAATACCGAACGGCCGAAGTTGGCCCTGCCTGTCGAACCTGGTTCAGGTTGAGCAGGAGGCAAAAAATGAGGGCTAAATTTTATCCTCTCTTTTACTTATTTTTGTGTACCTCAAGACTTCCAAAACTGAAGGCGGTTGAACTTGCTGGCCTCCGGATGCTTTTCGGGCTGGCTGGCTTTGTATTGTACCCTTAAATCTTTTCCTGCGATGAAGAGCCCTGTTTCGATCCTGCAACACGACGCCCCGGTCATTGAAGAACTCCTGCTGGAAGAAGTCCCACCGGGGGAGATACAGCGTTTCCTGCTCCATCTCGTAACTGATGGAATGGGCCTGCCGGTCTTTATCCCCATAATTATTGCCCGGGGAGTGGAAGACGGCCCCGTCGTCGGGCTGACGGCAGCCGTACACGGGAACGAACTGAATGGGATTCCGGTCATACAACGGCTCTTCCGCGAAGTCAAGGCCTCGGAACTGCGGGGTACGATCGTAGGGGTGCCGGTGGTCAACATCCCCTCCCTTCTTCGCAAAAGGCGGCGCTTTATCGATGGCACTGACCTGAACCACATCATGCCCGGCAAGCCTGACGGCAACGTCAGCCAGGTGTACGCTTACCGCATCGTCAACTGGATTGTCAGCAAATTCGACTATCTCATCGACCTGCATACAGCCAGCTTCGGGCGGGTCAACTCCTACTATATCCGCGCTGATATGTCTGCCCCGGAAACCCGAAAGATGGCCATGCTCCAAAACGCCCAGATCATTGTCCACAACCCTCCCTCCGACGGTACGCTCCGCGGAGCGGCCGATGCTCTTGGCATCCATGCCATTACTCTGGAAGTGGGCAACCCCAACACTTTCCAGAAAGGCCTCATCCGTTCAGGGCTGACCGGCATTCACAACCTGCTTCACACCCTCAATATGACAGATGACGAAATCGAGGAGCCGGAAAAGCTTCCCGTCATCTGCCATCACTCTTACTGGCTGTATACCGATACCGGCGGGATACTGACTGTCTATCCCCAGGTGGCACAAAAGGTAAAAAAAGGAGAAGTGGTCGCTACCCTGCGCAACATCTTCGGCGACCTGATCCGCGAGTACAAAGCACCGGAAAACGGTATCGTCATTGGCAAGAGTGTCAGCCCGATCAATCAGACGGGAGGAAGGATACTGCACCTGGGGGTTCTGGGAGGTTGTTTGGTTGCTCGTCTTCGCTGAGGCTCAGCGGGGTAAATTTGGTTGATTGGGTTGCGCAACCAAATCAACCACTACTTCATATACACCTCCAGGTTTTCCGCCCGTTGCCTTCCGGTGAGCCGCCCCCCTGCGCTTGGCGCTTCCTGAATGGCCGGTATATAGCTGCGTTCCAGGAAAGCGGCGGCGAGCCCCTGGCCGATCTCCGATAACCGGTTGGCGGCCAGGATAATGCTGGTGGCGCCGACGTCATTGGTGCTGAAGATGCGGGCGTCGCCTTCATTCTCGCCATTGATGGTAAGTACTACGATCTCATTGGCTTTGAGTTCTCCTTCTACCCAGTTGAGTTCGTAGGCCTGGCTGCGGTCGATGGTATCGATGCCGGGGGCGAAGCTGATAGGATGTATTTCTACCGCGTTGCGGAACAGGTTGCCTTCGGTGTCCGTCCATTCGAATTCCCCCTGGGGCCGAAACCCGGCGTACTCGCGTTCGTAGTAGGCCAGCACCGAGTTGAAGGTAAGAGGGTCGCCGTCAAAGGTGACTTTGCTGTCGCCGGCCAGTTGAAGGCGGGTGCCGGCCTCGTTGCTGAAATGAAAGGTGGCGCGGGCATATGTCTTGTCTTCGTTGGCGTTGTAGAAAAGCTCATAAACGGTGAAGATCCGATCCTGATTAACGGTGTCGGATAATTCGCTGTTGCAACTGAAGAAAGAAAGGCTGCCGATGAGGGCGCAAAAAACAAGAAACTGCGTTTTCATAATTTAAAGGATTGGTGATCGTAAATTGGATCCAACAATCCCAGAACGAGTTTGTCTCTGCATACCCTTCCAAAAATTCCGTTAAAATATGGTTAAGAAATCATGTTTGGAGGCGGGCAAAAAAAAAGCCTCCTGGCGCTTTCATGGCCAGGAGGCTGCAATTCTCCCAACACTTAAATGGTTTTTTCGTGTGTTTTTGTGCTGATTTGTTTGAGTTTTGCTACGAGGGCAATGCCCCGACACACGGTTTATCTTATTATAGTAAGCTCTTTGCATGTTGATAATGCAAAGTAAAATATTATTGAAGAATACTTCAATTGCATAGGAATGTAAAATTTATGTGTTTTTTTTGCGCTAAGGCCACATTATTACATGAAAATGTGATAAATTTATATCGGACGATAACTGAGTCCTTGTTTGGAGGCAGTCTCCGATATGCATCGGGGCAGGCTGTTTAAGGCGGCACAAGAAAATCAATTGCATATTGAAAGCTACATTGCAGGGACTAGACCTCGGTTATTATGAAACAAATCGCATTGATAGAGGATGACCAGCTCCTTTTAAAAAGGATTTCTGTTTTTCTGGACAACCAGAGTGGAATGAAATGTGTTGTCACCGCCCGTTCGCTTGGTGAATTCTTTGAGCGCCTGGATGAGGAGGTGAAGCCGGACCTTTTGCTCCTTGATATCGAACTTTCCAACGAAGTTAATACAATTCACCACCTTCAGAAGATCAAAAATTTATTGCCTTCCATCAAGGTCCTGGTCATAACGGGGCACAACCACCCGGATTATGTGCTCAAAGCCATACAGAAGGGCGCCGACAGTTTCTACCTCAAAGGTTCTGGCATGCCCAGGTTGCTGGAAGCCATTGATTTCACCCTTAATGGTGGCGCTTATCTCGACCCGGAGGCGGCGGCGCACATGATCCCTTACCTCAGGGGGCAGAAAGAGCCTTCTTTTACGGGCATTTCCAGTTCGGATGGACAGAAAACCGTTCCTTCTGAAGGGACGGGCGCTCAATCCGGCCCTCAGCTAAGCCGGAGAGAAGAACAAGTCGCCCATGGCCTGATACAGGGGCAGAGCTACAGGGAGATTGCAGAAAACATCAACCTTTCCATTAATACGGTTCGCCACTATGTAAAAGCGCTTTACAAAAAATTTGAAGTGGCCAATAAGATCCAGCTCAGTAACAAGCTGAAATCTTAGTATATATATAAGTAAAAGAGCCGGAACGGCTTTTTTGAGCCCGTCGCAGCCAAGAAGGAGAATGTGCCAAAAAACTGATTACGATGGCCCAAAAGAATTTCACTTATGCCCTTTTGTGCTCCCTCTTGATGTTCCTGTTTTTATGTGAGCCGGGGATGGCAGCTGATGTCAACAGGGATAGCCTGATCCAGGTGTTAAAAGATGCCCCGGCGAATAGCTTTCAACGGGCGCAAATACTCCAGCAACTCAGCGCATCCTATCATCAGGACGCCCCGGATGAATCCATCTTTTACGGAGAAGAGCTTATCCACCTTGCCGGCGCCCTGGGTTCTTCCGAACTGCTTTACCTTGGCAAAATGTCTACCGGGGTGGCCTATGCCATTAAAGGCAACTTTCCGGAGACGGCCCTTCGACATTTCATCGATGCTCTGGATATCGCCAAAAAAGAGAGAGGAGAAGAATGGGAGTTGCGCCGGGTAAAAAGCCGGATCAACATTGCCGGGGTCCACTGGCAGTTGGAAAATATCGGGCCGGCCCTGGCCTATGCCTACGAGAATGTAGCTCAGCTGAAATCGATGGATGACCCGCTGACGCTTGCCGATGCCTACCGCACCGTCGCCCTTATGCACCGGACGGCGGAGGATTACGATTCTACCTTCATTTACCTCAATAAGGCGCTTGAAATTTACGAAGCTGAAGAGGAGCACCACCGAAGAGCTTTTACACTGATCACCTTGGGCAATACCTATCAGAAAACAGGGCTGTATGAAAAGGCGCAGCAAGTCCTATATCAGGCCCGGCAACATGCTCTCCTTCATCAGGACGCCACCTTGCTGAGGGATACTTACCAGGGCCTTTCCAGTACCTACCTGCAGCTTAACAGGGTGGACAGCGCCGAATACTATGCCCGCCAGTTGATGGAAGTGGCCAGTGAAAATGGGCTCCTGCCGGAATTGGCTGAAAGCTACAAACTGTTGTCGGAACTTTTTACAACAACCAACCAATTGGATAGCGCCCTGTATTACCATCAGCTGTATGCCAAAATGCGCGAGCAGGTCATCGGTGACGAAAAGGCAAAGGTGATACAGGAAATGGACACCAAATACCAGGCCCAGGAAAAGGCACGGGAAAACCGCCAGCTTCGCCAACAATATGCCCTGGCCCGGTTCAGGAACACCTTTCTGGCTGTCAGCTCCATCCTCTTCCTGCTTCTGGTAGCCGCCATTTCGTTTTATTACTACCGGTTGCGCCGGAAAAATGCCGAACTGAAAAAATTAAATGAGGAAATAAGCAGCATGCACTCCGGCCAGGTAACCCTTATGAATGAGAAACGGCATATGGTCAGCCTCATTGCCCATGATATCCGCAACCCTCTGTCCCTGATCCAGGTCAACACCCATACCCTGGCCCACAGTGCGGGCCTCGATAATGAAGAGCAGAAGAATATATTGGCGGAGATCGAACAGGCCACCAACGATATCGACCGCGCTACCCTGAAGATCATGGAAGTCGAGAACAAAACTCAATCACCCATTACTATTCGGTCGGCTCCCATTGACCTCGTCCTGGCCCTGAAGGAATCGATCCGGGAGTTTACCCCCTTTGCCCGCAGTAAGTCCATCGACCTGATTTTTGCATCCCATAATGAACAAGGGGCCATCACCGGAGACCCATTCCTCATTCGCCACATTATCGCCAACCTGCTTTCAAACGCTATTAAATATTCACCTCCGGGCAAAAAGGTCGAGCTATCCTTCCGGGATAATGGCAAAGAAGTAGCTTTCAGTGTAAAAGACTACGGAGCAGGCCTCTCCCAAAAGGAACAGCGGCAGCTTTTCCAGAAGGGAACCACTTTCTACTCCGTGTACAATAATTCGGGGCGTTCTTTGGGAGAGGGGCTCTACCTCACGCGCCGTTATGTGGAGGCAATGGGAGGAAAAATAACGGTAGAAAGCCAACCGGGCCAGGGCGCCTTGTTTACAGTTGGCTTCTCCAAAGAGAAAACGGGCCTGGTTGCCGGGCATTCCAGCCAATAAAGAAAAGTGAAGCCGGTAACGCCCGGCTCCACTTCTCAAAAAAAGTACTAGTTGTGGGATTGGGACAGATCTTTAATCCCAATTGTGGACATGAGATTTAGAATGGAGTTCACAGCCTGACTCCATAAACGGTTACAGTTGGAGGGCTAATGTTTGGAATGCCCTGCCTTTGGTGGTGTGGATAATCCTCTTCAGATATAAAATCGGCCCGGGAGCCGTTTCCGGCCATTGTAAGGGGGAGAAAAAGGTGAATTAAACGAGGGAAAATGAGTATTGAAAGGCGTGTAGATAGCTGCAGGCGATAAATAGCATGGCCCGCACAAAAACTCATGGTGCAAATATAAAGGATTGTTTTAATATTAACAATTTATTTAATTTGTTTTTTTTAAAAAACACATCCACCGGAACTGGCCCGGAAGACCTGAGGGAACAGGCCGAAAGCCGGCAGATTTCAGCCCCGACCCGGCGCAAATATTTATTAATGCAAAAGAACCCATTAAATGGCAAGGAGCAAAAACATTTTAATGTGAAATTTGTGTAAATTTAGCTATGTTTAATGGAGTTGAAATTGAGGGTTTTACGTCAATGAAAAACAAAAGCGGTGTCAGGAGTGATTAGTGTAGGCATAATTGATGATGATGCCATGATCCGGGAAGAACTGGGGTTTCTGCTGCAATGTCATCCGGAGGAATTTGAGCTGCTATTCGAAGCGGCTTCGATGGGCCGGTTCTTTGAGTTGCTCGATATGGATAAACAGCCCGACATTGTCCTGCTGGATATCAGCCTGGCCGAGCAGAACAGCCTCGATCAGATCGGAAAACTTAAACGCCTGCTGCCGGATACGAGTATCATCATCATTACAGGCCATACAGAGCCCGGTTTTCTGATGAAAGCCCTCCAGAACGGAGTACAGGGATACTTTGTAAAAAGCAGCCGCCCGGAACGCATTCTGGACGTCATCCGGGAAACTTACAAAGGCGGAGCATTTATAGAGCCTCAGATGGCCAGTTCCCTTCTCGGTTTTTTTCAGGGGGAGCAGAAGGAACAGGAAGGCGCCTCTGGTGCTAAGGGCCGGCTGGAGCGGCTTAAACCCCGCCTGAACCCCCGCGAAATGGAAGTAGCGGAAGGGCTGGCCTCAGGAATGGCCTACAAGGAAATTGCTGCGGCCAACAACATCGGCCTGAATACTGTGCGCCACTATGTTAAATCCTTGTACCGGAAACTGGGGGTCTCCAGCCGGCAGGAGCTGACCGGCCTGCTGGATCAATAATATGCCGGGGCATCTCCATAGCCCGTTAAAATTACCGCCTATACCCAAGGCCAAGCTTTTAACAATGGAGCCATTCAACCATCATTCCTCTCCAGCGGCAACAGAATAGTGAAAGTGCTTCCCCTGCCTTCCCGGCTTTTCACCTTCAACTCTCCATCGTAGCGCCGGAGGATCTCCTGGACGATCTGCAGGCCGAGGCCGGCGCCCCGTTCGCCGGCTGTCCCGGGTGAAGCAGGCTGGAAAGGCAGGGAAAACAATTGTTCCAGTTTTTCGGGATCCATGCCTTTCCCGCTATCCTGTACCGAAATAACGGCCCGTCCGTTTTCCCGGTAGGCCCGCAGAGTGACGCCTCCTCCTTCGGGAGTAAATTTTATGGCGTTGGACAGCAGGTTCTGCAGCAGGATAGCCAACCCATCCTTTCCAACCTGGACGGAAAGGCCGGGAGTAGCCTCCAGGTCCAGGCTGAGTTGCTTCAGGCTGGCCATTTCCCGATAGGCCTCTATGGCCTGCCCGATGACAGCCTCCGCATCGGCAGGCCCTTTTCCAAAGGAGAGGCGGCCACTTTCAAGCAGGCTCCAGTTGAGGAGGTTGTTCAGCATGTTGTTGGTGCTGGAGGCGAGGTTCTGGGCCTTATTGCCCAGGTCGGCCAGCTTGTCGAAGTCTTTTTTCTCGAGTGCATAGCGGATCCGGTTGGCAATGTTGCCGAAGTACATCAGCGGGCCGCGCAGCTCATGGCCCACAATGGAGAACAGCTTGTCTTTGGCGGCGTTGAGTGTTTCCAGGTGGGCCTTCTGCTCGGCGATGGTCCTGCGGTCCCGTTCGATCTGCTGGAGGCGGCGGGCTACCTCGGCTTCCAGGAGGGCCTTGGAACGTTTTAGTTGCCAGAGCCGCAAGCGAAACAGCAGAGTGGCCAGGCAGGTTATCATTAAGGCCGCAGTAAGGATAAACCACCACCTTATATAAAACGGACGCATGGAAAAGAGGGGAATGGCCAGGTCGTTGCCCGCCCAGTATCCGTCCTGCCCCATAGCGCGTACCCTGAGAGTATACTGTCCGTAGGGCATCTGGCCGATGGGCACCTGATTTCCCGTCATTATCTGCCAGCCGGGGTCGATCCCTTCCACCATATAAAAATAGCGATTGTCCTCGGGCTGGAAGTAATCGTTGAGGAAAAAATGGAATACGGCATATCTCCGGCGGGAGGTCAGCTCGAGAAAGCCCTGCTCCCTGAACCGTGCCGTGACGTCTTCCGTAGTTCCCCCTTTTGAATCGAATTGTTCCACCTTAAGGACATTCAGCTCCGTATTTTCTCTTTGCTGGACGGCAATTTCCTGCGGGACAAAGCTGGCCAGCCCGCTGATCGTGCCGAGAAGTAACCGGCCGTCATCCAGCCGCAGGTGGGAATAAGCGTTGAACTCATTAGAGGGAAGGCCATGGAGTTCCTTGAAAGTTTGAACCAGGTGGCTGGCCGTGTCGAACAACATCAGCCCGTTGTGGCTGGGCAGCCACAGAAAGCCTCGTTCGTCCGGATAGGCGGCATAAACGATATTGCTGGACAGGCCATCTTCGATAGTGAATTGCCTGAAGCTGCCGGCATCCCGGTCCCAGCGGATGAGGCCTCCACCCCGGCACGACAGCCAGAAACGGCGGGGAGATTCGCGGAAAATATGTGAGATGTAAAAAGGAGGTAGCTCGTCAATATGTTGTATTTGTGTACGCTCCGGAGAAATAAGGAATACGCCCTCGCTGCTGCCTGCCCATAGCCCCTCTTCGCTTTCACAAAGCCAGGTGCAGGACTTTCCACCCAGGTATTCATGTATTGCCTCGTCAAAAGCAAATTGCCCGGAGGCCTCATCATAATGGGCCAGGCCATTGTCCGTTCCCATCCATAACCTGCCACTGCTATCAATAAAGGGATACAAAGGGTCAACGGGTATACCTTCCTTGTTTTTGAGCCGGAATTCTTCCAAAGAACCGCTTCCCTGGCTTAACCTGAGAGCCTTGTTCCCATTCAGAGCAAACCACATTTCCCCTTCGGATGAGTGCAGCAGCCCCATACCATAGAGGGTTTCACCTTCAAATAAAGGCATTGCCACGCCTGAGGAAAGGGCCAGTTTGTAGAACCCATCATAGGTGGCGGCCAGTATCGTATCCGCTGCAAGCTGTATCATGCCCCGGAGGCTGGCCTTCTTCAGGTAAGGGCGGAAGATGTTTTCCCTGACGTCAAGCAATAACAGGCCTTCGTCAAGGCTTTTCCACGCCAGGCCGTCGCTGTCGATAAAAAAGCTGGCAAACGGCGGATGGAGTGAAAATTGTTCCGGGAAGTGCCTTTTTTCCGAAAGGGCAGCCAACCGTTTCCCCCCGGCGTCAAAAATATGAAGGTCATCATTTTGGAAACACCATAACCGCCCATCGGAGGTTTCCTGTATCTTCCAGTAAGGGCTTACATCCAGAGCATCTCCATTTGGCAGGCGGTACTGCTTGTTTAGCTTCTGCCCCCGGTATTTGAGTAAAAAATACCAGTAAGCCTGAAGCTGTACCCCTCCATTTTTCAATAAAGTAATCCTGTATGGAAAGCTCTTGTAGCCGGTGATCCGGTCTCGCTCCAGTGTGTTTCCCGAACTGTCTACTCTGAGGAGTGCTGCGGGCCCCAAAAGCCAGAAGCTGTTCTCATCTGCCGGCAAAACGTAACTGATGGGATGAGCGCCTTTATTATCCACAAGCAATGTGAACCTATCGCCATCATAGAGATAAGCTTTGCCGGAATAGGTGCCCAGCCAGGCCATACGGTTATCATCCACATAGAGCCCGAAGAGCTCTTCCTCTCCAAAAGGCGCTTTGTCTCCAAAATAATCCCGGAAAGAGTAGGTTTGCTCGGTTATCGGGTCAAAAAAAGACAATTTCACTTCGCCTCCTATCAAGCCGCCATATTCCTTGAACCCATAATTGCCCACCCATAGCAACCCGTTGGGCCCTTCATAGAGGAGGTTGATATCATTGGTGGGAAGCCCGTGCTGTTCTTTGCTGTAGCTCAATACCTTCAACCCATCATACCGGTTAAGGGCCTCGGAAGTAGCGATCCAGATGAACCCGTGTTTATCCTGCAACACCTTG
This sequence comes from uncultured Phaeodactylibacter sp., assembly GCA_964418125.1. Classification (GTDB taxonomy): domain Bacteria; phylum Bacteroidota; class Bacteroidia; order Chitinophagales; family Saprospiraceae; genus JACJXW01. The sequence goes on from CAYQKY010000017.1 coordinate 73,132, forward strand.
CGAACGAACCGGCTGGAAAGGCCTTCCTCCACCGATAAAATCCGATGCCGGATGATATACTCCTGTCCCGTGCCGGCCAGGGGCAGGAAAAGAAGCAACCAAAAATATATTACTCTCCATGGATTTCGGGGCAGCATATTTTTTACAGTTAACCAGTAAAGGTTGGGGTATCTGTAAAGATATGCCAATGGAGAAGCGGTTGCAAATATATATGCTGCTTAATTAAAACCGGTAGTTTATGCCCAGAGATACCACATGGGGCGCTCCGACAGCCAGTTCTCCTCCGATGCCGAGGTTTTCTGTAAAGAAACTCCGCATCCCAAAGAGGATCAGCTGAGGCGCAAAGGCCGGGCCGCTGGCCTTGGGCGGGTCGAAATTGGGGTTGTCGGTGCCCACGTCCAGCGACCAGTTGCTCATGCCTACCCGCAGGCCGGAATACATATCCATGGTTTCGGAATTGCCGTAGTGGAAAAGGCCCCGGACGGCCAGGTTGAAACGGGACAGGCGGACGTCGAAATTCTCATTCGTTTCTCCATAGTCCGAATAGGCCAGGTTGAAACTTTGGTAGGAGATCCCACCGCCCAGGCTCACCCTGTTTGTCAGCGCATAATCGTAGGTGAACTGCACCGCCGGCGGCGTGGAAGCGTCAACGTTGGCGTCGATCTCCGAAAGGCTGAACAGGGCGCTGGCCAGGCTGAACCCGGTATGGAGCCCGACGGCGGATTGCCCTTCCTGATTCTGGGCCGGTAAAAAAGTAGCGCAGCCCAGGAAAAGTACGAGGAATAAGGGAATGGTTTTCATAGGTCCTGTTTTGTGTACTTCCCTCCAACGCAGGGGCATTGCTCTTTAGCGAAAAGCCGACGGGAATTAACAGGAATTTAATGAAAGAGGCCGCCTTTGCCGTTAAAGAGTTTTAATAAATCAGTTTCCTGAAGTAATTTGGCGGGTATTCCAGCAGAAAGAACGAAAAACCGCTACGCCATGAGCCTCAGAAAGAATTTCAGCTTTACCTTCACCGCCCTCATCACCCTTTTCTTCCTGTGGGGGCTGCTCACCTCCCTCAACGACATCCTGGTGCCCCACCTCAAGGCGGCCTTCGACCTCAGGCACTGGCAGGCCCAGCTCATCCAGTTCTTTTTCTTTGGCGCCTATTTTCTGATGAGTATTCCGGCGGGGTATATCATCCGGCGGACGGGCTACAAGCGGGGCATCGTCATCGGGCTGGTGCTGATGGGGCTGGGGTGTTTTATCTTCTATCCGGCCTCCATCGTCCAGGTTTACGGCATCTTCCTGCTGGCCTTGTTCATCCTGGCCTCCGGCATCACCATCCTGCAGGTGGCGGCCAATCCCTATGTGGCCATCATCGGCCCGGAGGAAACTGCCGCCAGCCGCCTCAACCTGGCGCAGGGCTTCAACTCCCTCGGTCACACCATCGCTCCCCTTTTCGGTTCCTGGCTCATCCTGCAGAATACGGATATCGTGGATGTATCCACCGTTCAGGGGCCCTACATCTTTCTGGCTGTAGCCCTCATCGTTATCGGCGTCATCTTTTATTTCCTGAAATTGCCGGTCATTGAATACGAGGAAACCACCCGGGCCGGCTTTTCTCTGTGGAAGTATCCGCAGCTCTACCTCGGCGCTATCGCCATCTTCTGCTATGTAGGGGCGGAGATCGCCATCGGCAGCTTCCTGGTGGTATATTTCGAATCGGAACCGACCATACTGCTCGATGTGAAGACGGCAGGCAGTTATGTGGCCTACTACTGGGGCGGGGCTATGGTGGGCCGCTTCATGGGGGCCATCGCGCTGGGCAGCCTGGAAAAGTCGGGAAAAAAGGCGCTGGAAATGCTGGCCATTCCGGCTATCGCTTTTGCCGTGGTTTTCATTGTCGCCTCGGTGCGTGGGTTGCCCACTACTATGGCCTTTGGTTTCCTGGCCATGATGCTACTCAACTACTTCGCTTTTCTTTTGGGAAAGAATACGCCGCAGAGCATCCTCGCCCTTTTTGCGGGATTCAATATCCTTCTCCTGCTGGTGACGATGTTTACCGGGGGAAAAACGGCCATCTGGTCCGTACTGGGCATCGGGCTGTTCAACTCTATTATGTGGTCCAACATCTTTACCCTCGCTATTGCGCGTCTCAAACAGTATACCAGCATCGGTTCCTCCCTGCTGGTCATGATGATCGTAGGCGGGGCCATCATCCCGCTGACGCAGGGCATCGTGGCCGACCTGCCGGGTATCGGGGTGAAGTTTTCCTTCATCGTGCCGATGATCGCTTACGCTTATCTGGTGTTTTACGGGTTGCGGGGGTTCCGGCCGGTGGGGGTTGATTTGTGATTGGTTGGCCGTCTCTGCGGGGCAGCTAAAATTCGTGACTGGTTGATTTGTTCATTCGTAAGGGCGCTCTGGCTCAGCCGGCTTTGGCGGAAACGCCGGGAGATATTAATAATGCCGTGCAGAAAGCTTAATTTTGCCACAGTTTTCCAATCATAAATCAAATCCATGCGCGCCTTTTTGTTCATCCTGCTTTCTCTGAATTTCACTACCATCAACAGTCAAACCGTCGACGTCACCTTCCGGGTAGACATGAGCGCCGAGACAGTGGCGGCCAGCGGCGTCCACATCGCCGGCAGTTTTCAGTCGGCCGCCGGGCTGGGTAACGACTGGAATCCCGCCTCCACCCCTCTGCAGGGCCCGGACGGGAATGACATCTTCGAGATCACCGTTTCCCTGCCGCCCGGTACCTACGAATACAAATACATCAACGGAAGCGCCTGGGGGCTGGATGAAAACCCGCCTTCCGAATGCTCCGTAGGCAGTACCAACAACCGGGTAGTAACGGTCGGGAATACCGGGCTCGTGCTGCCGGCCGTCCCCTTCAATGGCTGCCTTTCAAAGCTTCGCCTGGCGGTGAATATGTCCGGGCAGGAGGTTTCTCCTCAGGGTGTGCACGTCATGGGGGATTTCCAGGAGGCCGCCGGATTTCCGCAGGACTGGGCTCCGGGATCCGTGTCCCTGCAGGATCAGAACAAAGACGGTACGTACGAAGTAGAACTGATCGTCCCGCCAGGCGAATACCAGTATCTGTTTGTAAACGGGAATACCCTGTCCGGCGCGGAAAACCTGCCCGAAGGGTGCACCGTACTGGATGACAACAGCAGCCGGAACCGCATACATGCTTATGCCCCCGGTACGGAAAGCCCTTCAGTTCCCTGTTTCAACAGCTGTGAGGAATGCCATCCGGCCGTCGTATTTGACTACAGCACCGAATGGTGGAACGATGCGGTCTTTTATGAGGTCTTCGTCCGCAGTTTCTACGACAGCGACGGGGACGGCATCGGCGACTTTCAGGGGCTGATCGCGAAGCTGGATTACCTCAACGACGGCAATCCCGACACCCACAGCGACCTCGGCGTCACGGGCATCTGGCTCATGCCGATGATGGAGTCGCCGAGTTATCACGGCTACGACGTTACCGATTATTATGCTACTGAGCCGGACTATGGCTCGATGGAAGACTTCGAGGCTTTTCTCGACGCCGCCCATCAGCGGGGCATCAAGGTCATCATCGACCTGGTGCTGAACCACTCCTCCAGCCAGCACCCCTGGTTCATTCAGTCGGCCAACGGCGTCGGCGGCTATCGCGACTGGTATATATGGGCCGATAACGACCCCGGCCAAACCGGCCCCTGGGGGCAGGACATCTGGCACCCGAGGGGCGGCGATTATTACTACGGCCTGTTCTGGAGCGGGATGCCCGACCTGAACTACACCCACCCGCCCGTAAAAGAGGAAATGTTCAACGTGGCCGATTTCTGGCTGGACAAAGGCGTGGACGGATACCGGCTGGACGCCATCAAATACCTGGTGGAAGACGGTAATATACTGGAAGATACGGACGCGACTTTTGGCGTGCTGGAGGAATTCAACGACGTGTACAAAGACAACAACCCTTCCGCCTTCACCGTGGGCGAGGTTTGGTCGAATACCGATGCCATTATTCCCTACGTACAAAACGGCCGCCTGGATGTATGCTTCGAATTCGGCCTGGCAGGGGCCATTCTCAACGCCGTAAACAATGGAGATCCGGCGGGCCTGGAGCAGCAGTTACTGGCCGTGCAGGCGGCCTATCCGGTTTTGCAGTACGCCACTTTTCTGACCAACCACGATATGGACCGGGTATTCAGCACGCTGGGCGCCGATTTCGATAAAATGAAACTGGCCGCTTCCCTTTACCTGGCGGCGCCGGGCATTCCGTTCCTGTATTACGGCGAGGAGGTTGGCATGGTGGGCACGGGCGCCCATCCCAACATTCGCCGCCCCATGCAGTGGTCGGACGGAGCCCACGGAGGTTTTTCCACGGTTACACCCTGGCAGCCGCCCGGCGGTAATTATCTGAGTAATAATGTAGCCGCAATGGCCGATGACCCTGGTTCCCTCCTTCAGCACTACCGCCGGCTCATCCGGATCCGCAACGAACAGCCCGCCCTGCGGCGGGGGCGGACGGTGATGATCGAACCCGCGGCAGGCGATGTCCTTAGTTTCGCAAGGGTATACGAGGACGAGGCTGTCGTCGTTGTGGCCAATTTGGGGACTTCCGCCATTCAGCCGTCCCTTTCCCTGCCCCTTTCCTCTCTGCCCCCGGGCGAATACCTGGCTTCCGAATTGTTGGGCCAGCAGCCCTTCGGCGCGATCACCATCGATGCCAATGGCGGTTTTACCGGCTGGCCGGCCAACGGCCAGTCTCTTGCCGGGCGTTCTACCTGGATCTTGTCCTTGTCTTTGGAAAGCCCTGCCAGTTCCACCAGGGTAAATCTCCCCACCGGCCGCGTCCGGCTTCTGCCGAACCCCGCGCAGGGGCAGGTGCAGGTTTTGTGGGAGGCGCCGGTACGGGGCGCGGCGCAGGTGCAGGTTCTCTCTTCTGCCGGCCGTTTGATCTTCTCCGGCATTCTGGAAAACGGCAAACTGGAATTGGACACGAACGGCTGGCCGCCGGGCGTTTATTTTGTGCAGGTGTGGGATGAGGAGAAAAGAGCAGTTGAAAAGTTGATGATCGTGAGGTGAATGATTCAAAGTGAGCTGACAACTTCGGGTAAGTGTTTAGCACCGCTAAAACACTTACAACTTCGGAGTTGTCTGCTCACTTGAAAAGTTCTAAAACAACCGCAACTGCCCGTCCACCGGCCTGCGCTTCGGTTTGCGCGTCCTTTCCCGGGCATCATCCATCACGGTGCGGCCGCCGTACTGCCTGGACTCCCGCCATTCCTTTTCCACCAGCTTGTCGAAGTTATCGTTGGGCGTGAAGTTCTCTTCGATCCGTTTTGCCGTTTCGTGCAGGCTTTTGATGGCTTCTTTCTTCTCGGTGTGGCCGATCTTGGCCTTTTCCACCGCTTTGCTCAGGATGGAGATCGTTTCGTCGTACACTTTGGTAGGAACGGGGAAGGGCTTGCCGTCCTTGCCGCCGTGGGCGAAGGAATAGCGTGCGGGGTCCCGGAAGCGGGAGGGCGTGCCGAAGATGACCTCGCTGACCAGGGTGAGGGACTGCAGGGTGCGCGGCCCGACGCCCTGCAGAAGAAGCAGCGATTCGAAATCCTGCAGCTCCTGCTCGTAGGCCAGGGCGATGACGCTGCCCAGCCGCCTCAGGTCGACGTCTTTGGCTTTCACATCATGGTGAGCGGGCATTCGGATCCGGCGGATCTCCTCCAGCATGCGGGTGGGGTGTTGGGTGGAAATGTCGAGGACGCCTGCCCGGGTTTTGTCGGCAGCGTGGTCGGTAAGGTTGAGGATGAGCCCCTGGTTTTCGCCGTAGATAGAGGTATGCGGGCTGTCAACGAAGGACTCAAACGCCTGGGAATGCCAGTGATAGCGGCGGGCGTAGCCGTTCTGTTCGTTCATGCCCTGCTGCACTACCGCCCATTCGCCTTCCTGTGTGACGATGAAAGAATGCAGGTAAATCTGAAAGCCATCCTGAATGGCGGTATTGTCCACCTTGGCGCTGAGGCGGCTGCTGCGCACCAGCCCCATGCCATCCAGCCCGGTTTTGTCGGCCACCTGCATCAGTTCCTGAGGCGTATTGCGGGAGTGGCGCCCGCGCCCGCCGCAGACATAGATGCCCAGCTCTTTGGAGATGGGGTTAAGGCCGCGCTTCAGGGCGCCTACCACCGAAGTGGTAATGCCGGAGGAATGCCAGTCCATGCCCATCACCGCCCCAAAGGACTGGAACCAGAGCGGGTCGCTCAGGCGGCGCACCACTTCGCTCCGGCCGTATTCCACTACCAGCGCTTCGACAATGGCCCTGCCCAGGCGCGCCATGCGGGTGGCCAGCCAGGGCGGCACGCGCCCGTGATGGAGGGGGAGGTCGGCATGTCCGGATCGTTGCATGTTTTTTTGAAATTATCCCGATTATAACATAGGCGCTCTGAGGCACGCGTTGAAGAATAACAACGCCAATATAAGTTTATACAATTAGTTTTTAAACACCTGGGGTAAAACATTTTTTTTAAAAAACGGATCAACGCCCGTCTTCGTACCTCAGCCGGGTAAAAATCCACGAATCCACGAATCCACGAATCCCCCTAATTCTGCCACCCCTTCCTCTCCTGCTCAATATGCTCCAGTTCGACCCGCACGCCATACTTTTCCTTCAGGTGCTTCGCCAGGGCGTCGGCGGCGTAGACGGAGCGGTGTTGTCCGCCGGTGCAGCCGAAGTTGACGGCCAGGCTGGTGAAGCTGCGCTCGATGTAATCTTCGACGGCGCCGTCGACGATGCGGAAGACGTCATTGAGGAAGCCTTCCACCTGGCTGTGGTGTTTGAGGAAGTTGATGACCGGCTCGTCGCGCCCGGTGAGTTTCTTGTAGGGTTCGTACCGGCCGGGGTTGTGGATGAAGCGGCAGTCGAATACGAAGCCGCCGCCGTTGCCGGTGGGGTCGGGGGGGATGCCGTTCTGTTTGTAGGAGAAGCTGTTGATGCGCACGGTGAGCAGGCTGGAGCTGCCCTTGATCTTGTCGAAAGGCTCGAATTTTTTGGAGGCGACCAGGCTTTCCAGCGCTCGCTTCAGTTCCGGCACCTCGACGGCAAGTTTATTGTTATCCAGCAGCCACTTGATGTTGCGCAGGGCGAAGGGGATACTCTTGATGAAATATTCCTTGCGCTCGTACAGGCCGCGGAATCCGTAGGTACCCAGGACCTGAATGCTGCGGATAAACACATAGCCATAGTAAAACTCGATGAATTGTTTACGGTCGACGGGGATGAGCTTTTCCAGCGTATCCATGTAGTGCTCCAGCAGGCTCTCGCGGATGTCTTCCGGGATGTTGGCCTTGGCCTGGTAGAGCAGGGAGGCCAGGTCGTACTGCAGCGCCCCCCTGCGCCCGCCCTGATAGTCGATAAAATAAGGCTCTCCACTTTTGATCATGATATTGCGGGTCTGGAAATCGCGGAACATAAAGTGGCGGGTGTCGGCTTGCAGCAGGTAATCTGCCAGGCGGTGGATGTCATCTTCCAGCAGTTGCTCGTCGAAGGTGACGTTGGCCAGCTTGAGGAAGTAGTACTTGAACGTATTGAAATCCCACAGCATCGACTGCTTGTCGAATGCCTCGCGGGGGTAGCATACACTGTAATCCAGCCCGTCTCCTCCCTCGACCTGCAGGTGGGCCAGTTGTTCCACCACCCGCTGATAAATGCGGATGAGGTAATCGGGAAAATAGTCCCCTTTTTGCAGCAGGTAGCTGTACAGAGTGGTGAAGCCCAGGTCTTCCTGCAGGTAAACGTGCCCGTCCAGGTTCTCACAATAGATCTTCGGAACCGGCAGGCCTTTGCTGTGGAAGTGGTGGGAAAAGGTGAGAAAGGCCTGGTTCTCCTTCCGGTCTGGGTTGTACGCGCCGATGGCGGACTTGTCGCCGCTCTTCAGGCGGTAGTAAATGCGCCGCGAACCGGAGGGCGCCAGAGGCAAAATGAGCCCCGGCTCTTCGCCGGCCCACTCGTAGAACAGCTCGCTGAGGGCCTTTTCGATATCAGATGATTTCATTGTTTCATTGTTTCATGGGTTGCACGGAATCAGTGAAGCCATAAAGCCGTGTAACCGTAAAAATCATATCATAGACTTGACAAGTATTCCAGGTAGGCCTGTCGGTAAACTTGTCAAGTCTTCTCTTCGGCATCTTTATTGACCGTCTCCCACAGGAGGTCCTTCAGCTCCTTCAGGCCCTGCTGTGCGACGGCGGAGATGAAGAGGCAGGGTACATCTTTGGGGATATCCACCTTGAGCATTTCCTTCAGTTCTTCGTCGATGAGGTCGCTCTTGGTGATGGCCAGCACCCGGGGTTTGTCCAGTAGTTCCTCGTTGTACTGGCGCAGTTCGTTGAGCAGGATCTCGTACTCCTTTTTGATGTTGCCGGTATCACAGGGGATCATGAAAAGCAGGGTGGCGTTGCGCTCGATGTGGCGCAGGAAGCGATGGCCCAGCCCCTTGCCCTCATGGGCCTTTTCGATGATGCCGGGAATGTCGGCAATGACGAATGAGCGCCCGCCTCTGTACTTGACGATGCCCAGGTTAGGCACCAGGGTGGTGAAGGGGTAATTGGCAATCTTGGGCTTGGCGGCGGTGATGACGGAAAGCAGGGTGGATTTGCCGGCATTGGGGAAGCCTACCAGGCCTATATCGGCCAGCAGCTTGAGTTCCAGTATCTTCCACTCCTCTTTTCCCGGTTCTCCGGGCTGCGCATAGCGGGGCGTCTGGTTGGTCGACGATTTGAAGTGGGTGTTGCCCAACCCCCCGCGGCCGCCTTCCACCAGAATCTTCTCTTCCCCGTCTTTGGTGATCTCGAAGTGAACCTGGCCGGTTTCGGCATCTTTGGCGACGGTGCCCAGAGGCACTTCGAGGATGACATCTTCCCCGTCGGCCCCCGTTTTGTTGTTGGCGCTGCCGTTGACGCCCGCTCCGGCAATGACGTGCTTGCGGTATTTCAGCGCCAGCAGAGTCCACACGTTGCGGTTGCCGCGCAGGATGATGTGCCCTCCCCGGCCGCCGTCGCCCCCGTCGGGGCCGCCGCGCGGGTTCTTCCGGTCGCGCAGAAAGTGGACCGAGCCGGCCCCGCCCGCGCCCGACCGGCAGCATATTTTTACATAATCTAC
>CAYQKY010000017.1:82367-85512 GCA_964418125.1 uncultured Phaeodactylibacter sp.
TTCCGGCCCGCAAAGATAACGCTTTACCCGGTTCAATCGTTTTTTGCAGCAAAAACCAGCGAAGAATTCAATAACCTGCCATTAATCATGCTCATTTTATCCATATTTATAGGTTTCTTTTCCGTAGATTTCAGACCTTTGCCTTAGAAAAAATCCAAATTCATGGAACGCCTTCGCTATCAATTCAAGTCACTGGAAAAGATCCCGGTAAAAGTGTGGAAATCGGCCGCCGACGGCTGCCGGCACATCGCTCAATCCATCGCCCTGGCCATCCGGCAGCGGCAGCAGGAAGGAGAAAAGATCGTTTTGGGGCTGGCCACCGGTTCCTCTCCCATTCAGGTGTATCAGGAGCTGGTGCGGCTGCACAAGGAAGAAGGGCTGAGCTTCCAGAACGTCGTTACGTTCAACCTGGACGAATACTACCCCATGCAGCCAGACGCTCCGCAGAGCTACGTTCGTTTCATGCATGAGTACTTGTTCGACCACGTGGACATCAAGCCCGAGAACATCCACATCCCCGACGGCACCATCCCGATGGAAAAAGTGGACAGCTACTGCGCTGCCTACGAAAAGGAGATCGAATCTTACGGAGGGCTCGACATTCAGCTGCTGGGCATCGGCCGTACCGGCCACATCGGCTTCAACGAGCCGGGCTCCTGGGAGCATTCCGAGACCCGCCTGGTGCGCCTCGACGCCATCACCCGCAAGGACGCGCTCAAGGACTTCCCCCACGAAGACGACGTGCCCTACCGCGCCATCACCATGGGCATCAAGACCATCATGAAGGCCAAGGCGATCTACCTGCTGGGCTGGGGCGAGCACAAGGCTTCCGTCCTGCAGCGGGCCATCGAAGGGCCGGTGACGGCCTCGGTGCCCTCGACCTTCCTGCAGAAGCACCCCAATGTGAAGGCCCACCTCGACCAGAGCGCCGCCAGCGAGCTCACCCGCTTCCAGTCGCCCTGGCTCATCGGCATGTGCAACTGGGACGAAGACCTGATCTGCCAGGCCGTCATCTGGCTGTCCCAGAAACTGGACAAGCCCATCCTGAAGCTGACCGATGAAGACTACGCCGAGAACAGCCTCAGCGACCTGATCATCGAAGAAGATTCCGCCTATAATATCAACATCCGCATTTTCAACCGCCTCCAGCACACCATCACCGGCTGGCCGGGAGGCAAGCCCAATGCCGACGACACCACCCGCCCCGAGCGCGCCAAGCCGGCCCGCAAACGGGTGGTCATCTTCAGCCCCCATCCCGATGACGACGTCATCTCCATGGGCGGCACCTTCCTGAGGCTGGTCGACCAGGGCCACGAAGTGCACGTAGCATACCAGACCTCCGGCAACATCGCCGTCCACGACCACGACGCCCGCCGCTTCATCGAGTTTCTGCAGGAAACCGTCAGGAACGGAGACAGCGAGAAAGTGGCGGAGATGCAGGCCCACTACAAGAGCCTGGCCGACTACCTCGACCAGAAGGCGCCCGGCGAGGAGGATAATGCCGAGATCCGCCGCATCAAAGGCCTCATCCGGCGGGGCGAGGCCCGCGCCGCCGCCCGCTTTACCGGCCTGGACGACAACCACATCCACTTCCTGGACATGCCCTTCTACGAAACGGGCAGCCCCCGCAAGAAGCCGCTGGGAGACGAAGACATCGATGTGGTCGCCGAATTGCTGGAAAAGATCAAGCCGCACCAGGTGTACGGGGCCGGTGACCTGGCCGACCCGCACGGCACCCATCGCGTCTGTATCGAGGCCATTTTCGGGGCTTTCGAAAAGTTGAAGGGCCAGTCCTGGATCAAGGACTGCTGGCTGTGGCTCTACCGCGGCGCCTGGCACGAATGGCCGGTGCACGAGATCGAAATGGCGGTGCCACTCAGCCCGGCCGAGCTGCGCAAAAAGCGGCAGGCCATCTTCATGCACCAGTCGCAGAAAGACCGCCCGCCCTTCCCCGGGACCGACGAGCGGGAGTTCTGGCAGCGCGCCGAAGACCGCAACCAGGCGACTGCCAAAGCCTACCGCGGCCTCGGCCTGGCGGAATACGAGGCCATGGAAACGTTCCGGCGCTGGAAGTTTGAGGAATAGATAGGAAAGTCTTGAATATTACCGGACAGGGTTTGGTGTTCAGGCAAAAGGCCGGCGCCAAACCCTGTTTTCGTTATCGGTGAAAGGCTTTTGCGGATACCAGGGGATAAAAAAATGGTTAGGGCTGATAGCTTCAGCAATCAGGCGTGGCTGTCGATCTCGTCGCAGAGGCGGCCGAAGATCTCCTCTATGCTGCCCACGCCGTACACTTTAGCGGCCTTGCCTTTTGCGGCGTAGTAGTCGAAGACGGGGGTCGTCTCGCTCTTATACACTTCGATGCGGTTGCGGATGATAGACTCGTCGGTATCATCAGCGCGGCCGGAGGTTTTGCCCCGCAGCAGCAGGCGTTTGACGAGCTCGTCGTCCGGCACGTCCAGCATCAGCAGGAGAGATACCTCGTTGCCGTTCTCGGCCAGCAGGTTGTCCAGGGCATCGGCCTGGGGGACGGTGCGGGGGAAGCCGTCGAAGATGTAGCCCTCCACGTCGAGGTTGGCCTCCACCTTGTTGCGCAGCATGCCGACGGTCACTTCATCGGGCACCAGTTCGCCTTTTTCGATGTAGCTTTTCGCTTTCTGGCCCAGGGGCGTGTTGTTGCCCATCTCGTAGCGGAAGAGGTCGCCGGTGGAGATGTGCAGCAGCTCGTACTTGTTGACGAGTTTTTCCGCCTGGGTGCCCTTGCCGGAACCGGGAGGGCCAAAGAGTATTAAGTTGATCATGTGGTGCGGTGGTTTAGTTGAATCTACATTTTGGAAGAAGCGAAAATACAAAAAATAATAACGGATTTTACAGGTGTTCCCGATAGCCGGCCAGGGCACGCAAAAACGTTATAAGGTATATTCCTCCCTGCTATTGACAATGTTGCCGGATAAGCGTATCTTACAAGCATCGTTTTTCTACCCCTTTCCCAAACGCGCACATAAACCATCCAAACAAACACTTACCGTAAACGTGGCCTTTGGAAGCAATTGCTGTTTCTTTCTGCTACCAATATTTCGGCCCGCTGGGCCCTGTGGAATTGTCAATTATTCCCCAGGGTGGGCCATTGAAGGCCCTTTAGCCC
>CAYQKY010000018.1:0-83650 GCA_964418125.1 uncultured Phaeodactylibacter sp.
TTGCGGCCCGCTGGGCCGTTGACAGGCCATTTAGCCCTGGATTCGCATAACAATACAGCCATATAACAGCCCCCCCATCCCCCATACTAATCGCGTTCCCACCCAACCTGAGGCCGCACCCCTTTGTTTTCATAATGTGTCATTTCAAATGAAGCGTGTAAATGGAATACATTGATTATTACAAGGTACTGGGTGTCAGCCGGGATGCCGGAAAGGAAGAGATCAGAAAGGCCTACCGGAAAATAGCAAGAAAATACCATCCCGACCTCAACCCCGAGGATAAGGAAGCCGAAAAGAAATTCAAGCAGGCCAACGAAGCCTACGAAGTGCTGAGCGACCCCGAGAAGCGCAAAAAGTACGATAAGTATGGCAAAGACTGGGAACACGCCGAAGTTTTTGAACAGGCACGCCGCCAACAGAGCGGCCGGGGGCAGGCGTATACCTCCACCGGGGGTGGCGGCGAAGGCAGTGACTTTTCCGATTTCTTCCGCGCAATGTTCGGCGATGAGGCGGCATTCGGCGGTTTCGGCCGGGGGCGCCGGCGGACCATGGCCTTCCGGGGTGAAGATTACCGGGCTGAACTGCAGCTCCGGCTCAGGGATGTATACCAGGACCAGAAACAGGTACTCACGGTCAATGGCAACAAGATACGCCTCACTATACCTGCCGGCGTTGAAGACGGGCAGGCCATCCGCATTAAAGGGCAGGGCGGCCCGGGCCGCAACGGCGGCGAAAAGGGCGACCTGTACATCACCTTCCGCATTCCCGATGACCCCGATTTCCAACGCATCGGCAGCGACCTCTACACAACTGTGGACATGGGGTTATACACGGCCGTCCTCGGCGGCAAAACGGAAGTGCCCACCCTCGATGGGAACGTGGCCGTCACCATCCCCCCGGAATCCGAAAACGGCAAAAAGATACGCCTGAAAGGGAAAGGCATGCCGGTATACAAAAAGAAGGGGAAATACGGCGACCTCTATGTGACGCTTCAGGTGCAGCTTCCGAAAAACCTAAGCGAAAAGGAACGGCAACTGTTTCGGCAACTGGCAGAAATTAAAGCGGAACAACAGCGCAAAAAATAACGGCAACCGAGTAATATGTCTGTAAGATACGTCACCATAAAGGAATTTTCGGAATTTCATCAGGTAGACATCCACCTGATCGAAGAATTCATCCATTTCGGCCTTTTAGAGCCCCTGGAAAAAGAAGGGCGCCCCTGCATCCGGGAGGAAGATATCGAACCGCTGGAAATCATGATGCGCCTCCATTCAGAGCTGGAGGTCAATCTGGCCGGCCTGGAAGCCATCATGCACATGCGCCGCCGTATGCGGCAAATGCAGGCGCGTATAGAAGAACTGGAACGGCGCTTGCAGCGGTGGAACCAACAGAAACAACACGGATAACATGCCCAACCGCACCCCTCCCCTCCTCATCATCGTCACCGGCCTGCCCGGCGCCGGCAAGACGGCCTTTTCCCGCGCCCTGGCCGAAAGGATCGGCGCCCGCCACTTCAACACCGACATCATCCGCGATGAGCTGGGCCTGCGGGGCCAATACGATGAAGAAAGCAAACACAGGGTGTATCAGAAAATGAGGGAAGAAACCGCCAAAACCCTGGAGGCGGGCATGACTGTGATCGTCGATGGCACCTTTTACCGGAAAGAACTCCGGGAGCCCTATGAGGAACTGGGAGCGAAGTTTGAGGCGCCGGTATACTGGCTGGTAATCGAAGCTTCGGAAGAAACCGTCCGGAAAAGGACTGCCCAAAAAAGGGAATACAGCGAGGCCGATTTCGACGTCTACCTCAAAATTCGGGAGGAATGGGAGCCTCTGAATAAGCCCCACCTGCCCCTGGTATCAGCCGATCTGGAAGGCATGGTGGAAAGGGCCCTCCGTTACCTCCAAACCTAAATTAACGCCTCATGACTGACGCACAAGTTAAGGATCTGGCCCAATCTCTTAAGGAGGCGCCTCAACTGGTGGAAACCCACATCTCCTGGGTTATTCTCACCGGCCAGTGGGCCTATAAGCTCAAAAAGCCGGTGCGGTTTGACTTTCTGGACTTCTCCAGCCTGGAAAAACGACACTATTATTGCCGGGAAGAAGTGAAACTCAATAACCGCCTGGCCCCGGGCATGTACCTCGGGGTAGTTCCGGTGGTAAAAACGGAAGAAGGCTTTCAACTGGAAGGAGAAGGAGAAGTGGTGGATTATGCGGTCAAAATGAAGCGGCTGGACAGCAGCCGGCAAATGGACAAGCTGCTGGAAAAAGAAGAAGTCCGCCCCGCTCACATGGAAAGGCTAGCGGAGCAGTTGGCTGCCTTCCACCTTCGGGCCGACATCATTGAAAAACCCCAGGACGCAGATGGCATGAAAGAGGATTTTTCAGGACTGGATTCCGTGAAAGGCCACCTGAAAAAACAACTGGGCCAAGACGCCGCCCGGCAATTGTCTGAATGCCTTTCCTTTGCCTGCCGGTTACTCGATAAGATATTTCCCCGCATGGCGGAACGCAGCCGGCAGGGGCTGGCCGTCGACGGCCATGGCGACCTCCACTCGCGGAATATCTTCCTCCTCCCGGAACCCGTGATCTTTGACTGCATAGAGTTCAACCCACACTTCCGGCAGGTCGACGTGCTGGACGAGCTGGCCTTCCTGTGTATGGACCTCGATTACCACAACGCCCGGAACCTGGAAGAGCCGTTGCTGCAGACGTACCTGCGGGAAAACCCCTGTATCTCGGAGGATGTCGACTGGACCATTTTCTCCTATTACAAATGGTATCGCGCCAATGTCAGGCTGAAAGTGAACGCGTTGAAAGCCATGGAAGAGGAAAGCCCCGAAGCGGAAAACGCCGTGGAGGAATACTGGCAGCTGTTCACTACCTATTACCATGCATTGTCCGAAGAACAGGGTGGATGATAACCATACGGAACCAAACCGGGCAGGCAGCGCTCCTTTCCTTTCTGGCCTAAAGCTCTTCGGATGAGGCAAAAAAGAAAAGGAGCACCATAAATGGTGCTCCTGTATTCCCTAAAATCACCCAATTGAGCTCTTTACCCCGAGATAATCGGGGGTTAAGCCTTGTTTGCCTTGTCAGTACTACAAAGAAAAGGGGTTGGCCGGGTTTTGCAAGTGACTTTTGTCATGCTCCCTTCATGATTTTGGTCACCTGGTAAAAACGGAGATTTGAAATACCCCACTTCTCCCACCCGATTTGCTAACATGAATGAAATTTTATATTTTCTGTAAAGAACGAGAATAACAATTCATCCAAACAAGCACTCATAAACCGTTATTACTGAGAAAAGTCAGAATTGCCAGTGATTTTTCTCATTCAGTTTACCGATAAAATATTGCTGTTTTGATATTGGTTAATTATCCCGGGATAAGTATCTGGACAAAACAATTTAACATTTTTAACCGGCTCAAAGAGACGGTATAGCCATCTAAAAACGGATCCGGAACCCTGGGGAGAATGCCCTCAGTATTTCGAATTGGAAACAGCATTGGTGTATAATGCCCGGGTACTTACGCCATTTCTTTCAGGCCCGCTCCTAACAGACACAAGCCATGAAAATGATCAAAAAGATATTGTTCCCGACCGATTTTTCCGCGACAGCTCAAAATGCCTTTCGCCATTGCCTCCTGCTTGCCGATAAATACGATGCGGATATAGAGATATTGCATGTGATCTTTCCTGAATATGAAGCGCTGGACCTGCCGGTCATGGCAGCACAGGCCACCAAAGAAAAAGCGGAAGCGGCCCGGTCGGTAATGAAAACTTTTGTAGAGGCCTCTCTGGCCCAGGTGCAGGCGGCACATCAGCTGGATGTTGTACCCAACGTAAAGCCGGATATCGAAATCGGCACTCCGGGTAAGATCATTTGTGATACTGCCCGCAGGAACAATGCCGACCTTATCGTCATGGGGACAAAAGGGGAGCACAATGTGCTGGAGCGCGTTTTCGGCAGTGTCACCACGGCAGTTATCGCCAATGCTCCCTGTAATGTGTGGATCGTGCCGGAAGAAGCGATCTTTGAGAAAATTGATATCATTGCCTATGCTACCGACCTCATGGAAGCCGATCCCTACCACATCTGGGAAGTGGGGAAGATGCTGGAACCTTTCAGCCCGATCATCCACTGCGTACACGTCAATGTCAATGGTTCGGTAGAAGGCGCCATTGACTTTGCCAGCCTGGGGGCTTTCTTCGAGCATCATGCCCCTTCCCTCCAGATCAATTTCCACCCGCTGTCGGGAAAGTCCGTCATCCAGGCTTTAGAAGAATTTGTCGACACCTATGATGTTGACCTGCTGGCCATGTACGCTCCCCGCCACAACTGGATTGAAAGGGCCTTCCGCAAAAGCCATACCCGCCACATGGCCTTCGAAACCGACGTGCCGCTGTTTATCATCAAGAAATAACCTAACCAATCATATCATGGGCGAACTCAGCGTAAAACCAGCAGCAGAATCCAGGAATAAATTTATTAAGTCATTGCTCCAGGACATTGAAGCCCTGGACCACATGCTTCGGGAAGGCCTTTTTGAAAAAGGCAGGCAACGGATCGGCGCCGAGCAGGAGATCTTCCTGGTCAACGAGTTGTGCCACCCGGCCAGTGAAGGGCCGGAGTTGCTGGATAATTTGCCGCCGGCTTTTACGACTGAGATCGGCCGTTACAACCTGGAGGCCAACCTCGATCCTTTCCTCCTGGACGGGCAGGCCTTCAAAAACACCGAAAAACAGTTGCGGCAAGCGCTGGGCAAGCTGTCGGAGGAAGCGCGAAAACGCCATGCCTACCCAATTCTAACCGGTATTCTGCCCACCTTGCGGCGTTGCCATCTCGAACTGAAATACATGACGCCCCAGATCCGGTATTCCATCCTGAGCGAAGCCATGCGGCGGCGGCGGGGCAGTGATTTCGAGATCCACATACAAGGTGCGGACGAGCTCATCGCCCGGCTCGATTCCGTCATGTTCGAAGCCTGTAATACCAGTTGGCAGATGCACCTGCAGATCCATCCGGAAATTTTTGCCGAGCAGTACAACTGGGCGCAATGGATTGCCGGGCCGGTACTGGCCGCCTGTGCCAACTCCCCCCTGCTCTTTGGCCGCGAGTTGTGGCATGAGACGCGGATCGCCCTCTTCCAGCAAAGTGTAGATACCCGAAGCTCTCACAACCATCTGCGGAATAAACTGTGCCGCGTGGGGTTTGGGCTGCAATGGCTTACCGGCTCGGCCGCCAACCTCTTCAAGGACAACATCAGCCGTTTTCCCCTGTTGCTGACCGGCGAGATCAAGGAAAATGCCCTGGAAGTACTGAAGAGCGGGCAGCCCCCCCAACTCCGGGCCCTGCGCCTGCATAACGGCACCGTTTACAGCTGGAACCGCCCCTGCTATGGTATCAGCGACACCGGAGCCCCCCACCTGCGCATTGAAAACAGGTACATCCCTGCCGGCCCTTCCATACAGGACGAGATCGCCAACTTCGCTTTCTGGGTAGGCCTCATGAAAGGTATGCCTGAACAATATGGTAACCTTTGCGACAAGCTGCCCTTCCAGATGGCTAAAGACAATTTCTACCGGGCCGCCCGCTCGAGCCTCAGTTCGGTATTTAACTGGAACGGACAGCAGATACCCGCCTCTACCTTAATCCTCGAAAAATTGCTGCCTATAGCCGAAGACGGGCTCCGGGAAGTAGGGGTAGACAGGCTGGAAATCGACCACCACCTGGGTATTATTGAACGTCGGGCCCTTTTGCGGCAGAACGGCGCCCTCTGGTTGATCCGCAATTTCCGAAAGCTGTCCGATTGCTATGGCAAGGGGGTGGCCGTACAGGAACTTACCTCCGCCATCATGGAGCGCCAGCGCAGTGATGCGCCTGTACACGAATGGGAGGACGTAGACTGCAACCGCTACTATGAGGTGGGGAGTGGCAAAGAGGCCGTGGGGCGGGCCATGAAAACCGACCTGTTCACCATCTCTCAGGAAGAGCCTCTCGAGCTGGTGCAGGCCGTCATGAAATGGAAAAATATCCGCCACCTGCCCGTCGAGGATGAAGAAGGTAAACTGGTGGGCTTGATTACGGCCACCAACCTGAAAGAAGCCGGAAACCCCGACAACCACATCGCCGCCGATATCATGGTGCGCTGCCTGATCACCGCCCACGAAGATATGCCACTGGAAGAAGGCGCCGAACTCATCAAGCGTTATGGCATTGGCAGCCTGCTCGTCGTCAGAAATGAAAAACTCATCGGCATACTGACCGATACGGATTTTCGGCGGCTGTACGGCAATTATTAAACGCAACCAGACACGCGAATACCAATAGCGAAACATATAGAAATATTCGATGACTTCGCTACTTTTGACGAACTCAACCGATGAACATGAAAGACACATCCTCCCCTCTCTCTGAGAGTGAAAAAACTGAACCTGCACCCTCTGCTATTCAGAGGATGGAACTGATCTACAACCGAATATTCCTGGAACATGATACGGGAATGCACCCCGAGAGCAAAAAAAGGCTTCTCATCTTCGACGACGTACCCGATACGGAAATAATCGATGGGTTGCCCTTTATCGAACTGATCCATTCACAAAGCTATATCGAACAGGTGAAAAATACCTGCAAGCTCAGCGGGCACCTGGACGGCGATACGGCAACCTCTCCCCGTAGCTTCGAAGCGGCCCGTTACGCCGTCGGGGCAACCGTGATGGCCGCTGAGAGCGGCGGCTTTGCCCTGGTACGCCCTCCGGGCCACCACGCGCACCCGGGGCGGGCCAGCGGCTTTTGCCTTTTCAACAACGTTGCTATAGCCGCCCGAAAACTGGCGAACGAAGGAAAACGGGTGGCCATTATCGATTTTGACGGCCACCTGGGCGACGGCACTTCGGCTATCTTCTACGATACCGATGAGGTGCTCTACTGGTCGCTTCATCAGTATCCGGCTTACCCGGGCCATGGCTTTGTCGATGAGATCGGCTCCGGCAAGGGCAAGGGCTACACCGTCAACATCCCCCTGCCTCCCGGTAGTGCCGATGACATTCTCGAAGGCTGCCTGACGAACTTCCTCCCCGTCGTAGAGCAATTTCGCCCCGATGTGATCGCCGTATCGGCAGGCTTCGACGCCCATCAGTATGACCTGCTGCTGGACCTCAAGGCATCAGCCAACTTTTTCTATACTGCCGGCAAGGAACTTCGCAGCCGCTTTGATAACATCTTCGCCACGCTGGAGGGGGGGTATAATGTCGACGAAATGCCCAAGTGCCTCTACAACTTCATAGCAGGAGTGAACGGGGCCCCCATCCCCTACGAAGAGGAAGCTACCCGGTCCGGAATGAGGGTGCTGGAAACTTTTGAGATCTATATGAACTCCATCATGATGCACCTGAAAGATTATTGGAAATTTTGACCATTATTTAACTGCTTTTTATATCATTTTGGCATTTTATGCTGTTCTATTTCTGAATAAACCGGGGTTACTAAGAAGCCTTTGAGCCGCAAAACCAAAAAACCGTTCATTGAATAGCGAAAAGGTAGAAAGAGGTGACAAACCGCATTGAATTATTGTAAAAAACACACTATCCTTGCCCCCGGTATTTTCCTCTGGCCCAGGCAGGTTAAAATATTTTCAGCCAAAAACATAAGTAAACCTTTTGCCAAATAAACCCGGGAATTACCGACGAACCGAAAACCATTAACTACTGTATTAAAAAAGTAAGCCAAAAGACATGTCAAAGAGACTTAAGAAGATTTTCCAACCTAAGACTATCGCCGTTATCGGCGCTTCCGACCGGAAGGATTCTGTTGGATATTCCGTAATGAAGAACCTTCTGGCCGATGGATTTGAAGGAGAGGTCATCCCGGTCAACCTCAACCACAGTAAGATACAGGGTAAGAAGAGCTATCCGAATGTCAAGGACATTCCACAGGATATCGACCTGGCCGTGATCGTCACGCCATCCAAGGCCGTGCCTGAAGTGGTTGAAGATTGCGGGCAAGCCGGTGTCGGTGGCCTGGTGATCATCTCCGCCGGATTCAAAGAGGCCGGAGAAGAGGGCAAGCGCATGTATGATGAAATCGCCCACAAGGCCCGCCATTACGGCATGCGGGTCATTGGCCCGAACTGCCTGGGCTTCATCAACCCTCACCTGAAGATCAATGCTACCTTCGCCGCCCGCTCGGCCCGCCTGGGCAACATTGCCTTTATCTCGCAGAGCGGTGCGTTGTGCACATCCATCCTGGACTGGGCCAACGAACAGAATGTAGGGTTCAGTAACTTCGTTTCCATCGGTTCGATGATCGATGTAGATTTTGCTGACCTGATCGACTATTTCGGTACCGACCAGCGCACGTCCTGCATTCTTATATATATGGAATCCCTGGTCGATGCCCGCAAATTCATGAGTGCGGCCCGGGCCTTTGCCCGCTCCAAGCCGATCATCATCCTCAAAGCGGGGCGCAGTGCCGAAGGCGGCCAGGCCACCCTTTCCCACACCGGCTCTATGGCCGGCAACGACGCCGTTTATGACGCTGCTTTCCAGCGCGCCGGCATCATCCGGGTAGACACCATCGCTCAGTTGTTCAACTGCGCCCAGTCGCTGGCCATGCAGCCCCGCCCCTACGGCAACCGGCTGGCCATAGTGACCAATGCCGGCGGCCCCGGCGTACTGGCCACCGACAGCCTCATGCTCAATGGCGGCGCCCTGGCCCAGCTTTCCGAAGCTTCAATGAAAAATCTCAACGGCTTCCTTCCTGCCCACTGGAGCCGCAACAACCCCATCGACGTATTGGGTGATGCATCCGCTGAGACCTACCAGAAGGCTGTCGACGTATGCCTTTCCGACCCCAATGTCGACGGCGTGCTGGCCATCCTGACCACCCAGGATGTTACTGACCCGACAGAAGCCGCCAAGGCGGTGGTCGAAGTGGCCAAAAAGTACCGAAAACCGGTCCTGGCCTCCTGGATGGGCGAAGAGGACGTAAGAAAAGGGCGCGACGTTCTGGAAGAAGGCAGTATCCCGCACTACCGCTACCCCGAAAGCGCTGTGGATGTCTTCCTGAAGATGTACCAGTACTCCCGCAACCTGGACATGTTGTACGAAACGCCGCCGGCCATCCCTCAGCAATTGAACCTGAAAACGGATGTGGCCAGAGCCATCATCCACACCATAATGGACTCCGGCCGCCGGACCCTCATGGAGAATGAGGCCAAGGAACTGATGAAGAGCTACGGCATCCCTGTTGGCAGCTTCAAAGTGGTCTCTTCCGCCGACCAGGCCGTAAAATTCGCCCATGAGATCGGCTACCCGGTAGTGCTGAAGATCGCCTCTCCGGACATCGGGCACAAGACTGATGTGGGCGGCGTTAAGGTGAACCTGGCCAACGATACCGAGTTGCGCCATGCTTTCGAAGAGATCATGAAATCCGCCCGGGAAAAGCGGCCCGACGCCGAAATACGGGGTATCCTGGTGGAAAAAATGGCCACCAAAGGGTTTGAACTCCTCATCGGCGCCAAGAAAGACCCCATCTACGGGCCGGTGATCGCCTTCGGAAAAGGCGGCGTGGCAGTGGAGATCTACCGCGACATGAAACTTGGCCTGCCGCCGCTCAACCGCGTGCTGGCCCGCCGCATCATGGAGGCCACCCGCATCTTCCCGTTGCTGAAAGGCTATCGCGGCATGCCGGGCGCCAACCTCGATGAGCTCGAGCTCCTGCTCGTCAAGTTCGCCTACCTGGTCATGGACTTTCCCGAGATCAAGGAGATCGATATCAACCCCTTCTCCATTACCGATAAGGGGGGTATGGCCCTGGATGCACACATCGTCCTGGAAAAAGAGAAACCGGCCAGCCGTAAACCTTACAGCCACCTGGTCATTTCTCCCTATCCGGAGAAATACAGCAAGGCCGTGCTGCTACAGTCCGGACAGGTCGCTTACCTGCGCCCCATACGCCCGGAAGACGAACCCCTGGAAGCTCAGATGCTGGAAAATATTTCCCAGCAGTCGCTCTATTTCCGTTTCTTCGGTTATGTGCCTCAGGTGACCCACGACTTCCTGACCCGCTTTACCCACATCGACTACGACCGCGAAATGGCGATCATCGCCGAAGTGGAAGAGGCCGGCGTTAGAAAAATGGCAGCTGTGGTGCGCATCATTTCCGACGCCTGGGGAGAATCAGCAGAATATGCCATACTGGTGGCCGACCCCTGGCAAAAGCAGGGCCTGGGCAGCAAGATGACGGATTACATCATCGAGATCGCCCGCGAGATGGGCATTAAAAGGCTCTACGCTTCTGTGCTGGCCGCCAACAAGGGCATGCTGGCCCTCTTCGAAAAGAAGGGGTTCAACATCGAACGGGAAGACTTCGATACGTTCCATGCAGAATACCTGCTGGAAGAAGCGCTGGTGGAATAGCAGAAGTGATGAGTTCTGAGCAGAAAGCTTCTTTTTAGCTGATGTTCGGAATTCCGATTAATTTGGTGGACGGTGTATGAGGGGCTGTGAACGGTAGACGGTGGACGAGGCCTATGGTAGCAAGCGTTCATCGTACACCCTCCGGCCAGCCCCAAGTCAGTACACCGTACACCTCCCATACTCTCTCCGTGCCGTACACCGTACACACTCTCCATCCCCCTAGTGTTGGCACTAAAAAACGGGGCAGTTATTTTCCCGGCGGGAACAAAATGCCGTTTTTGGTTGTTTCCTGGCAATCAACGGCTTAGATGCTGCGAATGGACAATAACCAACAACTAACAACTGCCCTGGAACTGCGTTCCGGAGGCACTAGTAAACCGCCGTTTTAACTACCTCCTCATAATAAGCCTCGTAATGCGGAAGGATATTGGCTATATCGAACCTGCGGGCCTGTTCTAAAGCATTGACGCGGAATTTGCGAAGGACATCATCGTTCTCCAGAATGTGGATGGCATTTCTGGCCATATCTTCCACGTCGCCTACTTCACTAAGGTAGCCGGTATTGCCGTGAATATTTACCTCGGGCAGTCCGCCCGCGTTAGAGGAGATGACCGGCACTTCACAGGCCATGGCCTCCAGGGCCGCCAGGCCGAAGCTCTCCGCCTCGGAGGGCATAATAAAGAGGTCGGAAACGGCAAGCAGTTCCTCCACAGCGTCCTGCTTGCCGAGAAAGCGCGTTTCGTGGCAAAGGCCGAGCTTCCGGCATAGCTCTTCGAGGTTGTGGCGCTCCGGGCCGTCGCCGATCAACAACAGCTTGGAAGGCAGCCGCTCATAGACTTTCTGAAAGATCCGGATCACGTCTTCCACCCGCTTTACCTTGCGGAAATTGGAAACATGGACCAGGATGCGCTCACCGTTGGGCGCTATCGCCTTCTTGAAATGGTCTTTGTTAACCTTGCGGAAACGTTCAAAATCAATAAAATTGTGGATGACCCGGATGTCATTGTGGATGTCGAAATAGTCGTAAGTCTGTTGCTTGAGGCTTTCGGAAACGGCCGTCACTCCGTCGGATTTGTTAATGGAAAAGGCCACTACCGGCGCGAAGGCGTTGTTGTTTCCCACCAGCGTGATGTCGGTGCCGTGCAGGGTTGTGATAACCGGTACGTACCGCCCTTCCGAAAGGAGGATCTTTTTCGCCATATAGGCAACCGCTGCGTGGGGAATGGCGTAATGCACGTGCAGCAGGTCCAGGTTTTCAAACTTCACCACATCGACCAGTTTGCTGGCCAGAGCGGTGTCGTAGGGCGTATATTCAAAGAGGGGGTAGTCCTCTGTCGTCACTTCGTGGTAAAAAACATTGGCGTGAAAGGTGGTCAGGCGGGCAGGCCTTTTATAGGTGATGAAATGAACTTCATGGCCCTTCTTGGCCAGGCCCAACCCCAGCTCGGTGGCAACGACACCACTTCCACCGTAGGTAGGATAACATACGATCCCTATTTTCATGATTGCTTAAGAGTTTATTGCTGCTCTGAAATTCCCGTCGCGGGAATTTCAGAGCAGCGCCTTCCGGCTATCCTGCTGAATAAGGCCTCTGCCCGGGTTCCCATTTCTGCATAAGGAAAAAGCTGATCCGGGCATCAAAAAGCTAAAGATTGATACAGTTGGGACCGGAAATAGTTTAAAAGTAACCTGTCAGGGAAAAGAGCAATCGCCTGCCCACAGTACAGAAAAAAGCCTGCCCGCTCAGCTGCCGAAACAGGGCGGCCAGGCGGGCAGGTTCGACGGAAACCCGAATCAACTTAATAAACCTGTCAACTCTTCTCGGCTACCGCGCTTTGACCAGCTTGGCGGTTTTCACCTCCCCTTCCGCAATGATCCGGATGAGGTACAGCCCGCTGCTGTATGGGTTGAGGTCAAGCTCATAGGAAGCGTTGAGCACTTTTTGATCAGCCTGCTCGAAGATAAGTTGCCCCATGGAGCTGAGCAGTTGTATGCGCGCATCCACCGGCCGGGTGAATTCGACATTCAGCATGGTGATGCCCCGCGTGGGGTTGGGCGCCAGGCTGATGTCCCCGATCCGGGCAGGTGTACGGACACTGGATACCGTAAGCTCGACCTCCAGGGTTTCCGAACAGCCGTAGACGTTGGTGACCGTTACGCTGTATACCCCTTCGCCCAGGCCGCTTATTTCCTTGGCCCGTTCTCCGTTATTCCACAGATAGAAGAACGGCCCGGAGGGGTCCGCAACGGAAACGGATATCACCCCATCTTCAGCCGACTGGCTGGAAGGCGGCACAATATCCGCCGTGAGCTGCAGCGATTCGGGGCATCGCCGCAGGTTGATGTTGTCGAGGTCGAGGTAATAATCCCCTTCTCCCCATAGCCCGCGGATACGGAAGACGGCGATCTCTCCCGCCAGGCCGCCAAGATCCAGCTCCACCGTAGTCATATCGGTCGTCGGTACGTGGTCGTTTCCGGTAATTACCAAAGCAGGGAAGAAAGTCTCTCCACAGTCTATGGATATCTCCACGATAAGCGAATCTTCGGCGCTCAGAATGGTGGCGTCCTCTCCGGAGAAGAAATCGACATAACGATAATCGAAGGTAAGCGTATCATTTTCTTCAAGGGGGCCGATCGCTGCAGTGGTGATTTGCATGGACGGCGTGCCCGAATACAGGTTATCGTAAGCCACGACGGAGGGGCTGGTATGGGCCTGGCCGATGGTGATGCCCGGGCTCAGGGCCCAGCCCGCAGGCGCACTGCCGTCCTCAAAGTCTTCACGAAGAGGGGGGGCGGTGGAAGTCTGGAACCGGGTTGTTACCGTATCGTTGAGGGCCAGAGCATCATCCCCAAATTCGGACCAGGCCTGGATAATATAGGTACCGGGCACAGAGGCGTCAAACGTAGTAGCGAACGTATGGGTATATTCATCACCGGGAAGCAGAATGACATTGCCGATATTCTCCACTACCGGATCCCCACCGTTGATGCTGTACGCCACATCGAACCCCCCGGTCGGAAGCGCCCCCAGGTTGACCAGGCTCAGCGAAATGGTGTCATTGGGGCTGCCACAGTTGGTAGCGGAGACGACTTCGGCGCGGTAAGCGGCAACGTCGTTTTCCAGCTGAGGAGAAACCAGAATATTGTCCAGGCCGATGCCTTCCCGGGCAACCGAACCATCCGAAGAAAATACGAAACGGAGCCTTACATTGGCCGAATCGGCCGTGCCTTCCAGAATATTCTGGGCATAATGCCACCCCGGAACACCACCGTCATTTTCCCACCACTCGTTGGTGAGGTCATTATACCAGTTCAGGCCCGTGCCGGCGCTTCCCACCTTCGACCAGGTCTCTCCATCATCGGTAGATACTTCCAGCCAGGCCTCGTCGAAGTTGTTCTCCGTGTTGACGATAAGGGAAAAGGAAATGCGCGGGTCTTCTGACAGAGCACTGAAATCGAAGCAGGGGGAGGTGAGGTAGGAGAGCTCGTTATTATTGTAGCTTCCGCCGAGGTTGGTCACCCAGGCGCCGAAGCCGCTGGCCGCACCGTTGATCAGCGCTCCGCCGGGGGTTCCATACTCCCAGCTGGGAGCGCCCAGCCCCTCTGCATTGACGGTCCATCCGCCGAACCATTCCTCAAACCCTTCGAAATAGGGATATTCGGCAACTTCCGGTACATTGACGACGGTGAGGGAGGTCGTATCATTCGACGTTACGCTGTCACCCTCAAGGGCAGTCCATACATGAATGGTATATTCCCCGAAATCGGAGAAATCGAAGGTGGCGTCGAACTCGGTAGTCTCCGTACTGTCCGTTGCGATAACGCCGGTGAAGAAGCCGTCCTGAGGCATAGTGACGCCGCCGGGAATGCCGTTCACCGAAAAATTAAACGGAATGAGCGACTGGGGAACACCTCCGAAGTTGCCGATGGCAACGGAGATGGCCTCGGCAGCCCCCAGGCCACAGGCCGTAAGGGGAGAAAAGATCTCCGTAATGCCTACATCATTGGCATACGGGGTCTGGAAGCTATACGGCCCTACGGCAACACTGGTATCCCCATCTGAACAAATGGCGGAAAGGTAAAAATCGTAGGCGGTATTTTCCTGAAGGTTGAAAAGGGCGCCCGTAGCCCCGGTGGCCATAGTGAAGCTGCCGGTACCGGGGCTGAAACCGGTGGTATCATACTCGAGGAGGAAATCTCCTTCAGGATCAAAGGGTAGCCAGCTGATATCGGCGCTGAAGGCGCGGATCCGTTCTATTTCAACAGAACTACTCAGCGGAGGAGAACAAACGGGGCAGGTAGCGGCCCCTTCAAATACCAGGCCGATCATGGGTTCCGCTCCCATCTGGCCATCCTGGAAAATGAGGTTGCCTTCCGAATCGAAAAGCGAATATTCCACCTCCCACGGCGAAAAAAAAGCGGGAGTATACAATACCTGGATAGACTCGCCATCCATTACGGGAATGTACACGGTGGCGGAATCGCCATCGTCATCGATCTGGTTCAGGCTGTAAATTTCCGCGTTATCGCCGGTGATTATGGTTAGGGCGGCGCCATTCCAACCATTGCCGGCGTCGTCGAGCATGGTCAGCGCATATTCACAGGTTGACTGGCTGATGAGAGGAGGGGCAAGCAGGAGGGTGAATAGTATAGTCCATAGGGTAAAGCTCCACTTCATATAATTTTGATTTTGTGTTCTTTATGCATTTTCCTGGCCCTTTCGGGGTGGAAGCCTGGTTTGTTCTCTCCGGGCTGGTTAACGAAGCAGGCTAAAATTAATCAAAAAATCGATAATCACATTTCGAAGTGTAGTGCAGTAGCCGACCAAAATAAAGAAAGTACCCGCAAATCAGTTTTGGAACCAAAATTTAAACCAGTTCTAAACCTTTTATGCGGGCCACTGTTAAGACCTTGGTAATTAAACCAAATATCATTATCAGCCGAATAACTGTAGCGTAACTCCCTGTATAAAAACCTGTTGTACTGTGGCGGTATACTCCATAAAAGACCTGGAAAAGCTTTCTGGAATAAAAGCTCACACCCTGAGGGTATGGGAGCAGCGCTATGGTATTATCGAACCGAGGCGAACCAAGACCAATATCCGCTATTACCTGGATGACGACCTGAAGTTCATCCTCAACATCGCCCTGCTCAATAAGAATGGCATCAAGATCTCCAAGATCGCCAGGATGAGCAAAGAGGAGATCGCCGAAAAGGTGGCGGCCATTTCCGAAATCAACTTCGAATACGGCACCCAGCTCGACGCCCTGACCATCTCCATGATCGAGATGGACGAATATAAATTCGACCGCATCGTCAGCACCAATATCCAGCAGTTGGGCTTCGAGCGCACCATGCTGGAGATCATCTACCCCTTTCTGGACAAGCTCAGCGTCCTCTGGCTTACCGGCTCCATCAATCCTGTCCAGGAAAACTTCATGAGCTATCTGATCCGCCAGAAGATCATCGTTGCTATCGATAAAGAGCCGCTGGTCAGCGGAAAGAACGTCAATAAGTTCCTGATCTATCTGCCGGAGGGAGAGAAACAGGAGCTGAGTATGCTCTTTATGCACTACCTGCTCAAGTCCCGCCGCAACCATGTGATCTACATCGGACAGGAGATCACCCTCGCCGACCTCAAAGACGCCTGCAATATTCATCATCCGGATTACATTTTTACTATGATCACAGAAACATTCGCCAAGGAGCCCGTACAGCAGTACGTGGACCGCCTGTCAGCGAATTTCAAGGAGTGCCACATCCTGCTCTCCGGCTACCAGGTGGTCGCTCAGAATGTCAAGCCTTCGGAGAATGTCTCCGTTTTGCGCAGCCTCGACCAGGCCCTGGAATTCATGGATGGGCCGAAAGAAAAAAAGGCCGTACGTTAGTCCTACCCTGATCAATTAAAATCGGCCGGTAACCCGCATTTTATTCGCTATTCCCCTATCTTTGCGGCCATATTGAGTGGATGAAAACTGTCATGTTGAAGAAAAGACTGGTCAATTTTCTCAAGTTCCTCGTCTTCCTGGGGATCGGGGTGGGTATCCTTTATCTGGTGTACCGGCAGCAGAGCGCGGCTTTTCAGGAGGAATGTGCCATTAAGGGCATCAGCCCGGAAAACTGCAGCCTGATCGCCAAGGTGGCCAATGATTTCCAGGAAGCCAACTACTTCTGGATACTGCTGGTACTGCTGGCCTTCCTGGTCAGTAACGTCAGCCGCGCCATACGCTGGAATATGCTTATTCGCCCCATGGGCTTTTCCCCCCGCCTGATCAATTCCTTCCTGGCAACCATCCTGGGATACTTTGCCAACCTGGGCCTTCCCCGAATGGGCGAGATCGTCCGGGGAGCGACCCTGTCTCAGTACGAGAAGATCCCCGTAGAAAAGGTGATGGGAACCATAGTGGTCGACCGCATTTTCGATGTCATCAGTATCCTGCTGGTAACGAGCCTGGCTTTTATGCTGGAGTATGATAAGATCATGGCCTTCGTCCAGGAAAACGTCTCCCTGGGAGAACGCCTGGGCAATACCAGCAACCTGCTGCTGTTGCTGGGAACCTTTGGCCTGGCAGTACTGGCCTTTTTTTTTCTTCTCCGGAAGCAGATCGCCAGGTCCCGGATCTACCAGAAGGTAATAGAAATTACCAAAGGTTTCCTGCAGGGTATAAAAACCGTACGCCGCCTGAACCGCCCCTGGCTTTTCCTGGTACACAGCGTCAACATATGGTTCATGTATTACCTGATGACCTACCTCTGCTTTTTCGCTTTTGAACCCACGGCCGGCCTGTCTATGCTCGCCGGCCTGGTGGTCTTCGTCTTTGGCGGCTGGGGGATCGTCATTCCCTCCCCCGGAGGTATGGGTACGTATCATTTCCTGGTGCAGACGGCCCTGGCCATTTACGGGGTCAGTGGAGACGATGGCTTCTCCTGGGCCAACATTGCCTTCTTTTCCATACAGCTGGGGTGTAATGTGCTGGTCGGTATCCTCGCCCTCATCTTCCTGCCGGTGATCAACCGCAATTATGACCCTATTGAAGCAGCTCCGCAACCGGAGGAACGGGTGGCAGTGTGAGGAAAAAAGTTGATTCGTGGCCGGTTAATTTGGTAATTGGTTGCCAGGACAAGCAACGCACAGGCTGCCCTAGACCCAACGGCTCCGCAATTACCGGCAACCAGCAACGAATAACCAACAAGCCAAATTTGTTATGCTGAAAAAGATCAAAGCCAAGATACAAAGCCGGGAGCAGGCCCGCCGGACGGTAGAGGGCTGGAAAGCCCGGGGCCTGCGGGTGGTGTTCACGAACGGCTGTTTCGACCTGCTGCACTACGGCCACATCCACTATCTGGCCCAGGCCCGCAGCCTGGGCGATCGGCTGGTGGTCGGGCTGAACAGCGACGCTTCCGTCCGGCGCCTCAAAGGGCCCCACCGGCCCATCAATGAGGAGGCCAGCCGAGAGTTGATGCTCGCCGCCCTGGAAGCTGTCGACCTGGTCGTCACCTTCGGAGAAGACACCCCCCTTGAGCTTATCAGCCTCCTGCTGCCCGACATCCTGGTGAAGGGAGGAGATTACCTGCCCGCCGATATCGTAGGAGCGGATGTTGTGATGGCGCAGGGCGGAGAAGTCAAAGCTTTACCTTATATTCAGGGGTATTCTACTACGGCCATCGAGGCTAAAATTCGCGAAAAGGAACAATGAGTTATGACCAGGATACGAGACCTTACCGCTTATCTGGAATCTATTGCCCCTCCGGTATATCAGGAAAGCTATGACAATGCCGGCCTCATTACCGGAGACCCCGATGCCGAAGTGAAGGGCGTACTGATCTGCCTGGACTCGACGGAAGGAGTGGTTGAAGAGGCGATTGAAAAGGGGTGTAACCTGATCGTGGCCCACCATCCCATCATATTCCGGGGGCTGAAACGCCTTACCGGAAGGAACTATGTGGAACGGGTAGTGATCAGGGCCATCCGCCACGGCATTGCCATTTACGCCATTCACACCAACCTGGACAACGTCTACCGGCAGGGGGTCAACAGCAAGATCGCCGAACGGCTGGGGCTGGTGGAAACCCGCATACTGGCGCCTAAGGCCAACCTGAAAAAACTCAGTGTGACGGCGCCTCCCGCTCAGAGCGAATCCATACGCCAGGCCCTGTTCGCCGCCGGGGCCGGCCGGATTGAGGCCAGCGAGCAGCAACGTTATACCGGCAGCCCGGAAAAAGATAGTGGCCTGGTGAAACTGGAAGTGTTTTTCGACGCCGGGCAGGAACGGCAGATGCTGGGGGCAATACAAGCCGGCGCCAACGGCCAACAACTGGCCTATGAACTTGTTTCTATAGAGAATGCCAATACTTCCGTAGGCTCCGGCATGGTTGGCCGCCTGCCGGAACCCATGGATGAAAAGGCCTTCCTCCAACACCTGAAAACGGCAATGCAGGCCGGGTGCATCCGGCATACCCGGCTACTGGGCCGAAAAGTGGAAACGGTGGCCCTGTGCGGCGGCTCAGGGGGCTTCCTCCTGGGGAACGCCAAGGCGGCCGGCGCCCAGTTCTTTGTGACCGCCGATTACAAATACCACGAGTTTTTCGACGCCGACGGGCAGCTCGTGATCGCCGATATCGGCCATTATGAGAGCGAGCAGTTCACAATAGAGCTGCTGTATGATATTATTTCTCAGAAATTTAGTAATTTTGCGGCTCGTTGCACGGAGGCCGTTACCAATCCCGTTCATTATTATTAATAAACGGTAAATATTGGGGCATGCTCCCGACAACAATGCAGCAATAAAACAATATAACAATTCAAACATATGGCAGGAGAACCCACTGTAGCTGAAAAGCTCAAGCAATTGTACGAACTCCAGCAAATTGACTCCAAAATCGATGAAATCAAAGTGCTGACGGGAGAGCTCCCTATGGAGGTGAGTGACCTGGAAGACGATATTGCCGGCCTGGAGACCCGTATCGGCCGCCTCAAAGGCCAGCTGGAAGAACTGGAAGATGAGGTGAGCCGGCAGGAAGCTAAGATCAAGGAGTCGGAAGCGCTGATCCTGCGCTATAAAGCCCAGCTCGACAATGTGAAGAACAACCGGGAATACGATGCGCTGATGAAGGAACTGGAGCTTCAGAACCTCGATATTCAGTTGTCCGAAAAGAAGATCCGGGGCGCCAACAAGGAAATCCAGAACAAGCAGGATACGCTGAACGCCACCGAAGAGCGCCTCGCCGCCAAACAGAAGGACCTCGAAGCTAAAAAGGTCGAACTGGAGCAGATCATCCAGAAAACGGAAAAAGAAGAAGACCGCCTGCGCAAGCAAGCGGAAAAAGTGCGTAAAGGCATCGAAGAGCGGCTCATCCGCGCCTATGACAAGATCCGCACCACATACCGGAACGGACTGGCAGTAGTGACGGTAGAACGAAATTCCTGCGGAGGATGCTTCAATATGATCCCGCCGCAAATGCAGCTCGAGATCTCCATGCGCAAAAAGATCATCGCCTGTGAACACTGCGGCCGTATCCTGGTCGATGATTTCATCATGAACGTAGGCCAGGAGGAAAAGGAAAAACAGGAGGCGTAACAGCTCCGGAACCTTTTCACGGTTAAGGGCCTTAAAGGTTTTTGCCGGAAGCAAGAGAAAAATCCACACTTTTTCTTCCTTTCACTTGCAAATACCTTTAAGGCTCTTTTTCTTTGTAGGCGTTCGTTGTTTTAAAGTCCTGCTCCCCGATATCCTTTCAAACCTGCCGGCCTCCGGCCATATCAATACATAAACAAACCTTTAAACCTGTTGCGCATGCTTCGGCCAGTATTCCTTTTCTTGTCCTTTATTTCCTTGGCCTTTCCCCTTTGGGCGGCCAAGTATTTTGCTTTCACTCCGACGGCGCTTCAGGCTTATGACTATGCTACCAGCCTGCGCTTTGGCGAGGCCTATGCCGTCATGGCGCAGATGAAACTGGAGGACCCCAACAACCTCATCGTCCATCATATCGACAATTACATCGATTTTTTCACCATTTACATACAGGAAGATGAAGCCACCTACCGCCGGCTTAAAAAGAACCGCGACCTCCGCCTTGAAAAGGTAAAGGCCGGCGACCGCAGTTCTCCTTACTACCTCTTTGTACAGGCCGATATTCGCCTGCAGTGGGCTCTGGCCCGCCTTCGCTTTGAGGATTACCTGGGGGCCTTTACCGAAGTCAGCAAAGCCCACAAGCTCCTGAAGGAAAATGAAGAGTTGTTCCCCGATTTTATGCCCAACAAGAAGGACCTGGGCATCCTGCACGCCATGGTCGGCACCATTCCCGACAGCTACAGATGGGGAGTAAAGCTTCTGGGCGGGCTGGAAGGTACCATCGCTCAGGGGAGGAAAGAGGTGGAAGAAGCGCTGGCCTACGCGCGAAAAAACGACTTTATCTTCGAGGAAGAAACGGCTGTTCTCTATGCTTATCTGCTCCTCCATCTGGACAATAAGGAGGAGGAAGCCTGGCGGGCAGTTGCCGGCGGCAGCCTGCGGCCCGGCGAAAACCTCATGCACTGCTTTGTAATGGCCAATATTGCCATGCGCACCGGCCGCAATGAAAAGGCCATACAGTTGCTGGAGCATCGCCCTTCCGGTAAGGCATTCTTCTCCTTCCCCTATCTGGAGTACATGCTGGGGCTGGCCAAACTCCGCCGCCTGGATAAAGGCGCCACCCCCCACTTTCAGCACTTTGTCACTCACTACCAGGGCCGGAACTTCATCAAGGAAGCCTATCAGAAAATGGCCTGGCAGGAACTCCTCAATGGCAACCCGAAAGGGTATCGCCGCTATATGCAGGCCTGCCTTACCCAGGGCCATGCCATCGCCGGAGGGGACAGGAACGCCTGGCAGGAAGCGGAACGGGGCACAGCCCCCGACCTCAGCCTCCTCAAAGCCCGCCTGCTTTTCGACGGAGGGTACTTTCAGAAAGGTTACCAAACTCTCGCCACCCGCCGGCCGGACAGCTTCGCTTTCCCCGAAGGCCAGTTGGAGTACTACTACCGCATGGGGCGCCTCCTTCATGGCCTGAAACGCTATGATGAGGCCCTGCAACATTACCGGGTGGCCATTGAAATGGGTGCGGATTCTCCTCTCTTCTACGCCTGTAATGCCGCCTTGCAGATGGGCCTGATCTACGAATCTGAAGGAGAACTGCAAAGAGCGCGCGCCGCCTTCGAACGATGCCTGAGCTTCAGCCCGGAAGAATACCGCACCGGCCTGCACCAAAAGGCCAAGTCAGGGCTGGCCCGCCTGGAAGGGGAACAGGGGTAGGGCTTTGGGATGAACCAGAAACAAGCCGGAAGTGCGAAGGCGGAAGCCGTTCCTGATATCCTTGATTCCGGACAAAGGGTAATGATCCGCCACCAGTTTAACGGTGAAGGCATTGTAGGCATTGATCCAGTAGGCCAGGCGTTCCTCCCGGCTCCAGTATTTTTCGTTGGGGTGGTGGTTGCTCAGCAGCTTGAGGTAGCGTTGAAGGCGGGTGCTGTCTCGGATGAAGCCCTTATAATCCACCCACCCCTCCGGGGAAACATGCTCCTGTACCAATCCGTTATCGGACAATGGAAATACCACCATAGGATATATTGGCTTCAGCCTGATAAAAGAATCGATATCGCAGTAGGTATACATATGCACCTTCCGCCACCGGGCGGCCCTTAAAAAATCCATCCCATGGCTCCCCGGCATTGACGGAATGATAGGCTAACTGGCCCCACCTGTCAAAAACCGTAAGTTCGAAATCTAATAATTCGCAGGGTGAAAACGGCCGAAATTCGTCATTTATCCCGTCATGGTTCGGGGAGAAAACATTTGGTATGTAAATCTGGCTCCCGCAGTTGAAGAATATTTCTTCTATCCTTATCGTATCTCTGATGATGCAGGCGCCATCTATTGCTTCGACCCAGTATTCGCCCGGTTCATCCACCTCGATACTCGCCTCTGTTGAAAGGTTGTTCCATCGGTAACTTTCAAAAAAAGGCCCTGCCTCCAGGGGGATATTTTCCACCACACAAAGTGCAGTATCGCTTCCCAGGTTTATTGCCGGGCACTCCAGAGAAAAGTCATCCAAAAACACCCAGGTTTCATAGGCAGAAACAACCCTTACGCTGATAAACCCGAAGGATGCCGCCGGAGAAAACTGAAGCTCGTAATACTGCCAGTCCGGCCCCAGGATGGGGAAGTGAAAATGGCCGTACCGAAACTGCCATTGATTATCTGCTGGCAAAGAAGAGGGTAAAAGAACGTAGGAAATAAGAAAAGCACAACGGCCAGAAAGTTTTTCGGCAGATTTTTCATTGTACCCGAATTAAGAGATCTTTGTTTCTAAAACAACAATATACAATACTTTCAAGCCCTTACCCGTCTGGAATGTGGCTTTCCGAAGACATGCAACCATCTTTCCTCCATACCCCCTTTGGCGAGGTAGCCTTCCGCAGGTTCGGTTCCGGCCCGCGCCTGCTGATCGCCTTTCATGGATTTTCTGATGACGGCGCCGTTTTTTCAGAGTTGGGCGAGGCTTTGAAAGGTTGCTGTACCATCCTCGCTGTCGACCTCCCTTTTCATGGAGATACGTGGTGGAGGCGAGACGATTACCAGCCAGCCCAGCTGGCGGCCGTCGTCGAGGCCGTCCTGGAACAGGAAGACAATAAGCAGTTTGAAGCCATCGGCCATAGCCTGGGCGCCCGGTTATGGCTGCACCTGCCCCCCCATTTTCAAAACCGGATGAAATCACTTTACCTGCTGGCGCCCGATGGCCTG
Organism: uncultured Phaeodactylibacter sp.; assembly: GCA_964418125.1. Lineage (GTDB taxonomy): Bacteria > Bacteroidota > Bacteroidia > Chitinophagales > Saprospiraceae > JACJXW01. The sequence continues at coordinate 23,205 of CAYQKY010000018.1, forward strand.
CAGACGCGCTGGCTGTATCTCGTGGAATGGTTGCCGCCCCGGTTTCGCCGGCTGACAGCCCGGCTTGCCCGGCGGCCGGAAAGGCTCCTGGCGCTGATCAGGATACTGTACCGGATCCGGCTGATCGATCATTTCCTGTTCCGGTATTTACAGCATCACCTGAGCGATAAGCAGCGCCGCCAACGGCTGCTGCACACCTGGTTCTCTCTGAGCTATTTTCGCCTGGGCAGAAAACAGGTGGGCCGCCTGCTTGGACAGGTAAAAGCCCCTGTCCTGGTCCTGCTCGGCAGTAAAGACCGGCTGGTCAGCCCGGCGGCCATCCGCCGGCGCCTCAAAGGCATAGAGGGGATCATGATCAGAGAGGTAGAGGCCAACCACCGCTCCATTTGCCGGGCGGTTGCTCCCATCCTGAAAGAAGGCCCAGGCAATGAAAACATAAAAAACGGCTATGCTCCAGAAACTTGAACCTGCCGACAGCTGCCTCTCCTGTGGAAGCAGAGAGCCCCTTTTTCTGCAACACAGCCGGGCACAGATGCATACTGTCCCGGACGGTTTTTCCTTTGTCCGGTGTCAGAATTGCGGGCTTATTTTCCTCTCGCCCCGCGTTACGGCGGAAGCGCTGAAGGATTACTACCCTGATCATTACCTGCCCTATCGCCGCGAACAGGCCTGGGGGCGTTTTGCCGGGCTCATCCGCTCCGGGTTTGAACAGCTGGACCGCGAACGGCTGCGGGTGGCGGGGAATTATGCCGCCCTTTCCGAAAAAACTAAAGTCCTGGATGTAGGTTGCGGCTACCCCTCCTTTTTAAAGGCTTTACAGGATAAATGGGGCTGCCAATGCTGGGGTATCGATTTTGCGGCCGAGCAGTGGAAAGAAGACCCTGCCTTTCGGGGCATAACCCTCCTGAACCAGGACGTCCGGCAGCTCGAATTGAACGAGCCGTTCGGCCTCATCACCATGTGGCACTACCTCGAGCATGATTATGACCCTCTGGCCACCCTCCGGAAACTGCGCCAGCTGGCCCATCCGGAAACCGTCTTGCTCATCGAAGTGCCCAATTACGACTCCTGGTCGAGAAAAGTATTCGGCAGCTGCTGGGCTGGCTACCACACCCCCCGGCATACGGCCGTTTATACCCCCCAAACCCTGAGCGCGCTGCTGGAAAACGCCGGATGGCAGGTGGAAGCCGGCGGCCTGTCCGGCACCCTGGGCGGCTACCTCCTTTGGTGGCTGAGCTGGCGGGAAAAATGGCCTACCCGATGGGATAGTACCCTCGAGCGGTTCCTTCCGGAATTCCTTCTGGGGCAACTGCTGTTGAGCCCCCTCCTCTGGCTTAACCGTTCTACTCCCGATATACAATTGGCCGTCGCCCGGCCCAGTTAATTCTGCTTCACTTTCAGCCCGTAACCCTTCAGGATCTTCCGCGCCAGGGAAGCCTTATGTGCCTCATCGGGGCCGTCATAGATGCGGGCGCCCCGCTCCTCCCGGTAGAAATAGGACAGGATGGTATCGTCGGTAATACCCAGTGCGCCATGTACTTGCAATGCCCGGTCGACAGCCTTCTGAAGGACGCCGGCGACGAAGAATTTTATGGTGGAGATATCGGTACTGGCCGCTCGTTGCCCTTCATTTTCTATCTTGCTGGCGGTGTGCAGCACCATATACCGGGCAGCGTCGATCTCGGCGCGGCATTCGGCGATCCACGCCTGTACCATCTGTTGTTCTCCCAGCATTTCACCTCTACCCATTTCGCGGGTAGCGGCGCGGCGGCACATCATATCGAATGCCCGCTCGCAGATGCCGATCCAGCGCATGCAGTGGTGGATGCGGCCCGGCCCGAGGCGTTCCTGCGCCAGTTGGAAACCCTCCCCTTCATTCCCCAGGCGGTTGGATTTCGGCACGCGGACATCTTTCAGGCGGATCTCGGCGTGGCTGTGCCAGCCTTCACCGGCATGGCCCATTACCGGAATGTTACGAACAAGCTCAAAGCCGGGAGTATCGGTGGGAACGATGATCATACTGGCCCGCTGATAGGGGTTCTCCGCTTCCGGGCTGGTAACGGCCATTACGATGGAGAAGGAAGCGCCGTCGGCAGAAGAAGCGAACCACTTGTGGCCGTTAATGATGTATTGATCTCCTTCGCTGACCGCCGTGGTTCCCATGCGGACCGGGTTTGAACCGGCATAGGCCGGCTCGGTCATGGCGAAGCAGGACCGGATGTCGCCGGCGAGTAAAGGTTCCAGGTAACGGCGCCGGATATCCGGCGAACCGTACTTCAGCAACAGCTCCGTATTGCCGGAATCCGGCGCCTGGCAGTTGAAGGCCAGGTGGCCGAAGGGGGTAGTGCCCAGCAACTCACCGAGCTGCCCGAATTCGGAAAGGCTGAGGCCCGCCCCCCCGTGTTCCGCTGAAAGATGGGGGTTCCAGGCGCCGGTAGCCTGCGCCTTTCCTCTCAGAGCGCGGATCTCCGTTTCCACCTCCCGGAAAGGTGTCCTCAGCCAGCGCATCTCATTGGGATAGATCTCCGTTTCGAGGAATTCCCGGACGGCGCCGTGTAATTTCTTCAGCAGGGGAGTGGCAAATACTTCTACCATTGTCAGAGCAATTTTATTGCATAGTGAAAAACGCTTCTTTTGACCCGCTTCCCAATCAACCCAATTTTACCCGGCTGAGCCTCAGCGAAGACGGGCAACCCAATCAACTAAACAAAGCGATCAGGAACGTCCCCACCGTAGCGATGAACCCCACCATGAAGATGTTATAAGATATGGACAGGTAGCGGTACTTCTTTTCCAGCACTTTCCCCAGGTGGTAAAGGTCTCTGACCATGTTGCCGTATAGCAGTTCATTATCGCTGAAAACCTCTTCCATGGCTTCTTCGAACTGGTCCAGTTCCAAGGTGACGAAGTTGCCGAAAAAGACCACATTGCGGCGCACCTCTTCCGGCGGCGTGCCTTCCCGGTTGAGCATGGTGACCTTGGGCCGGGCCGAGAGGACGGCGAAGATGAGGCTCGCAAGGCCGGTAACCAGGAAGATGACCACCGGCAGCAGGATCTGCGGGCTGTTCTCCCCAATGTTGCGGTAAGACAGGAAAGTGATGAGCACACTGACCAGGATGGCGTTGACACTGATCATGATGTTGGCCTTGTTGTCGGCAATGGCGCTCAGGTTGATATGGTTGCGGTAGTTGGCCCGGAAATAGGTCTGAACCCCACGGGTGGGCGCTTTGCGTTCCAAGGTATCAAACCGGCCCCCTTCGGTTTCTTCTTCCTTAGCCTTCTTCTTTTCAAGCATCCTCCGGCAACTGTGGATGGCCTGGGCCAGCGCCGGTTGAAAATGAGCCTGTGCGAAATGGGTGAACAGCTTGATGCGCAGCAGTTCTTCCAGGAGGATCTTGGCCCATTCCGTTTTGGAATACTTCTGGCCGAGGAGGAATTCGCGTTCCAGGCGCAACAGCGGCAGGCCTTCCTCGCTTTCCCCGAGATAGGTGGCCGCCTGTACGGCGTCGCTGAGAATGCGCCCGGATTCTGTGGCCGGCTGCCGCCCTTCGGTGGCTACCAGGATACACTCCAGCACCTGCTCCTGTGTTTCCCCGGGATAATCAAACTGGCTGAAGAACTGCCGTGCCAGCTCGATGCTGAAATGCCCCGGTTCGCGGTAGTCGTACAAAAAACCGGTAGGAAACAGCCAGGCCGCCAGTAAGGCTTGCTCCAGTACTTCCGGGGCGGCGTTTTCTCCCCCTGCGATAGCTTCAACTTTATCGGCCACCACGTCGGCAAGGGTATAGTTGTGTACGAGCAGGCGCCCGTCCTGCCGCTGCCCGAAGAGGCGCAGCACAAAATCCCTGGCCTGCCTGGTTATCTCTCCCGCCTTGAGCGGATCTTCACGCTTTCCGGTATCCTTCATCTTCTCTGACATAGTGAAGCAATATACGAAAATTCACGGTTCACTGTTTCATGGGCGTACCCGGACAGAATTACTTTGACACATGAAATATTGAAATACACGGCCAACCCAAGCCGGGCGGCAGGTTCCAGGGCATTTCCATGTATTTCTCTATTTCAATTCTGGCCCTCTCCCTGAAACCATAGAACAATGGCTCCGTGCTCCATAAAGTTGAGCATCAAAACATCAATTTGGCTTCTTCCGGTGTTGTTATGTGCAGTAATTTGAATATCTTTGTGCTTTCTTACCGGCAACTCTCCAAAACCCCTGCTGAAGAGCGTACACCCATCGTACATAATAAGTGCGTTCCATTCCCAGTTATACTGATGCAGTTCTGTGTATAGCCTGGATACCAGCCGGGAGTGCAGTAGATGAAGCCAGTATAACATGAACCTGTGGTGTTTGTTTATTCTAAAATCTGATTATGAAAAGGTTAACCCTGTTATTCTTAGTGGCTGCGGCAGCTATGGTCACTGCATGCCAGTCTTTTGACGAGCTGGAAAACCTTGAGGATGCGGATTACGATGCAGAATACGCCGTGCCGCTCCTCAATACGAAGCTTTCCCTGCGGGAAGCGCTGGAGAATTTCCAGGACCTGGCCGTCATCACAATAGATCCCGACGGGCTCATCCACTTTACCTATTCCGGCGATGTGCTGACCCAGAACAGCGATACCATCTTTCAGAAGATCAACGAGTCGCTCAGTGGAATACCCATCCCCATTACTTCCAAGCGGATGGCCCTCCCCCTGGAATTGCCCGACGGCTTTGACTTCGACCGCCTGGTATTCAAAGGTGGCGAGTTCATCTACGGCTTCCAGCATGCTCACCCCGACCCGGTGGAATTCACCATAACCCTGCCTCAGGTGACCAAAGACGGCGAACCCCTCTCTTTTTCCGCCAGCCTCCCGGGGTACAGTGGCGCCGGGCAACTGCCGGTTTATTCGAACCTCTTTTTCCCTTATCAACTGGACGGATACGAGGCCGTGCCGGACCCGGTTACGGATTCCATCTATGTGGAGTACGAGCTAACCCGTTCCGACGGCCAGCCGGATACGGCGCAGGTTGCCGTCACTTTCCGCGACCTCACCTTTTCTTATATGGAGGGTTTTCTGGGCGTTCAGCGCCACGAAGGCGGACGGGACACCATTATTATCGACTTCTTCGACAACTGGGTCACCGGCGATATTTATTTCGCCGACCCAACCGTTACCTTCAATATCGAAAATTCATTCGGCATCCCCACAGAATCGGATGTAAAGGTCTTTAAGGTGCTGACCGTCCGGGGAGAAACCCTGAACCTCGAAAGCCCTTATGTGGAAAGCGGCATCGCTTTTCCTTATCCCTCCATCAGCGAAGTTGGGGTGATAAAGGAGGAAAAATTTGTCTTCAATAAAGATAACTCCAACATTGACGAGATCCTCGGCGCCGGCCCGGTAGCTATCGATTACGACGTGGACGCCGTGACCAACCCGGACTCCAATGTGAATATCCGGGGCTTCATCACCGACAGCAGTTACTACAAAGTTCGGGTGGATGTCGACCTGCCGCTCTACGGCCGGTCCGTCAACTTCCTGGCCCGGGACACCTTCGAGCTCGACTTCGGAGACTTCCAGCAAATGTACAAGGCCGAGTTTAAACTGGTGACCGTCAACAGCCTGCCCCTCGATGTATCCATACAGGGGTATTTCCTGGATAAGGACGGCGTCCTGCTGGATTCCCTCTTTCAGGGATCCATGCGAGTGATCGAAGGCGTGCCGGTCGACAGCGAGGGCAACGCCAGCGGGGTGAAGGAAGACGTCACTTATGTGGATTATCCGGAGGAACGCTTCGGTAAGGTACGCACCGCGGAAAAACTGGATATCGTCGCTTCTTTTTCCACCATCAATAACGGAGATGTATCGGTCAAGATCCTGGAAAGCCAGGCCGTACAGGTAAAGCTCGGCGCGATCTTCGGGGTGAGGGATTAGAAAGGGGGAATTCGTGATTCGTGATTCGGGAACTCGGCCAAACAACGAATCACGAATCAACGAATCACGAATCACGAATCACGAATCACGAATCAACGAATCACGAATCAACGAATCACGAATCAACCATACTATAATGCAGAGAATACTGCTTTCTTTATTTATCATCACCTCCTTCGTCACAGCGGCGCTGGCCCAGGAAGACCTGGCCACCCACTTCATGCGCCACACCTGGCAATCCGCCCGGACCAACCCGGCATTTTTTCCTGACTACAAATTTGTCGCCGGCCTGCCGGGGGTGTACAATACCCTGCTGGTGACCAATGTGACTTACGGCGACCTGATCACCACCAATGAAGAAGGGAAGGAGGTGCTGAATATCGACCGCGCCATCGAAAAACTGGGAGAGGATAACGTGCTCCGCAACAACCTCGACATCGAGACCCTCAGCCTGGGAATACGCTTCGGCAGGGCCGCCCTTTCCCTCGGCCATACCCTGCGCTTCAACGCATTTATGAACTACCCCAAGACCATGCCGCAGCTCATCTGGCAAGGCAATGCTCAGTTCATCGGCCAGGATGTGGCCTTCGGCCCGGATGCAGACCTGTACGGCTACCAGGAATTCGCCCTGGGCCTGGCCGTGGAAGTGGCGCCCGGCTTCTCCATCGGCGGGCGCGCCAAGCTGCTGGCCGGCGTAGGCAACATCTCCTCCGAGCGTACCGATCTGCGCCTGCGCACCGACAGCGATGTCTATCAATTGGAGCTGAACGCCGATTATTACGTCAACTCCGCCGGCTCCCTGAAGTACGACGGCTTCGATGAACTAACCGTATCCTACGACTTCGGCCGGTTCGATTACGAAGAGCTCTTCACCGGCAACACCGGCTTCGCCTTCGACCTGGGGGTCCAACTGAAGCTGGGCGACAAACTGGAGCTTGCCGCCAGCGCCCTGGATATCGGCAAAGTCAACTGGGAAGAAGATGTCACCAACTACAGCCTCAACGGTACTTTTGAATACAAAGGCCTCGACCTCGCTCAGAACATCTTCGAAGACACCGTCACCGCCGGCTCCATCATAGACACCCTGCGGGAGATCTACCAGGTGGCGGAAACCTCCGTCGGTTATTCCACTACGCTGCCTTCCCGCTACTACCTCAGTGGCCAGTACCGCCTGCGGGATAACTGGACCGTCGGCGGCCTCGTCTACCTGGAAAACTACCGGGAGGAGATGAATACGGCCGTGGCCGTGGGCAGCAACCTGGGCATCCTGCCCATCCTCAACGTGGGCGCCACCTACGCCTTCCGCAGTGAACGGCTGGACAACCTGGGCCTGAACGCCACCCTGCTTCTCGGCCCGGTGCAGCTGATGGCCGCCACCGACAACATCATAACGGCCATACGGCCCAGGGAAAGCCACAGCGCCAACCTGCGCCTGGGGTTAAATGTGTTGTTGGGGAAAATTCAGGAGGAAGAATCCGGAAGAGCCGGAAAGCCCGATTTTTATTAAGGAAATTCGGGGTTCGTAATCCGGGAATCGCAATTCGTTATTCGGGATTCGGAACACACCAACGAATCCCGAATCCCACCATTCACCATTCACGATTCACCATTCACGATTCACGATTCACGAACCCCCACTCTTCAGCCGCTCCCCCACCATACTCATGATCCGGCGGGTAGCCTCCGATTCCATTTTCAGGAATTGTTCATACTCTTCGATGGTGAACTGCCCGATCACGGCGCCCAGCAGGAGGAAGCGCAGGCGGTTGTCCTGGCTCAGGCTGTGATCGATCTGCTGTTCCTGTTTCTGCCGGGAGAGGTTGTCGAATGCCACCTTCCGCTTGGCCATCATGCGGTGGAAAATGGCAAAAAGCAGATCGTTCTGCATCTTGAGGATAGGGCGGAGGACGTCGTTCTGAAAGCGCTCTTCTTCGGTGGTGGCTTCCTTCTCGGTAAGAATCTGCGGGCGGATGCCTTTTCGATTGTCGGACATGTCGGGAATTTTTATGGATTGACCAGGGTTAAATAAACACATGCGTTGGGAAATCTACGGAAGGTAAAAAATATCCGGGAAGAATTGTTGTGCGGAAGTTGTTAAAAGCCGTATATTTGCACTCGCAAAAAAGGCGTGGTAGCTTCCCGCTTTTATAAAGCGGGATCAGAGCGCATGATTTATAAAAAGGCGCGGTAGCTCAGCTGGTTAGAGCGCATGATTCATAATCATGAGGTCGGCGGTTCAAGCCCGCCTCGCGCTACGAAGAGCCTGTCATTGAGTTGACAGGCTCTTTTCTTTTTCACGCTGAAGGAAGGGGGTAGCTCCCCGCTTTTCAAGCGGGGCCAGGGGGCCGGCGGTTCAAGTGGAGCGCAGCGAACGCCGGGGCCCGCCCACGCTACAGCGGATTCCTTTATCAGACTGTTTAACTGGCATCCCAGGGCGTCTCCTGCCAACCGCTGATCATCCCATTGTCTCCACAAACCGGGCGCTGCCAGACGATATTGTCTGTATCCAGGTCCAGGAGCGCCTGAATTTTTCCCTGGCATGGTTTTCGCCCTGGGCGACGGCGGCATTTGATGTTGCTGTTCAGAAAAGGCTCCTCTTCAAAAGAAGTGGCGAACGTGACGATCGCCCCGAAGAAATCCGCTAATCTCCTCGTGGGGCGGTTCAGGGGGCCGATTGATCCGTCTTTATCGAGATAATGCTGCATGTTGATGATCCAGGCCATAGGAAGAATATTTATGCCTAACCAGAAATAACTTTTTCCAGAAGATAAATAACCCCGGGATTTATTTCGTGCTGATTTTATTGCCCTGTCATAACCTGCTCACTACTCACCGGAATATACCACACCCCCTCCTTCAGGCCCACCCCGCCCCCCATCTCCTCCTGCACCACCCTGTCCACAATAAACACCCCTTTTTCAGCCATATCGTAGAAGGTATCGATCCCATCATTCGGAAAGCCCACCCGCGTCCGGTGAATGTTGAATTTGTCGGCAAACTTCCGGCCGAAGGCCTCTTGCACGCCTTCTTTGCCGAGCATAAAGCCCAGCAGGCCGCCCCAGGTGGCGGTGGGGTTATCGGAATCCCAGCCGGCCAGGGCGCCGATCTTTATCGTCTCTTTGATATCTCCTTCCCCGTACAGGAGGCTGATGATGCTGGCGCCGAAGTTGATGCCGGCGGCGAAGCAGCCGTTACATACCGTATCCTTCGTTGCCCACTCGTATTCATCCTCCTGCCTCACCTGGTATTTTTCGTGGAGGGCGTCCCTGGCCTCCTCCCAGGTGGCGCCGGACTGGTACTTCGACTTGACAAAGTCGTACATTTTCGCCGAGTAGGAATCACCGGGCAGGTGCTGGCGGGCTTCATCCGCCATCCAGCGCAACTGCTCTTTCACTGGCAGGCTCTTATCTACCGACGACGCCAGGGCTTGCATGATGACGTAGAACTCCGCGATCCACTGTGCATTCTCCCGCGCCGTCGTTCGTATGGGCAGGCGGGCCATCTTCAGGGCCACATCGGGGCGGGCGGGCGCGAACAGGCCGAAGATCTCGGTGGTCAACTGGGCGTCGATCATCTCGTAGTAGGGATTGTTTTCGGGATGGCCGGTGGCCGGAGGGATGAGCCCTTCCCGCATTAAATCGAACGCTTGCTGGTTGGATACCCAGAGGTAGTTCTCCTCCTCGGCTTTTATGTGCTTCAGCCAGCCTTCCCGTATCTGCTCGCCGGTGAGCAGGGACGTTTTGTTGGTGTACAGCAGGGACTGGTAGATGTACTCGATATCGGTATCGTCGTCGGCGCCCCATACCCCGCCTTCGTCCTCGAAGTAGAAACCGATGGTGTCGGAAAGGTTATTGGAGCCCCAGATGTTGGGATCGTCCGGGCCGCCCCAGTTGTCGCGGGTGTAGAAGCTGGCGCCCCTGCCGTTTTTCCCCTCCCCGCCGATCTTATCCATTTCCGTGATCAGGCCGGTCCAGTTGGCGATGCACTGGCCGAGCCAGAAGCCGTAGAGCTTGTCGAGGTATTCCGTCCTGGAGATGGTTTTGTCTTCCGGCCCGGGCCTGTATCTTTTGTAGGTGAGTTGAGGGTCAGCCAGGACGCCGGGCTGCCGGGCCAGGCGGTTCATCGGGCGCTGGCAGGCGGAGAGGAGGAATAAGGTGAGAAGGAGCAGCAGGGCGGGTTTATACATGTTGCGGGCCATATTGATCGGCATTTTTATCGGGACCTGGGCGGTACATTTCCTTTACCGGCTAAGTTAGCTAAAACGAGGGGGAAATAGATGGCAGGCACTTTGAAAGTTGAAAGTGCCTGCCATCTAAAGCTACCGCCCACACCGAACCTCATACCGGGTGCTCCTCCCTCCGCCGATCACAGAGAGCGCCCCCAGTTCCACCAGCCTTTGCAGGTCTCTGGTGGCGGTAGCTTTGGATGCTTTGGTGAGCGACATGTACTTTCTGGCGTTCATTCCGCCCTCAAAGCCCGCCGGGCCTGCTTCCAGCATCCGGCGCAGGGCTTTTTCCTGCCGTTCATTCAGTTGGCCGGCGAAACGGTCAAAATACCTGGCTTTTTTTATGGTAAATTCAATTTGTTCTTCCGCCTGCTCCTGAGCATCCAGAATGACTTGTAAAAAATAACGGATCCACCCAGTGATCTCATTGGACCGTTGACCTGTTTTCAGCGCCTCGTAATAGTCTTTCCGGCCGGCCTCAATGGTTTTCGACAAGCTCAACACCACGGGCCGGCCAAATCCCTGGGAGAGGGCTTTTTCGGAGATGGCCCTGCCGACCCTGCCATTACCGTCTTCAAAGGGATGGATCGTCTCGAAGTACAGATGGGCAATGGCCGAACGAACCGGCGCATGGAATAGCTCCTGCGGCTCCCCCGGTGCAGTTTTATTGAACCAGGCGATGAAATTTTCCATCTCCTTCGGCACGCGGGAAGAAGGGGGCGCCTCGAAATGAATAATTTCTCTCCCCACCGCCCCCGAAACCACCTGCATGGGATCTTCGCTGCTTCGCCATTGCCCTTTGTTTACCCGGTTATTCCCCTCCATAACCATGGAGTGCCAGGAAAACAACATGGCTTTATCCAGCGCGTCCTCGTATGTCTCTCTTACGCTGACCATCAGGCGGGCAATGCCCTCCGCTCTCTTGTCCCTCACTTTCTCCGGGGGATGGTTCAACCCCAGGTTGTTCCGGATGGAAGAAAGCACGTCCTGCCGGCTCAAATACTCCCCTTCTATCTCTGAGGTCTTTATGGCTTCAGCGATCATCAAATCGATGACGGATTGGGCCTTTTCTTCTTCGGAAAGCGCCTTTAGCAGCCCGCTGATACGGCCCTGGCTTTCCGCGAAAGCGAAAAGCGCCTCCTCCATATCTTCCAGGCTGTATTTAAAGCGGGGCCAGTCTTCTTGTTGCCAATTATAGTGCATGAGCCGAATCACTTTCTTATTCGGCTCAAAATTAGTGTTTTTTTGAGCCGAATACAATTTCTATTCGGCTCACTTCGCCTAACGGGGAGCAGAGAACGGGTAAATTCCCGCCCTATATGTGCCCAATCCTGAACTCGCACAGAAATTGATACCCAATCCATTAATCCTCTAACCAAAATCTTACAAGACAACAATTGCGAGAATCAACAAATAAACTTAACTTATTTGATTGTTACAAGGAACCGATCTGGGGTGAAAAAACTTATTGTATTATCAAGTGCAGAATTATGAGTGTATTCCACATACAAATACCGGACAGTGTCCAGATGAATGATTTCGAACTGAAGATGCTGATCGCGTCAAAATTATTTGAAGATGGCAAATTGAGCTCCGGCCAAGCTGCAGAAATAGTAGGCATATCCAAACGAGCATTTATAGAGATATTAGGCAAATACAATGTTTCGATATTTGGATATGATTACAAAGAGCTGGAAGAAGACCTGAAAAATGCGTGAGCGAGTTATTATAGCCGACTCAAGTTGCTTGATTGCTTTGAGCAACATTAATGAACTTGATATCCTTCAAAAAGTATATGGACAAATAACGATCACGCCGGAAGTTGAAAATGAATTTGGAGAAGGCATCCCCCATTGGATTGAAATCGAAGAGGTAACCGATAAACAGAAGATAGCGTTATTGGAATTAGAGCTTGACAAAGGTGAGTCAAGTGCCATTGCTTTGGCCATTGAAAGGGAGAATAGTTTATTGGTGATCGATGAGAAAAAAGGAAGAAGTGTTGCAAAGAAGATGGGTATTAAGATAACGGGAATATTAGGAGTTATTGTGAAAGCGAAAGATGCCGGATTGGTTAAGAAAGTGGCCCCTTTCATAGAAAAACTGGAAAAGGTTGATTTCAGAATTTCCAAGGTGTTGAAAGAGGAAATTTTAAGAAGGATGGGTGAGTTATAACCAGTTTTCCTACTGATTTTGAGACCTGAAACGCCGCAGGTAGCACCTCCCGAAAACCAGAGATAACCATTGTAAAAAGGTAAACCTGCCTGCGCTAAAGCTTCGGCAGGCAAGAAAACTTCCGCCTCCGTCAATGACTTCAGCCTTTGGACAACGCAGTCGCCTTAGTCAGACGGAGAAAATTTAACGAACCGCCCTGGCTATTGCAAAAGCCTAGGGCCGTGGAATAAGTATTCCATACCCACTGTTTCCCCTTCTTACACATGATCCACATATATAGTACCGATATATCTGACAGCGCCTCTGAAAATGAGGGCCTTTTTTCACATATATGCTCCTGCTTTTACTTATGATATATCGGGCTATCGCTGCCCTATATATAGTGCTGCATCGGCCCTGGGGTATGGGGTTGGTTTTTCTGTATGGCTGCGCTATTGGAAAAGGAGAAAGGCCGTTTCTGTGGGAAACCGGCGGGCTGCTTGAGCATGCAGGAAAGGTAAGAAGGTAAAAAAACTAAAAGTTAACTGCCCTGGCAAGGCGAAAACCGTAGCTGTAGTAACGGTCGACCGGGTCGTAGTTGAGGCGTTCCGCACAACGCGCGAAGACCTGGTAGAGGCCCCAGGACCCGCCCCGCAACACACGGTCAGAGCCGCTATCCGGGCCTTTGGGATTCTCTGCATTGTCACTTCGCTCATAGTATTTGCTGTAATACCAATCCTGGCACCATTCCCAGGCATTGCCGGACATATCATACAGGCCCCAGGCATTCGGTTTTTTATCTTTCACCGGTATTGTGCCATAACCAGTATTTCCATCATAGTGCCAGGCGACCTCATCCGGATCATCACTGCCGGCGTAGCGGAAATCCTGCCCGGCCCGGGCTGCATATTCCCATTCCGCCTCGGTGGGCAGGCGGAATCCGTTGGCAGCCCAGTTGATGCTATCTGCCCATGTGATACTCATCTTGTCCAGTTCGTTTGGGTCTTCCGGGATATTCAATTCATAAACTTTTTCTTTACCTCGTTGCCGGCTCACCCAGTTGGCGTAGGCAATGGCGTCGTACCAGCTCACATTTACCACCGGGTGGCTGCCCTGCCGCCCCCAGCCCGGTTCTTCCGGTAGGGCCTGCCCGCTGGCCCGGCAGTACAGGTGGTGCTGCCACCAGGTGGTTTCCGTTTCGGCCATTTCGAAGGGGCTCAGGGTTACTTCGTGTACCGGGCGCTCATCTCCGGCTCCCTCTTCGCTTCCCATCCGGAACGTGCCTCCGGGAATGGAGATCATGTGGGGGTAGTATCGCTTTTCCAGGGCGGCGAAGCGGACGGTGTCGAGGGTGGCGAGGAGGGGGCGGAGGGAGTCGCGGGAGACAACGGCGGACGGTTCGGTGGTTAGATGGTTAGATGGTTGGATGGTTGGATGGTTAGATGGTTGAGGGCGAACGGCTGGGCCCAGGCCAGAAGGGAATCCGCCATGGCGGCGGCGGTATTGGGCTGGCCGGCCTCGTTGTAGAAGTAGGCCAGTTCGAAGTAGAGGCTGTCCAGGGCGGGGGCGCGGCTATTTACCTGCAGAGCGGAAGCTTCCGTGGCCCATACTACTGCCGAATCATACTGTAGTTGGAAAATGAAGTCTTTGGCCCGCTGGACGTAGATGTCGGTGAGGTCGCCGAAGGCTTTTTCCAGTTTTTGGAGGGCGGCGTTGGCTCGTTGGGCTTCGGCTGCTGCCCGTTCAGCTTCCGTTCTAGCCCGGCGCTCAGCCGCTTCCGCCCACTCCAGGTTTTTTTCCGCTTTAGCTCCTTCCGCCACCGCTTCCTGCCGCAGCCCCTCGATCTGCCGGAAGAGGGCTTCGATGCGGCGGTTCAGCTCGGCGGTCCGCTCCGGGGCGCACTCCTTGGCGGCGTTGTACTGTCGGATGGCGTTGACGTAGTCTTCTTTTTCTGCTAGCTGTTCGCCCTGGGAGATGATGCAGGGGCAGTCCCGGCAGGGCTGCGCCTGGGCGGCCGCAGGGCGGGGCAGGAGGAGGAGGAGGAGGGGGATGTAATATTTTAAGGTGGCCATTTTGTTTTGTTTATGCAACAGCGAGTAGACGCAATTAATTGTAGTATAAATAAAAAGGCAGGTACAAAGCCATCACCCCCTGTTTCCCCCTCAAGGGGGACAGCAAAGCTTCTATGAAAAGTAGGGTGGTACAGCCAACCATGACCCAAAATTCAACAATTGGCCTGCAAACGTACCTTTTCCGCCGTTTTCTTCGTCGATACTGAATATTCACTCATTTCCATATTCTGACAACCGCTCCCGATAAACCGCCAGCGTATCCCTCAAAGCCTCATTATTGCCATCCAGCTCAATGGCCTCCTCCAGGCGCTCCACGGCAAAGTGGTACTGGCCGGCATCGATGAAAATGCGGGCCTCGCGCACTTTATTCTGGCTTTCCAGGCGGGTGTTCTCGGCCCGCTGCAGTTCCAGTTCCTTCAACGTCTGCCGGGCCTCCAGGTACAGGTAGCCCACCAATACGGCGGCGGCGATGCTGATGGCAATGATGATATTTCGGTAAAGGGTTCTTTGCTTCTGCCGTGCTTTTTGAGCGATGGCCTCCTCCTTCTCCCGGGCCCGGTTTTCCTCGGCGGACAGGCATTGCCGGAGGAAGGCCATATTGCTGTCGTACAGCGCCTTGTCGGCCGCCCAGTCGTGGCCGGGCTGGCGGCGGGAGTGGTAGCGCGCCGCCCAGAAGTGGTTGATGGGGGTATTGTTTTGCCAGTCGTCGAGGCGCTGCAGGAGGGCGCCGGTGATCCAGCCTTGTTGGGGGTCTTCCTCGTTCTCCTCGCGGGCCTGCTGCAGGCGCTGGTAGAGGCGGGCGTTTTCGGCCTCCTCGTCCGCCCAGCGGTTCAGGCGGCCCCAGTTGCGAATGAGGCTCTCGTGGGAGATGTCGACCATGTTCTCTTCCTGCAGGGACACGCCGGGGGGCGGCATGAGGAAGGACGTGTCGAGCTGCCGAAATTGTTCGATCACGCCATCCACTTCCCCGCGGCAGGCGGGTATGGCTTCCGCCAGGCCGTATATCTCTTCCATGAGGGTGGGCCGGCGGCCGCCCTTCTCGCCGGCCGACAGGTCGGTGAGGCGCTGGAAGATCAGCTGGGCGATCTGCCGCCCTTTGTTTTCCAGCGCTTCGTATTGCTCGTCGGCGTGCCGGCCCAGGGCCTTTTCCATCTGGCCGGTGGCTTCGTAATCATCGTGACTGATGGCCCCCTCGCCTCCGGCCTGCTGCCAGTGCCGGTAGGTGCGCATCAGGGCATGCTGCAGGAGGGACAGCTGGTCCATGCTGTCGCCCACCTCGCGCACCAGGCGGTTCACCAGGGTGGCATCTACCGGGGCGCCCACTACGCCGAGGGGGCCGGCCACGGCGCGGCGCACATTCTGGCTGCTGAGGCGGGGCACCAGGTACTGCCCCTGGTTGATGACCTCGGGCAGCCCGCGGTAGCGCACGCACTCGCCCAGGAATTCGGAGCGCATGGTGATCACTACGTACAGGTTGGCGCCCTCCTGCCGGGCGACGGTGAGCAGGAGGTCGACAAAGTGGGCCGCTTCGCCGGGCGGTATTTCGCCGGAAAAGCGGAAAAGCTCTTCAAACTGATCGATGATCAGCAGGGTTTTCTGGTGTTTATCCGCGCCCTCCTCCGCTTCGAGCAGGCCGAAGGAGCTCTCCTGCAGGACGGGCAGCAGGCGGGCCACTTCCGGGGCTAGTTCCTCGGCCTTCGCCAGGGCGGCGGCCAGGTTTTGCAGGGGGCTGTTGCCGGGGCGGCAGATGACGATCTTCCAGTCGGAAATGCGGGCCTGCTTCTTGCCGGCGTGCAGGGCGGGGATGAGCCCGGCGCGCACCAGGGAGGACTTGCCGCTGCCCGAGTTGCCCAGCACGCCGAGGAAGTGCGTCTGCATGAGCCGCATGATCAGCTCCTCGGCCTGCCCTTCGCGGCCAAAGAACAGGTGGGCCTCGCCGGTGCGGAAGGGGCGCAGGCCGGGGAAGGGATTGCGGCGGGTGCGGTTCTCATCCAGGATGTCCATGTTCTGGCCTTGCTTCTGCAGGCCGAGGTAGTACTCGTCGATCTGGAAGTGCAGCGGCTCAGGCATGGGATTGAGAATTGAGGAATTGGATCAGTTGTTGCTCGTAGCCTTCTCTGGCGCAGTTGATGACCTGGAACTCGTGGCTGCGCACCTCGCGGATCCGGGAGTTGGCCCCGGGGTCTGTCACGCAGATGGCCATGGCGTAGGGCGTCTGTTTCTCGGTGGCCGCCTTGATCAGTTCTACCTTGATGGCGTTGCACCAGGCCGTGGTGGCGTTGCGCAGCAGGATGACCGCCTTGTTGCAGACCAGCCAGAAGTCGCGGAAAGAGTCGTCGGGGTCAATTTGCGGGTCGTCCTCCCGGAAAACGGGCACATAGACATCGTATTTTTGTTCGTAGATCAGGTCATCCAGCTGGGTACAGATGGGGTCGCCCTTGTCGCGGTGGTCGTGGATGAAGAACAGGCGGCGAGGGGCATCATAGGCTACTGCTTCCTCCTCCTGCTTTTCTTCGCGCAGCTGGATCTTTTCCAGCAGGAAGTCCTTGATTGCCTTCACTTCGAAGGCGGGCAGCTCTTCCAACTGGGCCACCTTCCGGGCATCGGCCGCTATGGTTTCCAGGAATTGCTCCTGGGAGGTGGCGCACTCTTCGGTCACCGACTGGGCGGTGAACAGCTGGAATTCGGGGTTAGCCCCGGCCGCTTCCTTCGCCAGCCGGTACTGCAGGTGGGTGAGCGGCTCCCGCGTATCCGGCGTTTTCACCCCCTCGATGTCATCGAACAGGTGGATGGAAAAGGCGGAGGCCTCCAGTTGCCGGCGCATAAAGGCTTCCAGTTCCGCCGCCGGGAGCACTTTGAGGTTTTCGGGGCGGCCGGGCGCTTCATCGGGCAGGATGCGGAAGTTGATCTTGCCGTATTTGCGCTGCTGCCGGAGTTCCTTCAGCAGCCCGTCGCGCACCGCTCTGGAGCCGCTGGCGGTGTAGGCCAGGAAGAGGGCGCCGGAACCGTTTGCCTCCGGGTTTTCCTGCACCCGGGCGGCCTCTTTCAGCCCCTTCAACAGTTGGTACAAGCCGATAGAGAGCCGGGCGATCCTTTCGCTAAAGGCCTTTTCCTCCGGCCCGATGGGCAGGAGGCCCTGGAAAAAATCGGCGTACACCACCTCATTCCCTTCCAGGAATCCGGTGATGCGGCCCACTTCATCCCGGCTGGCCTCCTCCGGCTCGTACTCGCCGTAGGGCATGACCTGTACGGGGAGGATGCGGCTGTTTCCGTTGACGATGGCTTCGCCGGCATTGTCGATAAAGTGCAGGAACTCCCGGCGGCACCAGTCGCTAGAAAGGTAGGCGGGAGAAAGGATGGGAAGAAAAACCCGGGAGTCTTCCAGCGCCCCCGCAGGCGGGCAGTCAGTACATTGCCGGCGTGCATGTCCTCCGTATCGAGGAAGATGTTCAGCTTTTTGCCCGAGCGGGAGCGGAAGTCAGCCGCCAGCCGGGCACAGAAATGCTCCACCCATTGTTTATGGGCGTCATTGTCGTGGTGGGCGTAGCTGATGAAGATATCGAACGGCATGAATATCTGGGTAACGGATGCTGAAAGATAAGAATAATATATTTTTACCGGCAATTTATTGGCATTACCAACATTGCCTGCCAGGTTTTACGGAGATTTCGGAATAATGTTTTGGGGTTGCCGGAAATTCCGGGAGTACTATTACCGGCTAAAGCCTTTTCATAAATTTACCGGTATGGCACAATTCACCCCTGCCCCTGCCAGTTTTGTTTAATAGGAAAAACAAACCCATGAAAGAAAAGCCCGAAATCGGCCTAGCGCTCTCCGGAGGCGGCGTACGCGGCGCCGCTCATGCCGGCGTGTTCAAAGCGCTGGAAGAACACGGGGCCGAAGTCACTCAGGTCTCCGGCAGCAGCGCCGGAGCGATGGCGGGCGCCTTGTATGCCGCCGGCTACAAACCGGAAGAGGTCCTGGATTTTTTCAAGACGAATGCCCACAACATTTTTCACTGGCGGAATTTCGCCCGCAGCAAGCCCGGCATCCTGGATTCCGATAAATACGCCGAGCTGTTCGAACCCTGGCTGAAGGACCACACTTTCGAATCCCTGCCCAGAAAACTGCACATCTGCGTAACCGATGTGCTGAACGGAGAGCCGCATTTCTTCTCCTACGGCGAGCTGGTCCGCCCCATCCTCGCTTCGGCCGCCATGCCGGGCGTATTCTCCCCGGTAGAGATCGGCGAACACCTGTACATCGACGGCGGAACGATGAATAATTTTCCGGTGGACCCCCTCACTGAAACGTGCGATGTCGTACTGGGAAGTTTCGTTTCCCGAAAGAAGAAGCTGCAAAAAGAGGAGCTGGGCAGCACCCTGCAGGTCCTCAACCGGGCCAATGACCTGAGCTTCATCGCCGTGGCCCTCGAAAAGCTGAAGTTCTGCGACCTCACCTTTGCTCCTCCCCAGCTGTGGCAGTATAGCGTCTTTGACGCCAAAAAGGTAGAGGAGATTTATCAGATCGGTTACGAACACGCCTGCAGGCAGATGGACAGCCTGAAGGAGATCCTGAATTCGGTGGGATCCGAAGCTGAAAGTGTGAAAAAATAGGGATTCGCTTTTTATTCGTAACTTCAGGTGCATTAAGAGGCGGTTCAAAAAAATGTGCTTTTTTAAAAAATGCACACTGGTTTTCGGACATCTGCGAACTGCCGAACAGCGAATTCCGAACAACGCCATTAAAAGCCCAAAACCATGCTGCCTACTCCCTCATCCCGGAGCCGGAATCTTTCTCTTTCGGCATACCGCCCCCCCTTATGCAACTATTTCGAAAACATTTGCGACGAGCCTTAAAACCTCGTTTGCTGATAAGGCTCATCTTTGTCATACCCCCCGAAAGCCTTCCGTGCCCCACCACCTGCCCGGCGACAGGAACTGTTGCTCTTCAGGGGGGCGCCGGAAAGGACAGTATTCAAAGTCACCATTATCATCACCTAAAAACGCTTTGTTATGAAAAGAGCACTCAAGATCACGGGCATGATCCTTGGCGCTATTGTTGTAGTGGTGCTGCTTGGAGCAGCCTCCATCAACTTCAGTAGCATCCCCTCCTATGACACCAACC
This sequence comes from uncultured Phaeodactylibacter sp., assembly GCA_964418125.1. GTDB lineage: Bacteria > Bacteroidota > Bacteroidia > Chitinophagales > Saprospiraceae > JACJXW01. The sequence continues at coordinate 42,695 of CAYQKY010000018.1, forward strand.
CTCCGGACCTGGAAGTAAAACCCGATAGCGCCATGGTCGCCGAAGGCAAGCGGCTGGCCACTCTGGTTTGTCAGCACTGCCACATGGGCACAACGGGCAGGCTGGACGGCAAGGAGATGATTGACATACCCGCCGAGTTCGGTAAGGTATGGGCGCCCAACATCACCCGGCACCCGAACTCCAAACTGGCGCAATATACAGACGGCGAACTGGCCTACTTCCTGCGCACGGGCGTCAAGCGCGACGGCGGGTACGCTCCGCCGTGGATGCCCAAGTTCCCGCACATGTCCGATGAAGACCTGCACAGCATCATCGCTTATTTGCGTTCCGATGCCCGCGAGCTGCAACCCTCCGACAAGGTACAGCCTGCACCGGAACCGTCTTTCCTGGTCAAGTTCCTGTGCCGGGTAGCCTTCAAGCCGCTGCCCTTCCCGGAAGAATCAGTGGAGGCGCCGCCTGTCACCGACAAAGTAGCCTACGGGCGCTACCTGCTCACCAGCAAGGTGGAATGCTACTCCTGCCATTCGGCGGACTTCAAGACGGTCAATATCGAAGAGCCGGAAAAATCGGAGGGCTACCTCGGCGGCGGCAATACCCTGATCAGCCCGGAGGACGGGGAAACCGAGATCTATTCTGCCAACATTACCATGGATAAGGAAACCGGCATTGGCAACTGGACGGAAGAGGAATTCATCAAAGCGGTTCGCTTCGGGCAGCGCCCCGACGGCAAGCCGATCCGGCCGCCGATGATCCCTTTCTCCGCCCTGTCCGACGAGGAGGCCTCCGCCATATGGGCGTACCTGCAGACGGTGCCGCCGGTAAAGAATGAGGTGCAGCGGAATTGGGAAGAATAAGGGGGGAGGTAAGCCTTCCTGAAGGAATTGATCATCGGGAAGGAAATGAGGAGGGCCCTGTGTGATCCGCGAAGCGGGTTATTCCACAGGGCCCCATCTCTTTTTCCTTGATAACGGGCCGCATTCCTGCGGCCCGTCCGAGAAGGAATTTCGCTTGTAATAAGAGCTTACATCATATCATCGTACATGCCGGCGCCGGCCGGGGCTCCTTCTTTCTTCTTATCCGGAGCGTCGTTGATGGCGCAGGCGGTCATGAGGACCATACCGGCGATGGAAGCGGCATTCTCGATGGCCACCCTCGTCACTTTGGCCGGGTCGATCACGCCAGCCTTCTTCAGGTCTTCGTATTCTCCCGTACGGGCGTTGTAGCCGAAGGCATCTTTTGCGTCGAGTACTCTCTGCAGAACGACGCTGCCTTCTACGCCGGCATTCTCGGCGATGGTGCGCAGGGGTGACTCCAGCGCCTTGCTCACGATGCCGGCGCCGATGAATTCGTCTTCGTTGTCGAACTTCACCTTGCGCAGAGCATTAATGGCGCGGACGTAGGCTACGCCGCCCCCGGCGACGATCCCTTCTTCAACGGCAGCGCGGGTGGCGTGCAGGGCGTCGTCTACGCGGTCTTTCTTTTCTTTCATTTCCACCTCGGTAGCGGCGCCCACGTGGAGGACGGCAACGCCACCGGCCAGCTTGGCCAGGCGCTCCTGCAGTTTCTCCCGGTCGTAATCGGATGTGGTATTCTCGATCTGGGCTTTGATCTGGTTGATGCGGGCCTGAACCATGGATTCATCGCCATTGCCGCCGACGATGGTCGTATTGTCCTTGTCTACTTTGATCTTCTCGCAGCGGCCGAGATGTTCGAGGCCGGCGTTTTCCAGCTTATACCCCCGCTCTTCGCTGATCACGGTAGCGCCGGTCAGCACGGCGATGTCTTCCAGCATGGCCTTGCGGCGGTCGCCGAAGCCCGGGGCTTTGACGGCAACGACCTGGAGGGTGCCGCGCAGGCGGTTGACCACCAGGGTGCCCAGGGCTGTCCCTTCCACATCTTCGGCAATGATGAGCAGGGGCTTGCCCTCCTGAGCGGAGGCCTCCAGTACCGGGATGATGTCCTTGACGTTGGAGATCTTCTTGTCGTGGATCAGGATGAACGGATCGTCGTATTCAGCGGCCATCTGCTCCGTATTGGTAGCGAAATAGGGGGAGAGGTATCCGCGGTCGAACTGCATGCCGCTCACTTCTTCCACGTAGGTTTCCGTACCTTTGGCCTCTTCTACCGTGATGACGCCGTCGGTGCTTACCCGCTTCATGGCGTCGGCGATCAGGTTGCCGATCTCCTCGTCGTTATTGGCGGATACGGTGCCTACCTGGCGGATCTTGTCGAAGTTGCCGCTCACGGCTTCGGCCTGCTCCTTGATGTTGTCTACGACGATCTTCACCGCTTTATCTATGCCCCGCTTGAGATCGATGGGGTTGGCGCCGGAAGCAACGTTCTTCAGGCCGGCGTTGATCATAGCCTGGGCCAGGACGGTGGCCGTGGTGGTGCCGTCACCGGCAACATCAGCGGTCTTGCTGGCCACTTCCTTGGCCATCTGGGCGCCCATGTTCTCCAGCGGGTCGGGCAACTCGATCTCTTTTGCTACGGTCACCCCGTCCTTGGTCACTTTGGGAGCGCCGAAGCTCTTCTGGATCACTACGTTGCGGCCCTTGGGCCCAAGGGTCACTTTGACGGCATTGGCCAGCTTATCGATTCCTTTTTTGATATGCTCGCGGGCGTGATTGCCAAAGGTAATTTCTTTTGCTGCCATGTGTATGGTCGTTTTTTAGGTTTACGAATGGTTGGATTATTATCCGTCGGAAATTAGTTTTCGTTGACGACCACCAGGATGTCGTCCTCACGCAAGATGAGGTACTCATCGCCGTTGTAGTTCAACTCCTGGCCGGCGTATTTCCCGTAGAGCACGCGGTCGCCAACGCTAACATTCAGTTTGACGCCTTCTTTGCCGGGCCCGACGGCGATGACCTCACCCTGTTGCGGTTTTTCCTTGGCGGTGTCGGGTATAATGATGCCGCCTTTGGTCTTCTCCTCAGCCGGAAGCGGCCTGACTACTACCCGGTCGTTGATCGGTTTGAAAGTTATTTTACTCATGTCCAAACTTAGGTTTGATAGTTATTGAACAAAAAACAAGCTTATAATTGAAGTAAGCATAAAATTCACTCCGGCAACCACCTTCAGGCTGCCGGAGTAAAAAGCCGGCACGGCTGCTTATTTGATTTCTATTTTGCGCGGAGCCGGCAGTTTAGCTTCTTCTCTTTTCGGTATCAGTATCCGCAGGATACCATTCTCATACCTGGCGTTGATCTTGGAGTCGTCCACCACGCTCTTCGGCAGGCGGAAGGTGCGCAGGAAGGACTGATAGCTGAACTCGCGGCGGGTATAACGTTCTCCCTCCTTCAGCTTGCGCTCCGTTTCTTTCCTGGAGGCAATCTTCAGGACCTCATTTTCGAGTTCGATCTGAAAATCTTCCTTCTTCATGCCCGGAGCTGCCATTTCGACAGTAAAACTGTCATTTGTTTCAATGACGTTGACTGCCGGGATGGTGGTGTCTGTCGCCGAATTGTTCTGTAAATCCCAGTCGGAAAATTCCCGGGTTAAGAAATCGTCAAAAAACCGGGGAAGGCTCGGAAAGACATTGCTTCTCATCAGTTTCATAATTACCTTCTTTTTAATGGTTAAACAATCAAAATAGCAGCATCAATCGCCAAACATTAAAAAGCGGTCACGTAAACCGATTTTCCGCATTTCAACTTCTAACTGATCAAATCAAATGCCAATCCGGGTATCACCAGCAGGCAGCCGAAAAAACGGCACGACACACTGCCAAAATGGCAATCACTCGTCTGCACCATGCCCGCCAGAGGATAGGCCTTTACCTTTATCGGTCAACCCTATTCACCTTTTCCGTCGAAGGGAGGGGGACGGCCAGCCCCCTGGCTTAAGGGGAACCCCAATGCCTGAAAAGGACATTAATTTACATATGTAAATAATTGAATGTCAGATACAATTTCCATTGTTCTGGCAGCGGGGAGGGACAGCCCGAAGCCAGACGGCGATCTGCCGGACGGGCCACAGGCTGTTATTGTATAGGCGGCCGGCTATCTGGCCTGCTTTTTTCCAGGGCCAGCCTTTAAGTCAACCCCCTTATTTTCTTTTTAAGCTGAACACGTCTGGGCAGGCTTTTTTAACTTGTAAGTTTATCAGTCCTTATAGCAGCCCGGCTTTCTTCCGGGCCCTTATTTTGCTAATCAAAAAAACTGAAAACTTTTAGCCATGAAGAATTTTAAATTTCTCCTGCTGCTTTTCGCCCTGACGGGAATGGTTGTAACCTGGCAGAGCTGTAATGAAGACGAAGAGCCTACACCGGAAGCAACCTGTACAGACGGCATCCAGAATGGAGAGGAAACCGGAGTAGACTGTGGCGGCCCGGATTGCCCCCCCTGTGAAATAGGTGTTCAGGGCAGATGGCAGTCTTCCGGCGATAACGTTGCGCCGCTGCTGGTTACCCTCTTTGCCACCGACAGCATCTACGCCGAATTCAATACGGATAACACATACCTGGTGGAGCAATATGACACCTCCGGCGCCAAACTGACTCTGGAAGGCACCTACACTCAGAAGGAAAGCGGCGTAGGCGACATCTGGGAGATCACCGTCGACCAATCTTCGCCCGCGGCCCTTACTTCCGAAGGTATTTTTGAAGTTACCGGCACTACCATGAGGTACGAAATTGCCCAGACCTCTCCCGACATCGGCGCCGTTCCGCCTACTGCCGCCGCAGGTTTCGGCAGCACCAACGGAGGGGCTATCGGCAATATAAACATACAGGTCTACGAACGCATAGAGTAAATACTGCCATAGCCCAGCTGAACCTCCCCCAGGCTGTTATTGGTTCCCGGTTGTTCCGGAGCCCTTAACAGCTTGGGGATTCCCTCTCTCCCGCACAGTAGTGGCAGCGCATATGGCTACAGGCTATATTGTCAAATTGTTTTGCCCGGGCCTTTAGCCTCCGATATGCACCGGGGCGGGCAGGTAGGTTCGCTTTCAATACACTACCTCCAGACAAACAAAAAACAACCCTAGCTGACATGAAAAACCGCAACCTATGGCTCTGGCTTTTCCTTTTAGTATCCAACGCAGCCATGGCGCAGATCCCTCCCTATTTCGAACGGCTTGAAAAGAAGATACCGGAAAGGGCCGAAAAAGAATTCCAGTACATCGCCTACTTTTATAACCACTACGTCAACAGCAACATCTACCCTACCAATGACTTTCTAAGGGGGCAGGTGATCGGCCGATTGTTCGGCCAGAATACGACCACCACCACCGACACCTTGTCGGCTTCCTATTTCGAGCAGCGCATCCTGCCTTTTTTTATCTATCAGCCCAAGCTGTTCGACGGGCGGGCCATCCTGCGTGCATCCTTCGAGATCGACTTCACCTGGGGAGATGTGGCCTATGGAACGGGCGGCAACTTCGGCGCTGCCCCTTCGGCCGACCAGGTCAACCTTCAGACGCAGAACATCGAACTGGAGCTGATCCCCGCCACCGGCTGGGCCATCAACCTTGGTTTGCAACGTATGTTTGACACCCCTCACAACCCCTACCGCACATTCTTCGACCAGATGCTCAACTCCGCCTATCGACTCAACTACTGGGGGACCGACGGGGTAGGCATCACCCTGCGCCGCGACGCCGACTACTACAAGTGGAAGGCTGGCTTTTATCAGCTTTATGAAAACAGCATCCAGAACGATGACGACGTCCACATGATGGAACTGAACTACCGCAGGGCACTGGGGTTGAAGTGGCATTTGGGAGGTTCCGTTTACTATGTGCGCGACCGCTCGAACGGCCAGGGTGGCCCATCCATTCTGGGGCAGGGGCTTAACAGTACTCTGAATGACTACAACGGCACCTTCCGCTTCCGGTTCGGCAATGCCGAGTATAAAGCGGATGTGGCCTGGCTGGGCGCCTACTTCGGTTATAACGAGATCCAGATGATGGGGCCCTGGTTCATGACCGGCTACCTCAATTACAACCTGGGCGGCACGCAGCTCAAAACCAACGACACCTGGGCCGACGGGCCCGGCATCGGAGGCCTGGGCGCCAACCTGCGGGCCGGCTATCGCTACGGGAAAACTCCGAATGACGCCGTCTGGGTAGACCTGATCTACACCTCAGGAGATAACAACGGTATTGCTGACGATAAGTACAGCGGCGTGATGACAGGCAATACCTGGGGCACACCGGCCGCCCTGCACGTCAGCCATGGCGCCTATCTGCTCTTCCCTCATGCCAATGTCGTGAACCGCTACGTTGCCGCCGTGACCGATATTTCCAATATGGGCTTCGGCCTGACGGGCGGCACCGTCAACTGGGGAATGGACTTCGTCCCCTACAAGTTTTCCGGAAAGCTGGGCCTGGCGGCGGCCCTGAGCAATGCCGAACCCAACCAGGGCGGACCGGTTATGGGCCTGGAATCCAACGTTAAATTCGGCTACCAGTTCGGGGCCTTTATGCAGGCGGAACTGCATGCCGCCTATCTGTGGCTGGGTGACTTTTATGACAGCCCATTGGTTAACGGCGGAGCGGCAGAGCGGCCGGCGAACCCCTACACCGCTATTCTCGTGTTTAAATGGTTAATGTTTTAATTTCCGGGTGAGCCGGTAAGTATGTATGAAGCTTCTACCGCCAAAAATATTTTTATAAAAAGCAAGCCATGAGAAATTTGTTTTCCATAGCGCTCCTGTTGCTCCTGAGCGCCTGTGCCACCCAGAAAGAGGCGCCCGGCGTTCAATCCTTTGATGATATAACCTACCCTTTCCCCACTTCGAAAGTGAATTTGTCCGACGGCCTGGAAGTCGCCTACTTCGATGAAGGGGAAGGCAAAGAAGCGATCCTGTTCATTCACGGCCTGGGTAGTTACGCCCCGGCCTGGAAAAAGAACATCGAGGCGTTGAGGAATAATTACCGATGCCTCGCCATAGACCTGCCGGGTTACGGAAAATCCAGCAAGGGCAAATACGAGGCCAGCATGACGTATTATGCCACTGTAGTTAAGGATTTCCTCGATGCACTGAATATTGAAAAAGCCACTCTTGCCGGGCACTCTATGGGTGGACAGATTGCCATTACCGCAGCCCTGGCTTATCCCGACAGGGTGAAACGCCTCATTCTGGTCGCACCCGCCGGTTTCGAAACCTTTCATAAGGGAGAACGGCAGTGGTTCCGGGAAGTACTGTCCCCGAGGGGAGTAAAACTGACCACCGTCGATCAGATCAGAGAAAACATGGCCTGGAACTTCTACATGTTGCCGCCCGATGCCGAATTCATGATCACGGACCGCATCGCCATGCGCGACGCCGCCGGCTTCGACGCCTACTGCTACATCATCCCGGAATGCGTCAAAGGCATGGTAGACGAGCCGGTATTTGACGAGCTTCCGAATGTACAACAGCCGGCCCTGGCCATCTTCGGCCATCAGGACAACCTCATCCCTAACCGCTTTCTCAACGGCGGGGAAACGGAAGATATCGGCAAGCAGGGCGTCGCCCAAATGCCCGATGCCCGCCTGATCATGATCGATAAAGCCGGCCACTTCGTTCACTTCGAAAGAGCCGATGCTGTCAATGAGGCCATACTGGAATTCATGCACGCTAAATAACGGAGCGGCTTGGTAAGCTACAAAAGGCTGATTACATTTGTAGCCCATCAATCGCTCCGAAACCATGCTCGCCAGAAATGCTTTCCTCCTGCTGTTTATCGGCCTGCCTTTATTATTATTGGGCCAGCGCGACGAGGTCCCCGTCACCCTGGAAACGCCTTACAACACGGTTCTGGTGCACCTTCATTACCTCCAGCCGGAAACCTATCAGCCGGAAGTGGCTGCCCGTACCCTGTATAGTGTTCAGGACAGTGCGCGGGCAGCCCGCCTAGCCATTCAGCTCAAACAGGTCCTGGATGGCAAGGGCCTGAAAGTGATCCTGAACAAACTGCCCCAGGCTCCGGACTACCGGGAAGACACCACGTCGGACCGGAATATTTACACTCTTTTTCCGCTCGAGCTTCCCGAAGTGTACCTCGAAAAAACCGATGGCAGGTGGTATTATTCGGAAGAGACGGTGGGGCTCATCCCCGAATTGCACAAAGAAGTCTATCCCTTCGGAGCGGACCTCCTGCTCAACCTGCTGCCAAAATTTGGCCAGCGGGAAATACTGGGCATGGCCCTCTGGCAATATATCGGCCTGCTGGCCCTCCTCATACTGGCCTCCCTGGTACATTTTGCCCTCAGCCGCCTGCTCCGGCCACTGGTCCGGCGTTTTACCTACTATCGGGCCCGGGGGCAGGGCGTGCCGCCGGAACTGGCTTGGAAGATCGCACGCGCCGCCAGTATTTACATTGTGCTTCGGCTGATCAAGGCTTTTCTGCCCGTCCTTCAGCTCCCCATCGAGTCGGCAAGTTTTGCGGTAATGACCATTCGCATCCTTTCGGTTGTGCTGGTGGTTTACATTTTACTGCGTATTCTGGATGTGTTCGTCTTCTATGCCAACCGGTTTACCAGGAGGACAGAAAGTAAGATGGATGATCAGTTACTGCCCCTGCTGAAAGGCGGGGTACAATTTATTCTCTTGGCCGGTGGTGTGATCCAGGCCTTCCGGGTCCTCCAGGTCGATATTACCACACTGATCGCCGGTATTTCCATCGGGGGGCTGGCCCTGGCCCTGGCCGCCCAGGATACCCTGAAAAACCTTTTCGGCTCCCTGACGATCTTCCTGGACAAGCCCTTTCAGGTCGGCGACTGGATCAACTTCTCGGACATAGACGGGACAGTAGAGGAGGTAGGGTTCCGTTCCACCCGTGTCCGTACTTTCGCCAATTCGCTGGTTTATGTACCGAACGGCAAGCTGGCGGACATGGTAATCAACAATTATGGCCTGCGTACCTACCGCCGCTTCAGCACCAGGATATCCATCACTTATGACACTCCAACGGCATTGGTAGACAAGTTTACGGAAGGCCTGCGACAGATCGTAGCCACACATCCCCATACCCGCAAAGACTACTACGAGATCCACCTCAATGAGATGAGCAGCAGCTCTCTGGATATCCTTTTTTACATCTTCTTTGAAGTGCCAGGCTGGTCGGAGGAACTCAGAGCACGCCATGAAGTGCTGCTGGGCGTCATCGATCTGGCGCATAACCTGGGTGTACGCTTTGCTTTCCCCACACAGACGATGCACATAGAGGAATTTCCAGGCACTACGGCTACCACGCCCCACTACAAAACGGAAACGCAGGCAATGGATAAAAAGCTGGAGGAGTTTTTGGCAGATTTCAAGGCGCGGGTCAGCCCCAAATAAAAAACCCTCCCTCGCGCATATACGCAAGAGAGGGTTTTTATCTGGAATAAGCAACGGATTAGCCGTTCATTGAAGTCAGGAATTCTTCGTTGCTGGTTGTACCCACCATATGTTTACGCAGGAATTCGAAGGCCTCGTCGGGCTTCATGTCTGCCAGGTGGTTGCGCAGGATGAACATGCGCTGGAGCGTATCCTTGTCCAGGAGCAGGTCTTCGCGGCGGGTGCTCGACTTGGTGAGGTCGATGGCCGGGAACATACGCTTGTTGGACAGGTTGCGGTCCAGTTGCAGTTCCATATTGCCGGTACCTTTGAACTCTTCGAAGATCACGCCGTCCATCTTGGAACCCGTATCGATAAGGGCGGTGGCCAGGATGGTCAGGGATCCGCCGTCTTCAATGTTCCGGGCGGCGCCGAAGAATTTCTTGGGTTTGTGCAGGGCGTTGGCCTCCACACCACCGGAAAGCACCTTGCCGCTGGCCGGAGCCACCGTGTTGTAGGCGCGGGCCAGGCGGGTAATGGAGTCCAGCAGGATAACTACGTCGTGCCCGCTTTCCACCAGCCGCTTTGCCTTTTCCAGGACGATGCCGGCCACGCGGACGTGGTTGTCGGCCGGTTCGTCAAAGGTGGAGGCAACAACTTCGGCGTTTACGCTGCGCTTCATATCGGTAACTTCCTCCGGGCGCTCATCGATCAGGAGTACGATCATATAGCATTCGGGGTGGTTTTTCGCAACGGCATTGGCGATATCCTTCAGCAGGAAGGTCTTACCCGTTTTGGGTTGCGCCACGATCAGGCCACGCTGGCCTTTTCCGATCGGCGTGAAAAGGTCGATCATGCGGTTGCCGATATCTCTGCCGGTAGGAGAACTTGTCAGTTTGAACTTCTCGTGCGGGAAGAGCGGCGTCAGGTAATCGAACGGCACCCGGTCCCGGATATCCTGCGGGTCGAGGCCGTTGATCTTGGAAACGCGCAGCAGGGCGAAGTACTTTTCCCCTTCCTTCGGAGGGCGTATTGCTCCGCGCACCGTATCCCCTGTACGCAGGCCAAAGAGTTTGATCTGAGAGGGGGAAACGTAGATGTCGTCCGGCGAGGTCAGGTAGTTGTAATCAGAGGAACGCAGGAAACCATACCCATCGGGCATCATTTCCAGAATACCTTCTCCTTCGATGATGCCGTCAAGTTCGATGTCGAAGGATTCCTCCTGCTTACGAGGCTGGCTCCGGCGTCCACGGCTATCGTCATCATCTCCCCTGTCCCGGCCAGAGCCGGAGGAGCTGTCATTGCTCCTGCCACGTTGCCTGCGGGAGCCATCGTCTTCGTCCTCCTCTTCATCCCGGGTATCCCGTTTGCGACCGGAAGGGGCGTCATCGGCAACTTTAACTACCCGGCGTGCCCGGCGGCGCAGACTCCCATCGTCGTCGCTATCATCATCACCATCATCATCACTATCGTCAGATTGATTGGTTTCTTTTTCGGAGTGCGAACGGCTTTGAGAGCGCTTTCTGGATTCCTTGCCGTTGGAAGAACTTTCTTCATTTTTATTGCTGTCCCCTTTATCAGCATCGCCACCGGCTGCCTGATGATCCAGGATCTTGTATATCAGTTCCTGTTTGTTCAGCCGTTTGTAGCCTTTAAGTCCGATCTGCTCAGCTAACTCTCTTAGCTCGGGGACAAGCATGTAGTTCAATTGTGATATATCCAACATAATATACTTGCTTGTATGTTTTTTAGTAAGAAGCTTGTTCTTGTGAAAAAAAATGAAATTGATGTCAGAGAATTTTGCGGAAAAAAGTGGGGATTCGTGAATTCACCAATCGTTAAAAAATCTCCAAAACTTTTCCTTCTTGTGGCCCGACAACCCTTCTTGATCAAAGTGGGAAATAGCAGGATAGAGAGTGAAAACACCTCAAGAAATGCTATAAGGCGTTAAGACGTCATGGTGTGCCATTACGCTTTCGTCGCAACAAAAATACATTTAATTTTTAAATTCAAATAGTATCTTTGCAAAAAAAGTAACCAAAACTTTTCCCAAAAGTTCAATCCCCAACATCTTTTCTAAACCAAACTGTAATCAATACTGCATTATGCTTGAAGTCAATTTTATCAGAGCGAATAAAGAACGTGTTCTCCAGGGCCTGAAGATCAGAAATTTCACCGGGGAAGAGCTCCGGGTCGTAGACGAAGTCCTCCAGCTTGACGATACCCGCAAGGATACGCAGACCGAACTAGACAGCATCCTTGCCGAGCGCAACCAGCTGTCCAGGGAGATAGGGGGCCTGTTCAAAGAAGGCAAAAAAGAGGAGGCGGAAGCCATGCGCCGGCGCGTTTCCGAGCTGAAAGAACGGGCTTCGGAGCTGGAAGAGAAACTCAAGTCCACGGTAGAGGCATTGAATGAGGCATTATATACTGTTCCCAACATTCCACATGAATCGGTTCCCGCCGGTAATACCGACACGGACAATGAAGTTTTCAAACCATGGCCCGGAGAGCTTCCGAAGCTCGAAGCCGGGGCCCTGCCACACTGGGAGCTGGCCCAGAAGTACAACATCTTCGACCTGGAGCTGGGCACCAAGATCACCGGGTCGGGCTTTCCCCTTTACCGGGGCAAAGGCGCCCGCCTGCAGCGCGCCCTGATCTCCTTTTTCCTGGATGAGGCTGTCAAAGCAGGATACGAAGAGATCATGCCGCCCCTGCTGGTCAACGAGGATACGGCCCGTGCAACCGGCCAGCTTCCGGATAAAGAGGGGCAGATGTATACGGTAGAACGGGATAACCTATACCTCATTCCGACCGCCGAGGTGCCGCTGACCAATATTTACCGGGATGTCATCCTCGATGAAAAAGACTTTCCCATTAAGCTGACGGGGTATACGCCCTGCTTCCGCCGGGAAGCAGGCTCGTACGGCGCACACGTGAGAGGGCTCAACCGGGTCCACCAGTTTGACAAGGTGGAGATTGTGCAGTTTCAGCATCCCGACAGATCTTATGACACCCTCTACGAGATGCTGGCCCATGTGGAAGGGGTTCTCCAAAAACTGGAACTGCCTTTCCGCATTCTTCGCCTGTGTGGCGGAGACCTGGGATTCACCTCTGCTCTCACCTTCGACTTTGAAGTATATTCCGCTGCTCAGGAACGCTGGCTCGAAGTCAGTTCCGTTTCCAACTTTGAAACCTACCAGAGCAACCGCATGAAGCTCCGCTTCCGCGACGGCAAGTCCACCCGCCTGGCGCACACCCTCAACGGAAGCGCGCTGGCACTGGCGCGCATCGTCGCAGCGCTGTTGGAAAACAACCAAACTCCGGATGGAATTGTTATTCCAAAAGCCCTGCAAGACTATACCGGGTTTGAAATTCTGAACTAAAAACTAACCAAAGAGCAGACCAGACAATGGGAGCATATTATGGATACTTCATCGTTGCCGGCATTCTTTCCTTCGTCGGCATGGTGATCAGCCAACGGCTGAAGAGCAAGTTTAACAAATACAGCAACATTCCGATCCGCGCCGGCCTTTCCGGCCAGGAGGTTGCCGAGCAGATGCTGCGCCACTTCGGCATCAATGACGTCAAGGTAGTGGAAGGCCACGGCTTCCTTACCGACCACTACAATCCCGCTACCAAAACGGTGAGCCTGAGCGAGGGTGTTTACCGGGGCAGGAACATCGCCGCAGCGGCAGTTGCCGCTCATGAGTGCGGCCACGCTGTCCAACATGCCGAGTCCTACAGCATGCTTCAAGTGCGCTCGGCGCTGGTGCCCATCGTAAATATGTCGGCCATGGCGCAGCAATGGTTGCTGATCATCGCTTTCCTGACCTTGTCGGCCATGCCTTCGATCATGCTGATCACGATCATCGCTTTTGCAGTAACGACATTGTTCAGCTTCATCACCCTGCCGGTGGAATTCGACGCCAGCCGGAGAGCACTGGTATGGCTGGACAACAGCGGAGTGGCCCGCGGCCAGGAATACGACGGGGCGAAGGACGCCCTGTGGTGGGCCGCCATGACCTATGTCACAGCGGCACTCTCCGCCCTGGTGATGGTCTTGTACCTTATCCTCCAATACGCCGGGGCATCCAGAGAATAACCCGGGCAAAGGTGGCCGCCTCGAATTGAAAAAAATCGGGATGATCAGCGTTTTGCTTGTAAAAAGTAGGCTTTTGGCTTATTTTTGGACATTCAACGGAAAAGACGGGCTGCCCGCCATTAGGGTAAAGCCTCCGCTAAACTCGATAGACAAAACCTAAGGAATTATGCAGGAAGATGTAAATGAATACATAAAGGAAGCACAAATGGCTATGGAGGATTCCATTGAGCACCTTCAGAAGGAACTGGCCACTATTCGCGCCGGTAAAGCCTCTCCCAATATGCTCAGTGGGATAATCGTCCCCTATTATGGTTCTCCAACCCCTCTCAACCAGGTCGCCAATGTGAGTACTTCCGATTCCCGGACTATCACCATACAGCCCTGGGAAAAGAATATGCTTGCCCCTATTGAAAAGGCCATCTTCGAGGCCAACCTCGGGGTCACTCCGCAAAACAACGGCGAGATCGTGATCATCAATATCCCTCCGCTTACGGAAGAACGCCGTAAAGAGCTGGTCAAGAAAGCTAAAGCGGTAGGGGAAGATACGAAAATAGGCATCCGCAGCGCCCGCCGCGATGCCATGGAAAAGATCAAAAAAGCGGTCAAAGCAGGATTCCCGGAAGACGCAGGCAAGCGCAAGGAGGAAGAGGTGGAGAAGCTGACTAAAGATTACTATGATAAGGCAGAAAAGCTGATCGAAAGCAAGGAGAAGGACATTATGACCATCTAAGCATGGCTGAATAAACGAGGCCTACTTTTTCTCTAAACAACTGGCGGAGATATTTGCCTGTTTGGCATAATAGCTTTACCTTTGCCGGGCTTTTCAGAATTTTGAGGAATAGAAAAAGCGTCAATAATGAAACGTACATATCAACCTTCTAGAAGGAAGCGCAAGAATAAGCATGGTTTTCGTTCGAGAATGAGCACCAAGAACGGCCGCAAGGTTCTGGCCAGCCGCCGCGCCAAAGGCCGTCATAAACTGACCGTGTCTGACGAAAAAAGACTCAAGTAAGGATATAACTGTCTGTTGAGACAAGCTTCCTAACGCAAAAAGGTGAAGTAAAGGATCGCTCCGTACTTCACCTTTTTTTGCGTTGCCGTCGGCCCTGCGAGCCTGCTACTGAACGCTATCTCCCCTCAATATCCGGTAGCGCTTGCGGGCTTCTACTGCAAAAGTACTCCCCGAATAATCGATGAACAGGGTCTCGTAGAGGGTCATTGCCTTTTCCTGGCCTCCGAGATGCGTCTCGTAGAGCTGCGCCAGTTCGTAGATGGCATTATCGGCGCGTATTTCTTCCGGGTGGTTATCGATGATAGCCTGCAGCAGGCCCGCGGCTTTTTCGTATTCTCTCTTTTTCCGGGATATCCTGGCTTCCAGGTACAGCACGTCATCTTTCAGGGAGTGGTCCGGGAATTCCCGTTCCAGTGTATCCAGCTTCAGGAAAGCATCATCGAAGCGGTTTTGAAAGACCAGCAGTTCGGCATCGGCATACAACTGAAGCGCAGTGGCGGAAGTATCCAGCCCCAGGTTGTCCATAATGAATACGGACAGGTCGAGGGCATCATTGGCGATGAGCTTGGATGTGGAGGCTTTCAGAATATCAAACTGTGCCTGAGCCCACTGGAAATCGCCGGTAAAGTAGGAAAGCTTGGCATTGCGGAAGCGAGCTTCATGGCCCAGCTGGTCTTCTTTAAATGCCTTATCGACCTGAGAATACAGGAGGGTGGCCTCCCAACGCTCCCCCTGCATGAGGTAGTAATCGGCCAGGTTGATCTTGCCCATAGCCTGAATGGCGGGATTGACGTTGGGGTACTCGATCATCTCCCTGAGCAGGCTGATCGCCTTGTCGAGGTCATTGATATAGAGCGCTTCCAGTTCGGCAAGCTCCAGGATGATGTTGGCCGTCACCTTGGACCGGCCGAACTCATTGAGGAATGATTCGTATTCCTGCTCCAGCTGCTCCAATTCTTCGGGGCTGTAATCATAGCCTTCGACCAGTTGGCGGCGCTTGCAGCGCAGGGATTCCCTTTTGGCGTCAATATAAAAAGTAGAGGAAGGCCCCTTTTCCGTTACGATATAATCATAGGCCATTATGGCAGCTTCGTAAGCCTTATCATTAGCGGCAATTTCGCCGATGCGGAAGACACGCCCTCCATTTTCACGGAAGCGGCGGTCCAGTGCACGGGCCTGCCGGAATGCATTGCGGTAGTCCTTTTGCTGGATGAAGACCCAACTGAGCATTTCCGGGTAAAACTCGGCATTGGGGTTGGCCTGTATGCGGGTGTAGAGCTGCGCCTGCAACTCCTGATAATCTTCGGGGAGCAGGTAGCGCTGGAATATCGATTTGACGCTGTTGGCCCGGCCGGGGTTGGCTTCTATACTGTTGAGATAACTCTCTATCATTTTGGCAGAATCACCCTTTCGGCGATACAATTCTCCAAGGTTATAAGCAAAGGCCTCTTTATCTCTGAGCAGCTCGGAGCCCCGCTCGTAGGTTTCAATGGCCAGGCCGTACTTGGTGAGGACCATAAAGGTATTGGCCAGGCGGGTGATCACAAACTGGTCTTTGGGCAGCTTTTCAATGGCCAGGCGATACTGCTCCTCCGCTTTATCGTCCAGGACCTGCCGTTCGTACAACTTGCCGTAGGTGACGTAGAGCTGCACATTGTCGGGGTCGCGCCGCAACTGTTTTTTAATGACTTGCTCGCATTCATCAAAGGCATCCATGGCCAGCAGGGATTCAACATAGCGGTCGAAATAGAAGTCATTGAAATTGCTCTGCTTGTAAAGCTTTTCGTATAAGACGGCGGCTTTTTCGTATTCGCCGTCGCGGAAGTATTGCTGGGCCAGCTGAGCTTCCTGGCCCCAGGCCGTCAGTGCGGTGAAAATAGCGGCTATCAGAATAAGGCTCCTCATCATCACTTTTTCAGTTTTTGTATTCAGCCGGGCAGTAGGTATCTGTCCTGAGCAATTTATGGGCTCAATATAAGCGTGCTAGGTTAAAAACGCCAGTTTCTCCTAAAAGTTGCTCAGGATAAATAGCAGAACGGCTAATGTCCACTTAAGTACATTAGCCGTTCTGTTTATTATTTCAGAGGAAGGAGTGTTCTACTCCAGCCTGAACTTCACCGGCAGGTTGAACTGTACCCGTACGGCACGGCCACGTTGCTTGCCGGGGATCCACTTCAGGCCTTCGGTATTCATCAGGTTGACCACGCGGAGGGCTTCCTGGCCGCACTGGGCGCCGATATCACGCACTACCTTGGCGTCGGCCACCGATCCGTCTTTTTCAACGACGAACTGGACTACGACGGTGCCTTCCACACCGTTTTCACGGGCGATGGCGGGGTAGTTGATGTTTTTGTAAATGAACTCCAACATCTTTTTGTCGGCGCACTGCTTCTTTTCCTGTTTGGTAGGCAGGTCTTCACAACCCGGGAAGCGCGGCATGTCTTCAACCACTTTGAAGATCTCTTCCACTTCCGGCTCTGGCGGCGGCGGGGGCGGAGGAGGCGGGGGCGGAGGAGCGGACTCCTGTACGGGAGGAGCTTCTACTACCGTTTCATCGTCAACCGACTGGTCGACAAATTCTACTTCTTCTTCCTCCAGGATCTCCTCATCCGGCACCTCTTCAATTACAGGAGGTGGCGGGGGAGGGGGTGGGGGTGGCGGTTCAGCGGTACGAGGCGGTTCGATCTCAATTTCTTCATCGAACACCAGTGCGTCATCAGGGATGTACACATCTTCCTCGTATTGGGTCCAACTGAATGCCAGTATCGTCAAGCCAAGAGCTAACACCAGGCCGAGGTTGAAGAAGGTACCGCTGTACTTAAAGGCGTCTGCCCAGGGGTACTTCGTCCTCGCATCCAATGGTGATTTGCCCGAATGGCTCGCCGCATCTGTGGAAACATTGGCGGAGCGCTGCGCATAGACCGATTTCATCACAACGATGATCGCTATGATGCCCACGATTATGGCAGACACTAGTCCGGCCAGGGTTCCGCCGGTTATTGACAAATCCATACTGACAAGGTTTTATTTTATCAAAAAATTTATACCCAAAACTCCTAAAATAGAGCCAATAATATTAGCAATTATATCAAAAACTTCAAAGGCCCTGTTCGGGAAAAAGGTGTATTGAACCACTTCCATACTGATCCCGTAAAGGCTGCTGACCATAATTGCTGCTGCCAGAACAAGGGGGGAAAGGCCGACGGTTCGGTAAAACCCCCAAAGCAAAGAACCGGCCAGAACAAAGTAGGCGGCTGCGTGTGCAAACTTATCCGGCTCCAGTAAATTGGAAAAGCGTGGCACTGTTACAGCCTGGCCGGTCGACAGCGTAAAGATCAAGGCTGCCCACAGAAGGGCAGGTATGAAATTCAATAAATTGGCTCTTTTGCTAGGATAGATGCGGGCTGATTTATTTTTGGTGTGTCGAAGATAAGAAAATTTTAATTTTTTTTTTAACTCACCATCTTCTCATAGGCTTCAGCATCCATGAGTTCCTCCAGTTCGCCGGGGTTGGAAACCTCCATTTTAATGATCCAGCCCTCCCCGTAAGGGTCATTATTTACCAGGGTCGGGTCATCACCTTCCGATTCATCCAGGGCGGGATTGAACTCCAGTATTTTCCCGGAAACCGGCATAAAGAGGTCGGAGGTGGTCTTAACCGCTTCAACGGTGCCGAATACTTCCCCCTGAGAGAGGTTTTCTCCAACAGTATCTACTTCAATGTAGACCAATTCATCCAATTCACTTTGCGCGAAATCGGTAATGCCTACATAGGCGATTTTACCGCCTTCAACGCGGATCCATTCGTGGTCGCTGGTGTACTTCAGGTTGTCCGGAAAGTTCATGCTTAAGAGTAGTTTGGATGATGTTTTGTAACCGCCCAAAAATAAAGGATTTTTAGAGACTGGAAGCGGTTTGGAAAAATTTTCTTTTACAATCGTGCCACAGGCCTGCTTTTGCCGGCAAGGGTTTGCTAAACTTTAAGCCGGCTGCCTCCAACCAATACTGCTACACATTCTTTAGCTGCACCCAAACCGGGCAGCCGGCCGTATGGCAACTCCTATCCTTCTTTCGCAGCCGCCTGTTCCTGCCCCAGGAAGTTTTTCACCCAATTGGTAGTTACGGACTTGGGGCGTTCCAGCGGGAAGCCAAGGGCCCGTGCCCAGCACAGGGAGGAAAGCACGCCCAGAGCGCGCGATACCCCAAAGAGGACGGTATAGAAGCTATATTCCTTGAGGCCATAATGAACGAGCAATGCTCCGGAGTGGGCATCGACGTTGGGCCAGGGGTTCTTGACTTTGCCCAGGTCCTGGAGTATTGGCGGCACTACTTCAAATACCTTCCATACCACGTTGACGATATCATCATCCTTGATGTAGGCTTCTGCAAAGCGCTTCTGGGCGATGAAGCGGGGGTCGGGCTCCCGGAGAACAGCATGGCCGTAGCCGGGGATGACCTGGCCGGCAGCCAGTGTGCTGTTCACATAATCTGCGATCTGTTCTTTGGTGGGCTTGGTGGTGCCCAGGGCGTCCAGCATGCTGAAGATCCATTTGATGACCTCCTGGTTGGCCAGGCCGTGGAGCGGGCCCGCCAGGGCGCTCATCCCGGCAGCCAGCGATAGATAAGCGTCACTGAGGGTAGACCCAACCAGGTGAGTGGTATGGGCCGATGCGTTGCCACCTTCGTGGTCGGCGTGGATGGTCAGATAGAGGCGCATCAAGTTCTTGAAGCCGGGGTCTCCCATGCCCAGCATCTGAGCGAAATTGCCGGCCCAGTCCTGGGCGATATCCGGAGCGATATGGTCCCCGTTATGATAAGTGCGGCGATAGATGTAAGCTGCGACCCGGGGCAGGCGGGCGATCAGGTTCATCGTGTCCTCATAGGTAGGGTCCCAGTAATCGGCCTTGTTGATCCCTTCATCATAACGACGGGCAAAACAGCTCTCCGTCTGCATGGAAGCAATGGCCGTAATGAACTGGGTCATCGGATGCGTACTGGCAGGCAGGCTGTCCAACAACTGGAAGACATGCTCGGGGACGTTGCTCCGCCGCGTCCATTGCTGAGTCAACCAGTGGACTTCTTCATCTGTCGGTATCTCACCGACCAGCATCAGCCAGAACAATCCCTCCGGGCGGGGCTCCTTGCCATCAGGCCCTTTGGGAAGTTTCTCGCGCAGTTCCGGGATGTAATGGCCGCGGAAACTGATACCCTTGATGGGGTCCAGCTGAGAAGTTTCCCAGACCATCATTTTTACGCCGCGGGCGCCGCCGTAGATCTGCCTGAGTTTTACTTCATCGACTTTTTTGTCTCCATGTTTCTTGAGCATTCCTTTGACCTCATCTCTAAGTTCGGAAGCTTTTTTATTGAATTTCTGTTTTAGGGGATCCATCTATTTATTAATGATTAATGAGTGTTTATAAATCTTAGAATTTTCTCTCGCTCCAATGAAAAAGTAACAGCTACCCGCTGCCAGAGTTCAGGTGAAATATCCGGAAAAAAGAAAGGCTTTGCAACTGTTTCCGGGGGGGGGAAACGCCCATTTCCCGGATTTACTTTCCAGGAGGTTAAAGGTAAATATTTTTCCAAAACTTACTTTGCTGAAAGGAGCAACCGGGTAACGATTGTTCCGCCATCAGTCAATGTTACAGATAAAACATTTAAAAAGTTTTTCGATAAGAAAAAAAGCGGCCCTTGACGGACCGCTTTTTGAGGGGGGTTATTCCAGTTCCCACATGGCCAGTTGTATTTCCTCTCTGGTAGCGCCTTCCTGCTTCAGCTTTTCGGCAAGGGCCGACTCCTTCTTCCTCCGTTCGACGAGTTTTTGTTTGAATATCTCCATCTGGGCCTCCGTCAGTAATCGCCGTGTAGAAGCAAGCATTCCCTCCCGTACCGAATTCTTTTTTTGCAGGAAAAGCCGGTAATCGGACTGCCGCAGTTCTTCAATGGAAGCCAGGTTGCGGAACCGGCGCTCCTGGATCTGGTACATCTCTTCTGCCTGCTTTTTATCGAGTTGATACAAGGCTGCCGCCTCTTCAGTAGCTTTGCGGGCCGCATCATTTTCCTGCTGTGCTGACAGGCCCGGTGCCAGGGAAAGGACTAGAAAGAAAAGTGTCAGTTTCTTCATAATACATTTTTCGGTTGTCTTGCCGCAAAATACAATTTTTGGGCGTTAACCTGGTTATGTACTTCATAATTCAGCGGCTTTGGGATGCGGGGCGACGGAAGAAAGGAAGGAATTGGCGGGTTTCATTACTTGTATCCATGTGTGTAAAGGTGTAATTTTGCGCCCTGATTCGGGGGTTGACTTTGTGGGTAGCCAGGTTCATTTTTTCAGTTTTAACAATGCACAGCTATGTTGATGATAGGCGAAGTACTGATCAGTGACGATATTATCCGGGAGCAGTTCCTCTGCAACCTCACTGCCTGCAAGGGAGCCTGTTGCTGGGAAGGGGACCTGGGCGCCCCCCTGGAGCCGGAAGAACGATACACGCTGGAACAGATATTCGAAGAGATAAAACCCTTCCTGCGCCCACAGGGCCTGGCCACTATTAAAAAGGAAGGGCTCTACACCTATGATGAAGACAGCGGCGGCTACGCTACCCCGCTCATCGACGGCGGCCCGTGCGCCTACATGAATTACGATGAAAAAGGCGTCGCCAAATGCGGGATAGAGCAGGCCTACCACGCCGGGAAAACAGACTTCAAAAAACCCATCTCCTGCCACCTCTACCCGGTCCGCGCCGCCGTAGACGAACGGGTAGGCCTGCAACGGCTAAATTACGACCGCTGGGAGATATGCTCCGCAGCCTGTGAGTTGGGCAAACAACAGCAATTGCCGGTTTACCGATTCCTTAAAGAGGCCCTCATCCGAAAATTCGGAGCGGATTTCTACGAAGAGCTCGATGCAGCAGCGAAGAACCTTTCCTTACCGCTGCTGTAGCTTGAAAATAACAGGTTGACTTTTGTAAGGAATTTTAATAACTTTGCTTCCGGATCTGATTAACTGAATTAGCCATCAGGCCACAAATTTCCTTTCCAGGAACCGATATATACTCCGGAATAAGAGGATACACCCTAAACGTCCTCTGAGCAACTGTCAAACCTATAGCGCCACATTGTGGCCTTTCCGTACGTATGCCACTTTTGTCACCATGGCAGCACTATCGGTTCGTTATCCGTTGATAACATCAGGGTTATTCTTGAAAAATACTTTAATGAGTATCGTGGCTCCGTTTTGCCCTATAACATTGAAGAGTCACGCTTAACCCCCTTTTGAAGTTGGTTTTTTGCAGCTCCGGAGCTCCTCCGGAGCTGCTTTTTTTTTGCAGGGAAACCGCTCTCCCTTCTGTCCCCCCAGGCTGGAGAGCGGTTTCCCTGCGGCCTGGCCCGTGGCTGCCGGAGGAAGTTTGGCGACAGGTTCATTGCTCCATTGTTTCACAGGTTCGTGGCCTCCTGGTTTCATTGTTCCACTGCTTCATTGCCCGCGGCGAATGGTAAATACAGAACACCGGTCAGGCCTCCTCCTCCACCTTCTTCCTTACAATACCAAGCACCTCTTTCTCCAGCCCGTCCGCCTCTTTCGCAATTTTCTCTGCCCTGGCGGTAATGTCTTCCGCGAAGGCCTTGTCTTTCAGCCCCTTGGCATTGATCTGCACATTGAGCAGGGCGCCGTGTATGGCGGCGCGGGCGCAGAGGGCCCCGACGCCGGCATCGCTGGCGGAGTTGGGGTTGCCTTCGGCAGCCATGGCTTTCGCTACTTCGAAGGATTGCAGGGCCAGCTCCATGGTCTGGAACGGAACTTCGGTGGCGTATTTGGTGGCCTCCTGCATAGCCTGTTCTCTTTCGGCTTTCTCCTCTTCCGTGCTTTTAGGCATGCGCACAGCCTCGATAATGCGGTTGAAGGCCCGGGTGTCTTCGTCGACCAGGTTGAGCAGGGCGTCTTTTATTTTCTGCCCTTTCTCCGCCCATTCGGAGAATTCTTCCCAGCGATGGTCCCATACCCGGCGGTGGGAGGACAGGTTGGCCACCATGGTGCCGAGGGAAGCGCCCAGGGCGCCCACGTAGGCGGCGATGGAGCCGCCGCCCGGCGCTACGCTTTCCGAGGCGGTTTCATTGGCGAAAGCGCGCAGGTTCATATCCAGCAGGGGCGTGGGCGTGTCTTCCCGCAACTGGTATTCGATGATCTTCTTTTGGGCGTCGAAGGGGCCCAGTTCGTCCAGCCCCAGGGACCTGACGGCGATCTTGATGACTTCCTCTTCCGAGACGCCGAGGGATCGGCGCTGCTGTTTCAGGAAGTAATGGCCTGCGTCGAGCATGACCTTCAGGGGCACCAGGCCTACCAGCTCGGAGCCGGTGACCCGCAGGCCGCGGCGGTTGGCGCTCTTGCGGCATTCCTCGAAGGCAATGTGCAGGGGCGTTTCCTTGATGTTGGTGATGTTCATCGAGATCTGAGCGATGCCGTACTCTTCGATGAACCAGCCGATGGCCTTCACCCCCTTGCAGGCGCCGGGCTCGCGGACGGGCTCTCCGCTTTCGTCCCGAACGACGGGGTTGTGGACTTTACCTTTTTCCCGTTTTACCCTTCCTTTCTCGCGCACGTCGAAGGCCACCGAGTTGGCGCGGCGCACCGAGGTAGTGTTGAGGTTGACGTTATAGGCGATGAGAAAGTCGCGGGCGCCGATGGCGGTGGCGCCGGCGCGGGCGTTGAAGCGGGCCGGGCCGTAGTCCGGTTTCCACTCCGGCTTTTCCAGCTTTTCGGGCAGGGCCTCGTACTCGCCGGCGCGAACGGTGGCCAGGTTTTTCCACTCCGGTTTGCTGGCGGCGTATTCATACAGATATAATGGTATGCCCAGCTCCTTGCCGGCCATCTCGCCCAACTTGTGCGCCCATTCCACCGTCTCCTCCATGGTGATATTGGAAATGGGGATCAGCGGACAGACGTCGGTAGCGCCCATACGGGGGTGCTCGCCCTTGTGCTTGCGCATGTCGATCAGCTCGGCGGCCTTTTTGATGGCCAGGAAGGCGGCCTGCACTACGGGCTCGGGCTCGCCCACGAAGGTCACCACCGTGCGGTTGGTGGCCTTGCCGGGGTCGACGTCGAGCAGCTTGGCGCCTTCTACGCTTTCAATTTCGTCGGTGATCTGCTTGATGATGTCCATGTCGCGCCCCTCGCTGAAGTTGGGCACGCATTCGATGAGTTGTTTTGGCATGGTTAGGTTTTTTTTGTTTTGGTTTCTGGCATTCCGGCAGCGTGGGATCAGGCGGGAATGCCAGAAACCAAAACACAGCCGGAGCCGGGCTTCTTCGGAAGCGTAACGCTTGGAGATATCCCCTTTATTGACATGCTCCCTTTCCGAACCGGGAAGAGGGGGTGCGGCGTGAAAATATAGTTTTTTCTAAAGACTTAACCCTCATTTTCCTGCAAAAAACGGATCACCTCCACCACATAGCCGTCCCCGAAACTACGTTTGGATAGGGCCTGGAAGCCTCTGAGGTGGCCGCCCTCGTAAGGGATCACCCGGCAGGGGCTTTTTTTGCCGGCGGCCAGCCCTTCCACATCGGCCAGCGTAGTGATCTCGTCTTCCGTAGCGGCAAATACAAGTAAGGGGATTTTGGCCCTGCGAACTGCCCGCCGATACCGGCCGGCCGGCTCGGGCAGGATTACTGCTTTACCTTTCAGAGATTTGATCCGGTTTACCTGTTGGCCGGTATCGACAACGAAGCCTTCGGCAATAATAAAATCGATGGGGGCCTTCTTCCGGGCGGCGGCTTGAGTGGCCAGGATGCTGCCCATGGAAAGCGCCCAGATGCCAAGCCTTCGGTGGGGAATGTTGGCTTTTGCGAAAGCCACAGCCGCAGAGAGGTCGTCGAGAAACTCCTTATGGTACAGGTAATCCCTTCGGATGGGAAAATCCGAATTCTGGCCAAAGCCCCGGTAGTCGAACGTCACTACAGTGAAGCCTTGCTGGACAAAAGCAGCTGCGTGGTAGACAAAGTACGACATGTTGCCCGCATCACCGTAGGCCAGGACCAGCACCGTCTCGTTGTCCTTTTCCGGGTTGGGCGCATAGATCCAGGTGTTCAGAGCGTAGCCGTCCGGGGTAGCAACCTCAAGGGCCTCGTATTCCAACCCCAGAGAGTCGGGAGTGTTGATGTACTGGCGGGAGGGGTTTATGGCGGAGGCTACAATTGAAATTGTTAAAAAGGGAAAAAGCATCAGGAGAACTTTTTTCATGTCCTTTTGAGTTTCATCAATATGTTTTGAATGGAAAGCTGCAATTAATTGCATAAATTTAAAAAAATCAAAAACTGACGCTGATAGATATCCAGATTGCCCGGGAGAAAATCATTGAGAAAATAAAGCAGACGGAGGAAGGATGGGTGCTGCGCAGTATTCTCAAGCTTTTGGATATTAACGCCTTTATGGAAACAGAAGCAGGGGAATGGCAGCAGGGGGCATCGGCTTCTCTTAGCAGGGCTTATGGAGAGGATGAGCCGGATTATGCTAAAGCAAATGCCTCCATTCAATGACTGGCTGCTTTGTGGCGTATCAACTCAACTCCATCAAGAAGTAAAGGATTTCGATATATTGCTGAACGGCAAAGAAGGGTACTTCCCAACCACCGGACTTTTAAAAAGTTCTATAATCCGCCTTGGTTTTCTCGCTGTTCTTCCATCCGCAAAAATACTGGGAAAGATTGGCGAGGTGCCAAATGATATCAGGAACCTCGCCTTAGAACGGTTGAGCCATCACTTGAAACCCTAACCCAACGCCCTCCACAACACCTCTACCGGGTGCAGCGCCTCCCGCTCCGCCCCATCCTTGATCTGATGGCGGCAACTGGTGCCCGGCACAGCAATAATGGTTTCCTGGGAAGCCTTCCGCACCGCCGGAAACAGCACCTCTTCCCCCACCTTCATACTCACTTCGTAGTGCTCCGCCTCGTAGCCGAAGGAGCCGGCCATGCCGCAGCAGCCGGAGGGGATCACCTCCACCGTATAGTTTTGGGGCAGGCTTAGGGCAAAGGCGGAGACATCCACGCTGGCCAGCGACTTCTGGTGACAGTGGCCGTGCAGCAGGATGTGCCGGGGCTCAGTCGTGAACTGCTCCGCCCGGATTCGGCCGGCCCCGATCTCGCGGGCCAGGAACTCCTCTATCATCAGGGCGTTCTGGCCCAGGGCCCGGGCGGTCTCCCGATGCTCCGGGCGCACCAGGCGGGGGTATTCGTCGCGGAAGCCGAGGATGGCGGAGGGCTCTACGCCGAGCAGGGGCGTATCGGCGGTAACGATGTCTTTGAATATTTCCACATTTCGCCGTGCCATACCCTGGGCCTCCGTCAGCATCCCTTTCGAGAAGTGGGCCCGCCCGCTCTCCTCGTGATCGATCATGCGCACCTCGTATCCCAGGCGGTTGAGCAGTTCGATGGCCTTGATGCCAATGGCCGTGTCGTTGTAGTTGGTAAATTCGTCACAGAAGAACCACACGGCGCCTGCCGGATCGGAAGCAGGCAGCAGCTTCGCCCGGTTTTTGGCAAACCAGCGGCGGAGGGTGGTGGAATGGAGCAGGGGCAGGGATCGTTGGGGAGCCACGTTCAGGAAACGCTTCATTAGCCCGCTGAAGAAGGTATTGCTGAGGAAGAAGTTGCTCAGGCCCGGCGCCAGAGATGCCAGCCCGTTCAGCCGCCCGAAATTGGCGAAGGCGCGGGAGCGCAGCGGCACGCCATTCGATTTGTAATATTGATGCAGGAACTCCGCCTTCAGCGTAGCCATATCCACGTTGGAGGGGCA
Organism: uncultured Phaeodactylibacter sp.; assembly: GCA_964418125.1. Taxonomy (GTDB): domain Bacteria; phylum Bacteroidota; class Bacteroidia; order Chitinophagales; family Saprospiraceae; genus JACJXW01. The sequence goes on from CAYQKY010000018.1 coordinate 68,844, forward strand.
CTCGGCGGTGCACCCCTTACAGGACAAGCAGAGGTCCATCGCTTCATGGATCTCCAGGTGGTTGAAGGGGTTCTCCTTCACGTTCATGGTCAGGAACTCGCGCAGGGCGTTGGCGCGGGCGCGGGTGGTGTCCTTCTCGTCGCGGGTGGCTCGATAGCTGGGGCACATGGTGCCGCCGGCGAAGGAGAGCTTGCGGCAGTCGCCCGAGCCGTTGCACTTCTCGGCGGCGCGCAGGATGCCCTGCGTTTGGGTGAAGTCGAAAACGGTGTCGAACTCCGGGGTCTCCTGGCCGGCCTTGTAGCGCAGCGAGCTGTTCATCGGCGGCGCATCGACGATCTTGCCGGGGTTGAAGATGTTATGCGGGTCCCAGGTATGTTTTATTTCCCTGAGCAGCTCGTAGTTCTGCTCGCCGATCATCAGGGGGATGAACTCGGCGCGCACCCGTCCGTCGCCATGCTCGCCGCTCAGGGAGCCGCCGTATTTTTTGACCAGGCGGGCGACGGATTCGGTAATATCGTGGAAGAGCCGTTGCCCTTCGGCCTCTTTCAGGTTGAGGATGGGGCGCAGGTGCAGCTCGCCGGCGCCGGCATGGGCGTAATAGACCGCCTGTTGGCCGAAGCCCGCCATCAGCCGGGTGAACTCCCGGATGTAGGCGGGCAGATTTTGAATATCGACCGCCGTATCTTCGATGCAGGCTACCGGCTTGGGGTCGCCTTCCAGGTTGGACATGATGCCCAGGCCGGCCTTGCGCAGGTCCCACACCTGCTTCGTCTTCGGCGCCGAAACGATGGGGTAGGCATAGCCCAGGCCTTTATGCTTCATAGCTGCGATCATGGCCTCCGCCTGTGTGGCGGCCTCTTCGGAAGTGTCGGCGCGGAATTCTATCATCAGAATGGCGGCGGGGTCGCCTTCTACGAAAAAGCGGTTCTTGCGCTGCTCGATGTTGTATTTGGTCAGATCCATCAGGAACTTATCCATCAGCTCGCAGGCGGTAGGCCGGGAAGCCATGGCTATAAGCACCGCCTCCATGGACTCGTCGATGCTGCTGAAGTGAGCGCAGACGACTACATCATGGGGCCTGGGCAGGGGGTCGGCGTGCAGCTTGATCTCCGTGGTGAACGCCAGGGTGCCCTCCGAGCCTGTGAGCAGCTTGCACAGGTTGAAGGGTTTGCCCTCCGGCCGGAAGGGCTGCCCGTCCAGCAGCACATCGACGGCGTAGCCGGTATTGCGGCGGTGGATGCTCGCCCTGGGGTAGCTCTCCCGGATGGCCTGCTGCTGTTCAGGACGGCTCAGGGCTTCGTAAATTTGCCGGTACACCCGGTTTTCCAGCCCGTCGCCTCGCAGCTTCTGTTCCAATTCCTCCGGGCCGAGGGCGCGGAAGTTAGCATCGGAGCCGTCGCTGAGGATGGTTTGCAGCTCCAGCACGTGGTCGCGCGTGGATCCGTAGACAATAGACGTTGTTCCGCAGGAGTTGTTGCCCACCATGCCGCCGATCATGGCGCGGTTGGCAGTGGAAGTGTCGGGGCCGAAGAACAGGCCGTGGCCTTTCAGGAAGAGGTTCAGCTCATCGCGGACGACGCCGGGCTGCACCCGCACCCAGCCTTCGCCGGCGTTCACCTCCAGGATGCGGTTCATGTATTTGGAAATATCGACAACGATGCCGTTGCCCACGCATTGCCCCGCCAGCGAGGTGCCCGCCGCGCGTGGGATGATGGAAAGGCCGTGCTCCCGGGCAAAAAGGATCACCTTGCGGATGTCTTCCCCATGTTTGGGAAGGGCGACGGCCAGCGGCAGTTCCCGGTACACGGAAGCGTCGGTGGCGTAGAGGTGGCGCATGAGGCGGCCGTAGTGGAGTTCCCCGTCGAGGGCGGATTGGAGGGATCGGAGTAGTTGCTGCATTGTCGTTCAGGCGGCCTGATTTTTAAGGAGTTCCCTCTTAATATCATAGTACAAATTATACCAGTCCAGGTGTTTGAGGTGGCGTATTTGAGAAAGCAAACTAAATATCATTAAATCCAGAGCATTCCCTTTGCATTTTTTTATCTTTTCATAAGGAAGCCGAATAGTAAGGTAAGTTTTTCCGCCTTCCTGCTTGATCCCTTCCGGCGTATAATTATCCTTTAGCGCTACAAAGGTGACGACTAAAGGAGTATCCAATTCCCTTAAAGCATCATCCAGTGAGTAACTGTCTACCTTATCGGTCAGGTCTGAATGTATCATCCTTTGTACCAACATATACAGAGTGGGTTAAGAATTCCTGCAATTACCCGGAGGCCTTTTCAGTCGTTTAGCAATCTCTCTTTTCCTGTTCTCCGCCGAAAATTTGTACATCCGGATTTTTCTTATTTCTTCCCTTCGGCAGGCAGTTAAATCTCCGTCGAATTGTACAATATATTCTACTTTGTTCTGCTCCAAAAAACTTTCAGAGTGACGATTTTTCTTGATCGTAGACCCGTACTTCCATACTTCACCTCTTAGCAAAAATACCTTTTCAGCAGGACAATTACAACAATCATACCATCCATCTCTACTGGCTAAAAGAGCATATTGTTCCGCTTCTTCATAGGGGGCCAGTTGTTTTTTTAGCAGTTCTTTTTCTTTATCATATGGATACCATTTGTCACCAATTTGAATTCCTGCCGCAGCAATAACAATAAGCAGGAAGATCGTAAACGCATATGAGGTTTTCCTCTCCGGAGATGGGGACGATTGCTTACTATGGGCTGGTGGAGGGGCATTCATTTTTTGTCATCAAGAACCAAGCTTAAATAATTTCAAATTTAACAAATTTTAGTAAATTAAACTTGTTTTTTCGTATTAAAACCATTTTATTGCGGAAAAATTTAACAAACCGCAGCCCTTATCACCGAACAATAAAAAAAACCATGTCCATCACCTCCGCTCGTTATGTACTGGCAGTACCTGATGTGCAGCGCTCCGCCGCCTGGTACCGCGATGTCCTCGGATTTGAGATATTCGAAGTGGGCGATCCCGGCTGGCGCTTTGCCCGGCGCGGCGCCTGTTACCTGATGCTGGGAGAATGCACCGACGCTATTCCGCCTCACGACCTGGGCGACCATTCTTATTTCGCTTATCTGGTTTGCGAGAATATCGACGCCTTGTACCGGGAATTTTCCGAAAAAGGGGCTTCTATACGCCATCCTCCTGTGGATAAGCCGTGGGGCATGCGGGAATTTCACCTCCAGACGGCCGACGGGCACCGGATCACATTCGGGCAGCCGGTGGGAGAATGATACTGCGCCGGCAGGCCATTCTGCTTCGGATGGGAAGCTTGATGTGGTTAGGCCGGGGGTAATTGTTATATGGCTATGTTGCTGGCAGGGAAGGGCGCCCTTACTCTCCGATCCATTTCATAAAGGCCTCCTTATACGTCCGCCCGATCGGTATCTCATACTTCCCGATCTCCACGTCCAGAGCAGTGAAGGCGCCGATCTTATCCCGCGGCACGATGAAGGAGCGGTGAATGCGGAAGAACTGCTCCGGCGGGAGGCGCTGTTCGATATCCCCGATCAGTTCTTTGGACAGTAATTTCTCTTCCGGCAGGACGATCCTGACATAGTCCTTCAACCCCTCGATGTACAGGATATCCGACAGCCGTACCCGGATAGACTTGCGGTTGGCGCGCACCAGGATGCTGGCTTCGGATGGGGCGGCTGCAACAGCCCTGCTCATTTTTTCCCTTTCCAGAAATTTGTCGATGGCCTTCAGGAAGCGCTGGAACTCGATGGGCTTGAGCAGGTAGTCGGCCACGTCCAGCTCGAAACCATCCAGGGCGTACTCCCGGTGGGCGGTGGTGAGGATGACGGCCGGTTTGCGGGAGAGGGCCTTCAGCATCTCCAGCCCGGAGAGGCCGGGCATCTGTATGTCCAGGAAGATAAGATCCACCGGCTCCTTTTTGAGGGCCTGGAAGGCTTCCAGGGAATCTTCGAAGCTTCCTTTGACTTCAAAGCCGCCCAGCTTATTAAGGTAGTGGCGGATGATGCCGATGGCGATGGGTTCGTCGTCTATGATGTAGCAGGTGGGCATGGGGGAGGTTTTGCGGTTTTAAGGCTCACAGGGTTATTTCCATACGGACGCTGAAAACGCTTTCCGAATCGTCGATCGTCAGTTTATGGCGTTTGGGGTAGAGCAGGGCCAGCCGTTCGCGGATGTTCTTCAGGCCGATGCCGCCGTTTTCCGGCAAGGGTGTAACCCCTTTGCTGTTTTCGATGGAAAAGACCAGCCGGCCATCAGCCAGTTGCAGGCGCATTTTGATCCACCACCGGCCATCTTCCCCTTTGGCGCCGTGTTTAAAGGCATTCTCCACAAAGGGTAACAGCAATAGCGGGCTGGCTTTGACCTTTTCCGCCACTTTGGGCAGTTCCGCCACAAGTTGCAGCTTTTTGCCATAGCGCATTTGTTCCAGGGCGAGGTAGTTGCGGATCAGCTCCACTTCCTTGTTCAGGGCGATCTCCTCTTTCTGGCTGTAATAGACCAGGTAATCCAGGATTTTCGACAGGCGGATAATGCTGTCCGGCACTTTATCCGGCCGCTGCAGGCTCAGGCCGTAGATGTTGTTCAAGGTATTGAATAAAAAGTGAGGATGCAACTGGGCTTTGAGCAATTGCAGTTCCGTTTCGGCCTTTGCTTCGTACAATTGCCGGTTGAGCTGCCGCTGCCGCCGCCAGTCGGCGATAATCTTCAGGCAGACGGCCAGGGCGATCACCGAATAGTCACGGATCACATTTTTCAGTACTTTGCTGGGGGGGATATAAACATCGCTTCCTGCCTCCAGCCCGATCCAAAGATACAACGCGCCCAGGCGGCCGGCGAAGACGAGGGCCGCCATGGCGGCGATACCCAACAGGAAAGGCCATATCCGGTTCTTCTCAAGGTAGCGCGGCACAAGCCAGTAGGCAGTGAGGTAGGCAGGCAGGATGATAGTGGGCAGGCCTTCCGCAATGTGTATCCACAGCAGATGGCGCTCCCAGGGCCGGTAGTGAAAAACATTGGCCAGGTATTCGCTGAGCACATACAGGCCCCAGAAGGCCAGGTGGAGGAGGATATTTTTGGCGCGATGGTTCATGCGCTGGTTTTTGCGGTGATTTTTGGTTTCTGAGTTTTTGGGGTTTCTGGTTTTTTTACCCGGCTGAGCGCAGCGGGGACAGGCTGGGTTCCTGAGAAGCTGTTTGAATTTAACACTTCGATTTTGTCATGGCCCTTTTTTCGCCACTCTTCCCCGACATTTCAGGTACGGGGTAAACTGTTCCGTCCTCACCTTGATAGCTATGGCTATCAGGTTCCCTGCCGGCCGCTGGCACAGCCCGCCTGCGGGGCCGCAGGCCGGCAGGCAGGCGGGCGGGCGTGCCTTGATTGGCGAAAAATGGCCTATGACAAATTTCAAAAGCTAAATTCAAACAGCTTCTGAGAACGGCCAACGGGCAACTGACAACATGCCCATCCCGAAGGTCGGAAAATTCAGGCAAGCGGCGGCCGAAAGTAGAAGAGAGGATGTTTTAGGGCTATGAATGCAGTTTTATTCCTCATTTTCGGCATCTCAGGGCGAAAGCGGTAGTTTTTCTACTCTGGCCTGCCGTTGTTCTACTTTTCGGAAAGCAGTGGCGAAGCGGCTCTATTTTCGGGGAAAAAAGATGAGAAGCCTGATCACTCTGCTGTTCGTTAGCCTGCTCGCCTTCACTCTTTCCGCCCAGGAAAAAACGGATGCCCTCCGCCTGTACATCGATTGTTCATTCTGCAGCCAGGATCACCTGCGCCAGCACCTGCCCTACCTGGAATACGTGCGAAGCCGGCAACTGGCCGACCTGCACCTGATCGCCAGCCAATGGCCTACTGCTGCCCGGGGCAAAGAAGTACAGTACGAACTGATCGGCCAGGGCCACTTTGCCGGCATGAACGACAGCCTGAAGTTCATCCTGCCGCTGGGCTCTTCCGAAAACGAACAGAATGAACAACTCGCAGCTAAGCTGGAAGCCGCCTTGCTCCCCTTCCTGGCAAGGACCTCCTACCGGCAATATCTCAGCTTTTCCTACCAGCCCGAAGCAAAGGAAGAAGCGGCTCCTTCCGACCCCTGGCGAAACTGGGTCTTTACTCTTTCCGCCAGCGGCCGCTACCGCAAGGAAGCTTCCTACCGCTCTTCCCACCTGAGGAGCACGGCGCTCATCCGCAAGGTCACACCGGAGATTCGCCTGCAGTCCTATAATTTCCTGGGGTGGGATGAAAGCCTTTTTCAGACGGAAGGCGGGCAGGTGCGCAGCATCTCCCGGGAGTTGTATTCTTCCAATGTGGCCATCAAAAGCATCAGCGACCACTGGTCGTATGGCGGAGAGGTGGAGTTCCGGTCCTCCTGGTTCGAAAACCTGAGGTTTCAGTACCGATATTGGGCGGCATTGGAATACAACCTGTTCCCCTATTCCGAGTCGAGCCGCCGCCAGCTGCGCTTCACCTCGGAACTGGGCTACGATCGCCGCCATTACAATGATACCACCATATACAACAAAATCCGGGAGGGCTTCGTAGCCTGTGAATTGCAGCTTGCCCTGGAGTTGAAAGAGCAGTGGGGAGAGGCATCCTCCTACATCGAAGTGATAAGCTTTCTTAACGAGCCTTCCCGCCACCAGTTCAACCTGTGGGCGGGCCTGAGCCTCAACCTGTTCCAGGGCCTGACGCTGGACCTGAGCTGTGACCTCTCCTTTATCCGCAACCAGGTGGGCCTGCCCCGTTCCGGCCTGGCCAAAGAGGAGGTGCTGCTGCAGCAACGCCAGCAAGCCACCAACTTCCGCCTGGCCACCAGCCTGGGGTTTTCCTATACTTTTGGAAGTATCTACAATAATGTGGTGAATCCGCGGTTCGGGTATTAGTGCTCTGTAACATAAATCCTTATCGGCATTTTTGGCCTCTTTTCTCCTGTCCGGCGTTATATTGTTCCTGGTTGCCTTTCATCGCTACCGGGCCACCCCCCTGATGATCTTACAGGAAATGGACGCCATCTCTTTTTCATAGAACAGCAGCAGCCGGCAAAACAGGAAGGGGCCGCTGAACGGCGCCACATTTAAAGTATAGCTGTGGGCCCCGGCCGGCTGATCGCCCAGCCTCTGCTGAAGCAGCCGGCGGCCGGAAGCATCGAAGATCTGTAGTTGCACCGCTCCGCCTTCCGGAAGTTGATACCGCAGGGTAGCAATATCCCGAACCGGGTTGGGAACGACTATGAGCTGTAGCTCCTCTTTTCCCGTAAGTTCTTCCACTGCCACCGGGCCGCAGGGTTCAGAAAATTCCGTACAATAGGCGCGCTGCGCCACCGTACAGTCCAGCACAAAGGGGTTGGGGTTGCCCTGGTAGAAGGCGATTTTCTGAGTGCGTTCGTATTCTTCATCATCCACGGGGTCGGCGAGGTGCCATTCGCAGAGGGTTTCGCGCTGTGACCCGAAGAAGCTGGGGTCCGCCGCATTGGCCGCATCGCGATAGATGGTGTAGAAGTAGAACATGGCGCGGGCCACGTTGCCCTTTTGGGCCTCGGGGGGTTCGAAGCCGGCAGGCGCGTATTCGCTGTACAAATCCCGGTTGGCGGAAGGAACGCTGCCCTGCTGCTGGTCCAGATAGAACCAGTTCTGAGTTTGCCCGTCGGGCACTTCCCGGAAGGGCAGGTTGCCGCGGGCGGCGTTGACGTCCTCGCGGGTGGGAAAGAGGTGGTGCATATCGGCAAGGGCCGGCTCCTGGTCGGCGCCGAAAGCCCGCGGGTAGGTGTGCTCGGTATTGATGCCCTTGGCGAAAGCGTCCATGGTAGGGTCCTGCGCCGGATCCAGGAAGATGGCGTAGCCGGTGTAGACACAGGTAAGGCTGTCGTTGCGGGCATCGACGCGGGAAAAGAGGGTATCGCGGGAGTTGGAGAAGGGCAGCGCCTGTTCCGGCGAATAGCTGTTCTGAAGGGCAGCGATGAGGGCCGGGCCGTCAAGGGCGGGAAAAACGTCCTCATACTGGGCGTGAGTTGCCGGAAGCAGCAATAAAAAGGAGGCGAACATGGCCAACGGTATGCGTTGTTGCATGAGAATTGGTTTGTTAAATGCCGGGGCCCGGGCAAATACATGAAATGAGGGTGTGTGCCATGATGGATTCAATCTGATTGAACCCTTTCCCGGCCAGAGGATTCTCACCGCTACTGCGCCGCCACTTCCGCATGCATCAGTTCCTCGATGGCCTCCGCCTCAATGGGGATGTCCGCCATCAGGTCGACCGGGCCGTGGTCGGTGACGAGGATGTCGTTCTCCAGGCGCACGCCCAGGCTTTCCTCGCGGATATAGATGCCCGGCTCACAGGTGAACACCATACCTGCCTGTATGGGGTCGTAGCGGTGGGATAAGTCGTGCACATCCAGGCCAAGGTGGTGGGAAGTGCCGTGCATGAAGAACTTTTTATAGGCAGGGTATTTTTCGTCCTGGTTCTTGATATCGGTTTTATCGAGCAGTTTGAGCTTCAGTAGCTCGCTTTCCACCATTTTGCCGACCTCTTTGTGGTACTCCTCGATGGTAGTACCCGGGACGAGCATCTGGCGGGCGCCTTTCAGTACGCGCAGCACCGCCTCGTAAACGGCGCGCTGCCGGGAAGTGTATTGCCCGTTGACCGGTATGGTGCGGCTGAGGTCGGAAGCATAGTTGGCATATTCGGCGCCGAAATCGAGCAATAGCAGGTCGCCGTCCTTGCACTGCTGGTTGTTCTGTATATAGTGCAGAACGCAGCTGTTCCTGCCGCTGGCGACGATGGGCTCGTAAGCATGGCCGCTGGCCCCGTTCCTGATGAATTCGTGGATGACCTCCGCTTCGAGTTCGTATTCCATCATGCCCGGCCGGGTTTTTTCCAGTATGCGGCGGAAAGCCTTGCCGGTGATATCGATCGACTGCTTTATGAGTTCCACCTCGAACTGAGATTTCACCATGGCCAGCTTCTTCAGGATGGGCTGCGAGCGGTGGTATTTGTGCAGGGGATAACGCTCCATGAGCTGTTTGGAAAAACGCACATCCCGGGTCAGGACTTCCGACTGGAAGCGGTCGTGCTCGTTGAGATTGAGGTAGATGCGCCTGGACAGCAGGATGAGTTCGTGCAGGATTTTGTCCATTTCATCCAGCCAGTATATTCTTTCAATGCCGGAAATGGCGCTGGCCTCTTCCCTGGACAATTTTGCCCCTTCCCACATCGCGGTATGTTCATCCGCCCGCTTGATAAAGGCCACCTCCTGGAAGCCTTCCTTGATGCAATCGGGAAAGAGCACCAGGACGGTATCTTCCTGGTCGAGCCCGCTCAGATAGAACAGCCCTGAGTTTTGCCGGAAGGGGAAAAAGGTATCCCCGCTGCGCGGCATGAGGTCATTGGACTGGAAAATGGCGATCGAGTCCGGTTGCATCTTGCGCATGAAGCGCTTGCGGTTGGACTGAAAGAGGGCCGGATTAACAGGGTCGTATCTCATGGGAAAATGATTTTCAGTTGATGGGGTTTTCGGGGCCGAAAATTTGGAATTCAGGGCTGGGGGGCCGTAGGTTCGGAGTTTCAGGGCCTGTCAACTTCGAGCATTACCCCACATAGCCTGCATGCCAAGCCACATCATGGCAGGAGTTCACCCGGGATCATATTGGGTCGGCTGTTTCTGGGATTGTATTGAGTATGGGTAGATATAAGGTAAGTGCCGGAATTACGATCAAAGTTGCGAAAAAACAAATAACCAGAAAAGCATTTGGCCTAATTTGGAATGATTTTAAGTTGTTTGTTGCCTGTTGTTTGTTGTTTGTTGCTGGTTCAACAGATAACAGACGACCAGCCTATAGCTTTGCATCCACCTCCAGCAAGTCTTCTTCATTATATTCCTTAAACCACTTGCCCAGCTGCCGGCGGGCATTGGCGCGCACGCCTTCGTTGATGTAACAGGCAATGGTCACCAGCCCGAAAGAGAGCACGCCGAGGTCATCCGTGTAGCCGATGATGGGGGTGAGGTCGGGAAGGGCGTCGAAGGGCGCCAGGAGGTACCCCAGGGCGCCCAGGATGATGCTCTTGGCCCAGGTGGGCGTCTCTTTGCGGCGGTAGGCGTAGAAGAGGAGCAGTGCGGCATAAACAGTTTTCACCCCCGCCTGTTGGGCGAAAAGCCTTACTTTTTTCCAGAATTTATTTTCGGAAAACTGCTGGATATAGGATTGAAACGGATTTTTCATCTCTTAAAGATTGCAATAAACGCGGTTAATTCTTTTAGTTGCTATAACACTGAAACTCATAATTTCACAAAAGGTTTCATGAGGCCCCGGCGGGTGCTGGTTGTTTGTTGCTGGTTGCAGAGCGGATAAACCAACAACAGGCGACGAACAACAAAACTATAATGTTTTTATCTTCACCGCTGTTAAATCATGCAATAAATATAACAGTTTGAAAGAAAATTCTTCTGTTGAAAATCTACTAACGCCGCCATTCCGCCGTCAGAAGTTCTTCTGCCGGGCCGGCCACTTCCAGGCCGGCATGGAGGCCTATGCCTGAAAATAGCAGCCGTTCTCCCTCGAAAAGTTTTACTTCTATTGTAGCCTGCAGGCTTTCGTTTACCTTACCCGTCATATTTCCGGAAAGGGGAGATACCAACTGGCCGCCGCCTCCTTTTTTATGGGCGACGATCTCCAGCCGGCGCCGGCTATCCCGAAATGCCAGGAACACCTCTTGTTCTCCCAGGGCGGCGCGCATACTGGCGCCGGTATAGGTAGCGAAACGATATAGGCGGCCACCGAATAAAAAACCTGCGATATAACCGACAAAATGGCTGCCGATCCACGGGATGTTGGCTACCGAGGCCACCAGAGAAACAGGCTGATCCCCTCCGAAATGGTTGCTTTGCAGCCATATCCAGGAGGAGGGGAAGGAGCGGCCCCAGTCTTTCTCCGTATAGCCCTTGCCGCCGGTGAAATCCACCTCCTGGCCATAAACTTCCAGTTTCCCCTCCAGGTGATGGTTGAGGCTTACCACTCCGTGGTAGCACTCCATAAAAGGCACAAAAGAGTACCAACCCATAATGCCGGGCGCCCCGAGCATGCTGGGCCAGGGGGTGATGCCTTTCAGCCGGAGCGTTCCCCGCAGTTCCGGCAGGGCCAGTTCCAGCCGGCTGTCCGAAAAACGATTGCCGCCAATGCCAATCTCGAAGTGGGTTGGCGCCGGCAGGAAAGCCTCGACGGGGAAATCATGGTAGAACGCCCGGCATTTTTTGCCGTCGAGCAACTGAATGAAGGAGTGATGCCTGCCGTCAATCCCGAGAGAAATACCGGGAATGATGGCGAATGCGTAACGCCCGGTGGGGTCTACGATCTTGAAATACCAGCCCTCGAAGTAGTTGCGGCGGCGCCCCCATCCATGGTAGCGGTTGGGGTCCCAAAGGGCGCGCCAGCGGAGGAGGAAGCGAGGGAGGCGTATATTCGTGTATTCGTGCATTTGTGTATTTGCCTTGCCCGCCGTAGCTTCAGTGAAGGCGGGTGCATTGGTGTATTCGTGTCTGTCCGGATACTTTCTTACGCCAAAAGAACCAGTTTTCGCATCTTCCTCTCAGAAGATTTCGTCGAATAAACTGCCTGCCATTTTTTGGCCCTTGCCTGGTTCAGGGTGAAAAGGTGCGCCCCTTTTCCGGAAGGATAAAGCCATGGGCGCCTGCCGGAAAAATAAAAATTTACTCACCAAAATTACAACTTATGTTTCAGAGCGGAACCGGTGGAATTGATGGGGGCGGTTGATTAACCCGGCCAATTCCAGTGCCTACAGTAAGGACTGCTGAACAAAGTTGAGCTTGCGGGGATAGTCGGCGGTGAAGTGCAGGCCGCGGCTTTCCCGGCGCATGGAGGCCGCCCGGGTGATCAGGTACCCAACAGTAATCAGGTTGCGCAATTCACAGAGCTGCGGCGAAAGGGTAGTGGTGTGGTACAGCTCTTCCGTTTCCCGATACAGCAGGCTGAGGCGGTCCAGGGCCCGCTTCAGGCGGACATTAGACCGTACGATGCCCACGTAGCTGCTCATCACTTCCTTGAGTTCCTTAAGGCTCTGCGTGATGAGCACCATCTCTTTGGGATGGGTGGTGCCGCTGGCATTCCAGCCGGGGATGCCGGCCTTATGTTCAAGGCTGTCGATCATGGGCAGGGCATCCTGGCTGATGCGGCGGGCGAAGACCAGGGCCTCCAGCAGGGAATTGGACGCCAGGCGGTTGGCGCCGTGCAGGCCGGTGCAGGTACTTTCCCCGCAGGCATAGAGCCGGCGGATGGAACTGCGCCCCCGCTCGTCCACCTTGATCCCGCCGCACATATAGTGGCAGGCGGGCACAACAGGGATCATGTCCTTCATCGGGTCGATGCCGATGCTGAGGCATTTGTCGTAAATGGTGGGAAAATGGCTGCGGAAAGAGGCCTCCTCCAGGTGGCGGCAATCCAGGAACATGCATTCTTCCCCGCGCTGTTTCATTTCGTCGTCGACCGCCCGGGCCACGATATCCCGGGGGGCCAGTGATTTCCGCGGGTCATACTTGTCCATGAATTCCTCGCCTTCGCGCGTCTTCAGGATACCGCCGAAACCCCGGACTGCCTCGGATATGAGAAAAGAGGGGTTTTCCCCTGCGGGGTTAAACAGCGCAGTGGGATGGAACTGTACGAACTCCATGTTCTCCAGGCGCCCCTTGGCGCGGTACACCATGGCGATGCCGTCGCCGGTGGCGATCACCGGGTTGGTCGTGTTGCGGTACACTTGTCCGGCGCCGCCCGTGGCCACTACGGTGAGCCGGGCGAGAATGGTATCGATATTTCTCGTGCGTTTATTGAGCGCATAAGCCCCGTAGCATTCGATATCCGGCATCAGGCGGGTCACGTTATAACCCAGATGGTGCTGGGTGATGAGGTCCACGGCAAAATAGTGTTCCAGTATCTCGATATTGGGAAACTGCTCGGCCTTTTCCAGCAATGCCCGCTGTATCTCCCAACCGGTCAGGTCCTTGTAGTGGAGAATGCGGTTCTCCGAATGGCCGCCCTCCCGGCCCAGGTCGTAGCGTTCCCCGCCTTTGTCAAAACGGGTACCCCAGTTGATGATCTCCTGTACCCTTTCCGGGCCTTCCTCCACGACGATCTCCACCGCCTTCACCTCGCAAAGGCCATCGCCGGCATCCAGCGTATCGGCAATGTGTTTTTCGTAGGAATCCACTTCTTTGTTCCATACCGCCGCTACTCCGCCCTGGGCATAGCGGGTATTGCTCTCCTCTTCAATGGTCTTGGTGAGGGCCGTAATCTTGAGGCCCGGCCGGGCCTGGGCAAAATGGATGGCCGTAGACAGGCCGCCAATGCCCGAGCCAATGATCAGGATATCTGTTTTCATGGCGCTGTTTTACATCAAAGATAGAGATAGTTTAACAACTAAACTAACTATTAGGCCTCCAGCTTTCCAGATTCCGGAAACTTATCGGGCCCTGCGCTTCCCATTTTTCCGTCAGGGAGGCTATTTTTGAACCATGAGGATCGCCGTCAATACGCGTTTTTTATTGCCGGGCCGCCTGGAAGGGCTGGGGCGTTATACCTGTGAAGTGGCCAGACGGCTGGTGGAAGGCCATCCGGAACACGAATTCCTGTTCTTTTTCGATCGCCCTTATGATGAACGCTTCCTCTTCGGCCCGCAGGTTCGGCCGGTGGTGCTCCATCCTCCGGCGCGCCATCCCCTGCTTTGGTATATCTGGTTCGAATTTTCCGTTGCCGCGGCGCTGAAAAAATACCGGCCCGATGTCTTTTTCTCCCCTGATGGCTATCTGTCTTTGCGGGCCACTACGCCAACGGTGATGGTGGTCCACGACCTGGCCCACGAGCATTTCCCTGAAGCCGTTCCGTTCCTGGTGCGCAGGTTTTACCGGCGTTACGTTCCCCGTTATTGTGAACGGGCGGAGCGCATCCTCACTGTTTCCCATTATACCAAAGAGGATATCCGGCAACAATACGGCATCGCTGGTTCTAAGATTACCGTTTGCGGCAACGGTTGCCGCGAGGGCTTCCATCCGCTTGCAGCAGCCGGACAACGAGCGGCCCGTCAGCAATATGCCGGCGGGCAACCTTATTTCCTGTATGTGGGCGCGGTGCACCCCCGAAAAAATGTACATCGCCTGATAGAAGCTTTCAGCCTTTTCCGGCAAAGGTCCGGCGCTGCCATGAAGCTGCTCATTGCCGGCCGTTTCGCCTGGCAGGGCGGCGAGGTGAAGAGCGCCTATGATGCCTCGCCTTTCCGGGAAGACATCCACTTCCTGGGCTTCGTACCGGATGAAAGCCTGCCCCGGCTCATGGGCGCTGCGCTCGGTTTCGTTTACCCCTCTCTTTTTGAGGGCTTTGGCCTGCCTCTGCTGGAGGCCATGCACTGCGAAATACCCATCGTCAGTTCCCGCGCCTCCTCCCTTCCCGAAGTGGCCGGAGAGGCTGCCCTGCTGGTAAATCCTGATAGTACGGAAGAACTTGCCAACGCCCTGCTGCGCCTCTACGCAGAGCCCGCCCTGCGCCAGGCGCTGATCAGGGCCGGACGCGAACAGCGGCGACAATTCAGCTGGGATAAAACGGCGGAGATCGTTTACCGGAACCTGTCAGGGTGATCGGGTTGATCGAAAAGTGTTTGACTGTCTTCATGGCCGTTTTGCTATTTTTACGGCAGCCGGTGATGATGTAAATTTGCCTTTCACACATTTCATTCGAAAGTTTAGCATGATGATTTTTTCAAAACATATACTACTGCCCGTCCTTTTTCTCCCGGGCCTCTGCGGGCATGCTCTTTAT
>CAYQKY010000019.1:0-22165 GCA_964418125.1 uncultured Phaeodactylibacter sp.
GGGCTTTGCCCGTATCTGCCTAGAAGCCACCGTCTTTGACGGTGGTAGTTCACTTGGCGCCTTCCCGGCTTGTCTTTGGTTTCAAACAGACATTGCGTAGTTTTGAAGGAGTAGAACGCCTAAAAAGATCTATGTATGTACACCAAGAAAGTTTTCAAAGCCAAAGACATGGCGAAATGGACGCGTTACGAGACCGCCAGCTTTCTCATCATTATTGTCGTGGTCGTCGGAACCTATGAGGTCTTTGGCCTGGGATGGCTGAAAATTCCCTGGACCCCTTTGGCTTTAATCGGCACGGCGGTGGCCTTCGTGATCGGCTTTCAAAACAATTCGGCCTATGGGCGGATCTGGGAAGCCCGGAAGATATGGGGCGGCATCGTCAATACGTCCAGAACCTTTGGGATGTTCGTGCAGGATATGGTATCCAATGAACATGCGGATGTGAAATTGTCCGGGGAAGAACTGCATCGTGAGGTCAAATCCCTGACCTACCGCCACATTGCCTGGATGACGGCTCTACGCCACGCCATGCGGGCGCCCAAACCCTGGGAGACGGTGATCCAGGAAAAAACCAACCGGGAATGGACAAACATCATCCGGCCGCCGGAACGGAATTCTACCGTTGAGAAGGACATGCAACCCTACCTTTCGGAGGAAGACCTTGCCTATGTGATGAGTAAGAACAATAAGCAAACGGCCGTTCTATACCTGCAATCTCATCACCTAAGGAAGCTGAAGGAAAGCGGCGTGGTGTGGGAATTTGCTTTCCTGCAGTTGGAGGGCGTGTTACAGGAACTGCTCACCCTGCAGGGGAAATCGGAGCGGATCAAAAACTTTCCCTATCCGCGGCACTTTGCTACGCTCAACCACTACTTCATGTGGATTTTTGTCATGCTCCTGCCATTGGCCCTTGTTCCTCAGTTTTCCGACATCGGAAAGGACATCAGCGAAAACTACCCCCTCATCGGGCGTTATTTCATCTGGCTATCCATCCCCTTTTATGTGGCGGTGGCCTGGGTTTTTCACACCATGGAACGCATAGGCAGAACGGGCGAAAACCCATTCGAGGGCTCGGCGAACGACGTGCCCATTTCGACCATTGCCAGGGGGATCGAGATCGACCTGCGGCAGAACCTGGAGGAATCGGATGCGGAGATTCCGGAGCAGTTTCCGGTGGTTTATGATACGCAGATGTAGGCAAAGGCTCCTTTGCAGCTCAAAGATTGGCCTCCAAACATGCTCTTACCCTTCAAAAAGCGCATGCATATCCAGGCTTTGTTCTACCAAGGAGGTGCTGTACTGATTTTCCGTCAGGCCAAAAGTAGTGATCATCGTCAGGAAAAGCGTTTTTCGGGCTTTGGTGCTTTGCCGAAACGCGAATAGTTTATTTCTCAGTTCGGCAGCATATTTTTTATCAATGGTAAAAGGATGCTGTGAAAATTTGATCTCGCACACATTGATCACATTATCCGCCCGGTCGATCAGCAGATCGATCTGGGCGCCGGTTCCATCGGGCTCTGTTTTGCCGCTCCAGGCCGCTTCTTCCGTGTAAACACCGCTGATGCCCAGGGCTTTTTTGATCTGCTCCGTATGGGCAAGGCATAACCGCTCGAAGGCAAAGCCGCTCCAGCTTTTCCAGGAAGGCGTTTCCGACTTTTTCACCCATGCGCCTTTGCCCCTGATGCGCGTATTGTCGATAAACTTCAAATAAAAAGCGGAATAGGGGTCGGCCAGTTTGTAGATTGCCAGTTTGGTGTTTTTCCCGATCGGGAGATAGCGCAGGATAAAGCCCGATTCTTCCAGGCTGTCCAAAATGCGGGTCGTCGTCCCGCCGGAAGAAAGGCCACATTCCTTAATGATCTCATTGCGGGTAAGCCCCATGGGTTTGCTCGCTAGCGCTTTGATGATACGGATATACCTTTGCGGTTTAGAATAGAGGGCTTCGTAGAGGTTTTTGAACTCATCGAAAAGCAGCCCATCCTTGGTAAAACAGGCCTCATCGATGACCTGCGTGGCGCTTTGGCCTTTCCTGATCTCTTTCAGGTAGTGAGGAATGCCTCCCATTACCATGTACAACTGCAGAATAGAATATCGGTCCAGTTTGATGTTCCGGCTTTGAAGAAAACTTTCCGTTTCCCGCAGATTGAAAGGCAGGAGCCGGATCCTTTTGGTTATGCGGTTGTGTAGCCCCCCTCTGCTTTTGACTACATTAGAGATCATCCAGGACGCTGCCGAACCACACACCAACAGGATGATGTCGTTCCTTTTAGAAGCCCAGCTGTTCCAGAAGTTTTCCAGCGCCGGCAGAAAATCGGACTTACCGGTCGCCAGCCAGGGCAGTTCGTCAATGAATACGACCAACTTCCCTTTTCGTTTGAGAGACTCCAGATACTCCTGCAATACAGCAAAGGCCTGCAGCCAGGACCTCGGCGGCGTAAGCAGCTTTGCCGGCCCCCGAAGGCGGGCGTTGAGCAAGTTGGTGAAATTTTCCAGCTGCAGTTCCTTGCTCACTTTGTTGAGCCCGGTGATCTCAAAGGCAATCTCGTCTTTGTACACGTTTTGCACCAGAAAGGTTTTGCCGACCCGCCTGCGGCCGTAAAGCGCAACGAACTCCGATTCTTTGGATTGGAGCAGTTCCCGGAGTAGTTTCCGCTCTTTTTCGCGGCCGGTGAATACCATATTCATAGTACTAGAGATAAGATTTAAGCATCCAAATATACAAAATTTTATCTATTTTGGCTATTTATAGATTTTGTAATTAGCCAAAACTTATTTAGAATAATAAATTTGGCTATTATAGGGGTTGGTTAAGATGAAAGGCGTTTTCGAAGCGCCTTTCTTTAGGGGGGACCCAGATGAAGATCTATTTACAGGGGGTATTTGTAGCCTGTCGAGGTTTGATTATCTTTAATGTTTCTTTCTGAAGCTCAAACTGCACTCATGCACCGCATCAGCCTTCAGGACGCCCGCGCCCTGGCCATCCACAGCCAGGGGCTTACCAACGGCCGAACCTATAAGGGCAGGGAGGGCGCATTGCAAGCGATAGAACAGATCGGCTACGCCCAGATCGATACCCTCTCCGTCGTTAACCGGGCCCACCACCACGTACTCTGGAGCCGGGTGGCCGGCTATCAGCCCCATCACCTGCATAAGTTGGTAAAAGACAAAACAGTCTTTGAATACTGGGCCCACGCCGCCGCCTACCTGCCCATGCGCGATTACCGCTTCACCATCCCCCGGCAGGAAGAAGTCCGGGCAAGCGACGGCATGTGGCATCGGCGGAACCCGCGGTTGATCAGTTATGCGCTGGACAGGGTACGGGCAGAGGGCCCGCTGATGTCGCGGGATTTTGCCAAAGGAGATGGCCGGCTCTATTTCGGCAATAACAAGGAGGGGTGGTCCGCTTCGGCCATCAGCCACACCCTCTTTCAGCTTTTTATGGAAGGCGAACTGATGGTGGTGGGGCGCAAAGGTTTCCAGAAAATTTACGGCCTCACCGAGCGGGCGCTCCCTTCTGGTGTGGATACGCGCCGCCCCACGCGCGAAGAATACATCCATTATCTTATCGAACGGGACATCCGTGCTCACGGCCTGGCCAAGGCATCCGAGATCGGTTACCTCATCAAAAATTCTGCCGCCGACATCAATCGCGAACTGGCAACTATGGTGGAAGCGGGAGAGCTCATTGAACTGGCAGTAGCAGGACAGCCCCAGTCCTACTACGCTTTTCCTTCAGCCCTGGAAATTCTGGGCGCCATCTCCCGTGAGCGCCGCATCCGCATCCTTTCTCCTTTCGACAACCTCATCATCCAGCGCAAACGCCTGGAGGAACTGTTCGGTTTTTCCTACACCCTGGAATGCTACGTACCCAAAGAAAAACGCAAAGTGGGCTACTTCAGCCTGCCGTTACTGCGCGGCACGGCCTTCGTCGGGCAGATCGACCTGAAAGCGGACCGAAAAACCAAAGTGATGCGGATCAAAAACCTGGTGTGGGAAAAGGGGGAGGCCGAAAAAGAATACCTTTGGGTCAGCCTGGCCAGAAGCCTGCGGGAGTTTGCCGCTTTCAACGATTGTGAACACATCGAGGTAGAGGCGAGCATGCCGGATCGGAACAAACGCATTTTAGAAGGGGACACGAAGTGAATGTGCAATGCAGTGCCGTCGTTCAAACCTGCCGTTTTCCCAAAAATGTATGCCATGCGATATTTGCCATATTTTCTGATGTTTCTTTTTCTGGTTCCCTGTATGGAGGGCCGTGCCCAGATCTCCCCTCAGCAACTGTTCAGTGACATCCGTTTGCGGATAGACACCAGTGTGTATTCCTGGAAGGAAAACCAGATCGAGGTGGCGGATGCGCGGTATTTGTGGTTCGAATACCAGCAGGATGATCCGGTGGTGGAGCTCCAGGTATTCCCGAAATACTGGGGGCTGGAGGGGATAAGCCTGGCGCCTGCCGACGGATACGAGCCATTAGATACCTTCCGGCTGGTGAATGGGGAATATTACCGGGCTAAACTACATCTGCGCAATATCACACAAACGGAGTTCCTCACTCTTACCATTCAGGCCCGCCTGCGGTACCAGGAGGCCCTTTACAATTATGAACTGCGGCTCTTCCCGGTCACCAAAACCCAGGCTTATCTGCCAGACGGGCCGGAAGAGCTCTTCATCGGGGAAGAAAAGGTGATCCCGCTGGAGTCGAATAACCCCCAGAATATAAAAGTACCGGAAAACTGGACCAGCGGCCTGCCCGTCAATTACCGGTTCAGCCGAAAAGACGGGCGGATAGGGTTGCACCTGTTGCCCAATGAGGTGGGAACACAGGTGGTTTCCTTTTCCCTGTCTTTGCGCAAGCCCTTCCTGAACGAAAAAGGGCAACCGGTTTACCAGGCGCCCACCGTTACCGATACCTTTGTGGTCAAACCCGCCAAGCTGGCCTTTCTCGGTATTGACCGGCGGGAAGTCAGTTATGATCAGAGCGCCGCCCGGGAAGAGGTGGAAATTGAACTGAAGTACCACCCCATGCTGGAAATGCGCAAGACCTACCGCCTGGAAGCCCGCGAAGAGCCCGGCGGCGCCCTGATAGCGGAGATATTCACCCGGAACGTGCTGGGCAATGGCCGGGTGCTCTGCTGGCTACGGATCTATGCCTACCACCGCCGCTCCGACGGCAACCTCTACATCAAGGATGGCGATAAGGCTGTCTTTATTACCAACTTCGATATCATTCCCCGAACAGAAGTGCAGAAGGTGAGCCTGCGCCGGGAAGGGCAGGACTGGCAGGAAAGCCACCATGTATTTCCCGGAGAGCGGATCGAGGTCAAGGTCGAAGGGCTGAGCCTGCACCGCGCCGACCTCCGCTTTGACGGCCTGGTGCAGGTACAGAAGGATAGCGTGGTAAGCAGTGACCGCGAGATGGCCTTCAGCGGGGTGGCGCCTGTCAATATCGGCCAGAAGAATATCCGCATATATAATGGTACTGAGCAGGTGGGCCCTGTCCTTCGGGTAAAGGAGTACGAACGCCCCCGCCCTTTTGATTTCGTCAGCCTTCGCTATGCGAATGATTCCGTCCTTTTGAAAGATGCCGAATTTCTTATCTTCTTCGAAGGCACCTTAAATGACATTACCATCCAGTTCCACAATAACCGGATCGACCAGGGGCGCCTGCACGGACAGCAGGAACTGGAGATTGACATTCAGGTGCTGGAAAAAGGGAAAAACCTGCTGGACCAGAGGGAAATCCGCAACCTCGTGGCCTGCCCCGGGCCGGCTTCTCCCCGATTCGCTTCCTATCCTGAAGAGGGCTGCCGGCAAACGGACATCCGGGTCAATGAATACCTGAGAAAGAAAACCTTTGAACTTGACCCCTGGACCACCATCCGCCTGACCGTGCGCCATAAACCGGAAAAATACGGCAGGGCCGCCCTGTCCAAAACTGTGGAATTCGTGCTTTTCCGGAAGTCTTCCTTCGACATCGATGTTTCCTTCCCCGCCGGCCTGGTCGTGAAAAAACTAAGAGAGCCCGGCTTTGGCAACCTCGGGGGGATCAGCATGGCCATGATCGCCCAGTTCAGTTTTTACCGGGAGAAAAATATCGCCAAAGAAAAACCTTATAAATTCGGTTTCGGTTTTCTGGCCTTTGACGCCTTCAACTTCAGCGACAGCAATGATAACCGGGATGTTGGTATCGTCGGGCTGGCCAGCCTCTATCCCATACCGACTAAGGAACGCAGCCGCCTGTCCTTCCCCCTGTACGCCGGTGGCGGTTACTTCCTTTCGGAATCGAAGTGGTTCTTGCTCTTTGGGCCGGGGATACGGGTGCGGTTGTAAAGGGGGGGGGCGATGCCCGGGATTCGATATTCGGGATTCGGTGTTCGGCGGCTGTGCGGCAAACCGGCCCGCGAACTGCGAACTGCGAACTGCGAACTGCGAATCCCGAACTGCTTTCTGAATACCAGCAACTCTTCTGAAAAAATTATTTTTTTTCACATCTATTCGAAACCCTGCCCCATTGATTCCGTAAACAAGAGCAGCACGGGGAAAAAGTTGTAGAAATAACAACCGGCCGGCACTAGTGCGGCTAGGCCGAAATAACAGGCGATTTCGTGACCCCTTAATGTCCTGGTTCACAGTAGCCTGAATTTACCCGTAATTCGTTTCGCTTTCACTGGCGATAATTCTATGAACGATGATGAAACACTTGTTACTACTAACGTTTGTGGCCCTTCTGGCCGCATCCTGTTCCAGTGATGAGCTCCCCGACCCCCTCGACATCCAATTGGAAAACAGGCTGCAACAATTGTCTCCCGGCGGAGACATCCGCCATTTCATCCTGCCTGAAAGTGATGACCTCGCCGCTATTCCCCAGGGAATTGGCAATCCTCTCACTGCGGAAAAAGTGGAACTGGGTAAGTTGCTGTTCTACGAGACCGGCCTGGCTGCCGATGCCGTTTACGAGGAAGGCAAAGGCACGTATTCATGCGCTACCTGCCATCTGCCCAGCGCCGGCTTCATGCCGGGAAGAGGGCAAGGCATCGCCGACGGAGGCGTAGGTTTCGGTTCTAACGGCGAGGCCCGCGGCATGATGAACAATTACGAAGAAAACGAGCTCGACGTACAGGGCGCGCGCCCGCTGAGCCTGCTCAATGTGGCGTTTGTGACCAATACCACCTGGAGCGGAAAATTCGGCGCCCGCTTCGCCAATAAAGATACCCAAGAATTCTGGAAGGAAGATACGGAGGTCAACCACCTGGGCCTGGATGGCCTGGAGGCCCAAAATATAGAAGGAACGAAGATCCACCGCATGCGCATTACGCGGGAATGGCTGGATACTCTGGGGTACCTGCCGCTGTATGACGCCGCCTTCCCCGATTTCCCGGAAGAGGAGCGCTACAACCGCCTGACTACAAGCTTCGCCCTGTCGGCCTATCTGCGCACCCTTTTACCCAACGAAGCGCCCTTTCAGCTCTGGCTCCAGGGGGAGAAAGATGCCCTGGACGCTGCGGAAAAACGCGGAGCCATGCTCTTCTTTTCCAAAGCCGGCTGTTATCGTTGCCACAAGGGAGGCGCCCTCAACTCAGTGGAGTTCCACGCCATCGGCGTGCGCGACCTCTACGAGACGGGCGGCTTCAATACCGGGCCGGATGATATACGCAACTTCGGCCGCGGCGGCTTCACCGGCCGGCAGGAAGACCTGTATAAGTTCAAAGTGCCCAATATCTATAATATGAAGGATTCGCCCTTCTACTTTCACGGGAGCAGCCACCACAGCCTGCGGTCGGTAGTGGAGTACTTCAACCGGGGGATTCCCGACAACCCAAGAGTGCCGGAGGAGAACATTTCTCCCTTCTTCCACCCCCTCAACCTGACGGATCAGGAGGTGGACGACCTGGTGGAGTTCCTCGCCCACGGCCTCTACGACCCGAACCTGGAACGCTACGTGCCGGAGGAAGTGCTGTCGGGCAACTGTTTTCCGAATAACGATCCGCTTTCCCGCGCCCATCTGGGGTGCGAGTGAGGAGCCGGCGGCTCGCGGTTCGCTGTTCGGAGTTCGCAAAATAATAGCAACTATCAGTAATACCCATTTTTTTTGACGTCATTCGATAATCGAGTTTTTTTTGGGATAATAGCACCTTTGGGCGCCCCGCTTCGGCGGGGCGCTTTTTTTTCGGACGGGCTACATTTATGTGGCCCGTAACAAGAAGGAGGGGTACATGCCAACATTCACCCCTGCGATCGTGTTCTGAGAACTGTATCTCCTGCTCACCAAAAAACACTCATCCATGAACCACTGGACCCTCCAGGGCAAAACCGCCATCGTCACCGGCGCCAGCAAAGGCATCGGCAAAGCCACTACCGAAGAACTGCTCCGCCACGGGGCCGAAGTGCTCTTTCTGGCCCGTTCCGAGGATCTGATCCGGGAAGCGGAGGCGGAGTTTAAGGCCAAAGGCTGGAGCGCTCATGGCATGGTGGCCGACATCGGCGAGGAAAAAGAGCGCATAGCTATAAAGGAAAAAGCGGAGGCCCTCTGGGGGCGGCTGGATATCCTGGTCAACAACGTAGGAACCAACGTCCGCAAATCCACGCTGGAAACCACCTTCGAAGACTGGCAGCACGTCATGGACATCAATGCAGGCGCCGCCTTTGACCTGTGCCGCCGCCTGCACCCCCTGCTGAAGAAAGACGGTGGCGGTAGCATCATCAACGTAGGCTCCATTGCCGCCATAACGGGGATGATGTGGACGACGGGCATCTACGCCATGTCGAAAGCCGCTTTGAACCGCATGACGAAATACCTGGCCGTTGAATGGGGCCCCGACGGCATCCGCGTCAATTCGGTCAACCCCTGGTTCATCAACACCGCCCGGGTGAAGCGCGTGACGGAAAACCCGGAAAAGTTACAGCAGGTCGACCGGGCCACCCCCCTGGGCAGGATCGGGGAACCCGAAGAAGTCGCCCGGGTGATCGCCTTTCTGGCCATGCCGGCAGCCTCCTACCTGACGGGACTGGAAATGCCGGTGGATGGAGGGTTCTCGCAGGTGGGGATCTTGTAGGGTGTATCCGTGTACTCGTGTATCCGTGTATTCGTGTAAGTACCTGGACAGAAATGTTGAGACATAGAAACGTGGCTAAGCCCCCGGATATTCAGTCATTCACTCATTCATTAATTCACCCCATGTAAGTGCTTGGACAATAACAATTTAACAATATAGCCATTTAACAATCTGCCCCGAACTCCAGGGAAAACGCTCTTAGCGTCTCGAAATCGAAGCAGCTTAGGTGAAACTAAAATTGTCCAAGCACTTACTTACACCAATACACTACCCGATCTCCCAGCTCCACGTCACCTTAGCCGTTTTTTCCAGGATCTTCTTCACCGAGCAGAGTTTTTCCATTGACAAGTTGACTGCCCGTTCGGCCTTCTTTTCATCGAGCGGGCCGTAGAGCCTGTAGTGTACGTGGATGGCAGTAAAAAGGGACGGGACTTTGTTCTGCTCCCGTTCAGCGGTGATGGTGAGCCGGATATCGTCCAGTTGCTGGCGTTGTTTGCGCAGGAGGTGGATGACGTCTATGGCGCTGCAACTACCCAGGGCGGAGAGCACCATTTGCATGGGGCGCATGCCCTTGTTGTTCCCGCCTATAGACTCGGCCCCGTCGGATTCCAGGGAAACTCCCGATTCATTTGTTGCCTGCAGGTGGTAGGCGTCGTCAAGGCGTTTGATCTCTATTTTCATGAGATAGTTCTTTTTGGGAATAACAAATACTTTCCATTCCGGGCCCAAACATAACCCAAAGCGGGGAAATTTGGAAATTCCCTTTTCCGGGCTTGGTGTATCCATTACGATTAGCTGACATAAGTCATCTTTTTTTTTGACAAAAAGCATAGTAAAGGATATTGGCTGCACATAAATTTCGTTTCGAAGTTATTTTTTGAGTGAAATTAAAATAAAAAACTGTTAAACACCCCTTTGTTTGGTAAAAAACGTCCTGTCGCAACAAATACTCTGGGTTGCTAGTAATTAACCAAAAAATATTCTGCAATGCAAGGTTTGTTGATCCGTAACCGTTGGTTGGTTGTTGTCGGGGCTATACTCATACAGCTGGCTCTGGGGGCTATTTATTCCTGGTCAGTATTTACCAGGTTGCTGACAGATACAGAGGGGCTCTATCGCTTCTCTGCCACTCAGGCTGCGTGGGTATTCTCTGCCGGCCTTGCCACCTTCGCGATAGTCATGGTACTTGCGGGTAAATGGCAGGCGGTTTCCGGGCCGAGGCTGGTATCTATGGCAGGAGGCCTTTTGCTGGGCCTTGGCTACATTCTGGGCGGCTTTTTCGGGGACACCTTTTGGGCACAGTTTTTCTTCATCGGGGTAGTGGGCGGAGCCGGCATCGGTTTGGCTTACGTGGTGCCCATAGCCGTGGGGGTGAAGTGGTTTCCGGACAGGAAGGGGCTGATCACCGGGCTGGCAGTTGCCGGCTTTGGCTTCGGCGCCACCATCTGGGTGAAGCTGGCGGGGTCCTGGTTCGGAGGGCTGTTGAATACCAGCGAGGCGTTTGGACTGCCGGCTGTCCAAAGTGTATTTGTCATTTATGGTATTGCCTTTGCTGCTCTGGTTTTCCTTGGCAGCCTGGTGATGGTCAACCCGCCCGAAAGCTACGTTCCGGAAGGCTGGACTCCCCCGAAACCGGCGGATAATACTGTAGAAAGCGACGTAGAATACTCTGCCTCCAGAATGCTTAGGACGCCACAGTTCTATATGCTCTGGTCGGTATTCATTTTTTCTGCTCTGGCCGGCCTGATGGTCATCTACTGCATTAAATTGTTCGGGCTGGATGCGCTCTCCTATCAGGGCGTTGCCAATGCCGGCGTCATTACCGGAACGGCTATGGCCTGGTACGCTATTTTCAACGGCATGGGCAGGATCGTATGGGGTGGGGTCTCGGACCGCATCGGCCGCAAGGCAGCCATCATCACCATGACGGTTTTCCAGGGAGTGATCATGCTGGCGATGTACCACGGGTTTATTTACTTCGGATTGGCCACCGGGTTTGTCATCGCAGCTTCCATTGTCGGCTTCAATTTCGGAGGAAACTTTGCTCTGTTTCCGGCAATCACTGCAGACTTTTTCGGCAACAAGCGGGTGGGCAGCAACTATGGCTGGATGTTTACCGCTTATGGAATAGCTGGTATCGCCGGGCCCCAACTGGCGGGCCTGTTCAAGGATGCGGCAGAGGGCAGCATGGACCCTCAGATATGGATGGCGCCGTTCATCATCGCCGGAGTTGCCTGTTTGGTGGGGGCTTTGATCATGCTGCTGGCTGAACCACCCCGGCCTGAACGGATACAAAAGGAAGAA
Organism: uncultured Phaeodactylibacter sp.; assembly: GCA_964418125.1. Taxonomy (GTDB): domain Bacteria; phylum Bacteroidota; class Bacteroidia; order Chitinophagales; family Saprospiraceae; genus JACJXW01. Next base: position 11,358 of record CAYQKY010000019.1, read on the forward strand.
CCTAAGCCAAAGTTCGCAGAAACACCACGGGAAAAGGCCGCGGCCTGAACGTGAATTAGCGAATGAATAGAAAGGCACGGAAAAGAGAAACGTTCTTTTCTCTTTTCCGTGCAACCTTTAACATTTTTTTAAGTATTCTTCGAACCTCTTCTTTTTCTGGCTTTAAATACGGGATTTTAGATGTCGAAACATAGAAAATTCAACAAATCCTATTAAATCTATAGAATTAGTTTTATTTTTGCCGGACTCATTCTCCTTTTGCTGTTTCAGCGGGCCGGTAAGGGGTTGGGGGTGGCGCGGAATTGATTTTTTCCCTACTTTTGCCTCCACGATCACTTCTTACACGAGAATGATTTTATTAAGAAGGGTGGAGAGGCCGGGCTCTGCGAAACCCTGGCAACCGCACCGCTACGGTGAAAGGTGCCAAATCCCGCCAAATTTTTGGAAAAATAAAATCACCATCTATGATTTCCGAAAACACGGCTCACTTCCTTTTCTGTTCCTCGTTGTCATTTCAACGCTCTTCTGCTGCAGGTTCCTGTTGCATGCATTCCCGAATGTGTTGTTGTTGCTGATCCTTATCTGATGGAAATATCATCAGGCTGGGCCAACTGCCGGTTTTGATTATTCAAAACCGAGCCGGGCTCCAGCCGCCTGTTATTTTCCATCCGCAGCCGTCAAATTGAACGAGAACTCAATTCCATCACCTATTAAACAATATCATTGACCATGTCCAATCTGAAATTCGAAACCCTGCAGTTGCACGCAGGCCAGGAAGAAGTAGAAGGCACCACCCGCTCGCGGGCAGTGCCTATTTACCAGACAACTTCTTATACTTTCAAAGATTCCGAACATGGGGCGAATCTTTTCGCCCTCAAGGAATTCGGCAATATTTATACCCGGATCATGAACCCTACCAACGACATCTTTGAAAAGCGGGTGGCGGCGCTGGAAGGAGGGGCTGCTGCGCTTGCGGTGGGTTCCGGGCAGGCCGCCCAGTTCATCGCCCTGTCCAACATAATGGGAGCAGGAGATAACCTGGTAACCAGTTCGCACCTCTATGGGGGCACTTACAACCAGTTTAAGGTCAACTTCAAGCGCCTGGGCATCGAAGCCCGTTTCGTGGAAGAGGAATCTCCGGCGGGGTATGAAAAGCTGATCGATGAGAATACCAGGGCGCTTTACCTGGAAACCATCGGCAACCCCAGCTTCAATGTAGCCGACTTCGAAGGCATCGCGGTAGTGGCCCGCAGGCATGGTATCCCACTGGTGGTCGACAATACCTTCGGCGCCTGCGGTTACCTTTTCCGCCCCCTGGAGCACGGCGCCAATGTGGTGGTGCAGTCGGCAACCAAATGGATCGGCGGCCACGGCACCTCCATAGGCGGTGTGATCGTCGACGGGGGCAACTTCAACTGGGCTAACGGCAAGTTCCCGCAGTTTACCGAGCCTTCCGAAGGCTATCACGGCCTGAAGTTCTGGGAAGTCTTCGGCGAAGACGGGCCTTTCGGCAACATCGCCTTCATCATCCGGGCGCGGGTGGAAGGCCTGCGCGACTTCGGCCCGGCCCTGAGCCCTTTCAACGCCTTCCTGCTCCTGCAGGGGCTGGAGACCCTGTCTCTGCGCGTGCAGCGCACCGTCGATAATGCCCTGGCCCTGGCCCGGTGGCTGGAAAACCACCCCCAGGTGGAACATGTCAGCTATCCGGGGCTGGAGAGCCACCCCGCCCATGCCCGGGCAAAGAAATACCTGCGCAACGGCTTCGGCGGCGTCTTATCCTTTACGGTCAAAGGAGATAAGGAAAATGCCACCCGCTTTGTGGACAGCCTCAAACTGGTCAGCCACCTGGCCAATGTCGGCGACGCCAAAACGCTGATCATCCAGCCTTCGGCCACAACCCACCAGCAGCTTAATGACGAGGAACAGCACGCCGCCGGCGTATTGCCCAACCAACTGCGGGTCTCCGCCGGCATCGAGCACATCGATGACATCAAAGCGGACTTCGAGCAGGCCTTCGCTAAAGTAGGTGAGGGCAAACCGGAACTTGTATAATTAGTGATGGACGGAATGAGTGACGGAATGAATATCACGGTCCTTTCCGATGCTTCATACCTCGCCATTCTTGTCCGTATATATCGTTGAAATGGCTTGAGGGGAGAATGGTTGGATTGCTGGATGGCTATAGTGTTATATTGCTGGATGGCTATATTGTTGAATGGTTATATGGCTTCCCGGGAGAAACCCTACGAGGCCGACACAATCCAGCAATTTAACAATATAGCAATATAGCCCTCCAACCACCCTCTCCGGCCCCAAAACACTCAACCGTGGAATTCCTGAACATCAACACCCCCTTCCCTCTGGAAAGCGGGGAATCGCTGGCAGAACTCAAGATTGCCTACACCACCTACGGGCGCTTGTCCCCCCGGCAGGACAACGTCGTCTGGATCTGCCATGCCCTCACTGCCAATTCGGAGGCGGAGGACTGGTGGCCGGGGCTGGTAGGCCGGGGCAAGTTGTTTGACCCGGAGCGCCATTACATCGTTTGCGCCAATATTCTGGGGTCCTGTTACGGGAGCACCAGCCCGAGGAGCATTGACCCGGCAAAGGGCCGGCCTTACGGGCGGGGCTTCCCGCTGCTGACCATCCGGGATATGGTGCGCGCTCATCAGTTGCTGCAAGGGTATTTTGGTATCGAACGCATCCGGCTGGCTATCGGTGGTTCTATGGGCGGGCAGCAGGTGCTGGAATGGGCCATTATGGACCCCGGGCTGTTTGAGAATATCTGCATCCTGGCTTCCAATGCCCAGCACTCTCCCTGGGGAATTGCGTTCAATGAAGCCCAGCGTATGGCCATTGAAGCCGACCCTACGGTTTATGAGGAGGGGGAAGAGGCCGGCCGCCGGGGCCTGGAAGCCGCCCGCGCCATTGCCATGCTTTCCTACCGGAATTACCGTACCTACCAGCAGTCCCAGGCCGAGGAAGAGCCAGGCAAGCTCGACGATTTCCGGGCCAGTTCCTATCAGCGTTACCAGGGGTACAAACTGCATAAGCGGTTTGACGTCCTTTCCTATCTTGCCCTGAGCAAGGCCATGGACAGCCATAACCTGAGCAGAGGCAGGGAGAGCAACGAGCATGCCCTGGCGCAGATAAAGGCCAATGCCCTGGTCATCGGCATCCAGTCGGATGTGCTCTTCCCAGTGGAAGAGCAGGCCTACATCGCCAACCACATCCCGCGCGCCCGACTGGAACTCATCGACAGCATCTACGGCCACGACGGCTTCCTGATCGAAAGCGATGCCATCGGCCGGCTGGTGCGCCCATTCCTCGAGGGGAAGGCACACCTGAACGGCCATGCCAAATACACCCTGCGGCAACGAAAGCAGAATGGCTTTGGATACCTGGCCAGGCGGCCGCTGCCGGGGACGGAAAGATTTTAAGGGGAAGCCCTTAATTGTGAAAAATATCACACTCTTTCATGCGAAAGGCGTTTACTTTTGTTATTCCTTATGAACTTACAATCATTTCCATAACTTAAAACCATACGACTATGTCCCTCAGACTTGGAGACACCGCTCCCAACTTTAAAGCCAAAACCACAGAAGGTGAAATTGATTTTTACGAATGGCTGGGCGACAGCTGGGGCGTGCTTTATTCCCACCCTGCTGACTTCACCCCCGTTTGTACGACCGAGCTGGGCCGCACCGCCGCCCTCAAGGAAGAATTTGCCAGGCGCAACTGCAAGGTCATCGCCCTGAGCGTCGACCCGCTGGAAGATCACATGAAGTGGCTGGGCGATATCGAAGAGACCCAGAACGTCAAGATGAACTTCCCCATCATCGCTGATGAAGACCGCAAGGTGGCCATGGCCTACGATATGATCCACCCCAACGCTACCGAGAAATTTACCGTTCGTTCCGTATTTGTTATCGACCACAACAAGAAGGTCCGCCTGACGCTGACCTACCCGCCCTCCACCGGCCGCAACTTCCACGAGATCCTGCGCGTGATCGATTCCCTGCAGCTGACCGACAACTTCAGCGTAGCCACGCCGGTCGACTGGGAACAGGGCCAGGATGTGGTGATCTCTCCTGCTGTTACCAATGAGGAAGCCGACAAGAAATTCCCGAAAGGGTACAAGGAGATCAAGCCTTACCTGCGTATGACGCCGCAACCGAATAAGTAGTTTATTGGTTAATTTAGTTAATTGGGTTGATTGGGTTGATTGGGCTGGCTTTCGATAGCGGGAGCATGGTTTCCAGCCAACTTAATCAACCTAAACAACTAATTAACGAATCAACTATTCACAATGAACTACTGGCAGGAATTTGTCGACGGCTACCGCGGTTATGCCCGCTACCTCTGGCATGAAGTGACGCACCCGGACTGGCACAACTATTTTTACTGGCTCATCCTGGTCTCGGCCTTCTTTTTTGCGCTGGAACTGATGTCTCCCTGGCGCCGGGAGCAGCCAAAATTCCGCAAGGATTTCTGGCTGGATTTCTTCTACATGTTCTTCAACTTTTTCCTCTTTTCCCTGATTATCTACAATGCCGCTTCCGATGTGGTGGTGGTGTTCTTCAATAATATTATCGAATCCGTTACCGGCTTTGACCTGCAGGCGTCCAACCCGCTGCGCACGGCGCCGCTCTGGCTCGTTCTCATCGTCGGCTTTTTTGTCCGCGATTTCGTACAGTGGTGGACGCACCGCCTGCTGCACCGCGTGCCGGCCCTGTGGGAGTTCCACAAGGTGCACCATTCGGTGGAGCAGATGGGCTTTGCTGCTCACCTGCGTTATCACTGGATGGAGACGGTCGTTTACCGCACCATTGAATACATCCCTCTGGCGCTGCTGGGCGTCGGCCTGTACGATTTCTTCATCATCCATATCTTTACCCTGGCGGTGGGGCATTACAACCATTCCAATATCACTGTGCCGGGCTACGTCACCGGTGGGGTAGTGGGCTTGCTCATCGGCATCGCCATCGCCACCGGCGGTTTTGACATCAACCTGCTCTCCAGCCCGGCGGCGTGGCAACAGATAGCAGTAGGAGCCCTGGCAACTGCCGGCGGCAGCCTGCTGCTTGGCCCCTTCATGAAAAAGATCTTCAACAGTCCCGAGATGCACATCTGGCACCATTCCTACGACCTGCCGGAGGGCCATCCCCACGGTATCAACTTCGGTATTACCCTTGCCATGTGGGACTATATCTTCGGCACCGCTGTCATCCCGCACAACGGGCGGGACATCAGGCTCGGCTTTCCGGGCGTGGAGCGCTTTCCGAAGGGGTTTATGGGGCAGGTGAGCTATGGATTCGGGCGGCAGGCTGGAGGAGAGATTCCCGTGGATGGGGATGTAGCTGATAAAGTGTCACAGTTGAATGAGCAGTCCCGCACACTCAAAGAGTAACGATGATTTTTTCCACCTCTTGGCTCAAGTTATCTAACTTAGTTTCTTTTGAATTCCACACTGTTTCATAGTCGATCATCCAGTAATCATGCACCAAAATGTGCCGGAATGCAGTGATCTTGCGCCATTCGATCCTGTCCTTGGTTTTATCTTTTAACTCATCTGTAAGATGGTAGGCTGCCTCGCCGATGATCTCGAAGTTCTTCACGATCGCATATTGCAACATCTTATTTTGGAGGTAGTCTTCGTACTTCACTCCTTCCGTAAACTCCTGGATATTTTTAGCCGCCTCAAGAATGTGCTCCAGACGCTCTTTGTCCTGTGGCTTTTCTCTCATAGATGAGAATTTTATCTTTTTCAATATTAGAAGCAGCGAATGATTTGGCCCCCCCCTCACGAACGAGGTCTACCCGGCATCCAAGAATATTTTCCAGGTCCTGCATGATGCCGGCAAAATCCCAGAGGTCTATTTTGGAATCGGCGCGAAAACGGATCATCAGGTCAATATCACTCAACGGCGTATGTTCATTTCTGGCGTAGGACCCAAATAACCAAACCATTTCTACCGGTAAATCCGCCTCATTAAAATAGTTTTTTATGGTGTTTATCACTTCTTCTCTTTTTTCTAGTCGTTCTTCCTTCGAAGAGAACTCACCAGTATTTGAGAGGTTCATATCCTGTATTTCTATGATACCCTTTTCCCCGAGAAAACCAGAACCTCGCAAGATCTCCAGAAACTGTTTTAGTTTTTCCGGTTTTATGTCTATTGTTAATTTCATGCCATTTTATTTAAAGCCAACACTTAACAAAGATAAGAAAGTTGGGGATTAAATCATGGCTGTCGAAAGGGGATGCTGCAGGAGGGCAGGCCGGTGGCCAGGCGATCCGGTTGCCGCCTGGCCACCGGCTGAAGCTATTTCTTCATCAGTTTCTTTATTTCCCGTTTCCCATCCGGATACCGGATTTCCAGGACGTACAGGCCTGATGGAAAGTGCCCAATGTTCAGAGCAATGCGTTGGCCGGTTGGTATCTTCCTGTTCATCCACAGCCGTCCGTCAATGCCAGCAATCCTCAGGTTCGCGGAAAGGAGAAGATCCTTGTTTAATTCCAGGTTTAACCACTGGCTTGCCGGGTTGGGCCAGATGCGGGCCGTTGCTGCGTCTTTCCAGTCAGGTTCTTCGATGTTCACCAAAGGTGAAGGAACCTTAAAGTGAGGCCGTATCATCAACCGGTAGGGATGGCGGTAGCTGTGCGCCCAGGGATAGCCTCCGCCCGCCACCGGTGAGACGAGCCAGAAATTGCCGTCTCCCGGTTGGTGGTCAAAGTCGAATCCGATCACTCCCTGAAGGGTATCCTGCCCGGCGGCGAATAGATAATGACGGCTGTCCATGGGCATCGGCTCGGGGAGTTCGTGGTACGCCCAGCCCGTAGAGTTGTTGAGTTCGACTACTTCCGAGTGGTACTGCTCAATGGTAGGCGAGCCGGACTCATCAAAGATGTTAATAAGAAAATTAATGCTTCCAGTGGGGTCCGAATTGGATGCAATACTTACCGAGATGCCGATGAGGGTATCGGGCGCATCCAATTGAAAAACTGTGCCATAGTAGCCATACCAATTGGGATCTCCAAAACCGAACCCCAGGCCTGATTCCCGGATTCCGTCATCCTGTGCCAATTCGGATTCGGAATAGGCAAAAGTGCTGATGGTTGTGCCTAGGTTGCCTTCTAAATTTTCTTCAGACAGGGCCATGAGCAACCGGTAATTGCCGGTAAGCTCCGGGAAAATACGGAGGGTATCTGTGAGTATGGAACCAGGGGCTACGACGGGCATTTCTTCTGTCGTAGTTTCGTGATAGCCGCCATTTCTGAAAAGGGTCTTCCTTAAAGTTACAGCGTCCAGGCTGGATGACCCGAGGTTGTTCACTTTGATCTCCCATTCGAAGGGGCGGTATTGGCTGGCGCATATGGTCGGATATTTGTAGAGTGGACGGACGTGAGCCAGCGCCATATATTGGGGCGCGGTTTCTACCTTCACATTATCTATGGCCAGCCCACTGTTGTGCCCGTTGTCGTCGTCATAGTGAAAGGCGAGGTGTACCTGATGGCCCAGATGGCTTTCTTTAAGTTGCACGCCATGTCGGTTCCAGTTTTTGACGCTGTAATCCACATGATCCAGCCGGTAGATCTCTTCCCAGCTCTGCATTCCATCCGTGCTGATGAGCACAGAAGCGGTTTCATCTCCGTAAAAGTCGAGGTTGGGGTAGTAGGCATCGAATGTAAGTACTACTTTTTGCTCCACCTGGGTAAGGTCGATCATTGGCGTGGCCAGTAATGCGTCGGAGGAAATAGAGGATGATCTGTCGTCGTTAATACCGAAAAAATTGCCGTGGCTGGGTACGGGAAAATTATTTAAATAAGATTGTGTATTGAGGGCTTCCACATCACCGTGTTCCCACGGCCATTCGGCTGTCCAGTTGTCGGGAATGCCGTTCTCAAAATTTTCCTCCAGAAATGTACTCGCCGAAGGCTCCTGAGCGCCTGGGTGAAGGTAAGGAACGAAAAAAAATGCCAATAGAAGATAAAGGTTTTTCATGGCTTTGAATTTTAGATGTTTATGAATAGCTTCTAAGATCGGGTTAAAAGGCTTATGCGGCCAGGACAAATCTTCCGGATACTGGTACATTTCTTCCAAAATCGGGGACATTGAGGGTGAATTGGGCTTATTTTGCAGGCCAGGCTTTTTAATCAAAATAATAAGGCATGAATAAAAGCAATACCCCAGGCAGGCTCAGGTACGGGGTTCTTTTCATTTTTTGGGCCCTCTTTTTCCTGGCAGGCTGTACTTCTCCGACGCCCTTTCAGGAACTTCTCCAAACCCGGGGCAGCCGGTACGATATGCTCGTTCGCGGCGGCCGGGTACTCGACGGCCAGGCCAGCATCCCCCGCCTCGCAGATGTGCTTATCCGCAACGACTCCATCCTGTTCATCGGGGATGTAGATACGGCCGCCATCGCCGTTGAGCAGGTGATCGACGCTACCGGAAAATACGTCGCCCCCGGCTTCATCGACACCCACGCCCACGGCGACCCGCTGGAAACGCCCGCCTTTGAGAACTTCCTGGCCATGGGCGTCACCACCATCTGCCTGGGGCAGGATGGCGGCAGCCCGGAGTACGAGGACATCCGCCCCTGGATGGAAAAGGTGGACAGCGTCGGGCCCGGTGTGAATATCGCTATGTTCGCCGGCCACGGTACGCTGCGGCAGCTCAGTGGGGCAGGCTACAAACCACAGCCTGAACCGGAGGAAATGGCCCGAATGCAAACCTTGCTCACTGATGCGCTGGATGCCGGCTGCTTCGGCATGACTACCGGCCTGGAATACACGCCCGGTATTTACGCCGGCGATGAAGAACTGGCGGCCCTGGCCAGAGTGGTGGGGGAGAAGGGAGGCCTGATCATGAGCCACGTCCGAAACGAGGACAACGACGCCATTGAAGCTTCCCTGCGGGAACTGCTCCGCCAGGGGCAGTACTGTAATGTTCAGGTTTCTCACCTGAAAGTGGTGTACGGCAAGGGGGATGAACGTGCGGAGGAGATCCTCGGCCTGCTGGACAGCGCCCGAAACAACAGCAATTATTCTGTCACCGCCGACATCTACCCCTATACCGCCAGCTACACCGGCATCGGCATCGTTTTCCCTCAGTGGGCCAAGCCGCCGAATGATTACGGGCAGGTGAAGCAGGAGCGGAGGCAGGAGCTCCTGGAATTCCTCCGCCGGAAGATCCAGTCCCGAAACGGCCCCGAGGCTACGCTATTCGGAACCGAACCCTACGCCGGCAAAACCCTGGCCCAGGTGGCGGCCGAACAGGGCCTGCCCTTCGAGGAAGTCTTGCTCGATATCGGCCCGGGCGGCGCCTCCGGCGCCTACTTCGTTATGGACGAAGCCCTGCAGGGGCGCTTGCTGGAGGCCCCCCACGTGATGATCTGTTCGGACGGCAGCCCCACCATGCGCCACCCGCGGGGCTACGGCAGTTTCGCCAAGATCATCGAACAATATGTGCAGGAGGAGCAACGCTTCTCTCTGGCCGAGGCGGTGCGTAAGATGACGAGCCTGCCGGCCCAGACATTGGGTTTGAAAGAAAGGGGAATGCTGAAAGCCGGATACCATGCCGACCTCCTGGTTTTTGCTCCTGAGGCAGTCAAAGCCCGGGCAACTTTCAGCCAACCCCATCAGTTGGCGGTGGGCATGGATTGGGTGGTCGTTAATGGGAAGGTAGCCTTCAGGGACGGGCAGTTGGCCGGTAAAGCAGGCAAGATGCTGAAGAAATGATCGGAAAAATGGTTTATCGAATAAGCCTTCAATACCCCATCCTGTCCCGCAGCTCCTGTATCTGCTCATCGGCGCCAAGCTCCATTTGGGCAATCCTTTCCAGGTAAGGCCCCAGCAGGTTGCGGTTGTTTTGCAGCAACTGGACTGACTGTAAAGCCAGCAAGTCCAGCGCTTCGTAGATGCCCTCCACCTTATCCGGATTTTCGTTGCTGTACTGAAGGAGTTCGGGGATAAGGGCGCGGTCGTCTGTCCAGTAGGTTTCCAGTTCTGTGAGGGCGCGCTCCCTGGTGACCGCGTCCGGATCGAAAAGGTTGACGATAAGCTGTTGGCGGTTGTTGAGCACCGGGGCGTCAAAATCGACATCAGCAGGTATGGCTGGCCCGGGGTCCGTTTCCTCATTCTGAACGCTATCCAGGACACTGCTTACAGTCTCAGCAGTGAGCGCATCTTCCAGGCCGGGGCCATTTATGAGGCCTGCGTTGCCATCAAGGCTATCTGCTTCCACCTCTTCGCCCCAATACGCCTCTTCTTCAAAGATATAGCCGTCATAATCATCTTCGAGCGCATAGGCGGAGTCCACCATCGCTCCTGTAAAGGCTGCTGTTGAGAATATCGCTGCCGCCCAGAGGCTTGCGATGGCAAGCCAGTTGGGCCAGGCTGATTTGCCGCCCGCCCGCCGGGCCGCCCTGTTTTTCAACTGCTTCTGCAGCCCATAAAATAAGAGGGCCAGCGCCGCAGCCAACAAAAGGCCTGTTGGCACGGCATGAATTGAGATCAGTTCCGCCCAGGCCAATACGCCGATTACCAGGAAGATAACAGTGCTGAAGAGCAGGAACGCCGCTTTGTATTTACCCTGTCGCCGGTACTTTCGCCCGTAAATAAAGGCTGCCGGCAGGGCGAGAGTGAAAAATACTGCCAGGTGGGTGTCGGCAGCACTTGCTGTTAAAAAAAGGAGAATGGCGGCAACGGGCACGGCAAAAGCCGTAAAGGGAACATATTGCCTGCTTATGAGATAGGCCCGGCTTTGCCGGAAAATGGACCACAGTAAGATCAGAATGGAAACCAGGCT
>CAYQKY010000019.1:22265-32735 GCA_964418125.1 uncultured Phaeodactylibacter sp.
CCTTCGGGGTATTCTATCCGGAAGAAAAGGACGGCGCCGGCCAGGACAAAAAGCCCCACGGCTATGAAAATAAAAAGGGCGCCGTATTTGGGGAGCTGTGAAAACCAGTACCTCAGTTGGCCCGAAAGCGTGTTGCCGGACTGCCCGGCCCAGAGCGTTTTTATTTTTTTCCGAAAGCCGTAGATACCCAGAGACAACAGCGCCATCATTGCCCAGAAGATACTGTAAAAAACACCCTTTCGGACCTCAGGATAGTAGGCTCCTTCCATCCACAGGAAAGCCAGGTAAAGGGAGAACAAGGAAAAGCCGGCAAAGTATAAGGCCGGCTCCAGGTATTTCTTTTCCTGGATGGACTCAATGATGAGGTCGGCATAATAGACCAGGATAAAGATCAGAGACGCCAGGAGTACCCTCAACGCCCACCACTTGGCCCTATCTGAGGCGCCGGGGATCTCGTCCATAAAAGTAGTGAGTTCATGATCTCGTTTTTCATCAAGAGGGAGTACATAATCGCCGCTCCATTTCCTGATCTCCCGGTCATCGGGGTTCCAGAAAAAAACTTCATCTGATTGCTCACTGAGCATAAAATGGTCATCCGGGCTGAAGAGTTGTCCGTTGAATCCGGGTTGGAATCCGCTTTTGAATTGATAAGTGTTGGCTTTTTTGCCATCCGGAGTAAAAACCTCGACCAGTTTGGGCGATTGCCGGATAATGTATTTACCGCAGGGAGAAAGCCGGACTCTCGAGGCATTCCGATCCTTCAACCAGCCTGTAAAGCCGGCGGCCTCTACAACCAGGGAATCGGCGGGAAGCATCCCTCTGTTTTTGGGGATAATGGCCGCTTTGGTTGCCTGCAGGGCGACGGCAAACTGGCCATCACGGCTGACAGTGGCGTCAAACAGACGGCCATTGGGGCCTTCAAAGGTTACTGCCGGGTTTTTATCCCGTTGATAATCCCAGTAAACGATCCGGGCCTTTATGGGTTGCTCCATTTTTTGGCGCTTCTTATTGCCACCGGGCAACAGGCTCTTCAGCCAGTTGAAGAATCCTCCCAACCTGGGCGCCGGCGTTGTGCTTTCCAGGCCGATAACCAGATAGCCTTCGTTTTCGTGGAAGCGGGCCATTGCAATCCGGGTGTTGCGCGGCAGGGTAGTATCCTGCGCAGGGGTAAAGGCGGACAAAGAAGTGCGGGCATTGCCGGATTGCCAGGCAAATACCTTTACCGTATCTTCGGAAACGGTCAGAAGGTGGTATCCGTCCTCTGAAAAAGAATACCCGGCAATATTTTCATGGGCATGAATGGATAACAGCTCTCCGGAAAGGTCGCAGATAAATGCCAATTTATTGGTCATCGCAAAAATACAGCGGCGGTTCGGGCTTATGGCAATATCCAGCAAGCCATCCTCGGCACGCAGGAGTGTAACGGTATCCAGCCGGGTTCCGTTGGGGATCAGCAGAGCCAGCTCCTGGTTTTCATCCACCACCAGATACCGGTTTTCGTTAATAGCCTGAAAATACAACAGGGTATTATCGATGGCCAGGCTGTCTGCGGCCTTTTCCGGGCGGGCGGGATCCCAGGACCGGATATCTTTATAACTGATCAGGGACAGGTTGGTCTTCCGCAAAGAATTATTGCCGCTGAGCTTCACATTATCGAGTTTTCCGCTGACGGCGCGCCACCAATCCATTTTCCGGGCTTTTGCGTAGGCCATCGTGTCCAGAAGCCCGTTTCTTTCATTCATCAATACAATAGAAAAAAGGGTGTCTGCACTAATCAGATAGTAGTCTTTTTCTTCACCAATTATTTGTAAGTAATTTTCTTCACCATCATCCAGAAATTCAGGATATTCCTTTACCAATTCCTCTTTGGAATAGCTTCTGCCATACTCATCGAATACTTTCCCGGTTACGAAATCATAGTATCCGAGATAGGGAAAATCCTCATCATCAGAAGTCATACTGGAGGCATAAACCGGTATCCATAGCCCTTCTACCAATTTCCCGTTAAGAATGTACCTCGGCTCCCGGTAATCATAGGAAATAGCTTCAACCTTTTTGCCATCCGCAGAAAGCCTCACTTCCCGTTTTAATTCATCTTCGTTACTGGCCAGCCGGATCGTTTGCTCGGTTCCGGGTTCCGGCCAGTATTTTACCAGGCTGTCCCTGTACTGGACGAGGAAGGGGCCATAGGGCGCAATATAATCCAGGGCGTCGATCCTGCCTCCCGGCTTCAGTGTAATGGACAATGGGCCGGAACCCTCTGCCGCAGGATCAGCATCGGAATAGGGATCGCCCTCAGAGCCTTTGCCATAGAGGTTGTAGAGGTTATTCACCACGTCGATACGCCGTACACCGCTTTTGTTATAAGCGAACTGGCCCAGCTGAATGGCTTTATCCAGCTTGTCGGTAGTTTTGTCCTGTTCGATCAAAGAAGCATCCAAAGCTTTACTGATCACCTGTTCTTTGAGTTGTTCGTTCACCGAGACGGAAAGCAGGCCGGCCAGAATAGATAAGGCCAGGATAAACAACCCGCCTACGATACCCGCTTTGGCCCAGGCGCGCCGCTGGCGCAGGCGTTTTTCCCTTTCTGTCCGGCTGATCTCCAGGAGCGCTCTTTCCCGCTCATTCAGGCCGCGCATGCCTTTTTTTCCTTTCCAGACCACATCCAGGTCGTTATCGTTGAGGCGCAGCTTTCTCAATTCTTCCTCTTCCCCGGCTCTGTCCAGGTCGGGCTTCTTTACCTCCAGGATGCGGGTGGAGCGCTGCCCCAGCTTGTCGGAGCGGTCATATTCCCTGCGTACAACCGGCGCCAGGGTATCGTGCGGCAGGCTGGTATATCCGCGGCCATCGTCATTGAGCAGGAAGATTTCAGGGCTCTTGAGCTTTTTGACGAGCGTTTCCACAAAACCCGGAGGGTACTCATATTCTTCCTCTTCTTCCAGGTGTTGGTAGCGGGGGCGGATATCAGTTTCGAAATTTCGCCGCCGGGAGGTGCCCAACTCGGTGACGTGAAACTGTAAAATATCCAGCACCAACCCCGATTCTACTACTTCCGGCTTCCATTTCCGGACGGCTTCCATCTGTTCCCGGAAGTATTTTTCCATCTCTTTGCCGCCGCTCTGGGTTTCGCTGTAAGCCCTGATACTGAAATAGGCGGAGTTTTTGTCCGGGTCATACGTATTGTCCCACAGCTTGGTGAGCAACAACTGCAGGACGGGGGCTACAGCGCTCCTGCCTCTGAGCAGGTCGTTGGCGATCTTTTCGGGAAGGCCTTTTTCAATGGTCAGGTTATAATAATTGATACCCCGGAGCCTGGGCAGTTCACGGAATATCTCCTCGATGTCTTTTCCTCTCAATTGTTCCAGGAATACGGTGCTGGGCGACAACTCATACTCCTGGCTGCGGGCCAGGATCTTGGCATTGAACTCTTCTCTGTAGCCCAGGATGATCTTTCCCCTGACCTTATCCTCTTTACCGTCAGGGTGGCGCACGAATATATCTTTGAGCACCCTGAGCAGGCCTTCCAGTTCATTTTCGATCCTGGGGTTGGGTTGCGTAATAGCCTCTTCGGCCTGGTCGAGGATGATGATCAATTCGCGGCCCGTTTCCTTTTCCAGTTTTATCCAGGCTTTTCGCAGGCGGCTGCCGGCTTCTTTGTCGAGTATAAGGTTCCCGTTGGTCGCTTCATGGTATACCCCCCGGCTGCTCTGCTTTCGGGGCCTGTAGGCCCGGATGGATCGATACCGGTTGATAATGGACCGAAAGGTGTTGGCCGTTTCTTCTTCCAACCCTTCTGCAAGGGCCTCGATCTTCTGAAGTTTTTCCAGGTTGGGGTCCGCTTCCGGCTCCTCGCTTGCCGTCAATTCTTCCGGTTCCTCTTCCGGCTGAAAGGAAAGCATTTCCGCGAATGTCCGGACTAATCCCTGGATGTGGTCCCGGCGCCTGTACCGTATTTCAAAGCGCTTGTTGCCGTCTTTGTCCTTTGCGGCTTCCAGGCGGGGCCGCAGGCCGGCGTCCAGGAGGGAAGATTTGCCGGCGCCCGATTCGCCGTAAAGCATAATAATGGAGGGAGCATTGCGTTCGTTGACTTTCAGCCAGAGGTCGCGGATGTAACTGGAGCGGCCAAAGAAGATCTCGGCGTGCCGGGCTTCATAGGGTTTAAGAAAGAGGAACGGGCTGGCCGGCAACTGTGTCTTTTCCAGGGGAGGCAGGTTGAAAAGCGGGTTTTTTGACACTTCGGGCAGGTTCCAGTTTTTGAAATCCACCTCGGCGGCGCTGTCTCTGAATGACTCTTCCCAGGGAAAGCTGCCCGCTTCTTCTTTCGGGATAATGATACCCCGGCTTTTTTCGCTGCCCCTTACGGTATCTGCCGCATCCGTAACCGATTCCACTTCGTTTTTGGCGTCTGCCCATGCTCCGGCCATCGTCAGGCCATTGGCCAGGCCGGTATAAAAGCGAGTGGCTACCGTGAGCGCCTGGCCGTCTTTAATTGAGGTGGAAGTACCGATGACAATGGGCACGCCGCGGCCGGTCAGAGCTTTGGCCAGCCGCTCGGTGGAACATCCGTTGAGGAAAACCATTTTAAGGTTTTCCTGATTTTCTCTCCTGGACAGGATGTTTACCAGCCCGTCGCCTTTAGCTACCTGGCGCTTTCCGTCCAGGCCTTCCAGCAGCAACTGGTAGCCGTCGGCATGGCCGCCGTAGTGGATGATGGCGATGCGGTTCTTATACTCGTCGCTTCCGAGAATGTCCAGGAAGGTTTTGATGGAAACGTTCTGGCGGACGACCGGCTTGTCGCACAGGCCGTTGCGGTAGGCTTCATGGAGGATGGCCTCCAGCTGTTCTCTTTCTTTGACAACGTTATCGAGGCGGCGGTTGGCTTCGTATTCGTTGGCGAATGCCAGAAAAACAACGGGTTTTTCGTTGTTCATAATTTCAGGGTTTACAGGTGTTTTTATTTGGAAGCCGTTCAAATGGTTACCTCAATATATCCTTTGGGCCGGCCTTCGTTATAAAGTTAAGGAAAATGGCCTGATTAATCGGTTGTTTGGATAAGGATAAAATTACAAGGTATATGAACCTGCCCGTCGACCACCTCATTTATGGGGCCCCTACGCTGGAAAGCGGCATGGACGCGATTGAGGCCCTGCTGGGCGTCCGGCCCGTATACGGAGGGGCTCATCCCGGGAAGGGCACCCACAATGCCCTGCTTGCCCTTTGGAATTCGAAAAGCGGTGATTCCACAGGAAAGCCGGATGTGTACCTGGAGGTCATCGCTCCCGACCCTGGCCAGCCGGAGGCGCCCCGCCCGCTCTGGATCCCTGCGGACAGGGTGGCGGAGCCCCGCCTGATCTACTGGGCCGCCAGATCCAGCGATCTGGGAGGCCTGGTGGAAAAGGCCCGGCGCCACGGGCTGATGCTGGGCGAGGTGTCTGCCGGTAGCCGCACCCGGCCGGACGGGCAACTGCTGCGTTGGCAACTGACTGATCCCCGCGCCAACCCGGCGGATGGCATCATCCCCTTTTTCATCGACTGGGGAGATACGCTGCATCCGGCGGAGGAGTTGCCGCAGGGAGGAGCGCTGTTAACGCTGGAAGCCCGGCATCCGGAAGCGGGAAAAGTAAGGGGCTGGATGCAAATGCTGGGCCTGGATGTAAATGTGGAATACGGCCCGGAGCCGGCCCTGTCCGCCAGCATACAGGCTCCCGGGGGGCTGACGGTGCTCACGTAAGCAGGTGATAAAAATTGTATTGACGTTTCTGATCGAGGGGGGCTTTGATCCAGGCACGCCCGGAACCTGATAGCCTGTGCTATCAAGGTGAGGGCGGAACAAACTCTAAGCTCAATTTGATCCCTTGCCTAAAAGGCAATAAGTAACGCCAATACGCTTAACTAACTCAGGAAGTCCGTAAAAAACTCGCCGGATATTCGCCGCATGAATTACGTTTTGGGGATAATAACTTATTTTCGCATTGCGGATAATGCCCGTCTGTCCGGCCGGCTACGAGTCCCCTCGTCTTCGTTCTTCAGCCGGGTAAAATCCCGAATCCCGAACCCCGAATCCCGAATCCCGAACCCCGAACCCCGAACCCCGAATCCCGAATAACGAATCCCGAATAACGAATAACGAATAACGAATAACCACCCCTCCATGCCCACTTCTCTCAAAATCATCCTCATCGATCCCGCCCACCCTTATCTGGTGGAGCACCTTATCCAGCTGGGATACGAAATCGAGGATCATCACGATACGCCTCTCGATGAACTCCGGCCCCTCCTGGGCGATTACTTTGGTATGATCATCCGAAGCCGTTTTACGCTGGATGAGGAGTTTCTCAGCCACTGCACCGGCCTGAAGTTCATCGCCCGGATGGGCATCGGCCTGGAGCACATCGACGTACAATACGCCAAGAGCAGGGGCATCCTGGTGCTCAACTCCCCGGAGGGCAGCCGCGATACGGTGGCAGAGCACACCATGGGCTTCATCCTGGGGTTGCTCAACCATATTGAGCGCGCCAGCCTGCAGGTGCGCAACGGGCAGTGGATTCGGGAAGGTAATAAAAGTTACGAGTTGCGCCACCGCACGGTGGGCATCATCGGCTATGGCAACATCGGCAGCGCCGTGGCCCAGCGCCTGAGCTCCTTCGGCTGCCGGGTGATCGCTTATGATAAGTTCAAATCCAACTTTGGAGGGGTGTTGGCAGAAGAGGTAAACCTGGAGGCCGTTTTCCGGGAGGCGGACGTCGTCACCCTGCACATCCCCTATGAAGACTATAACCACTATTTCGTCAACCGCCAGTTTCTGAATAGCTTTCGCAAGCCAATATTTCTCATCAATACCTCCCGGGGGCTGGTGCTGGAGACAACGGCCCTGGCGGAGGCCCTTCAATCCGGCAGGGTGCTCGGCGCTGCTCTCGATGTGATCGAGTATGAAGAGCAGTCTTTCAACAGGCTGGAGGTGGAAAAACTGCCGGAACCTTTTCAGTACCTGCGCCGGGCGGAGAACGTGATCCTCACTCCCCATCTAGCAGGCCTGTCCCATGAAGTAATGGGCGCCCACGCCCGGGTTCTGGTGGAAAAGATCGGGGCGGCGTTTCCATGACAATTATCATTTACTTTTTCTGCTGGATACCCTACATTTCTGTGCATAGGGATTTGCCCTCCGGCAATTTCCCTGAACACCCTTCTTTTCCGAAAGCTTACCTCATCCCATTTACAAACATATCCAACTGTCATGAAAATGAAGTCATCATCACTGGTTATCGCGGCGGCCGCCCTGGCTTTTCTGGCCAGTGGCTGCGGGCCCGACCTGGCCATTACCAGGGCGTCGGCAAACCTGGATAACGTTCAGCAATCAGCCAGTTTCGTAATCGTGAACAACGGCGCAAAAACCACCTCCCCGTTCGAGATGGAGATCCTGCTGCTCGATGATGCCGGCGCCGTCGTTGCAGTCGCTTACCAAAAGTCCATCAACGGATTGGGGTATGGTGAAAAAGTGGAGCTGAAGAATATTAGCCTGCGGCATCTGCCCAGCCCGGATAACGATTGCCTCGGTATCGTAACGCAGGCCGTTTTTTCCATTGACCCTCAGGATGTTATCCGGGAACTGGACGAGAGCAATAACCGCAGAGTTGTCAAGGTGCAACAAATTTCTGCTGTATGCGATGAAATAGTGCGTTTCGAGGCCCTTCCTGTAGGAAAAGAATTCATCCCCATTAGCCATATCGCTTCCGACGGGATCAGCTTTGCCATCCGGGCGCTGCCCGAACGCAAAGGTTTTGCCATGGCCCGTAATGACCTGGCCTTGGGCAACGGGCAGGCCATGTGGCTGAAGAACGCCTGGCTGGAGCCGCGGATATGCCTTCCCCGGCACTACATCGCCTTTGACGCCGGATACTACGGCGGAGAGATCTTCCTTGAAGTCAACGGAGATATGGGCGGCAGCCCCTATCCAAACCTCGCGGCCATCGACGGGGCCATCATCGGTGGAGTGGCCGTGGAAGTAAGCGGCGACGGCGATAATCCCGGCGTCTGGCAGTTCAATGGTGTGGTCAACAGTTTGAAGATCGGCGGCCAGGAACTGGCCATAGACAATATTCTATTCTGGACACAACAAAAAAGAATGTTATGAAACAGGTCACAGATCCTTTATTCGCACTTACCGGCCCGAAGGAAGTCGTAAAAGAAAGAGGGGCGCTCGGCATCGAGGCCGGCGTCAAATCAGGCGTGGCAAAAGAATACTGGCTGGAACTGCTGCAGTACCCCGAGGAAAGCGCCCGCAGCCTATGGCTGAACGTAGACGGCGAGTGGCGGCGCCTGCACAGCCCCAACGCCCAGATCCAGAATCAGGTAGAGAACGCCTTCAGCTTCCCGAAGTTGTTCGATGTGCTGGTTTGGTATCAGGAGGAGAAAATAGTTGGGTTGGTGGTGCATTCTAAAAGTTGAGCCAGTAGGGCATCAGTGGAAAATTGAGCCTGCCTTTTGGAGCGATATGCCCTGGAAGGGAAAGGAGGCTTTTTTTGAAGTTCAGCTTTTTACCCGTGAATAAGTAGCAATATTTGACTGATAAGCGAAAGAATTATATTCAAATTAATGAAATTTGCGTGAATAATGTTGTGACACTGTTTAAAAAAGTATTTTTTATTTGGCAATTGAATCTTTTCCATATCATTTTTTTTTGAAAAGTATTTTGATTCTCCTATTTTTGAAGTGACTATAATTAACCCTAAAGCCTGAAATTATGATTTACCCAAAAAATCCGCGTCTCCCCTCAAGTGATCAGTTACCAATTCTTCACAAGTGCCTGAAGTTTCTCACGTCCAGCATACTCTGGTGAATTTTACGTTCCCGTTTCACCAGATATAGGCTGTTATTATACCCCCATTAGTAAGTTTCTGATGATTGACACGTTCGGCAGCAATAATTTTTGAGGATTGAGAATTGCCTTGTTCTTTTTCATATCCCCGCAACAGAAGCCTGTCGATTATAACAAAAGACGACCACCGGATTGGCTGTTTGCGCAGAAATGCCAGGCAGGAGGTATAGTAATACATTGTTCTTTATCCTCGGATGGGATTGAGTTGCCCGTTCCGAACAAGATATGCGTATGACAATGTGCAAAGTGTCCTTTGCCTTCTTCGTAATGCACGGAGGAAGGAAAGCCGGTATTGTGCCCAGATCTAAATGAAAACCAAAGTGGAATATATGACCCTGACCTTATGCCATCGATAGAAGTTGTAATCGGGCTTATTCTGATCATTTTGTTCTACAGCCTTCTGGCTACGATCGTGATGGAGTTGCTCTCCAATTACCTTTCTTTTCGTGGCAAACACCTGGAGAAGGTACTGCGGAATATGCTCTCTTCCGGTGAAGAGGACGGCGGCACCTTCCGGGAGTTTGTGGAGAGCCCTCTTTACCAGCAGCTTGCCGGAAAGTTCTATGGGAAGAAGAGTCCTCCTTCTTATCTGAGCGCCAAATCTTTCCGCTCGATACTCATAAAAATACTGGGAAGCAAAGGCACAGGAATGGACATTCAATCCAGGATAGAGGAACTGCCGGATGAAGAACTCCGGAAAGTCCTGCATCAGTTGCTGGAAGACGCCGGTTTTCAGGCCGGCGCCTTTAAGGAAAATATTGAAGGCTGGTATGATGACATTATGGAGCGGGCCTCGGGCTGGTATACGCGCTTTGCCCAGAAGTTCACCTTTGTGATCGGCCTGGGTATCGCCATCATTTTCAATGCAGATACCATAGCTATATACGGCAGCCTGGCCAATGCCTCCAAAGCCGACCTCGACAAGCTGGTTGCCCTGGCGGAGAGTGTGAGTAGCAGGGAAGGAGTGACGGAAACCACCTCAAACATCAACCGGGATGTTTACGAACTGATAGAAGCAAACCTGGAAGAAATGAAGGATCCTTTGAGTATCGGGTGGAGTACCGTCAACCTGGCGGAATTCACCTGGAAGTCCTGGCTGCTCAAGATCTTTGGCTGGCTGGTCATGGGCCTGTGCATTTCCAAGGGGGCGCCTTTCTGGTTCGACCTGTTGAAGAAGGCGGTTAATATTCGCGGGACGGGAGGGGTGCCTCCGGCAGTGAGCCCGGCTTCATCTGCTGGTGGAGGAGAAGGTGAAAAACAGCAGGAAAAAACAGGAGGTTCTAAAAGTGAAAATATTGTCGGCTGATGCCGGCCATCACAAATAACCTAATGAAAGTCAAATTCAACAGAAACACCTATATAAGGCTTTCTCCGGACGATATGGACCAGGAGCCTATAGGGGTCATCTACAGGGACACCATTCTCGATATGGATAAAAAAGTGGAAGGCGCCACCCGGGATTTTGTTTCTACCTGGTATGTGAGCCCTATGGGGTGGTATTTCTGGGGAGGTGGCCTGGAAGAAATTGAGAAAGAACCTGAAAGTGGACAATCCGGGGAGGAAGGCTCTGTCGGCCCTGTTCCTGAAGCTGAAGA
>CAYQKY010000019.1:32835-83639 GCA_964418125.1 uncultured Phaeodactylibacter sp.
CCTGAAGCTGAAGAGCCGGCACTATCAGGCCATCAGCAAGAGAAAACAGAAGAAGAAGAGGTTGAAGAAAGGCAAAATGAAGAACAAGAGGCCCCGGTTTCTACTGATCCGGTAACGGAGGAAACTCATTCGGGGGAAAGGCCTTCCGGCCATGGTGTTATCCATTTTGACCGCTCCCGGATGAACTGGGGGATTGAAGACCTCGAATTACTGCATTTCTTCTGGAACGGATGCCAGGCGATGGGGGAAGGCGTCAGTGTGGCAGTCCTTGATACGGGGATCGATGAAGAACATCCGGATTTTGAGGGCGCCATTAAAGGCAAATTCAATTTTGCCGAGCCCCGGGCCAATGATGTGACGGACCGTGATGGGCGGGGCACAAGATGTGCCGGGCTCATCGGCGCCAGAGGCCGGGAAGCAGCCTGGGGGGCAGCCCCCCGGTGTGGCCTTTACATCGGCAAAATACTGAGCCGGGAAACCGAATTCAGCTATACTGCTTTGCTCTCGGGGATGGAATGGGCAATGAGCAAGAATGTAGATATCATTTTTATCGGGCTGGACCTGCGGAAGTACGACCTGACCAGGGAGGATCAGGTAACCATAGAGGAATTTGTGGATAAGGCTACCGAAAGAGGTATTCTGGTTATCGCGCCGGCCGGGGATTCAAATGCTTCTAGTCCCGAAGGGCGCTATCCGTCCTGCCTGGAGAACTGCTTGTCTATTGGCGCTTACAATAAACAGGGAATGCGTTATGCCAGTTCGATACGGAGTTTTACGCTGGATATCCTGGCGCCGGGTGATGGCCTGATCACTACCCAGGCAGGCGCCAGCGGGAGTTGCCAGTTCAGTGGCTCCTATGCCGCCGCCGCTTTTGCTGCGGGCTGCATGGCCCTGGTGGTCAATGCCAATAATGAAAACAGCCTCCCTCTGCAGGCTGAAGGCCTGCTGGAATTGGCCAGAACTACTGCCAGGCCAAAGAAAGAGGGGCATGAGCTCCGAGATTTCGAATATGGTTATGGATTGATCAACCCGGTTAAAATATTTAGAGAAGCACAAAAGAAATGGGGAAAAAATAAATAGAAAAATGAAGTGAATATGTTATACAAAGCACTTTCATTAATTCGGGATGAGTTGGAGGCTTACATCAGGAGCCAGGGGCAGGGATTGCCCACGGCCAACGTCGTGCTGGAAAATGTAGCTTTACTGGAGACCCAGAACGACAACCTGCTGACGGACAATGTCATCATTACCATGGTGAACCTCGAAGAAGAAAGTACCTTAAAGAATATTCCCAACCTAAAAAAGAATGCAATCGGGGGTTACGATTATGTTGACCCCGCCGTTCACCTGAATTTATATTTGCTTTTTTGCGCCAATTTTGTTGGCGGCCAGCATCCCAATAACAATTATACGGAGGCCCTGAAACGCCTGTCCTTTGTAATTCAGTTCTTCCAGAGCCGGAATACCTTCACCCTTTCCGAAACGCCGAATGCTTCGGTGAGCCAGAACACTTCCAACTTAACTGACCCGGAAGTAACGTCCATCAAGCTGAGGCTGGAACTGTATACCCTTACCTTCGAACAGATCAATCACCTGTGGGGCTCCCTTGGCGGGAGGCAGATCCCCTTTGTGATGTATAAGGCAAGGCTTGTGAAGATCAGAGAAAGGATTACACAGGATGCGTCCCTCATCGAAGAGATTCAGGACCGTTCCGCTGCAATACAAGATCGTTGACATGGGTTTACTTTTGGTAAAAAAACTATTTGAGGTTCGATTCCTCCACGAGTTCTACCTTTCCAATGTAGATGGTAATTCCTTCTTCCAGTTGCCGGAGGGTGAACAGCAAACCCTGTTGAAAGACCGCTTGTTTTTTGGCCAGTACCAATTACTTAATGACCTGGATATCCAGCCCACTCCAGAATGCACTAAAAAACTAAAGGCCAATAAATTGTATTTTGGCCGCACTGCGCTGGGGTTCATCGTTGGCATCGAGGTGGATGCTTTGAGCATAGATGATGGGGCGGGAGGTTTCAAACAGGCCTATCGGCCGGTAAGGGTTCCGGCAGAGAACCTCAGCCTGGAGTTTACCCTTTCCAATAATAACGCCTATTTCGGGACGATCACCAATGGGCGTTTTCGCAACGCTACTCCGGCGTTCTATTTTTTCAGTAACCGGGATGAAAGCAGCGTGAAGGCACCGCCTTCCCTGTCCGCTCCACCGCCGGCCTTTCAGGCAGGCAGGGTTTATGAAATGGGGGAACTGGCAATAGTTGGCGGGGTGCTGAAGGAAGCGCTGCGAAGAACGGCCCAGGACGATCCTGCCGATTGGGTAGACGTCAGCAGCCAGGGCCTGGCCAATGAAGCAGACCGCATGCTGCTGCCCAGGTCATTTACTTATTCATTCGGTTCTTTCGCCCCCACATCGGCAGAGTTTATACTAAAAAACCCGGAAGGAGAGGAGGTGAAAAAGCTGGAGTTTTCCAATACGGCGCCCATGTATAATGTCCGCCTGGATTTCCGGCAAAAAGACAGTGCCGGCAGCGGCCCGGGAGAAGAGATCGCCGATGGCTTCTATCAGCTGGAAGCCAGTGGTGACGATGGTTTCCAGGACCTGAAAAACGTTTACCTGAACGACAGCCTGTACCGCCAGGCCAACTGGGGAGTTGTAGAGGTCAACCTGCAGCCGGGAAGGAATGAATTTGAGCTGTTCACAGCGGAAGGAAACCTCATTACCGAGAAAAAGAGCGACGGCAGCTTCGATCCGCTTCATCCGCAATTTGAGGTGCGCCTGCCTGCCCGAAAGACCATTTGGCGTTATAAGTCCAGATTGGGCAAGACGTTGAAAAAGGATGTCAAGAATGTCACTGTCCTGTCCGAAACAGATGGCTTCCTGGTCGCTCAGTCACCCCGCCCCCTGTCGGCTTCTCCTCTTATTTTCAAGGCTCTGGACCAGATGAACCAGGAGCAGGAAGTGTTCCTGCCTATGCCCGGCCCCAATACGTTGAGAGAAGAAGGCGGAGTGTATTATTCCGACATCTATATTTCAAAGGTCAAAGACATAGTCAAGGTAGAGTAACAATATCGTAAACATCTAAAACATTTAGATATGGTTTATAAAACGCCTGGAGTATACGTTGAGGAGATCAGTAAATTCCCTCCCTCCATTGCTGCTGTTGAAACGGCGATCCCCGCCTTTATAGGCTACACGGAGATGGCCAAACTCAAGGAGGATGATGACCTCCTTCTGGTGCCGCGGAGAATCACTTCCATGTTGGAGTATGAGCGGTTCTTCGGAGGCGCTCAGCCGGAAGCAGGGATCACCGTGACGATCAATACTACTAAATCGCCGGTTGAGATTCAGCCGAAAATTGACAATCCTTCCAACTATAAGATGTTTTATGCCATGCAGGCCTACTTCACCAACGGCGGCGGGCCCTGTTACATCGTATCGGTTGGAGATTACAGTGCAGCGCCGGTGGTGGTTCCCGATTCTCTTCTGCAAGGGCTGGAAGAAGTGGCCAAAATAGACGAAGTAACTCTTCTGGTCTTTCCGGACAGCACCGGCATTACCAGCCCCGGGGATTACTACGCCGTGCATAAGGAGTCCATCGACCAGTGTGTCAGTTTGCAGGACCGGTTCGCCGTGATCGATATATACATGACGCCGGACCCCGATGATGACGATATTCAGATCATGAGAGACACCCTTTCCGGCACTGTAGATGAGCTGAAATATGGCGCCACCTACTATCCTTACCTGGAAACCCGTTTTGATTATCTATACAATGCGGATGCAGTAGTCGTCAATGTGGACGGTAATGCCAGCACCCTAGCGGAGCTGGAGTCGACCAACAACGCTCTTTTCAACCAGGCAAAGAACGCCATCGGGCAACTTCCGGTAGTTCTTCCGCCCTCGTCTTCCGTTGTCGGGATCTATGCTACTACCGACAACAACCGTGGTGTATGGAAAGCCCCGGCCAATGTAAATATCGACTCTGTGATCAGGCCGTTGGTCAAGATCACCGACAAGAGCCAGGAAGGCATGAACGTAGATTCAACGGCAGGCAAGTCGGTCAACGCCATCCGCTCCTTCACCGGCCGCGGGCCGGCCATTATCTGGGGCGCCCGCACCCTGGCAGGCAACGACAATGAATGGCGTTACATCTCAGTGCGGCGCTTTTTCAACTTCGTTGAGGAGTCAGTCAAAAAAGCTACCGTCCAGTTTGTTTTCGAACCCAATGATGTCAATACCTGGACGCGGGTCAAGTCTATGATCGAAAACTTCCTCATCCTGCAGTGGCGCGCCGGGGCGCTTATGGGGACAACCCCCGAACAAGGCTTCTTTGTCAAAGTAGGCCTGAATGAAACGATGACCGAACTGGATGTCCTGGAAGGCAGAATGATCGTGGAGATCGGCATGGCGGTAGTCCGCCCGGCAGAGTTCATCATCCTGAAGTTTAGCCATAAGATGCTTCAGGAATCCTGACACCCAAATTTCTCAAACCCTAAATGATTGAAAAAATGGCTAAGGAAAACACCAGTACGCCAACCAAGGATATCCTGGATAAGTGCAAACTGGACCTATGTAAGGAAAAGGTTGCACTGAACAGCGCGAAGGATGCAAAAGTCATCGATTTCAACGCGCAGAAGGATATCGTTCAGCGCTATAAGATCTGCTGCCTGGTGAAAGCAGAGGAAACGAATAAGCTTTACCGTCATGTGGATTATCAGGTGGCTATCAGGTCTGTCAAGGAATCCAAGCTTATCCAGGAGAAGGTAAAAGGCATGGGCGATATGTACACTGCCCTGGATAAGAATTTTAAGGACCTGGTCAAAAAGATCCAGGACACCAAGAAAAAGATGGAAGACGCCGTTGAGGCTGCCGAGAAGCTCGACCGCTGCATCGATGAGGAGGAGCGCTGTAACCCGGGCCTCTTTCAGGTATTGGGCGAGGTCAAGGTTGAAACTTCCGGCCCCAGTACCGACCCTCCGGGAAATGGAGAAACGGACATCTGGACTTTCATTAATGACAAGGTGAAGTCTAAAACTGATGATTGTTATGATAAACTGCTGGATGCTTACGATGCTTCCATTGAGGTTGCCGGCATTATGACATTCATCAATATCGACAGCCTGAAACCGGGCGCCGATAAGGTGGCGGAACTGGTTGCCGGCTTCAGGAAGGATATCGAGGAGAATACCAAGTCCAGCGCCGGCGCAATGGATACGGCGACGAAGGAACTGGCCAAATCCATGGAAGAGATGGTGGCCATCCGCTTTGAAAAGTGTGCTGCTGTAACCCAGGCCCAGGGCGTTGCCAATACCTATTCCTGGCTTTGTGATCCGGAATGTCCGGAGGATGGAGATGAAACGCTGAGAGATATTTGTGAACAACTGAAGGCAGGTTGTGATACCGGTACTGCGGGAGGTGAGGATGAATGCGAAGAGGAAGAACCTACCCAACGCCGGCGCAAGCGCAGGAGGAAAAGTGAATGGGAGGAAGGCCTTTCCTAGGCGCATTAACCTTTTTTCTTAATTGACCTAAAGCTACTTAAAATGGCAAGAAAAGCTCAAAATAATCAAGGAGGCCAGAGAGAAGGGCAAGGCCAAAGTTGCCTGGAGGAATGGAAGAAAGACCTGGAAAAAGTACAGAACGCCTTGGTCCGTAAATCCGCTGAGGCCAACCAGGCTTACCTGGCAATGTCAAACTCTTCTGTCTGGGAAGGTAAACTGAAAACTTATTGGGAAAATGTCGATAAGACCAATAAGCTCATCCTGGAGGTCACTGCCGAATTAACAGTATTCAATGGGCAGTCATCTACCGTTTG
This sequence comes from uncultured Phaeodactylibacter sp., assembly GCA_964418125.1. Lineage (GTDB taxonomy): Bacteria > Bacteroidota > Bacteroidia > Chitinophagales > Saprospiraceae > JACJXW01. The sequence continues at coordinate 38,664 of CAYQKY010000019.1, forward strand.
TACCAATACCGGCCATGTGGTAAGTGCCGTTGACGTATTGTTCTGTTTTCTCAAAGATTTCTTTCGCTGCACCGACCGGCTCAGCATTAATCTCAGCACGCTGATCAATCAGATCAAGTGCCTGAATGAGCCCAACCTGGGCTCCAGCATCCTCCTCAAGTGCCTCGGTGACCTCAGCGATAAGCTTAATGCGGCCATCGCCGCTCAGCAGGAGATCCTCAAACTGATCGTTACCATCCTGAAACAGGCCCGGATGCTCAATTCTACCGTTTGCGCCACCGAAGGGGATGAGGGCTGTAGTTTTATCGGCCTGATAGAAACCTTGTCCGTCCGGTTCAATCACGAGGCCGAAGAAGGCAACCCAATCTCCGATATGCCGGATTGCCCGGATGAGAGTTCCTGTGACGGCGCCTTTACCCTCGACCCGAAGATGCCGCTCGAACAAGACGAGTACTACACGAAAACCAAGTCCCAGTACGAGCTTTCGCAACAGGAAACTGCCCAGTTGAAGAAAGACTATTACATATTGCTGGAAGAGCAGAAAAAGCTCGTGGACTGCAAGAAGAGCCTCAGCGACGCCATTGATGCGGCCGAAAGCGCCAAAAGTTGTTAATCAGAATTCCTAAATCCATTAAAATAATTCAACCATGGCAAAAGGAAAAGGGGATTATCCCGTACCTAAGTTTCATTTTCGGGTAGAATGGGGCGATGGCCTCCAGATGAACTTCACGGAAGTCAGCGGGCTGGATTTTGAGACCGAAGTGATCGAATACCGCCACGGGGCAAGCCCGAAATACAATAAGACCAAGCAGCCGGGGCTGACCAAATACAGCGACATCACCCTCAAGCGCGGCACTTTTGAAGGTGACGCCGATTTTTTTGATCAATGGAAAGAAACCCTGTATTTTCAGGAGGGTAATTCCACCGGGAGCCTGTACCGCCGTCCCGTACAGATCACCCTGCTCAACGAAAAACACGAACCGATCATCATTTGGAAGCTGGAAAATGCCTGGCCGAAGAAGGTGCAGTCTACCGACCTGAAGGCCGACGCCAACGAAGTCGCGATCGAAACCCTCGAGCTCTGCCATGAAGGGTTGACCGTTGAATTCAAATAACTCCATAGATGCCTAAACTCAATCATTTTTATCAACATGTTGGGTTTCACTTTGCGGTTACTTTTTCATTTAACGGGCCTAACCAAATAATTGGCGACAGTATCGACTCCTGGTTTCAGTCGGTGTCCGGGCTGGATGCTCAACTGGAAACGGAAACCATCAAGGAAGGTGGGGAGAACCGCTTTGAGCACGTCATCCCGGTACGCACAAAGTATTCGGACCTGGTTCTCAAACGCGGCGTTTTCAAGCCGGGTGAAGGTTCGAAGGTGACCGATTGGTGTCTCAGCGCCTTCGACCGGTTCGGATTAGGGCCTTTTACATTGAATAATCCGGATAACTTGCCGGTGCGGCCAGCGGACCTGGACGTGATATTACTCAATGAAGACCATGAGCCACTTATGCGGTGGAAGATCATCCACGCCTGGCCCAAGGCCTGGAAATTTGGCGAGCTGAACGCGGAACGTGGGGAAGTCCTGATCGAAACCCTTGAGTTGAGTTACAATTGGTTTGAATTTAAAGGATCTTAACTATGCCATTGGAAATCAGAGAATTGGTCATTAAAGCAACTGTTGACGGGCAGGACGGCGAACAAGGCGCCCCTCAGGGCGGAGGTGCTGATGAAGAGGCCAAGGAGCAACTCGTTAACCTCTGCGTGGAAAAAGTTTTGGAGATCCTTAAAGAAAAAGCGGAACGATGAAAGAAAGGCCTCCGGAACAACAGAAAACCAATGTAGCCAAACTGGTAATTGTCGCCTATAAGGATAAGACCTATCAGGCTCGTGATGATATCCCTCACTTCTATGTCCCGGTCAATCCGGAATCTTATTCTCAATCGTTCAAGGTTGATTATGATCTCAGGCAGGGGCATGGCAATCAGGGTTCCGACCCTAAGTTTAAGTCAACAGTCCCGGAAGAACTTCAGTTGGAGTTCCTGGTCGATGGAACGGGAACTATTCAGGGGTATTACAACCCCAAAAACGAGACGGTGCAACAACAGTTCACCCGGTTCAAGGATACCGTCTATTCGATGAACGGCAACATTCACCGGCCGCGGTTTTTGAAGATATTTTGGGGGGACTTCGTTTTTCCGTGCATCCTTACAAAGATGGATGCCAGGTATACGCTGTTCGATCCGGAAGGCAAGCCTCTGCGAGCCAAACTGAACTGTACTTTCGTCAATTATGTAGCTCAGGAAGAAAGAGTGGCCCGGGAAAATAAAAAATCGCCGGACCTGACCCACGTCCGGGAAGTCGAGGAGGGCAACCGCCTCGACCTGATGGCCAATGAAGTCTATAACGACAGCAAATACGTCCTGCACCTGGCCAAAGCCAACGGGCTGACAAGCTTTCGAAATATACGGGCCGGAACAGAGATCGTATTTCCACCATTCGACAAAACGGAAGAATGAACGAACAGCGAACCATACCCAATGAATCTACCCACGATGTGGTCACTTTTGACATCCTGGCCGGCGGGCAGGTGATCGACCCCGGTTATCAGCTCATTTCCCTCGTTGTCACCAAGGAGATCAACCGCATCCCCACCGCCCGCCTCATCATCCGGGATGGAGATGCGGCTGAGGAAGACTTTGAGATCAGCAATAAGGCTGATTTCGTGCCGGGAAAAGAATTATTGATAAAACTGGGCCGAGACCGCGAAAACACACCGGTATTTAAGGGCATCATCACCAAACACGCCATCAAGATCCGCGAAAACGGCAATGCCGACCTGCTGATCGAAGCCCGCGACGCCAGCGTGCGCATGGCCATCGGGCGCCACAGCCGGTATTATGAGGACAGGAAAGACAGCGAGGTGATCGAAGAGGTGGTCGGCATGTATTCCGGCCTGAAAAAGGATGTTGAAACCACCAGCCTCAAACATAAGGAACTGGTTCAACAGCATGCTACCGACTGGGATTTTATCCTTTCCCGGGCGGACGCCAACGGCAAACTGGTTATCGTCGACGATGGAAAAATCAGCGTCAAAAAGCCAGATACCAGCCAGAGCCCGGTGCTGGGGCTGCTCTACGGCAGCACCATTCGCGCATTTGAGGCCGAAATGGATGCGCGCAACCAATGGAAAAAGGTGGTGGCCCGCTCCTGGGATTATGCCAATCAGGACCTGTTCGAGGCCGAATCCACCTCTGCATCCTTTTCTGAACATGGCAATATCCCGGGTTCAGACCTGGCCGAAACGATCAACCTGGCGGAGTACGAATTGCGGCACACCGGCCATCTTCTGACCGAAGAACTGGCCGAATGGGCCAAAGCCTGTATGTTGAAAAGCCGCCTGTCCAAGATCCGGGGAAGGGCCAAGGTCATCGTAGGCAACTCCGATGTCAAGCCCGGAACGATCGTAGACCTTCAGGGGGTGGGCGACCGCTTCAACGGAAAGGCATACGTCACGGCAGTGCGCCACGAAGTGGGTGACGGGGAATGGGATACCCACATTCAGTTCGGCCTGGACCCCAAATGGTTCGCCAGCAACGAGGATATCGTCGACTTTCCTGCTGCCGGGCTCACGCCCGCCATCCACGGCCTGCAGATCGGTAAGGTCCTGCAGTTGCAGGATGACCCGGATGGGGAAGACCGCATTCTGGTCAAGCTGCCCATCATCGATAAGAACGGCGCCGGTGTCTGGGCAAGAGTGGCCAGTCTCGATGCCGGCCAGGAGCGTGGCGCCTTCTTCCGCCCCGAGATCGACGATGAGGTAGTGGTAGGCTTTCTGAACGCCGACCCCCGCGATGCCGTGGTGCTGGGCATGTTGCACAGCAGCGCCAAACCGGCGCCCATCACCGCTCAGGATGTCAACCACGAGAAAGGCTTTACCACCCGCAGTAAAATGCACATCCATTTCAACGACGATACCAAGACCATTACCATCGATACGCCGGCGGGCAACAGCATAACCATTGATGAGAGCAGTAAATCCATAGAGATCAAGGACCAGAACAACAATAAGGTGGCCCTGGCGCCGGCCGGCATAACGGTGGACAGCCCCAAGGAGGTTACCATCAATGCCGGAACGAATATTAAGATAAGCGCCGGCGCGCAGCTTACCGTCGAAGCCGCCCAGATCGGGCTGAAGGCCAGCGGGCCGTTCGAAGCTCAGGGCGCCACGGCGAAGCTTGCCGGCCAGGGAATTACGGAAGTGACGGGTTCATTAGTCAAGATCAACTAAAAAACAATATGCCTCCAGCAGCAAGATTAACGGATTTTCATACTTGTCCTATGGTCAACCCCGGCCCGGTGCCTCATGTTGGAGGGCCTGTCATTGGCCCGGGAGTGCCCACAGTTCTGATCGGTGGTTTGCCGGCAGCTGTTGTCGGTGACTTATGTACTTGTACCGGCCCACCTGATTCCATCGTCAAGGGGTCGGCAACGGTGCTTATTGGCGGAAAACCGGCTGCCAGAATGAGCGACCTCACTGCCCATGGAGGTGTAATAATTCAAGGGGCGCCAACTGTAATGATCGGAGGATAAAAAAGAAAAACTATGCCAAACGACAGGTCTTATCTCGGCACCGGATGGTCTTTCCCGCCAACTTTTAACCGCAACACGCGGACGGTTGATATGGTCAGCGCTGAAGAGGATATCAACCAGAGCCTGGACATTTTGCTGGCCACTTCACTGGGCGAACGGGTGATGCAGCCCAAGTACGGCGCCAATATGACCGACTACCAGTTCGAATCGCTGAACGCTTCGATGATCAGTTATCTCAAAGACCTGGTAGAGCGGGCTATTCTGTTTTTCGAACCTCGGATACTGCTGGAAAAAATAGAAGTCACACCGGCGGGCTCTTTTGACTTGATCGAGGGGCGGCTCACCATTTCCATTGACTATGCCATTCAGGGGACGAACACCCGCTTTAATTACGTATATGATTTCTACCTGAGAGAGGCGAACCAGCCTCCGGCCTGAAAACCCATTTCAAAAAGAAGCGTGCTTTAATATATGTCCAAATACGCCAATATACCACATCCGCTTTTTAACCTGCCGGGCAGCTCACAGGATAAGCGCCTACTGCCGGCCCTCGATCCCGAGACCCTTCAGGTGGACGGCCGCAGCCTGGCGGATATCCTGGACTTTATTTACCATTTTGCCGGGCAGGTTTACCATTACGACAACAACCTGGTGCTGGGCGATTGGCGCGCCTTTTTTGCCGAAAGCCTTCCTTTTCTCATCGCCCGTATTCACAAGTGGGATGTCCAAAGCCTGGAAGAGAACATTCAGCGGCTGAGCCGCTCGGTAGAACAACAACCAGGGCCGGAGACGCTTGACTCCATTTTTTCCTTCGTTTACAATGAATTGCTTACCCCGGTGCTTGAGTGGCAGCTACGCTTTGAAAAAGAGCGGTTCGGCTTGGGGCTTAAGGTCAGTAATCTGATTGCCGCCAACCTGCAGGCTCCGTTGAAGAGCTACATCGCTCTGGCCAATGGCGCCCAAAAATGGTACTGTATTGAAAAGCAGGACTTCCGGAAATTTCAGCAGCAGGACGCCTGGGGATTGGAATTGCCGGACCTTTTTGCCTGTGACGAATCTTTCAGGGGAGTTCCCGGTTCTACTCATGCCCGGATTCTGTCCATTCACCAGGGGCTGGCCCCTCTTGCCGCTAGTTTCGTGGAGGCTATTGCTGAGATCAAACGGCTGGCCCCGGAGTACCTTCAGGAAAGCCTTATTCCTTTGGAGGAGGAGTTCACAAAGTCGCATGCCCCTCATCTGGGCTTGCTCTTTGCCTTCCTGCAACTCTTCCGGCGCTTCCAACTGGACCTCAACAAGGTGAGCGTCCGCCACCTGGAGTTTTTCTATAATAAAGTACTGGGCATCCAGGCCCGTAAACTAACGCCCGACCAGGCCCACCTGGTATTCGAGATCCAGAAACACCTCGATAACAAACTGCTGTCCAAAGGCCTGCTTTTCAAGAATGGCAAGGATAGCCGGAACAACGATATTTTCTTTCGGCTGGAGGAGGACATCGTTGTGGATAAGGCACAGGTAGAGAGCTTGCGGACTCTGTATTTGGACCATGCGGAGGGATGCCTTGGCTGTGGGGAAGATGAAACAACCAGGGTGCGCCTTTTGGAAGGCGTCTACAAAGCGCCGGTGGCCAATTCCCGGGACGGAAAAGGGGAGGCCTTCAAACTGGAAGGTAGCAGCTGGGCTACCTTAGGGAGAAAGGAAAGTAAATATTTTTTGCCCTCGGCTCCTCCCACTCTGGAGCCTGAACATCACCCCTTTGCACGCCAGGGATTTGTTTTAGCCTCTCCGGCCCTTTTGCTCCAGGAAGGGAATCGGGTGGTTGAGATAACACTCGAACTTAAGTGCAGAAAAATGGAATGTATACCTCCCCCGCCCTTGAATGAGGACGATCTGAAGTTTCTGGAGAGCGCGCTGGTGCACACCCATTTTCTCATTAGGCAGGAAAAGTTCGAAGAAGCAGTCCAAAATGCCTCCTTTAGCCGGGATGCCAGGCGGGCCCTTATTGACCGGCTAAGGAGCGCTCATCCCTATCCAGGGTTTATCAGGGAAGATTTTAAGGAGATAAAAAGGCAAGAATTAGACGGAGAGTGTTTTGTCGTCGAGAGGGTTGTTCCGGGGCTGAATTTATCCGGCGACCAGCAATTAGTCGATCAGTACTTCGACAAGACAAAGGCGCTATTATTGTCTTTTAGTGCTGATGGAGATTGGTGGCAGCCTCATCCCGACGATGTAGAGGTCAAATTGGAGTCCTCTTTGCCCGCTGGCCTGGATGACAGTTGTGAAAACAGAAATTGGAAGCTGAGGATAAAAGTGGAGATCCCTGCGGAAGCGCCTCCCATTACCTTCTATGATGCGGAAGCCCTCAAAGAACCTTTTCCAACACAAATGCCCCTGGTTAAAGTAGAACTCAATGACTTCATCAGGGTCGAAACCAGCCTTGAGGATTGCAAACCAGGCTGTGGCCTGGAGCGTTGCCTGGAAGGAGGCAATGCCCGTACTTCCCTGTACCATTATCTTCGGCATTTCTGTATTCAGGATAGCTGTATCGAAGTGCAGGTTTGCGGCGTCCGAAACCTGTTGGTGCAAAATGAAGAGAACCTGCAGGACGCCAATGGCCTGATCCAGCCATTTGGCGTGCGGCCAAAACTACAGGCGGAATTTTACATCGGCAGTAAAGAAATATTTTGTAAGGACTGGAAACAGTTTCGCATCAAAGCAACCTGGAAGGATAAACCGGAGGACTTTGCAACTTACTATGAGGAATATGAGGATGTAACCGGCCCGATCGATAATTCGAGTTTTGAATTCCTTCCCGCCGTATTGGCTGAGGGGCTGTGGACGTATTACGATAATGATAATGATCCGGGGACGCCGCCTGTTCCCATTGACATCTTTTACGACAACAACAGAGATGTAGAGGATCCTCATCCCGGCCTTCCCGATCTTTTGTGTAGCCCCGAATGGGACGACCCTGAGAGCATATCCTCCAGTTATTATCACGAATTTGACCATAGCGAATTTCCCGGCCTTCCCGGTTATGTGCCGGGGCAAATGACCCCTGAGCCTTTGCAGCCCTTGAGCAATACTTCCCGTAAAGGGTTCATCAAACTGGTGCTCAAGGGATCGGATTTTCTCCATGATCATTATGCTTTCGTACTGGCTAAAATTATGATAGACCTGGCCGGCGGCTTCAACCCGGTGCGGATCATTGAATTTAAAAAGGATGTAGATGCGGCAGTGGCTATCCGGGATGTTATAAAGGCTAAAATGAATACCATCCAGAGCCATCTTATTACGGCCATTTCTGAGATTGAATCTTCCATTGATAATTTAAACCAGCTTGCTCCTCCCGGCATCATTCAACGGTTGAACACATTAAGGTCGGAACTTAATACAATTGACGGTTTGCTCCCGGGCAGTCCTAATGCGGCGAATACAGCTATTGGCAACGTCCTGGCCGCAGGTGGTACTCTGGACCTTATCGAGAACCAGGCCCAATCCTTGCATAGCAACCTTCAGCATACCCTTACCGCCCATTTGTATGTGATCCGGACGATGCTAACCACAGTGGTGCCTACCATTGACCCACCTCTTCCACCTAATTACAATGCCCGGGGCATACAACAATTGCTGGACAACCTGGAGGCCATTCTCGATGATATCGAAGAATTTGCGGATAGCAATACCGGAGGAGACAGCCTTCCCAGTGAACCTTACACGCCCACTATTAAGGGCCTTTCTATCGACTACTTTGCGAAATCCCAAATCGAGGATATCCAACTCATCCACCTGTATCCCTTTGAAAATACCTTTAAAGCGGAAGATATTACAGATACGCCTCCTTTATTTCCTACTTTTGAAAGGGAAGGCCACCTTTTTATCGGCTTAAAGGATTACACTCCGGGCAACAATCTGCACCTGTTGTTTCAGCTGGCGGAATCAACCGCCGACTCGGAGTCAAACGCTGCTGATATTCACTGGCATTATCTGAGAAAGAATGAGTGGGCGCCATTGCAAAATGGGTTCCACCTCTTGAGCGATACTACCGACGGGCTCACCCGGTCCGGCATAGTGAAGATTGCGATACCGGAAGACATCAATAAAGATGGGACCAACACCGTCATGCCATCAGGCTTACACTGGATCCGCGCCAGCGCATGGAACAATACCGAAGCCATTGCAGAAACCATTGGCGTGCACACCCAGGCGGCGCGGGTGAGCTACCATCCCATGCCGGAGAACGCCCGCCTGGAGATGGTGCTCAGGGCCGGCAGCATCTCCAAGCTGGCCGAGGCAGATTCCAGCCTCAAAGGGATCAACCAGTTCTACGAAACCTTCGGCGGGCAATTGACGGAAAGCTCCAATAACTTCTATAAGCGGGTGGGCGAACGCCTGCGCCACAAAGGCAGGAGTATAGATAAATACGATTACGAGCGGATCGTTCTGGACCGGTACCCGGAGGTCTTCCGGGTAAAATGCCTGAACCATTCGTTCAGCTTATCGGCCAACCAATACCGGCGTGACCTGGAAGTGGCGCCAGGTTTCGTCTCCCTGGCAGTTATACCGGACATTACCAAGCTGAAGGCCGGCGCCGGTTATACTCCTAAGGCGCCCGTAAGCCTGTTGAATAGGGTCCGGGAGTATATTCGGCAGAAAACTTCCCCTTTTGTACGGCTCAAAGTGATGAACCCCCGGTACGAACAGGTGCACCTGGATGGTGAGGTTATCCTTCGCCAGGGAAAGCCCAAAACCTTCTTCCAGAATAAACTCCGGGAGGACTTGCGCCGTTTCCTTGCCCCATGGGTAGATGGCAATATGGGCCAGTTGGATTTTGGGCGTGTTATTTCCAAGTCTGAAGTGATCCGTTTCATTGAGAGCCTGGAGTATGTGGATTTCGTCTGCAATCTGAGATTGGTACATGAGGAGGAGGAGGTGTCCTGCTACGGGCCAACCGACCCATTTAACGACCCGGAGGTGGTTGTGCCCCTGACTGCCAGGTCTATTCTTATAGGAGGAGAAATGAGATTAAATGCTGAATCCTGGCGATGTCCGGAACCCCGTAAAGAGTGTGAAGAAAAAGCCCATAACTATAAAGCCAACTGCGAGGAGGAAACCGGGAATCCCCCGGGAGGCTTCTCGGTAGCCTGAGTGAGACGATATGGCAGAACAAGACAACATAAAAGTTATTCTCAAGAAAGACCCCACCTTTGAAGGCCTGGACTTCAGCCTGTTGCGTCGGCTGGGGCTTGAGCACATCGGGGAGCTTTCGGGTAAGGTATGGACGGACCACAACGTCCACGATCCGGGTATCACCATCCTGGAGATGCTCATCTACGCCCTTATGGACCTGGGATACCGCACCCGGTTGCCTATCGAGGATTTGCTGGCGCTGGAAGATCCTTCCCAGGCAGCAGAGGATAACTTTTTTACTCCGGCGCAGATCCTGACGAATAATCCCACCACCATCCTGGATTACCGGAAGCTGCTGATCGACATAGAGGGAGTCCGCAACGCCTGGCTGGAAGTGCACCGGGAGGATAAGCTTTGCCTGGATTGCCCCGGGGAGACGCCCAATGGTGAAGGCGATCACGGCCCGGTTTTTATTGCCGGGCAGGGAGGGCCGCGACAGAATTCCCCTTCTTTGTTTTTCTGTCCCGAGGGAGAACACGATTTCAGCGAGGTGGTACTGAATGGGCTGTACAAGGCCTTCATTGAACTGGATGAAGATTTTATCGCCAGGGAGATCGAACGGAATAAGAATAGGAAGGAAAATGAACAGAAGAATAGGAGCGACGTAGAGGCGGAAGTAGTGAACCGGGTGAAACAGCAGCTGCAGCAACACCGCAACCTCTGTGAGGATTTCGTGGATATTTGCGTGCTCTGCCGGGAAAAGGTTAGCTTTTGCGTTGATGTCGAGCTGTTTCCGAGTGCCGTTGCCGAGCAGGTATATGTAGAGATCATCCAAAACATCAGGGAGTTCCTGTCACCCAGCCTCCATTTCTATACCCTCCAGGAAATGCTCGCCCGCGGAAAATCGATCGAAGAGGTATTCGAGGGCCGCCCCTACACCCTGGACAGCCATGGGTTTATCGATACGGAGGAACTGGAACGCATTGAACGGCATAAAGAATTACACCTTTCGGATATTTACAATCTGATCTTCAGTGTTTCCGGAGTAAAGTCTGTACGGGCACTGAAGCTTTCCTCCGGGCAGCAACCTAATACAGCGTGCGACGGGTGGGTATATCATCTTTGCGAAGACTGTGTACCCTTCTTTTCCGTGGAAGATTCCCAATTCAATCTGTTCAAAGGCACCATGCCCGTCCGCCTGGATAAGGTGGAAACCCAAAAGCTGCTGAACCGCCGCCTGAATGAATTCCGGAAAGTGAAGCTAAAGGATGCCCGCTTGCTCGACCGGCTCATCCCATTGGGAAGATACCGGAAGGATCTGGAAGATTATTATTCCATTCAGAACGAGTTTCCCAGGGTATATGGCATCGGCGAGGGCGGCCTGCCGGACAGCGCGCCGGTATTGCGGCAGGCCCAGGCCCTGCAACTCAAGGGTTACCTGTTATTCTTCGACCAATTGCTGGCGTCCTACCTCTCTCAGCTTGCTCATATCCGGGACCTGTTCAGCATGTCGCCGGACAGCCGGCGGCCGGAGGCTTCCCGCCATACTTATTTTACCCAGCGCCTGGACTCCGTACCCGATGTGAAACGGTTGGTGCGCTTTTACACTGAAGAGCAGAGCTATCTTGGATGGTCAGAAAACAATATTCTGGCACAGCCGGTGGAGAAAGGCTCGCTGGATGAGCTAATGGCCGAATGGCGGGAGGCCCCGGAAACAGAGCCTGAGTACCCGGCTCATTTCTTCGACGCACCTTTCAAACGGGAGGCGTCTCTCCAACAATTGAGGCAGGAGTTCCAGCAGGCGGAATATCAGCTGGAAGTTTTTGGCGGCAAATGTGCTTACTTTTTCACCATTCTTACCTCCAACCAGGAAGTAGGGTTGGTTAGCAAGAGGCTTTACGATACCAAAGCCCAGGCATGGGAAGCCGGCCGTTCCGTAGCTTTCCTCGGCGCCCTGGAAGACTCTTATCAGGAGGTGAATGAGCCCAATCCTGCCGGCACTGCCTACCGCTATTCCTTCAACCTTTCTTTCAACCCCATCAGTTATTTGTCCTTCCTGCAGCAGATCATGGAGGATGAGAAACTTTACCAAAGCCGCCGGGATGATTTCCTCAATCACCTGCTGGCGCGCTTTGGAGAAGCATTCACGGACCTTTCTCTTCTGATGTATGAGAAGATCGTGCCGGAGCACAATGGCAAGGCGCGCCTGCTGGAAGATAAGGCCCGCTACCTTTCTGATTTCGATGAGTTAAGCCGAAACAGGGGCAAGGCCTACAATTACTGCCTCAACAGCTGGGATACGGACAACGTTTCCGGCCTGGAGAAGCGCGTGGCCGGGTTGGCCGGCATTCAGGATGTTAGGCGCCAGTATCTCTGTAATTTTGAGATCGTGGAATACGGGGAAGAACTGGAAGCCGTGCTGCGGTCTCTGGAAAACGAAGCCCTCTTCAAAACCACCGAAAGGTTCGACTCCCGCGCGTACGCTGAAACCGCAGTGGCATCTATGATGGACAGCCTCAGGGCCGGTGAGGGTATGAAAGTGGAACATGTCGTTGCCGAGGATAAATTCCGCCTGTACCTGCGCACGGATAAAGCCGAAGCGGCCAGTCCCGGACTTTTCGGCAGCCGGGAGGAAGCCGAAAATAAGGTGGAGGTGCTGAAGGCTCTGTTCAACCCCAAAGCCTTCGGAGGAGGAGTTTATGTTTCTGAATACAAGTCCCACCTGGAGTTGCGCAATGCCGGCGGCGAGATCCTTCGCAAGAGCCGGAAGCAGTTTGAGGCCGGCCGGGCAATTGAGGATAAGGATTATTCTGATTTCGTGCGGAATGTCAACAACCAATTGAAAGCCAGGGAAGAGGTGGCTTCTGTCAACCTGGCCGCAAGCCTGGAAGAGCCGAAAGTGTATTTTGACCGGCAGGGGCTTTCCGGCCATCAGGAGATAGGGGCTCCTAAGTACAAATGGGTATGGCTGGACGACAGTGGGAATACCGTTCTCCAAAGCACCCCCTCTTTTACGGATACATCCGCTGCCCTTGCCCACTTTTCCAGCCTGCTTGGGCCTTTGGAGTTGCGTTTTGAAGATAAAGACGAAGGGAAGGAGCCTGCTTTCCTCGTACAATGGCCTTCCGGCGAAACTGCCGCCGAAGGGGTGTTTGACAATAAAGCGGCTCGGGATGAAGCCCGCCAAAAGGCAGCAGCTTACCTGGAGAAGGAAACCGGAGAAGGGGTTTATCTTTCTGCCGTCCGGAAATCCTACGGCTGGGAGCTGAAAAAAGGCAAGACAGCCTTGCTGGAAAGCACCCTGTTGGGAAGTAGTTCCAACAAGGCGAAGATGGCCTGGCAATATGCCCATGCTCTGAGCGCCAAACTGGAAGTTGTGGAGCGTAAGGATACAGGTTTCTTAGTTGAGCTGAGAAACCAGGACGGGATACTGATGGCCCATTCTCCGGTTTTTTCAGATGAGAAGCAGGCGGAGCAGAACCGTAAAATGTCGGCATCTCTCCTCAGCTCTGAAAAGAACATCAGTTTTCCGGAACGGGGAGAGGCTTATGGCTACCGTATTCCCGGCTTTGGGGATGATCCCTCGCCATTCCTGTCCAGTTACTTCCTGTTTGAAAGCCGAAGGGATGCTTTGCAGGCCATGGAGGCCCACCTGAAACATGCCGGCAAGGTGAGCCGGTATAACCTTTCAGGAGACCTTGAACGGTTTAGCCTGAGTTTTGAGCTCAAGGACAAAGACGGCCAGCTCATCGCCGAGCATTCGGGCATGTATGGTGATGAGAAAGAAAGAAAAGCCATTCTGGACAGAGGCGCAAAACAACTCAGGAAGTTCAATTTCCCCCTCCAATACAGGGAAAAATACAGGTATAAGCTGATCGGGCAGGAGGGAAGCGCCCTGCTGGAATCCGCCCGGGAATACGATTCGGAAGAAGAGGCGAACCAGGCCTTCCTGCAAATACTGCCCCTGGCAGCTTACCCGGCAAATTATCACGGGGATCGGCCAGATGACAACATCAACCAGTTCCTGGAACTTCGGGATGGCGATGCCGTTCTGGCCCGCGCCCCCCGTCCTTTTCCAACGGGCCAGGGCCTGGCGCAGGCCAGAGAGCAGGCAATAAGCCTGGTAAAGGCCCATTCCTACTCGGTCAGTTCCTCGGAATATCCCCATCGGTGGAAATACCGGTTGTCCTGGGAGGGGAAAGAGCAAAAGCTCGAAAGCCTGCTGGATAGCATAGGCGACTTTGGTACGGATGATGAAGCCGTAACCGCTTTCAACCGGCTGGCAGATAACCTGGAAACAGTTGCGGCTATTCCGGCAGACGGCCCGTCGATCCGGTTTCAGTACAAAGGGGAAGCGGAACCTTTTGCCGCTTATCCCGGCCAGCCATTTGAAACGGAGGCGGAGAGAGAATCAGTTCGCCAACGGGCCGACAGATGGCTGCAATACAGCGGGCACGTTTCCCGGGCCGGCGCTTCTCTGCCTGCCTCCGCTGGCCCCACCCTCTACCGGCCGGCGGAAAGCGCCGACGGGCGCTTTGCCTACCGGGTGCTCAAAAAAGGGCTCCCTCTGGCTTTCCACCCCTGCAAATGTTACAGCAGGAAGGATCGCCAGGCCATACAGGAGGCCATCAACTGCCTGTACGGGGAAAGGAATCACTATGATTATCCGGAGTTCTGCCTGGACGGGGACGCCATCTGCAAGATAGAGGAGCGCTACCACTATCAGCTCCGGGATAAGAAAAAGGGAATCCCGGCCTACTTCATCAGTTTCGAGGGGTATGCAAGCCGGGAAGAGGCCCTGGCTGCTTTGAGGAGCAATTACCTGGAGATCGTCCACCTGGCCATAGACGAAAGATCATACAGGGATCGGGCCATACGCAATTCCGTTTATCCTCCCCTGATCAGCCTGGTTCAGGAATATGCCGATCCGGAGGAGCGGCGCCCTGCCGGGTTGAGCCCTTTGGTAGTCGTCCCAAAGGAAGCCATTGATGAATTCGGTATCACTCAGGATAATCCGCAAGCTTACGTCGAATTATTCTTCCGTTATCCCATTCAGCTGGCGGAACCCAGTTGCCCCAAAGACCCCTGCAAGGATGAGCAGGATTATCATTACTACTTCCACCTGGTGGGGGATGGCCATTGCCGGGACGAAGATTGTAAGGAGGACTGGCGAAGCACTCAGGTGTACGAAAAACCAGAGGACGCCATCCGTGATTTTCAAATGTTCCTCAACCTGTTGCGCGCCAAACCAAATTACCGGGCCCATCTCGATGAAACGGGCTATTTCGATTGCTGGAGCCGCGGCATTATTCCTGATGAGGAAAGCCTGCACCGGGCCGGCGCCTGCCAGGATTGCCCGGATGACAAGGATGAGGAAATGCCGAAGGCCAGGTGTTGCTATTATATCGGCCTGGTGGAAGTACTGGCGGAGAGCACCCGGCGTTTCAAGATCAAAGAAAATGCATGGGGAAAGCCTTCCCTTCTGGCGGTCCACCCCGGGCGGGCACTTACCCTGCAGGAGGCCAGTGATGCTATTCAGGGGTTCTGCAACTGCTTTTACTACGAAAACCAATATCCACTTGAAACAAGGGTGGAGGAGCGGGTCGGCCTTTGCGGGGAAACCCTTTGTTATTTCAGGCTGGAAGGCGGCCCCGACAGAAATGTCCTTTTTGAAAGCTATAATGGTTACAATTCCAAGGAAGAAGCCGAGAGGGCAGCGGGATTACTGATCAGCAACATATATGCATGCCGTAATTTTGTGGTCATCAAGAACGGGGATTGTGATTACCGCATCGCCGTTTCCGGGATCAACCTTCAGGATTGCCCTGTAGAAGAAGATTGGGCCAGAGTGGTTTCCTGCAGCAACCGGAAATTCAAGAATCTGGCAGCGGCCTGTGAAGCCAGGAGCAGGATCGCCTCCTATTTTGAGAATGCCAGTTTTTCACTTAAGCTGGAGTTCTCTCATCTTTGGGTTTCTGAGGCCAACCCACTGGAGTCGCAGAGGTGCCTGAAAACAAATATTCAGTTGTTGCGGGTGAACACAGAAACCAATGAACAAATACTCCTGGAAGAACTGGCATTTGTCAGCACCGGCCTTTACGAACAGGAAGCGGAGGCGGAGGCCGTGCGCAAAGTGGAACTACTGGCTCGCCAGGCATCCAACTACAGGATCGTTGCCGATCAGGACTGCTATTATTGCCTGGGCCTGACAGAGGAGGAGGGGCCGGGCGCTGTGACAATTGCGGTTGTGCAACCGGAAGGTAGTAATATCCCTTATCCGGAAATTGACGGAAGAGGCCTGGAATACTTCATCGACGCCTCCTGCGAAGAAGGCGCCTTTTACCCCTACGTCCGGGGGGACGAGGAGCGCTGCTTTACCTTCCGCATCGTCAGTAAGGCTTATCGCCTGGCCAAGCACCCTTTCGACTATCATACCCCGAAAGGTGCAAGAGAGGCCATTAAGTGGCTGAAGGATAAATGCAGTTGTGAAGGCCTGCCGGATGTCAATATAGAGGTGGAAAGCGAAGGTGAAGTGCATAATATTACCGTAAGGCCCCGCCCGGGAGCCGAGCCGGTTCAGGTCAAGGTATACAATAAAAAATGTGGGGAGGATGCCGAGTGTGCATTCATGGAACTCCTGGGCAGCGCTCAGCATTATTCCATTACCCTTTCGGGGGATGATTCTCAAGAGAAGAAAAAATTGTGCCCCCGGTGGCCTACAGATGCCAACGAGGAGGAGTCGGCAACAGCCTACAAGTACCTGCAGGATGCCTTCCAGGAATCCGGATACGGAGAAGATGTCCTGCGCCGGTTCATCTGCCGTTTTCCTTTATATAAAGACGGTGATCAGTATGGTTTCCAGCTGTACTGTGAGGAATTTTTACAATCCGGCCTTCCGTTCATTGCCAGTGATTTTGACGATTCAGAACCCTGTGCCGGCTGCAACGGGAATGAACCGGGAAGCGGATCCGGCGAATCAGGGGCATTTGCCTGGGTAAGCGCTCAAACCTATTCTTCATTCGAGGAGGCGCGTTGCCACTACCATACCTTCTGCAGCCTGTTGGGCGAATTGCCCCATTACCAGCCCACCGATCTGCTGGAATGTGGGCCTTATTCCATCGAATTGGTAAATCCCGATGAAGTGTTGGCCGAACATCCGCAGTGCTACAATTTCTTATCCGAATTAAAAGAAGCCATGGGCCGTACCATGGCCTGCATTCACGAGGAAGGGCTCCACTTGGTTGAGCATATTCTGTTGCGGCCGCATAAATATGCGGAGGTAACGCACAATAATGAGGTAGTTTACCCCTACGATTGCCTGCTGCCGGCCGATCCTGATTGTGCCTGCGACTTGTTTTACGATTTTAAAGAAGACGACCCGTGCAGTGGAGAAGAGGAAGAACCGGAAAAAGACTGTCCTCCTGAACCTTCGGACGACGATGAAAGTTTTTACATTCCCGGATCGGATCCCTATTCCTTCTGGGCAACCATCGTGCTTCCCTGCTGGCCCAAGCGGTTCCGCGACCACAACTTCCGGGAGTTTTTCCAGGAACTGATCCGCCGGGAAGCCCCGTCCCACATTGGCGTCAATATTCAATGGGTGGGCCCCTGGCAGCTTTGCCGCTTCGAAGAACAATACCGGCGGTGGCTGAGGCTGACAAGCGGCCGGGAAACCTGCGATAGCAGCGATGTATTCTGTTCTTTTGTGGATTGTATAAAGAGCCTGTCGTGCTGCCCGCCCGAATACAAGGATGAGGAGTCCGTTCCAACCTGTGAAACTGACGAGGAAAAAGCAGCGGGCTCCCGCCTGATGCTGAACATTTCCAACCTGTACATCCGCAACCTCTTCTCCGCGAGTACCCATGCGGCTTCCTCTGCCATCTCGCAGAGCCCAGCCTATCTCATTACCGGCAACCTTGCGGCCACCAACCTGGCCATTGCGCCTGCTAAAGACCGCTTTGGTAAAACCCGCTCCGGAAAAGAAGGCCGCCTGAAACTGCCCCAATGCGACGAACCGCAAGTTTTCCTGGCAAGAGCAAGAGGCGTAGTTGCCGACGCCAAAACGGAAGCCGAACCGAAGGAAAAAGCAAAGGCAAAACCTAAGTCTGCTGAAAAAGCAAAGCCGAAGCCTAAAAAAGCAGCCAAAAAGTCGGAAAAGAAGAAACCGGCCGCAAAACCTAAGCCTAAAGCCAAAGCCGCACCGCCTCCCGAGCCCCTTTCCAGAAGAGAAGTGGCGCAGCGCATCCGGCAAAGGCAGGCGCAGTACAGTAAAGCTTTAGAAGACATCGACGACCGATACTTTAAGCAAACCAATGCCTATAAACGAGCGGAATTCTTTATCGGGCAGACCGATGGCAACCTGCAGGCATTTGCCGATCTGGTGCGCTTTGTCCTCGATGACCAGAATGAGCGGAACAAACCCGAATATGCTCCTTATTACACCGAAATCCTGAAGAACGCCACCTGGTATTGCCTTGATAAACTCGTGCTCAGCGATACGGGAAAGGTGCAGGAGCCGGATATCCTGAAGCCCTTGCTGGCGGCCATGAAAAAACAGGGCGTCAGCCTGGCTGCTCTCCGGAAGGAATGGCAGGGCGAGGCCCTTAAAGAATGGACCGGCGCCGGCGTAGTTGATGAATACAAGAAAATGCTGAAATAATGGGCCACCTTATTACCAGGCAGCTTTTTGAGTTAAAAACCGGCTCCTCGCGCAATGCCTTCCGGCTGCAGCACGAGCTGAGCGGGCTGTTCTGGCGTGCCGTGGCCCCTGAACTGGAACGGATTTTCGACCGCCTGGCCCCTCCGGATACGCTGGTCCGTATCGATAAACTCGAGATCGACCTGGGACAGCTCAGCGAAGAGGATCTGCTGGCCGGCAAGTTCCTTCCCCACCTGAGCCGGTTGCTGGAGGAGGCGGCCAGCAAGGCCATCCGGGAGCAGGGCCCCGGCATCCAAAGGTTATCTGCTGCCGAAGGCCACTTCGAACAATGGCTGGGCTTCCTGAAAAGCGGCTTCCTGCCCTGGGAGGGCCGGCGCCCGGAACCGGGCTGGCAGGAAGGGGTGAAAGAAACGCTGGCCCGAAGCAGCCTGGCGGTGGAACAGCTGAGCCGCCTGGCGGAGCGCAACCGGCAGGCCCTCCAGCGGCTGGCCTTACAACACCCGCCGGAATTCCTGGCGGCCCTGGCGGAGCTCTTCACCGGCCATAAGCAGGATGTTCTGCCCGGAGCGAGCCGGGAATGGCAGATGCTTCCGGAGTTGAGTTCTGCACTTGCGGACGCCTTTTCTGTTAAAGATTACCCTCGGCGGGAGTTCCTTTTCTGGATGGAGGTAATGCAGGCGGTCATTCTCAGGAGGCAGAAGATAACGGGGGAGCGGTTGGTGGAAAAGGCCATGAAGGCAATGGTTGAGCCTCAGAGGTGGGCCGCTTTTGCAGAAGCCCTGCAGGAAAGGGCCCGGGAATTTCCCAGATTGGCCGTCGCTTTTGAACGGCTGGCCGCCGCTCAAAAGCCGCTTTCCCGAAAGGGGGAAAAGGAACCGGACGGCATGCCAAAAGCCGAAAAGCCGGGAACGGAACCGGAAACGCCGGCTTCTCAGAAGAAGGAGGGTCCTGGGGCAACAGAAAAGCCACCCGTTGCTCCGGAAAGGCAAACGCCAGAAGAGGCGGATCCCTTCCGGCCGGAAGTTGAACGAACTGGGCCCGAACCGGAAGAAAAAGCCTGGACAGAAGAACAGGAAGAGGCATTTCCCGCCGAGCCTTTGCCGGAAGGTACGGATATCTTCATTCCCAATGCCGGAATAATTCTGGCGCACAGTTTCCTGCCCCGCTTCTTCGGAGTTCTGGAATTGCTGGAAGGCCGTGAATTCAAAAGCGAGGCCGATCGTCATAAGGCCATTCACTTATTGCATTTCCTGGCCACCGGGGAAGATACCATGCCGGAATACGAGTTGGCGCTGCCCAAGTTTCTCTGCGGGATGCCCCTGAACCTGCCCATCACCTATCGGCCCCAATTATCCGGGGAAGACAAGGAAGAATGCGAAGGGCTCCTGGAGGCCGTCATCAGTAACTGGGGGGCATTGGGCAATGTATCCATCGCTTCCCTGCGGGAGGGATTCCTCCAGCGGCCGGGCAAGCTGAGCAAGCGCGACACCGGCTGGCTGCTGCAGGTAGAACAGCAGACGCTGGACATCCTGCTGGATAAACTGCCCTGGGGGATCGGAATTGTGAAGCTGCCGTGGATGGAGGAGATGTTGAGGGTGGAGTGGAGGTGAGCCGAGTTTTTTTCCAGTGACGGCAGTAGGCTTGAATCAAGGATATTAGGATTTTTTTCCTTAAATTGAAGATGAAGCTGAGTGTTATGAAAACCAATTCATCAAATAATAAGGCTGTTGCCGGTTCTTCACCTAAGCCATTTTTCAACAAGAGTGGTAAAGGAGGGTTCTTTGGCCCCAATACAAAAGGGGATACGCCATTTTTTCAACCCCTTTCCATCCAGAGAGATTTGGCTATAGGAAAGGCCGATGATCCTTATGAACGGGAAGCGGATAAGATCGGCAGGCAGGTAATGGATGGTTTTGGCCAGGCGGCGAGCATTCAGCGAATGGTTTCCACCTATGGTATTCAGACATCACTGGCTCAACTCATGCCAGCCGGCCTTACCATAAGCCGGCGGCTGCAACGCCGAAGGTTTGGGCTGCAAGCCAATTTTGAGGATGAAGATAAGACTGCTCGGCCGAGATCCCTGGGACTGCAGTTCGCCGGTGATGGGGCTATGGTGTCTCCCGGCATTGAAGCCCGGATAAAAAGCCATCAGGGCGGCGGCCGGCCGATGGATACGGTGACGCGCAGCGCTATGGAGGCCAGCTTCGGGGCAGACTTCAGTAGCGTTAGGGTGCATACGGGCAGTTCTGCTGTGCAGATGAGCCAGGGCCTGAATGCGCATGCCTTTACGGTAGGTAACGATATTTTCTTTAACAAAGACAAATACCAACCCCACACCAAAGAAGGGGCCGGCCTGCTGGCCCATGAATTGACGCATACAGTGCAGCAGGGGGCGGCGGTGCAGAATAAAAGTATCAGCAGAAATCCGTTTTCGGCCATGTTGTCAAAGCATGAGGGAGCGCATCTTTCCGCTGGAAGTGCAGACGGCTTGAACCGCAAAGAAATGGCCCAACTGCAGGACAAATGGCCGGAAGATGAAACGGTGCAGCAACAGCTTTTACAGACGAAGGGGGTGGATGAGGTGAACAAAAAGGATAGCTCCCTGAGTATGCGAAGGTGTCCGCAGAAGGCTAAGAAAAATAAGAAGGCAAAGCTGAAGAGTGGGCCTACTTATACGCCGAATGGGACTCTGACTGCTACTTTAGGATCTGATGGAAAAAAATATTCTCCGAGATTTGCTCTAAGTGCTGAATTTGAGGATGATCCCAGTAAAGGTATTTATGCATCGTGTGGGCAAATAAGGCAATATATCAAATGGTCAAGTAATGCGGATAGGCCAAATCATTCAGGATTCACTCCCGCTTCTTCTTATGCTGCAAATACTTGGTACGAAGACCGAAACTCAGGTAATGCCTTTAGATATGGACACAGGTCAGGTACATTTGGATATTCGACTGGCACCAATAAATATATTGATGCGGGTGGGAGTACAGATATGGCAAAAGGACCAAAATATGAAGGCTCGGATAGGCCAGTAGACGGTTCAGGAGCAAAAACGGGTACCTGGGATTTCAGGCTGGATGCAATAGATACCTGTAATGGAAATAAAGTTCTAGGTTCTGATACATTAACTGTTGACTGGTAAAGAGCCAGCCTAAAATGGTAAACTTCTGGTATGAGCTCTTATTGTGTTTCTATTTTTAGATGGGTAATGATAATCCTCCTGTTTATTTTTGGGGGATGTGGAGATACCTGGACAAACGGTGCCAAGTCTAATAATCCGGATGGGAAAATGCAAATAAACTTAGGTATTGAATCCAATCAACTGAAGGTGGCCTTTTCAAATAACACCTCCTCACCAAAGAAAATTTGGGGGCAAAACAGTTTTGAGGGATGGGATGCCGTTTCTTTTAAAATAAGATCCGAATCACAGGATAGTATTCAAAGTATTAAACGGAAAAACAGGGATTGGACAGGTGAAGGAGGTTCCATTTTGACAATTGCACCCGGAGATAGCCATTTAGCCTTTTTTAACCTCAAAGATGGATGGTGGGATATAGCTGAGGACATTTACGGCCTCAATAATGAGTCTCTGCTGGTACAGGCAACATTCAATTCGCCTCCATCTCCGGAAGCCAGAGAAAATGGTGTTTATACGGGAGTTTTAGAGAGTGAATGGATATCCTCTGAACCACCTCACCGGTGGCTTTTTTCAAACCATCAGTTGGAATTGGGATTGAGCATAGACTCAGGCCAACTGGAAATTACCCTGGCGAATGTTTCTGAAAAAGCCCTCCATCTCTGGGAGTTGGATAACCCCTGGGGTTGGGAAACGTTATCCTTTAAATTGAAATCTGGCGGGAATGAATATACCATACGGCGGCAGGCAAAGTATTCAGAGCAGGAGGCTACCTTGTTTAAACTGCCACCTGGGGAGTCCAGGGCCATTTCGGTAAGCCTTGGGGAGAAATGGTGGATTCTGGGCCATTTGCCTCAGGGCATGAGAGGTTCTCCTTTGGAAATACAGGCGCGCCTTGATATTCCTGTATATCCGGAAACGGAAGCCAACAAGGCTTTTTATGGTTGGGTGCGCAGCGAATGGGTAAGGTCAGTTCCTCCTCACACCTGGCTGCCAGATAACAATTAACCTGGAGCTTCACCCATAAACGAGAGAAAATGAAATCGGCTTCCACACAAAATAAATCTACTCCAACCCAAGCGTCCAAACCCTTTTTCAACAAGGGGGATGAGGGTTCTTTCTTTGCCTCCAGGAAAGAGACGGAGAGGCCTTTCTTTCAACCCTTCGCTATTCAGAGAGACTTAGCTGTGGGACAGCCGGACGACCCCTATGAGCAGGAAGCCGATAAGATCGGCCGGCAGGTAATGAACAACTTTGACCGGGCTACCGGCGTACAGCGCAAACTTTCGGCCGTTGGGCTGCAAACTTCCCTGCTGCAACTCATGCCTGTCGGCCCGGAGGTTAGCCGGAGGGTGCAGCCCCGGCAGCAGCTGGCGCAGGCCAAATGCCCGGAATGCGAACAGCAGGAAAAACTGGCGCAACCTAAGGCCCTGGGCATTCAGTTTGCCGGCGATGGGGCGATGGTGTCGCCCGGTATCGAGTCCAGGATAAAAAGCCACAATGGCGGCGGCCGGCCGATGGATACGGTGACGCGCAGCGCAATGGAGGCCAGTTTCGGAGCAGACTTCAGCAATGTAAAAGTACATACAGGCAGTTCAGCGGTGCAGATGAGCCAGGAGCTGAATGCGCATGCCTTTACAGTAGGAAGTAATATATTTTTCAACAAAGACAGATACCAGCCCCATACCAGGGAGGGCGCCGGCCTGCTGGCCCATGAGCTGACGCATACGGTGCAGCAGGGGGCGGCGGTGCAGAATAAAGGTATAAGTCGAAATCCGTTGTCGGCTGTGTTGTCAAAGCATGAAGTAGCGCACTTGTCTTCCATAGGTGGAAATGGTTTGAACCGCAAAGAAATAGCGCAGCTGAAGGAGAAATGGCCGGAAGATGAGACGGTACAGCAAGGGTTACTGCAAACGAAGAGGGTTAATGAGGTGAAGAAAAAGGATAGTGGGCTGAGTTTGAGGATGTGCAAAGGTGGGGCAAAGAATAAAAAGGCCAAGCTGAAGAGTGGGCCGACGTATACGCCGAATGGAACATTAAAAGCTACGTTGGGATCGGATGGCAGAAAGTATTCTCCAGAATTTACCAGATCTGCCGAATTTGAGCATGATCCTTCTCAGGGGATTTATGCATCTTGTGGGATTATCAAGCAGTCTATTAAGTGGTCTAGCGATGCAGATCGGCCAAATCATCCAGGTTGGACTCCAGCGTCGAACTACGATGCTAACAAATGGTATGAAGATAGGAATGCATCCGGACTTAGGGCAAGTCCAAGGTCTGGTCCAACTTCCTTTTGTGCTTCTGGAGCAACTAATGGTATTTATAAGGACACGGATGGTAATAGAGATTGTGCTAATGGTCCAATATTTGAAGGCCATGATAGGCCTATGGACGGTTCAGGAGCAAAAACGGGTACCTGGGATTTTAAACTTGAGGCAATAGATATATGCAATGATGATAAAGTTTTAGGCACTGATACTTTAACTGTTGATTGGTAATACCTTTAAAATCAGCAATTCCCGCTTTGGCTTTCCAAGGTGGTGGTGGAGGTGTTGTCTACGACGATAGGAGTAGGTGGCATCTAGGGTGTTCATTAACAAGCTGCCCCTGGCTTGAAAGGGACTAAAACCTGTGGGAACCAAATTCCCCAAAATGAACAGCCTAGGTGACATCTCCAGATTTTGACGAGATTACACCTTTTTCGTACCTCAAAAAATGTCACCTCGTCAAAAGCGGGAATTGCTGCTTCAAAATGGCTTATTGGATCAACCAATAGAAAATACACTTTCTAATAATGGATGAAAGATGAAGACGGTTTTTACCAGCCATAGCGCAACACCAGCTACTCCCGTTAAGCCCTTTTTTAACAAAAGCGGTGAAAGCTCTTTTTTTGCTTCAAAGAAAGAAGCAGACAAGCCTTTCTTTCAACTCCTTACCATTCAGAAAGACATGGCTATCGGACAGCCGGACGACCCCTATGAGCAGGAAGCCGACAAGATCGGCCGGCAGGTAATGAACAACTTTGACCGGGCTACCGGCGTACAGCGCAAACTTTCGGCCGTTGGGCTGCAAACTTCCCTGCTGCAACTCATGCCTGTCGGCCCGAGGGTTAGCCGGAGGGTGCAGCTCCGGCAGCAGGTGGCGCAGCCCAAATGCCCGGAATGCGAACAGGAGGAAAAGCTGGCGCAACCTAAGGCCCTGGGCATTCAGTTTGCCGGCGATGGGGCGGTGGTGTCGCCGGCCATCGAATCGCGGATAAAAAGCCACAGTGGGGGCGGGCGGCAGATGGATACGGTGACGCGCAGCGCAATGGAGTCCAGTTTCGGGGCGGACTTCAGCAATGTAAGAGTACATACGGGCAGTTCGGCGGTGCAGATGAGCCAGGAGCTGAATGCGCATGCCTTTACAGTAGGAAGTAATATTTTTTTCAACAGAGACAGATACCAGCCCCATACCAGGGAGGGCGCCGGCCTGCTGGCGCATGAGCTGACGCATACGGTGCAGCAGGGGGCGGCGGTGCAGAATAAGCGGATCAGCCGTAACCCTTTGTTGTCGAGTGTTTTGTCGAGGCATTCGGCAGCGCATCTTTCGGTATTGAACGGCAGTGATCTGAGCCGTAAGGAAATGACGCAGCTTCAGGAGCAGATGCCGGAGGAGGAGATGATGCAACAACAAAGTTTGCTGCAGACAAAAGGGGTGGATGAGGTGCGGAAGAAGGATAGTGGGCTGAGTTTGAGGAGGTGTGAGAATAATAAATCCACATTTAAAAAAGGGGAAATATTAGGTGTTAACACCAAAAATAAACAAGGTTGGATAAAAGGATATGTCGATGGTAATATTAAGTCTTTACCTGATTTTTTGAAGGTCGAATACATAGAACAAAAATTTGCTCAGGGTGCGCTGCGAGACCATTTTACTATTAAAGAAGGGCCTTATGAAGGGAAAAAAGGAATGCTTAAAACTGGTTATTTGGAAAAGAAGACATGGGGGGGGGCAGCCAGTATTGTTTTTGATTCTTCAACAAATAAAGTTGATTATGGTGCAGGAAAAGCAACGGCGGTTATGGCTCAAAAACCAGGATCAAGCGATCCATTGCTTACAAAGAATAAATCTTACAACCTTATGTTGCCAGATTACCCTCATAGTGGAAGTTATGGTGATTACAGCAGTGTTTGGTTTAGGATAGAAGGGGGGCCGCAGGGTGATGAGTATTTCCATAGAGGTAATGTTTCCTGGGGCTGCATTTCTGTTCAAGAAGACAAGTGGCCTACAATATATAATCATGTAATTAATAAGAGAAATGGTACTAAATATGTTGGTACCGCAAAACGCATCTAAGTGAAGAGAAGTCTCAGAAATATTATTCCATCTATTTGTTTTTATATGATTCTTCTTGCTTTATTCAATTCATGTTTTCAAAATAATAAAAATATAGCGTCATCTAAAGACTACAAGAATTATCAGGTTCTTCTAATTCCTTTCGACGATAACGGAGATTGGGGATACATTAATGGCCGTGGAGAGTGGATAATAAAGCCGCAATTTGAGTCCGCTCAGTATTTTTCAGAATGGCTTGCAGTAGTTAAATCAGAGGGTTTTTGGGGGTATATTGATACTTCAGGGAATTGGAAAATTCCTCCAATTTTTGAACAGCAACCTCAGGCATATTCTGAAGGTTTGGCAGTTGCTTATAAAAATGATAAAGCGGGGTTTATTGACAAAAAAGGTAATTGGACAATAGCCCCGCAATATGAAATTGCCTATCAATTCCATAATGGTAGAGCTGTTATCAAAACCTCAACTGGCGGTTATAATTATATCTTGCCTAATGGTGTGGCATTGTTGCCAAATAATGTTAAGGAGGCAGGGCCTTTTTCAAATGGCCTGGCAATTATCAATAGACAAGATTCGATTTTAGTTATTGATACAACCGGAAATGAAAAATTCTATTCCCCATCACCTTTTATATTTAGGTTTTGCGAGGGGCTTGCAAGGGTATTTACAAATAAGTATGGTTTTGTGGGGTCTCATGGAAATTTCGTAATTGAACCGAAATTTGAAGATGCAAAAGATTTTTCTAATGGACTTTGCGCGGTAAGCCTTAATAGTAAATGGGGTTTTATCGATACTTCAGGAAGATCACAAATATTGTTCCTTTTTGAGGATGCTTTTGGCTTTTCCGAAGGGAAAGCGGCTGTTAAACATGAAGGTTTATGGGGGTATATTGATGTTCGAGGAGAATGGTTAATAAAACCCTCCTTTGAAACTGCTTTCCCTTTTTATGGTGGTCTTGCAAAGGTGTCAAAGCAAGATTTTACAGGATTTATCAATACAGATGGGGAACAAATTGTGCCGGAAAAAACCAAGAACGATAATTAACTCTTTTGTTGTGTTCAAAACGGCTTGTTTTGGACTTTAAGCTATCCGAATGATGAGCCCCAAATTAACGATAAAAATATTTAACAAACCCTTCCACTCCTTTCACTTCTTTGGAGCGACGGGCTACTTCCTTGGCCTTTTTACCGGGCTGGGCCTGGCCTACGCTAATGGTTTGGCGCTTTGGCCTGTCCTTCTATGTGGCCTTACGGGAGCGGGGGTTTTGTTTGGGTTGGCCTATTTATATAAAGTCATTACCGGCAGAGAGGACCTGGTGTATTACCAACACGAAATCGCTATCCTGCTTTGTTGCCTGGCCCTTTTGTCCCTTGTGGGGCAGCCCGTCCTGGAATATCTGGATATTACGCTGGTGGGGATTGGCATTTTCCTGGTTTTTGGCCGGATTGGATGTTTTTCCGTAGGCTGCTGCCATGGCCGGCCGCACAAACACGGTGTGGTTTATTCCAAAGCTCATGTAGAGGAAGGCTTTCCGTCCTATTATCAGGGGATTCCCATATTTCCCATTCAACTGGTGGAATCGGCCAGCGTTTTTTTTACCATTTTGTTGAGTATTTATGCCATATTAAGCGGAAGCCCTCCCGGTACGACCTTGCTGATCTATTCTATACTCTACGGAGCGGTCCGTTTTAACCTGGAGTTTTTCCGTGGTGATCCGGAACGTCCATACTGGCTGGGGTTTTCAGAAGCTCAATGGACTACCCTGGGCATCTTCCTGATCAGTGCCGGGCTGAGCCTTTCCGGGGTGCTTCCTCAATACAGCTGGCATCTGTGGATGGTCCTCGGCCTGGTTGTTTTTATGGTTGGCATTGTGGTCGCCAGAACCACCAGGGCGATCCCAAAGCATAAGTTACTGGCCCCCCGCCATGTAGAAGAAGTGGCTCATGGAATTGAAGCGCTGGAGAAGCAATCGCCTCCTCCCGGCCAGGTTTTGATCGCTTATACCTCATTGGGGTTGAATATTTCCCGGGGCGCCATAAGGGTAGAAGATGAAATAGCCACCCACTATACCATATCTGCGGACAGATCAAGAAATAAAAACGGCTTAACTCTTAACAGCAATACTGTTGAGGTTATAAAACAACTATTGCAAACCCTTCGGCATCCAACCGAAAAATTCCAAATCGAGGAAGGGCAGCCGGGGGTATTTCATATCCTTTTTTTCAAAACTCCTGATGATGGAGGCAGCCAGGGTGAGTTCTCCCCGTCTTATGCTTTGGGGTTGCGCAGGAATTTACGAGATCTTTACCACTAGAAAATGAGCATATGGAAAATGATAATTCAGATAATGGAAAACTTGAAAAGCAGGTGGAGAGAGGCAGTTTATTTACCCACTCTGTGCTCAGCCGCCAATCTGCCCGTATTAATGAAATAGAGTCTTTTTTATATGCCATAATTGACCTGCTTACCAAGAAAGGGATTACGCCTCCGGATGAGCTAACGGGCGCTGTAGATTATGTTCGAAAAGAAATGATTGAACAGGAAGAATTGATGAATCCGGGGCTGGCATTAAGAGAATCGGGCCAGAAAGATGAGTTTGTACCGGTAAATTGTGAAGAGCGCTTACCGGTCTGTAAAGCAGTGTGTTGCCAGCTCAATTTTGCATTAAGTGCCGAAGAGGTGGAAAGCGGAAAAATCCGCTGGGACCTGGGGCGGCCATATTTTATCCGGCAAGGCAACGATTGTTACTGCACTCACAATAACCCCACCGATAAGAAATGTTCTATCTATTCAGACAGGCCGGGGTTCTGCAGGAGCTACAGTTGTGCCTACGACGGGCGCATCTGGAAGGATTTCGAAAAAATGGAATTGAACCAGGAGTGGATTGACGAAAATATTAAGGAAAGCAGGCCTCGTTTTAACCGCTCCCCTATGTTTTCCGATAAGTAGTGAAGCAGACTGTGCTATTGAGCGGCTTACTGGAATTTCCTCCCCCATTTCCCCGTTTAAAAAAAATAAATCCGTAACTTTTGCATGTTCACCTAAAAAACCGTTGATCCCATGCCCACCATTTCCCTCGCCATACAAAAGGGCGGCTCCGGTAAGACGACCACCGCCATCAACCTGGCCGCGGCGCTGCGGCAGCAGGGCAAGCGAGTGCTGCTGGTGGATATGGACCCGCAGTCAAACCTCACGCAGGCGCTGGGCATCCTTGAGGAGCCGGAACCCAGCATCTACCACCTGCTGCACGAAGAGGCCGAAGGCAAAGACCCCGACCTCAGGCGCATCATTATGGAAACCAAGTCCGGGCTGGAGCTCATCCCGGCCTCGCTGGAGCTGGCCAACGCCGAGGTGGAACTGGTCAACGTCTACGGCAGGGAGCAACTCTTTGTGGAACTGCTCAACCCCCTCAAGAAAACGTACGACTATATCTTCATCGACTGCCCCCCTTCCATTGCCGTGCTGACGGTCAACGCCCTGATGGCCAGCGATTTTATCCTTATGCCGCTGCAGGCCGAGTTCCTGCCTCTGAAAGGCGTGCGCAGCTTCCTGCGGGCCATCGACCCCATCCGGAAAAAGCTCAACAAGAACCTGAAGATACTGGGTATAGTGCTGACCAAGTACGACTACCGCAAGATCATGCACCGCAACGTGCTGGAAACCCTGCAGCAGGAATTCGACGGCAAGGTTTTCGATACCTTCATCCGGACGAACATCGCCCTGGCCCAGGCCCAGGAGAACGGCCTGGATATTTTCAGCTACCGAAAGAGCTCCAACGGGGCGGAGGATTACGAGGCCCTGGCGCAGGAGTTCGAAAAGAGAGTGGCTGGCAGCTAAACGAATCCTGTACTTACAGAGGATACGCCGAGTATTTCATATTCCAAACGACCAAAACCCATCAGTATGCAATCACAGCAGAAAACGGAATTTCACCTCAAGGGCGCCCATGATTTCGATAGGCTTTTTCCGGAGCTCCGCTCCCTATATGTCGAAGACGAGGACCTGGAAAAGCTGGCCAACAGCATGATCGAAAATGCCCGTTGCCTGGACAGTAAAACCGTCAGCAACGGTATGGCAATCTTCGGGCAGTTCCTCGCCCATGACCTCACTTTTGAGGTGGGGTCCAAATTCCGGGGAGATAATACTCCCGAATTTTTCGACAACCACCGGTCTTATCAGCTGGACCTGGATAGCCTCTACGGCCAGTACACCCAGGATTTCCTCTATGACAAGGAAGACCGCAGCAAGCTGCTTCTCGGTATGCTCTGCCAGGATGAGTACGGCAATTGCTGGTACGACCTGCAGCGCAACCGGCAGGAAAAGGCCATCATCCCGGACGCCCGGAACGACGAGAATATCATCGTTTCCCGTATACAGGCGCTTTTCCTGCAATTCCACAACTGCATGGTGGATATCGTCCGGGAAGATTGCCGGTACGTCAACGTTTTTGAGGAGTCGCGCCGCCGGGTTATCTGGCACTATCACTGGCTCATCCTGCACGAGTACCTGAAAAAGATAATGCATCCCGCCATTTTTGAAGACATCGTCAACAACGGGCCGAAATATTACCTGGCGCCCTGGTTCCTGCCCCTCGAATTTACGGGAGCTGCCTTCCGCATCGGCCACTCGCAGACGCGGCAGCGCAACCGCATCAATGAACATGTGGTGAAGGACTTGTTCGAACTCGGGATATTCGAAAAGATGGAGGAATATGTCGACTGGCATTACCTTTTCGACTTTGGGGACGGGAAGGTTCAGCCCGCCAAATTGCTGGATTCGAAGATCGAGAAGATCTTCCACGACCTTCCCTTCATCACCTCTTCCGACCCATACATGCGTTCTTTGCCTTTCCGCAACCTCAAGCGCGGGATGATCTATGGCCTGCCTTCCGGAGAAGATGTGGCGCGGCGTATGTGCTTCGAGCCTATCGATATTCCCATCACCCGCAAGCTTCGCCTCGACGGAACGCCTTTGTGGTATTATATCCTGAAAGAGGCCGAAGAGCACGGCAAGAGGGGCGAGCACCTCGGCCCGGTGGGCAGTACGCTTATCGGAGAAGTGTTCTGGGCGCTTATGGTTAACCACGACGACTCCTATCTGAAAGTACACCCGAAGTGGGTTCCTTCTCTCGGAAGGGAAGAAGGAAAGTTTGATTTTGCCGACCTGGTTAATTTTGTGGGAGAGCCTCAACCCGCTGCCCAGAGTGCGGATTGATTGCCAATTTAAAAATTTTCAATTCCCTGGTATTATGAAAAGCAGTAATCGCAGATCCCGAAGACACAGGAATCCAAGAAAAAAGGAAAACCGGGAGCAGCCTTTCTTCTCCAGGTCCAATGATACGGGCACGGTTCAAACCAAGAAGGAAAGTACTTTCTTCCAGGCTAAACTGAAGATCGGCCAACCGGGAGATAAATTCGAAAAGGAAGCCGATAGCGTGGCGGAAAATGTGGCCAATCGGACCGGGAACGGCCCGGCAGTGCAAAGGATGGGAGGGGAAGAGCTTCAGCGGGTGGCCATTTCTACCCCTATGGAAGATGAAAAACTGGGTACGGCGGAAGAGCGTATGCGGGAGGATCAGTTAATACAGGAAATGCCGGAAGAAGAAGAGGGGATGCAGATGCAGGAAGAGGAGGAGGAAGCCCGGATGCAGGCCGAGGAAGAAGAAGAAGGGATGCAAATGCAGGAAGAGGAGGAAGAGCTCCAGGCAAAGCATGACGGGAAGGGCGCTTCCCGGATGGCAAGCCAAAAATTGTCGGAAAAGGTGAAAAGTGCCAGAGGGAAAGGCCGTCCGATCCCGGAGCAAACCCGTAAAAGGATGGAAGCTTCATTTGGCGTTGATCTGAGTTCGGTGCGCATCCATACCGGGAAAGAGGCGGAGGAGATGTGTAAAGCATTGAATGCCCAGGCCTTCACCATTGGAAAGGATATATTTTTCAATAGTGGAAAGTTCAATCCGGAGACTACCAGCGGAGAACGGCTATTGGCCCATGAGCTGACACACGTCCTTCAGCAGAAACAGGGGGCGATTCTGAAAAAGGCGGAAGCCGGCCAATCACCGGCGCTCCGGAAAAGTTCAAAACCTGCGAAAGGCATTGGGGAGAACGCTCCGCAAGAACCCCGCGCCCGCAACTCCTGGCTCCGGAAGCTGCGAAGCCGCCTTGGGCTGAAAACGGAAAATGAATAACATTAACCCTTTGAATGCCATGGCCACCGAAACGCTCAAATACGCTTCCATCCGCTATGCTCTCCAATACCTGGAGAAAGTCATTACCCTGCGCCTGAAGGCCTATTTTTCCAGGAAAGGCTCAGAAGAAAACCTCATACCCCCTCTGGATTTTTCTCCGAACGGGCAGCGGGATCCGATGGTGGAATTCATGATAGAGGAACGGCTCACCCTGGCGGAGGCCATTCTTCTCTTCACTGCCCTGGCCCCTCACATTCAACCCGATTTTTTCGATAACGCTATCCAGCAGAACCTTCCCAGGGAAGGTGATTTCCCTAAGGTCGGCGGGGTCCGGGGCAAACAGTTCCGAGGCTTTCTGCCAACGGGGGAGACCGTCCTGTTCCTGCTGGCGGGAGATAACCTGGAGCAGCGCTTTCAGTTGCAGGAACTTTTCGGGGAAGAGCACCTCTTTGCCCGGCGGCGCATCCTGTGGCTGGAAGACCCTCCGGAAGGCGAACCCCGGATGAGCGGCAAGGTGGTCCTTTCCCAGGAATATCTCGACCTTTTTACCCGCGGGAAAGTCTCCCGCCCCCGCTTCAGCCTTCGCTTCCCCGCCCAATTGATCGAAACGGAAAGGGAATGGGAAGACCTGGTGCTCAATGAAGACACCATGATGCAGATCCGGGAACTGGAATCTTACCTCAGACACGGTAAAACCCTGATGGAAGAATGGGGTATGAGCCGCAAGCTGAAACCTGGCTACCGCGTACTCTTTCACGGCCCCCCTGGTACGGGAAAGACCCTGACGGCCAGCCTGCTGGGAAAATACACCGGCAGGGAAACGTATAAGATCGACTTGTCGATGGTGGTTTCCAAATATATCGGAGAGACGGAAAAGAACCTGGCCAACCTCTTCGCCAAGGCGGAAAATAAGGAGTGGATACTTTTTTTTGATGAAGCCGACGCCCTGTTCGGCAAGCGGACCAACGTTAAGGACGCTCACGACAAATATGCCAATCAGGAGGTATCATATTTATTGCAGCGGGTAGAAAACTACAGTGGCCTGGTGATCCTGGCCTCCAACCTTAAAAGCAATATCGACGACGCATTCATCCGGCGGTTCCAGTCGGTTATTCATTTCCCATTTCCCAAGGCTAGTGAAAGGCATCAGATCTGGCAAAGGGCTTTTCCCGATGTGGCGGAACTCGCTCCGGATGTCAATCTGGCCCAGTTGGCCCAAAAGTATGAGTTGTCTGGGGCAGAGATCATGAATATCATGCAGTTCTGTTGCCTGCAGGCATTGGAACGGGGCAGTAAAACCATTGAGATGGCCGATATTGCTCAAGGGGTCCGAAAGGAATATCTCAAAGAAGGCAAGATCTCTCATTGAAACGGCTCACCGCTTCCCCAGGCTCTGCACCCAATACATCCCCGCCCGTGCCGCTCCCATTTCCTTATAATCTCCGCTCATCATATTCTCACAATGCCCCGGGCTATCCTTCCAGCCCTGTACAACGGCCTTTACATCCGGATGGCCCCAGGCGATATTCTCCGCGACCGCCCGCCAGCGGTAGCCGGCATCGCTTACCCTCCGGGCCATGTCGCTGCCGTCGGAGCCGCGGTGGCCGAAGAAACTGTTTTGGTTCATATCGTCGGCATGGCGATGGGCGGCGCGTGCCAGCTGGTTGTTCCAGCTCAGGGCAGGAACAGGGGGCATCCGGCGGGAGCCGCAGCGGCAGCCGCTGGCCCTCAGGGCATTGACCTCTGCCAGCATCTGAGTGCCAATAACTGCACCTTCAGCCGGGAACTCATCAGCCGGAGCCTCGGCAACGGGTTTGGAGCAGGCGAATAAAGCGAGCGCCAGTAGCAGGTTCATGATCATGGCCATCCGGTTTGAAAAATGATTATGCATATTTCAATAATCGTTCTTCACCGGATATTTATTATTCTGCCCGGCACTTTTGGTTACGAATAGCCCTCAACTGCACGAATGCACGAATTCCCCATCATCCTACTCACACCCCAGGTCCTTCCGTGACTGCGGGTCGTTATTGGGAAAGCAGAGCCCGGAGGGCAACGACCCCGGCTCGTACCGTTTCAGGCCGGGGTCATGCAGGCCGTTCTCCAGGAAAGCCGTTATGGCGCCTACCTCCTGATCGCTCAGGCCCAAAGGGGCGAATTCTTCAGCCAGCCGGGCCGCCGGTACATCCGGATTTTCGGGGATCGCCCTGTTCTTGTAAGCCACCACCTCGCGGACGGAGCGGAAACTGGCGCCATGGCCGTAGAAAGGCGAATCCTTCAGGTTATACAATTGAGGGACTTTGAACTTGTAGATGTCTTCCGGCCTGCCGGTAAAGCCGCCCCGGCCCAGGTCGGTGGGGGCGTCTACCGGAGTCTGAAAGGTCTCTTCCGGGCAGTCGAAGAGGTCGCCCATTCCCAGGGCGTAGAATTCCATACTGCTGAGG
Source organism: uncultured Phaeodactylibacter sp. (assembly GCA_964418125.1). GTDB lineage: Bacteria > Bacteroidota > Bacteroidia > Chitinophagales > Saprospiraceae > JACJXW01. Next base: position 73,148 of record CAYQKY010000019.1, read on the forward strand.
GCCGGGCCGGTATGGCAGCTGTTGCATTGGGCTTTCCCGAAAAACAGGATGGCCCCTTCTTTTTCCAGGCTGGATAAGGCCTCTTTTTCGCCGTTCAGCCACCTCTGGAAGGGGGCATCATTGGAGATCAATGTCCGTTCATAAGCAGCGATCGCCAACCCCGCCGTCACCCGGCTGTAACGCTCTTCTTCCGGGATTTCGGGAAACGCCTGGTTAAAGAGTTCCTTATAGCCCAGGTTTCCCAAGGAGGCGCTATCCGTTATCTGCCGGTGGATATCCAGCCCTTCGATGGCCTGCGATTCCAGGCCATGGAAGCCCAGGTGGTTGACTTCCGGCTTGCTTCCCGGCACCCAGGCGTACTCAGTGCCGGCATTGGGGCCGGTAGCGCCAAACTGGCCGTTCCAGACCATAACTTCCTGGTAGGCCCCGTTCATTGCCGAGGGGGTGCGGATCGCTTGTACATCCAGGTCGATCACACGGAAATTTTCGTCCCGTTGGCGGCTTTCACCGTTCAGGCCAAAACCTGCCCCGCCTTCGCCGATGCCCTGGTGCCTGCCTGCCTGAAAACCGGCGGAAGCGAAATGGCAGGACGCGCAGGAGTAGGTGCCGGCCCCGGCAGGATTCCTGGGATTCAATGCAATTCCCGTCTCGTGGAAAAGCAGTTTTCCCAGCTCCACCTTTTCCGGCGTCAGGGGGTTGCGGGGGTCCTGGGGAATGGCATGGAGAGCGTCGGGGGAGGGGAGGCGGAAATACGCCAACCCCCGGCCGTTTGCTGCTTCCAGCAAGACAGCCTCTAATTGTTCATCGAGCGGATCAGGGATGAAAGGGCTATTGTCATCCTTTTTACAGGCTGCAAACAAAAGGATGGACAACAATGCCGACACAAGGTAGATACGCCAGTACATAATGGCCAGTTTTTGTTAACAACTGTTGGGGGAAGGGGAATGAAGTATTTTTCAGGGAACTGAGGTTTTCCTCAAAAATACACATTTTGGTAATCAGGCGATTGCCCGGATGGAAGATTAATTATTCGGGGAGAGGGAAAATAAAAAAGGGAAACAGCATCACGCCGTTTCCCTTTTTATCAGCCCCGCGAGAGGCAAAAGCTTAATTCTTGTCTTTCACAGAATTGACCACCGCTTCGAACGTCTGGGGGTGGTTCATTGCCAGGTCGGCCAGCACTTTGCGGTTGAGGGCGACGCCATTGCTGGACAGCTGGTGCATCAGGCGCGAGTAGGAAACGCCATGCTGGCGGGCAGCGGCGTTGATGCGGGCGATCCAGAGGCGCCGGAATGCGCGCTTCTTGGCCTTGCGGTCGCGATAGGCATATTTCAGTGCCTTTTCCACGGCGTTTTTGGCAACGGTATAAACATTTTTCCGGGCGCCAAAATAGCCTTTGGCCATCTTTAAGATCTTCTTGCGCCGCCTGCGCGACGCCACAGAATTTACCGAACGTGGCATATTGTTGTTTTTAGTGCAACGCAGAGGCTGATTGAATGTAGCAGCACTTTCATCCTGCGTTCTCGTTAAAAAATAGAATACATGCGGACATTACAGCGGAATATCGCCAACTGCTAATCGCCAACAGCGAGAAGCAGGAACGGCTATCCACCAATAGCAAGCAGGCGCTTAACGCGCTTTTCATCGTGCGGATGCACGAGCGTGGCGTCCCGCAGGCGCAGCTTGGCTTTTTTGCTCTTGCGGCGCATCATGTGGGAAGTTTTCGCCTGAAAACGCTTGATCTTACCGGACCCCGTGCGCTTGAAACGCTTTTTGGCACTGGAGTGTGTTTTCATCTTTGGCATGGCGAGTATCTTTAGAATTCAATAATCAATTCATTTCTGAGAAACGGAAGGCAAAGGTAAAGAATAATATTCAATTATTCCTCCATCGGCTTCCTTATTTTTGCCGGGAATTGCATCTCCTGAAGATGAGGTTTCAGGCGGCGAGGCCGGGTAGGGTGGACGTTATTTCTTTTTCACCTTTTTAGGAGCGACGACGACGATCATTCGGCGCCCTTCCATTTTTGGCAGGGATTCGGCAGCGCCGTACTCTTCCAGTTCTTTGAGGAAGCGAAGCAGCAGCAACTCACCCCGGTCTTTGAAGACGATAGTACGGCCCCGGAAGTGGACATAGGCTTTGACCTTGGCGCCGTCTTCGAGGAATTTTTTGGCGTGCCGGACTTTGAAGTCGAAATCATGGTCGTCCGTATTGGGCCCGAAGCGAATCTCTTTGACGACGGTCTTGGCTGCCTTGGCCTTGATCTCCTTTTCCTTCTTTTTACGTTCGTAGAGGAATTTGTTGTAGTCGATGATCTTTACGACCGGAGGTTTGGCATTAGGAGAGATCTCAACGAGGTCGAGCTCGGCCTCGTCGGCCCATTCTTTGGCCCTGCGGGTAGGGTAGACAGTACCGGGTTCTATGGCTTGCCCTACGATATTGGCGATCTCGTCGAGGTTATCGCCCACCAGGCGTATTTCGGGAACCCGTATTTGTTCGTTGACTCTGAAGTTGAATTTGTTGTTGGAATTGTCGCTCCTTCTGGAATATCTCTTTGCCAATAGTAAATTTTTTAGTTAAAAAATAGCATCGAAATTACCTTCTGCTTTTAACGGCAGAAAGGTATGTATTAGATTCAATGAGAATTTTGTGAAAAAAGTTCGCAATAAATTTAATGCAATTTACCGAAACAGGGATACAATGGCTGAAAATAAATTTGTACCCTTCTTCAGGGCACAAAAAAAGGCGCACCTGCCGGGTAATGGCAAGTGCACCTGTTGATCTGTTTTTGATCTATTCTTTCACGTCTGTATTGACTTCCTTGGCGAGGGTGATGTTTAACCCGTCGCTACTATCATTGAGGACAGCTTCGAGCCTGCTGCCTTCCGCCGGGTTCTCGCTGAGGATGAATTCGGCCAGCGGGTCTTCCACATATTTCTGGATTGCCCGGTGCAGCGGGCGGGCGCCGAACTGCGGGTCGTAGCCTTTTTCGGCGACGAACTTTTTGGCCGCCTCCGAGAGCACCAGAGAGTACTCCATATTGTTAAGGCGCTTGTGCAGGTCCTTCAACGTGATGTCGATGATCTTGAAGATGTCTTCCTGGCTCAGGCTGTTGAAGATCACCACGTCGTCGATCCGGTTGAGGAATTCCGGCGAGAAGGTCCGCTTCAGGGCATTTTGAATAACGCTCTTGGAGTGCTCGTCGGCGGCTTCCTGCCGTGCCTTGGTAGCGAAGCCGACACCCTGTCCGAAGTCTTTCAGTTGCCGTACCCCGATGTTGGAGGTCATGATAATGAGTGTGTTCTTGAAGTCGACCTTGCGGCCCAGGCCATCAGTCAGTTGCCCGTCATCGAGTACCTGCAACAGGATGTTGTACACATCCGGGTGGGCCTTTTCGATCTCATCCAGCAGGATCACAGAGTAGGGCTTGCGGCGGACCTTTTCGGTCAGCTGGCCGCCTTCTTCGTAGCCGACGTATCCCGGAGGCGCTCCGATGAGGCGGCTGACGGAGAATTTCTCCATGTATTCGCTCATATCGATGCGCACCAGGGCGTCTTCGGAGTCGAATATATAACGGGCCAGCGCTTTGGCGAGTTCTGTTTTACCAACCCCGGTGGGCCCGAGGAAAATAAAAGAGCCAATGGGCTTGGTCGGGTCCTTGAGGCCCACGCGATTGCGCTGAATGGCCTTGGTGATCTTGGTGATGGCCTCGTTCTGGCCGATGATGACCTGCTGCAGGTCCTGTCCCATGCCGACCAGCTTTTTGCTCTCGCTCTGAGCTACCCGTTTTACGGGAATGCCGGTCATCATGGAAACCACCTCGGCGATATCTTCTTCTTCGACCGGGTATCGCTTTGTTTTGGCTTCTTCCTCCCACTGGACCTTGGCGAACTCCAGCTGGCGCACCAGCTTGGACTCCTTGTCCCGCAAGTCGGCAGCCTTTTCGTACTGCTGGTTCTTGACCGCCTGGTTCTTCTGTTCCTTCAGCTCTTCGATCTTCTTTTCCAGTTCTTCGATATGCTCCGGAACGTGAATGTTCTTGAGGTGGACCCGGGCGCCTACTTCGTCCAGTACGTCAATGGCCTTGTCGGGCAGAAAGCGGTCGCTGATGTAGCGGTCGCTGAGCTTGACGCATGCCTTGATCGATTCGTCGGAGTAGTTTACATTGTGGAACTCCTCGTACTTCGGCTTGATGTTCTCCAGGATGTTCATGGCCTCCTCCGCAGAAGGCGGGTCGACCATAACCTTCTGGAAGCGGCGGTCCAGAGCGCCATCCTTTTCGATGTGCTGCCGGTATTCATCCAGGGTGGAGGCGCCGATGCATTGCAGTTCGCCCCGCGCCAGGGCCGGCTTGAAGATGTTGGAAGCATCGAGTGAACCGGTGGCGCCGCCGGCGCCGACAATGGTGTGGATCTCGTCGATGAAGAGGATGACGTCCCTGGATTTCTCCAGTTCGTTCATGATAGCCTTCATGCGTTCCTCGAACTGGCCGCGGTACTTGGTGCCTGCGACCAGTGCTGCGAGGTCCAGCATGACGATGCGCTTGTTGAAAAGGGTACGGGACACCTTCTTCTGTATGATGCGCAGGGCCAACCCTTCGACTATAGCAGTTTTCCCAACCCCCGGTTCTCCGATCAGGATGGGGTTGTTCTTTTTGCGGCGGCTGAGGATCTGCGAAACGCGTTCGATCTCATTTTCCCGGCCAATGATGGGGTCGAGCTTGTCCTCTTCAGCCAGCTTGGTGATGTCGCGGCCGAAATTGTCCAACACGGGAGTACGCGATTTGGTGCTGCCTTTCCGCTGCTGATAGCGGCCGGACTGCCCTTCTTCCTCTTCGTATGGGTCGTCCTGGTCGGAGGGCGCCTGGGAATAAGGGTCGATACCGCTGCTGAAATCCTGATCCTGGCGGACGTACTCAAGCTCTGCTTTATAGATGTCGTAGTCCACGTCGTATTGGTTTAAGATCTTGGAAGCAGGGTTTTCCTTATGTTTTAGGATGGAGAGCAGAAGGTGCTCGGGGCTGATCTCTTCGCTCTTGAGCATTTTAGCTTCGAGGAAAGTAACCTTGAGGACCTTTTCCGCCTGCTTGTTCAGCGGAAGGTTGCCCACGTTCAGCGTAGTGTGGCCGGAGGGAAGGCGCTGAACGGAGTCTTCCACGGTGTCCCGCAGTTCGGAAGGGTCTACGTCCAGGGATTCCAGCACTTTCATTGCAAGGCTGTCTTTCTCCGCCATAATGCCTAATAGCAAGTGCTCGGTACCAATGAAGTCATGGCCGAGCCTTATCGCTTCGTCCCTGCTTCTGGATATGACTTGCTTTACCTTTGGAGAAAATCTCTTATTATTCATAATTTTTGTCTCTTGCCGGTGAATTACCCGTAAACAATATTAGCACTAATTATTTAAGAATACAAAACTTGCCTGTCTTAAGTTTCTGAGCTGAAAAAGGTTTGCCGCCAAATGTTAAAACTTTAACCTTCCTTTAAGAGAGCCCGCCAGCCTGCGGATATTAACGGAATGGTTGTTGTTCTCTTTGCGGAGAGCCCGGGCCGGTTATTTACTGACAGGAAGTACAGGGAGTGATCCGAAAAAACCGTGCCATTGGCGCAAACCTGAAAAAATGGCCGTTTTCGGGGGCCCACCCCTGCCATAACTGGTATTAACGGCGGCTCCTGCTCAAAACTCTAGGTACCTAACAAACGAAATCAGCCAAGGGTTTAGAGCGGAAACGGCTCTGCCGGCGGCGTAACTGCCAGGAAGCAAAACTTTATTCCCCAGCCTTATGTATAGTGCTGCAGAATTGATACTTTTGTGCTTCAGATAACCATGAAACGAAAATTAAATTATGAAGTACTCCATCGATAAAAACGAGAAATACGCCGTATTTCAATTGGAGGAGGACAACTTAAACTCACTGATCGCCCCGAAATTGAAATCCGAGTTTGTCATTCTGTCCAACGAAGGGGTTAGCAACCTGATATTCGATCTGACAGAGGTCAAATTTGTCGATTCATCCGGCCTGAGTGCCATTTTGACAGCTAACCGCCTCTGGAAAAGCCTGGGTACGTTTGTCCTGACCGGTGTTAAACACCCGAGCGTTAAGAAGTTGATCGAGATCTCCCGGCTGGATACGGTGCTCAAGATCATTCCCACCGTTGAGGAATCCATCGATTACGTCTTCATGGAAGAACTGGAGCGGGAACTGAACGATGAGGGCAATGCCGAAGAATTCAATGATGAAGAAATAGGGAAGTAAGCTTTTTTATCACCACGGTGAGAGGGTGGAGCAGTTTGTGCGGGCATATTTTCACAAACTGTTCCACCCTCTTTTGTTTATCACCTCTGCGGGCATGCGTTTTGAACTTACTTTACTGGGAACCAATTCTGCCTTGCCGGCATTCGGCCGGTTCCCCAGTTCGCAGGCCCTCAATATCCAGGAACATCATTATCTCATCGATTGTGGCGAAGGGGCGCAGATCCGGATGTCGGAGTATGGGGTTCGCCGCAGCCGGATCAGGCAGGTGTTCATCAGCCACCTGCACGGCGACCATGTTTTCGGCCTGGCCGGCTTCCTGTCTTCACAGGCCCTGCTTGACAGAAAGGAGCCTATGGATATCTTCTCACCCTATGGCCTGGAAGAGGCCATGCGGGTACTTTTCAAACATACGGGTGGGCTATCATATCCCCTCAATTTTCACGTAATAGACACCGAACGCCATCAGCTCATTTTTGAGGACGGGCAGGTGGAAGTATACTCCCTGCCCCTTCTTCACCGCGTTCCTGCTTCCGGTTTCCTTTTCAAAGAAAAGGAGCGTCCCCGTAATATGAGGCCGGACAAGATCGAAGCCTATAATATACACTACCGGCATATCCCGGCGATCAAGGCGGGGGCGGATTTTGAATTGCCCGATGGCACCCGGGTACTCAATGAAGAACTGACCATTCCGCCGCCGCCTCCTCGTTCTTATGCTTATTGTTCCGACACGGCCTTCAATGAGAGGCTTGTCTCAATGATAGAAGGCGTCAACCTGCTTTACCATGAGTCTACTTTTTGTGAGGATATGCGGGAGCACGCCGCCCTCACCGGCCATTCCACCGCCCGGCAGGCGGCCACCATCGCCAAACTGGCCGGCGCCGGCCGGCTGATCCTGGGCCATTACTCATCCCGCTACCAGAACCTGGGCCGCTTCCTGGAGGAAGCCCGGGAGGTGTTTCCCAATACTGAACTGGGTGTAGACGGTAAGGTCTTTGAGGCGCCGCTGGAAAGGGAGGTGTAAATGTGGATGTGTGTAAGTGTGTGGGCACTGCCAGCTGAACATTTACACATATCCACATTTGGGCATCCGTCTAAGGCTGGACAGAAAGCTCCGGGGCGTGTACGGTGTACGAGCCAATGGCGCAGCCAACGGGCTTGTACGGTGTACGGGCCTGTCCAACGTTAGACGGGTAGCCCCACATTTACACCTGATTTCAGGCCAGCTTCCCCAAATCCCGGATCAGGATGCTTCGCCGGTTGAAATGGATAAGGTTGGACTTTTTAAGGTCATTGAGCACGGAGGTTACTGTCTGCCGTGAGGTGCCGGTGATATTGGCAATGTCCTGCTGGGTGAGGCAGTGTTTGATCAGCATCTCGTATCCGATCTGCTTGCCGTGTTTGTCGGCGGACTCTTTCAGGAATTCTATGATCCGTTCCCGGGCATCTTTGAATATGAGGGATTCAAGACGGCTTTCGGCTTTCTGGAGGCGTTTGCCGATAAAAGTAAGTACGCGGATGGCCAGGCGGTGGTCTGCCCGCATCAGGTTCTGTATGTCTTCCACCCGGATGCTGAGCAGTTCTACCTCGTGGTTCATGGATACGGCAAAGTCCTGGCGCACCTGTTCGCCGGCCAGGCTGAGCTCGCCGAAGAGGGCCAATGGGTGGAGCACGTGTTTCAGCACCTCTCTGCCGTCGCCGGAATGGGAACCGATCTTTACCATTCCTTTTATCAGAAGGTAGATACGGCCCGAACGGCTGCCCTCCCGATAGATGAAGGAGTTTTTACGCACCTGCTGATACTGCGCCAGGCCGGCCAGCCTAAGCGTCTGTTCTTCTTCGAAACCTTCAAATAAGGGAAAGTGCCGAAGTATTTCAACTGTCTTATTTTTATTAGCTTTCATAACTCAATTGATGGTTTTTGATGATACAAAAATGAGGGATTAGAGACAGCCGTGGTAGTACAAAATTTGTTTATTGTTCAATGGTTTTTAATGATTTTAAATCATAAAAAATTGAAAATCAATTATTTGATTTATCTATTTTTGTTTTTTTGTCTGTTTTTTTAGCGTTTGGGGTGGTTTCAAAGGCTGCTGCAGCCTGGTTTGTCGAGATATAAATTGGCAGGTATTGCGCCGGAATCCCTAAATTTACCTAAAAACAGAAGTCTTGAAGGAAGGCCGCAAGATCATCCACATTGATATGGATGCCTTTTATGCCTCGGTGGAGCAGCGCGACCACCCCGAACTCCGGGGCAAGCCCATTGCCGTTGGCGGGGTGGGCATGCGGGGTGTGGTGGCTTCCGCCAGTTACGAAGCGCGGAAATACGGCGTGCGTTCGGCCATGCCAAGTGTGACGGCCCGCCGGCTGTGCCCGCAACTGGCCTTCGTCAGATCCCGTTTTGATGTTTACCGGGATGTGTCCCACCAGATCCGGGAGATCTTCCTGGAGTATACCGATCTGGTGGAGCCTTTATCTCTGGATGAGGCCTATCTCGATGTGACCCACAGCAAGCGCGGGCCGAAATCGGCCACCCTGATCGCTGAGGAGATCCGCCGCCGTATCCGGGAAGAGACCGGCCTGACCGCCTCGGCAGGAGTGTCCTTCAACAAGTTCCTGGCCAAGGTGGCTTCCGATATCAATAAGCCGGACGGGCAGAAAGTCATCACGCCTGAAGAGGCCATTCCCTTCCTGGAAGAGTTGCCCATTGAAACCTTTCACGGCATCGGCAAAGTGACTGCCGAAAAGATGCGCCGCATGGGCATTTACAATGGCGCCGGGCTCAAAAAATATTCGGAGGTCGAACTGGTCCGGCGCTTCGGCAAGGTGGGGCGCCATTACTATCGCATCGTTCGCGCTGAAGACGACAGGGAGGTCAACCCCAACCGCATCCGCAAATCCATCGGGGCGGAACGGACTTACAAGGAAGACATTACCGATATCCGGGAGATGAAAGAAAGGCTGAGCTTCCTGGCGGAAGTCGTATTTAAATATATGGAGAAGGCCGACAACTACGGCCGCACAGTTTCCATCAAAGCCAAGATGCCGGATTTCCGGATCATCACCCGCAGCCGGACTTTCACCACCGAGGTGCGCCGCCTCGGGGACCTGGCCGCTATTGCCCACGAGTTGCTGGAGGAAAATAAGGACGATATCGGAAGCGTTCGCTTATTGGGCGTGTCGGTATCCAACCTGTCCAAAGAGCAGGCAACCGACGGTATTCAGCTGGAATTTGATTTCGAACAACAAAAAGAAGAAGAGGAATAATGAAACTGGTGATCTTTGATGTAGACGGAACCCTCATCTATTCAGAGCGAAGAGACAGCCTGGCCTTCGCCGCCACCTATGAAAAGATCTACCGCCGGGCATTCCCGACCATCGATTGGCATTCTTATCCACACGTAACGGATACGACCATTTTTGATTCGGTTATCCGCCAGCATTTCGGCCGTTCCTCCACCGAACTGGAAATCGCCCGTTTTCAGGAGCACTATGTAGCCTTGCTGCAGGACAACCGCCGCTCGGCCCCCCACGATTTTAAAGAGGTGCCCGGCGCCCGCATGGCCATCGCCGCCATGGAACAGGACGAGCGCTACCTGACCGGCGTGGCCACCGGAGGCTGGAAGCGCTCGGCGGAGATCAAGCTGGAGCACGTGGGCATCACCATAGACCACCGCTTCTTCAGCGGCGCTGACGGAAAGATCGAGCGGGAGCATATCATCGAAGAGGTGATCGGTTTTGCCGAAGAGGCCAATGGCGGCCCATTCTCCAAAATCGTCTACATCGGCGACGCCATATGGGATGTGCGCACCACCCGCAATATGCAGCTGGATTTCATTGGTGTGCGCCGGCGTGGTGATTTCAGCCTCCTGGAGCGGGAAGGTGTCCGGCATGTCATCCGGGATTACCTCGATTACGAGGGCTTCCTTCAGCTCGTGGAAGAAGCTGTTCCTCCGGGTGAGCCTAATCCCGCCTGAAAAAATATGGGTATGGCAGAAACTATTTCTTTATTGGCTCTGTTCCTTTACCGTCTGCCTCACAATGAGTTAGGGTGGGGAGAGAAAAAAGTTAGGTTTTTTGCCTTGTATTTTTCCGGAATCACCGTATATTTGCAACGCCTTTGAAAAAAGGTAGTTTATATTCGAAATTTTATTTCGACAGTGAGAGCCCGTAGCTCAGCCGGCTAGAGCACTTGACTTTTAATCAAGGGGTCCTGGGTTCGAGCCCCAGCGGGCTCACTTT
>CAYQKY010000020.1:0-80526 GCA_964418125.1 uncultured Phaeodactylibacter sp.
GGTATCCCCGGGGAGAAGATGTTCTTCGTGGGCAACGTTATGATCGATTCCCTCGTCTTTTTCCGGCAGAAGGCCAGCCGGCTGGCGCTGGATGAATTGCTGGAGCAACGCATGTTTTCCGGCGGAACGCCCTCCTCCCCCACCCCGTCCATGAGCGGCGGGGATTATGCCCTGATGACCATGCACCGGCCTTCCAACGTCGATGACGAAGAAGGACTGAACAACATCCTGCAGATCGTACGGGATACCGTGGAACGCCTGCCGCTCCTCTTTTCCATCCACCCCCGCACCTACAAGAATTTCGAGAGGTTCAACCTGCTCGGCGCCCTGGAGGCCATCCCCGGCCTGGTGCTTCTTCCGCCGCAAGGCTACCTGCAGTTCCTCAAACTTATGGACAACGCCGCGCTGATCATTACCGATTCCGGCGGCATTCAGGAAGAAACAACCTATCTGCAGATCCCCTGCCTTACGCTTCGTTCCTCGACCGAACGGCCTTCCACCGTAGACCTCGGCACCAATTTTCTGATGGCCAGCCTCGACCCCGCCGCCGTAAGGCAGAAGGTAAGCGATATCCTGGACGGCAAAACCAAAAAGGGCGTCATTCCTCCGTTCTGGGACGGGCAGGCGGCTGTAAGGATCGCGGAAGTGCTGGGGGGGATCTAACCCGGATTATTCATGAGTTAACCTACTGCAAAGCCAAACTGCTTCTCGTGACGAATTACCCATGAATAATCCGGGCTAATGGGTTTTGGTTAGCATCGGAGCCATACATGAATCCATGAAACCCTGCAACCGTGCCCCCCTACCCCGCTGAGCCACTCTTCCGAAGGGCCGCTATCGCCTCCTGGTAATACTCCAGCAATTTCCGGGTATGGCTTTCCTTATCAAAACCATTCAGGACTTTCTCTCTGTTTTCGGGTTTGCGCCCCCAGCTCAGCACCTCCTGCATATGACGGGCATAGGGCTCTACGGCCCGCTCTTCCACCAAAAAACCGTGATTGCCGTGTTCCACCAGCTCGGGAATGCCGGAATGAATGGTGGTCAATACGGGCAATTCCATGGCCATGGCCTCCATGATTACGGTGGGAAGGCCTTCCATATCTCCGTCCGTTCTGCTGGTGACGCTGTGGTGGACAAAAGCGTGGGCGCGCTCCATCAGCTGGCGGACCTGCAAGGGCTTCACCCGCCCGGGGAATTCCACACGACCCTGTATACTCAGCTCCCGACAAAGCTGCTCGATCCCGGGCCGGAGCGGACCTCCGCCAGCGAGAACCAGGCGGGCATTGAGGCCAGGCTGAAGCTGTAACAGGCGGGCAAATGCCCGAACAGTATATTCATGGCCTTTTTTCTCAAGAAAATTGGATACCTGGAGAAAGACGAAGGGGTCCGGAGCAGGCATAGGCGCCTTCCTGCTGAAGAAGTCAGCGTCTGTCCCGCAATACACAACGTAATAGCGGGGCACGTCAACCAACCGGGCTACATTCCGGGCCATGTATTCGGAAACGAAGATCGGAAATACGTCCGGCCGACGAAACAATTGGCCCAGGCGGCGGACGTACAACCGGTTCCGGAGCATGATGGAAGCGTCAAACCCGTGAAAGGTGATAAATATCGGCGCCTGCCTTCCTGAATAGTTATCGATAAAATGCAGGGCATCCGGGCCGAACTGGATATGGATCACCTGCGGCTGAAACTGCTCCACCAAAGAATTGATACCTTTGTGCAAAGGCCCATTGGGAAAATACATGCGAAGGCCTAGCCGGACAAAGAGGTTATTCCATATACGCTGAGGAATACTGAACGGGAGTATTTCCAGTTCATCCAGCGGATATTGCTCTTCATGAATGCGCCTGGTGCAGGCTACGCTCACTTCCTGCCCTGCTTTCTGCAGCCCCTTGATTTCGTGGTAAACGAAAGTCTGGGAGAGCTCATTAAATGTTCGGATGAAGTACAGGATCTTCATGGAGCCGGGCCTATCGGTTAGAGAAGAAAGTCTTGAGAAAATACTTTAGGTTATCTGGTTGGGAAACAGGGTTATTACGCCAGCTCAGGCGCCGCAGGGTTTGCAGCAACCGCCGGAGCTTAGGAGTGAGCCGGGCGGTTCTCCTTTGCCCCCTGAGCTTTCGGTATTCCGGTTTCTTTTCGACCAGTGCATGAAAATAATCGTTGGTATTCCAGACGGAGCGGTAATGGAAAACGGTGAGCTGCCCATCCAGTGAGCGGGCCAGGGCCTGCATATCTTCCAGCGTAACATCTTCATCGACCGGCTGCAACCCTTCCGGCGCATGCTCGCGCAGCCACTGCTGGTGCAGGGGCGTAGGGGAAGCGATGAGCACCTGCCCCCGGTTGGACAGGAGGCGGCGGAGGTGCTGATGAAAGCCGTCGCGGTCCGAAACCGGTATGTGCTCATACACATCGATGAGGGTTATGGCGTCAAATGCCCGCTCCAGGGAAAAGGCATCGCTGGTCACGTCTACTTTCTGATAAGAAAGATTCGGGTGCGAGAACATCCGGCCGGCCAGGCCGATCAGTTCAGAACTGATGTCTACGCCCAGAACAGTTGCCTCAGGGAAGAACCGGGCAAATTCATAAGTAGACCAGCCCATGCCGCAGCCGATATCGAGGAGGGCGGCAGACTCCGGTTGAATGTGCTCCTGCATGAACCGGATGGCGGCAACGATACGCGGATTGCTCAATAGGTAATCCGTGATCAGCTTTTCCTGAAATCCATCATAGAAGGCCTCTACCCTTTCACGTTGTTCCTGTTGCATATCCTGTAATTTTATCCGCCGGCAGGCTCATGCCAGCAGCCAAATTAGCCGGCGCTGACCCTGGTTCCATAGGAATGGCTACTTAGTTTATATCCCAGTTTTTTCATCCTGCCGCTGCAAATATCCTCAATTCTGCTCAGATTATCCTCTCCGAAAAATTTCTCCCAGGTGATGTCATGGTTGCCGACGGGCTGGTACTGAACGTTCACCTTGGAAGAAATGTCCGTTTCCGGTTCCAGGCCGAGCTTACGGGAGATGCGATAAATGCTTTCTACCTTATCTTCAAGGAAGTCTTCATAGCGGAAAACCAGGATCTTCTTCTGGTTTTTCAGAAAAATATCAGCGCAGTAGTTCCACCGCGCCGCCAGCACCTCGATGTACTGGTTGCTGTCATGGCCGTACCGGGAGGCATCGAACAGCGCCCGCCAGTGCCGGTTAACGGAGCGGAAGTCTTTGGAAGACAGCCGTTCCTTATCACCGGGCAGGTCCAGGCGGTTGAGGATACTGCGGATGTTGTCTCTTGGGTCGCGGACGATCAGCAAGAAGGTAGGATCGTCGTAGAACTGCCCCAGTTGGGGAAAGAGCAGGGAGAAGTTGGGCTCCTTCAGGATAGGGCTGGAAAAGAACCTTTTGTTTTTGCGGATGACTTCCTCCAGGCTCAATTCCCCTTCGAGGATGCGGCGGCAGTTGGGCTCCCACAGGGCGTCTACATCCAGCTGCACATCCTGGCCGCTGGCCAGGGCGATCAACTTGGCAATAGCTGTCGTGCCCGATTTCTGGTTCCCCAGGATGATAATGGGGTTTTCCTCGACCGTAAAAAACGGGTTCACCGCCTTGTGCCAGAGCCTGGACCAGTGGTGCATGCCAAATTTTCCCATCTTTTCTTGTGTCTTTTTTCGAAACAGGGCGCCCTGTGCAGAAGAGGGCAAGCCCCGAAAATGAGTAAAGCAGGCTAAGCCAGTGAGCGGGGCAAAGCTAAGATTTAAATATCAGAAAGCATAAATGTGTATCTTAGATTTGCTAATTTAGCGCCCCTTATAACCGAAGAGATGGGGATAATAATCAGGCAAGGAGTTATCTCCGGGATGATCCTGTATGCCGGGGCTGCTTTGGGGTTTGTGATCAGTGTCGTCCTTTTTCCCAAGACGTTGGGCACGGAGGTGTATGGCTTTGCCCAATGGCTCGTGTTCACCGCCTACACCCTGTCGATGATCAGCCTTTTCGGGCTGAATAGTGTGACGGTTAAATATTTCCCCTACTTCCGGGAGGACGCCGACAGCCGCAAGCGCTTTTTCAGCCTCATGCTCTCCCTGTCTACCGCCCTGCTTGTTCTCCTGATCGCCGTAATCTTTCTGTTCCGGCCGCTGATCGTCAGCCTGTTTCTCGACGAGCGCAGCGAATCCTTCGTGGGGTCCTATTATTACCTGATCCCGGCCATGGTCGTGATCGTCACCTATTTCGAGCTGCTCAAGAGCTTTGCCAGCGCGCTGTTCCGGCCGCGGTTTCCCATCTTCCTGGCGGAGATCGTCAGCCGGATACTGACCCTTTCCCTGATCGGCCTGTTCTTCTGGGGGTGGATAAATACCGATACCTTCATCATACTATTCGCCATAAAGAATGGGCTGAATGTCCTGATCCTAGTTGTTTTCCTGCGTTCACTTGGCGCCCTTCGCATTTCCCGGCAGGGATGGAACATCCTGAAACGCCCCATCTTCCGGGAAATGATGAATTTTTCGGTATTCACCATCTTTTCCCAGATCGGCAACCGCATCATCACCACCATTGATATTCTCATGGTCAGCCCGCTGCTGGGGTTTCAGATGGGCGGGGTTTACACCGTCTTTACAATGATCGCTACGGTTATCACCATGCCGCACATGGGCATCGCCGCCATCACGTCCCCCATCATCGCCCAGGCGATGAAGGATAAAGACCTGGATAAGGTCCGCCACGTGTACCGGCAGACCACGATCAACAATACCATCCTTGCCATCCTGCTCTTCATCGGCATCTGGGCCAATATCGACAATGCGATCACCCTGCTCGGGCCGGAGTACCAGGCTGGCCGCACCGCCGCCATCCTGCTGGGCTTCGGCCAGCTGGTGCACGTGATGAACGGCTACAACGGCTACATAATCATCCATTCCCCCCACTACCGCTTCGACCTCATTCTGAAACTGAGCACCTGCGTGATCACCGCCACCTCCAACTACTTTTTCATACAGTGGTACGGCCTGTCGGGCGCCGCTATCGCCACAGCCGCCACCCTCATCCTGGTCAACCTGATCTCCCAGGCCTTCCTCTACCGGAAGTTCGGCTTCCACCCCTTCTCGGCCAATACGCTGAAAGCGCTGGCCATTGGCGGCGCCGGCCTGGCAGTGGGCCTGCTGCTGCCCGCTTTTTCCCACTTTGTCATTGACATCATCATCCGTTCGGCCCTGATCACAGCGGTTTACGGGATACTGACGCTGGCCTGGAAGGTGTCGGGGGACATCAACAACCTCGTGGCGGATCAGATACAGAAGATCACGGGGAAGGATATGGCTTTCCTGAGGGTTAAGGAGTAACGCACTCACCCAAACCACTCATACATCTCCTCCACCTTCAGTTCCTTCTTCTCCTCCCCCGCCAGGTCGCGGGCGATGCTGCCGCGGGCCATCTGGATGAGGCGGTTGCCGAAGCGCTGGGTTTCCCGCAGGTTGTGGGTGATGAAAACGGTGGTGAGGTTATGCTGGCGGATGAGGCGTTCGGCCGTTTCCATGACCACTTCGGCCGACCTGGGGTCGAGGGCGGCGGTGGGTTCGTCGAGCAGCAGGATGTCGGTGTGGTCCATGACGCTCATCAGCAGGGTGAGGGCCTGGCGCTGGCCGCCGGAGAGGGCGCCCATGGGCTGCTGCAGCTTGTCTTCCAGGCCCAGCCCCAGGCCGGCGATCCTCTCCTGCACAGAGTCTTTGAAGGCCTGGTTAATGCCGATCTTTAGCTTTTTTCTTTTCGTGCGCAGGGCCGCCAGGCGGAAGTTGTCGAGGATGCTCAGCTCGGGAGCGGTGCCGCCGAGGGGGTCCTGAAAAACGCGGGCCACCCATCGGCTGCGCTTGTGCTCGGGCAGGCGGGTGGCGTCCTGCCCGTGGAGAAAGACCTGGCCCTGGCTGGGCAGTACGGCGCCGGAGATGATGTTCAGCAAAGTCGTCTTGCCGGAGCCGTTGGCGCCGACCAGCACGACAAATTCCCCTTCTTCTATGCGAAGGCTGACGCCATCCAGGGCTGCCACCTCGTTGACCTCGCCTCGGTTGAATATTTTCGTGATATTTCTGAGTTCGATCATAAGCTGTTACAGATACTAATTGCGGCCGCAACCTTCCAGCCTTTTTAAAACCTGGAAGCGTTTTGCGGGAGCATCTCTGACAAACACTACCGGGTTGGATGAGCTGCATGCCTTCTGGAAACCCGGTAGGTTTTTCATAACTTCTTCCTCCGCACCAGCCGCGGCGCCCCCACGATGGCCAGTACGAAAACGGCGGTGATCAGTTTCAGCAGGTTGGGGTTGACGCCCAGGGAAAGGGCCACGGCCAGCACCATCTGAAAGAGGATGCAACCCGCCAGGACGAACAGCAGCTGCAGCCAGATGTGCCGGATGCCCAGCCAGTTGATCAGCGCATCGCCGATGAGCACCGAGCCCAGCCCCACCAGTACGATGCCGATGCCCATGTTGATGTCGGTAAAATTCTGATACTGCGCCACCAGGAAGCCGCTCAGGGCAGTCAGGGCGTTGGCAATGGCCAGCCCGATGATCTTCATGCGGTTGTTGTTGATGCCCATGGCGCGGGTCATAGACTCGCTGTTGCCGGTGGCCCGCATGGCGATGCCGAAATCGGTGCGCAGCATGTAGGCCAACAGGCCGCTCAGTACGCCCAGGACGGCCAGCCCGGCCCACAACTCGTTGTACACCTGCCGTTCGAAGACGGCCAGGGCCGAAAAAATGGTCTCTATATCGATCAAAGGGATGTTCGAACGCCCCAGAATGCTGAGGTTGACCGAGTACAGGCCGGTCATCACCAGGATGCCCGCCAGCAGGGCGTCGATCTTGAGGCGGGTGTGCACCAGCCCGGTCATCACGCCGGCCAACGCCCCGGCAACAACCGTCAGGCCGACAACGGGCAACAGCGGCCAGCCCTGCGTGAGGAGCACCGCCGTAACCGCCGCGCCCAGGGTGTAGCTGCCGTCCGTGGTGATGTCCGGAATGCGGAAGATCTTCATGGTGATGAAGATGCCCAGCCCCATAGCGGAGAGGCAGAGGCCCTGGATGAGTGCGGTGAGGTAGAAGATCATTGATCGTTTAAGGTTATGGCTTACCGTGGTAGCAAGTGTAAAGAAACTTAATCAATTGTTTTGTATTTTTGTTCAACAAGAAATAATTATGCCGACTACTATAAACATCAATGCCAGGGATTTGAACGAGGAGGCCATCAAGGCCATTCAGGATCGTTTTGGCAATGCCGACCTGGAAATCAGAGTCCATCAGGTAAGTGATGAGCCCTCTCGTTTAAGCAATGAGAAGTGCTGGTCGCTGATCAACCTCTTGGATTGGCGGTTTGAGGATGAAAATGATGATAAGGTAGTTGAGCCGCTCGTCAATGAATTGAGTTCGCTCTCCATTGCCAACATTTATCAATTTGCCGATTGGCTCACCGAGAAATTATGGCATTTAGATACGGCAGAACATGCCCGGGTTTTTATTGAGGAAGATGGTTTTTTGTCTTCAGATGATTTTCTGTATGCTCGTTGTGCTGTGGTGGGAAATGGGAAAGAGTACTATACCCATGTTTTGGAAAATCCTTCAGATATGCCGCTGGAAGTGACTTTTGAGCCGCTTTTATACCTGCCTAAGCAGGCTTTTGAACGAAAAACGGGTGAAAAAATGGTGTATGTCCCCTTATTCAACTACGAGACCTACAGCAATCAGGAGGGCTGGAAACGGGAAGAAAAGTGAAGAAGAAAAAGCCACACGGAAACTCTCTGAAAAACAGCAACCCTCACCATCTCTATGAGATCAGAGATAAAGAAGATGGGGACATTTTCAAGTATGGAATCAGCCATGAGCCCATCGAAGAAGACGGACTATCAAAACGGATTCGGGTACAATTGGATATTCTGAACCTGGGCGCTGACTGGCTCCGATATTTCGCTCGCATTCTCATCAAAGGTATCTCCGGGCGCAGAAAAGCCAAACAACTGGAAAATGAACATATCGAAAAATATGTTCTGAAACATGGTAGAAAACCTCGTGGAAACAGAGAATAGGTTCATTCTCCTAATTTACCGCCTCATACCCCTCCGGCACCTCCACTCCAAACCTTTCCGCCGCCGCCGGATTATACACCCGCTTCCGCACCTTCACCATTTCCCAACTCAGCCCTTCCGTCGAACCGGTTTTCAGATACCGGGCCGCCTGCTGGCCGGCCTGATACCCCCACTGGTACAGATCGGCCCCATAGGCGGCCACGGCGCCCCGCGCCACCAGGCCGGCCTCGCTGGTGAAGACAGGCACACCGGCCTCATTGGCGGCCTTCAGGATGGTCTCGAACGAGCCGAAGACGATGTTGTCCGGGTTGGCGAAGAAGGCGTCGATGTCCTCGTTGAGCAGGGCGCCGGCCACGAGCTGCACATCAGCCGTGGTATTGACCGGACGGGCCACCAGCTCCACCCCCAGGGCATCGGACAGGCCCTGCAGGCGGCCGTAGGCGTCGACCGACTGGGGTTCCGACTGGTTGTACAGCAGGCCTACCCGCAATTTTTCTCCTTCCGGTTGCACCAGCCTGGGGATGAGCGAAAAGGAAGTGTCGATGTAATCCAGGTCTTCGGCCACGCCGAACAGGTTATCGGGGGCATTGCCCTGGGCGTCTTCCACCTCCATACGCGCCGGCAAAGGGGAAACCATCATGAAGATGGGAATGTCTTTGGTGTTCTGTAAGGCGGCGATGGTCGACAGGGAAGGGTTGGTGGCGATGAGGCCCACCTCCTGCGTGATCATGTAGCGCACGGCCTGGGTGAGGGTGGGAATGTCGCCCTGGGCATTGCGGTAGATGAGGTTCATCGTCTGATCTTCTTCGGAGAAGCCATTTTCCTTAAGGGCGTCAAGGAAGCCGATCCGGGCCTGGGCGATGGTATTGTCCTCGAAGGCATCGACAAAGCCGACGGTGGGAACGCCTTCCTGCCTGGAATTAGTGCAGCCGGAAAGCAGCGGCAACAGCAGTAAAGGAAGCAGCCGGCAGGTATTTCTCAGGTTTTTCATTTGTCTTGTTCAGGTATTTGATCTTGTTGAAAACGGAATTTTACTCTAATGAGTTTAAAAGTAAGCTGTATCTACCACCTGGAAAATACTATATTCGAAAAAGTAACTCAAATATTATCATGGATGAATTTCTGAAAGCAGCCCTGGAGGAAGCCGAAAAAGGGTACCGGGAAGGCGGCATCCCCATCGGTTCCGTCCTTGTACACAACGGCAGGATCATCGGCCGGGGGCGCAACCAGCGGGTACAGAAAGGGAGCCCCATCCTTCACGGCGAGATGGACGCCCTGGAGAACGCCGGCCGCCTGCCCGCCTCCGTTTACCGGGAATGCATACTCTACACCACCCTCTCGCCCTGCCCTATGTGTACAGGCGCCATCCTGCTCTACGAGATCCCCAAAGTGGTCATCGGGGAACACCGGACGTTCAGGGGCGAAGAGGAATTACTGGCTTCCCGGGGCGTGGAAGTGGCCGTGGTGGACAGCACGGAGTGCCGGGAGCTGATGGAAAAATTCATCCGGGAGCAGCCGGGATTGTGGAGCGAGGATATCGGGGTTGATGAGGAGTGATTGCTGGATGGTTGGATGGTTGGATGGTTATATTGCTATGCGAATCCAGGGCTAAATGACCTGCCACGGGCCCAGCGGGCCGTAATATTGGTAGCAAGAAGCAGGAATCGTTGCTCTTGGCCCAGCGGGCCGTAATGTAAAAGGGTAATGAGCCTGAATACGAGGGTGACATTCCGGCCCTCTGGGCCTAAATCGATACTTTAGGTTTCTTTTCTACCAACATTTCGGCCCTCCGGGCCAAGTCTCGGGGTTGGAAGCTTTGTCTCCCGGAGCGGATCTATGGATTTAGCTCTGGATTCGCATATTGCTTTATTGTTATTGCAACGGGGCCTTGTTCAGCGTTAGACAGGTAGCCGCATCTTCAGCTAGCTGTCTAGCGTTGGACAAAATCGGAAGTCGGAAGGACTTAGGGCGTTCCGCAACCCTCTGTCTTTCAATAGTGCCCAACCTTAGAAGGCTAGCCGTATCTTCCAAAAAACCCTTGATTTTCAGTTGTTTACGAACAGTGAACACCGAAACACCGAACACCGAATCGCCCCCTGCCCGTCAATACTTCACCACCACATTGAAGCCCAGCCCTACGTTGAACGGCCCCTGCCGGCCCATCTCCTTCCAATCCGACTGGCTGGCGTAGCGCAGGAAAAAGGGCCCGTTGAAGGGGCCGCCGCTGAATTGCAGGCCGTTGCTGATGTTGCCGCCCCCCATATCGCGGAGCCATTCCAGGCTCAGCAGGAAATCCGTATCCACGATAATGTTAAAATCGCTTAAGTCAACGCTGGCTTCCCCTTCTTTGATGTCCGTCCGGATCAGCACATCTTCCCGAAGGATCTTCTCCCCGATCTTACCATCGTTAAGCTCGTAGAGGTTGACCCGGAAAAACAGAGGCCCCACATTGTTCGCCGCAATATTGAACCGGGCTTCTTTGACCCACACCTCCCTTTTAACCCTTATGGGCGCTCCGATCTCCGTGCCCGGCTCGTTGCGGATGAACGTGGCGACGACCTTTTTGGAGTCGCTGCGGTTGCCGAGCACCTTTTCTTTTCTGAACTGGCGGCGCTTTACTTCCACATCAGGCAGGGCGTATGCCTTCTCCGGCAAAGCCACTTCGTACACTGCTCCATCCGGGAATTCCGCCAGGGCAACCTCCCTGCTTTCATAACCGACAGCGGATATTTTCAGCCTGCCGCCCTGGCCTCTCACGCTCAAGGAGAACAGGCCAGCTTCATCACTCACCGTGCCGTTCCGCCCCTCAACCACCCCCACATTGGCATACCCGATGGGATCGCCGGCTGTATCTACCACTTTTCCGCGAATTACCGGCTGTGCTTCCGTCGCAAGGCACATCAGGAAGAAAACAACCGCAATGAGGACAGCTAATGGTTTCATGTTATCAGAGATCTTGCGTTGAATAATGAAGTTTACCCAGACAAAACGCGGAAAGAGTGCGGCGGATTATTCTCCTCCCTTACCTATCACCATCAGGTGGTAATCAAAGATAAAGCCCGGCTTTAGCCGCACTACCCGTTCCACCCGCAGCCCCCTCGATTCCACCAGGCTCCGGTACTCCTCCAGGCTGTACTGATGGGGGTGCAGCACATCGCCCGGCAACAGCTGAAACGCTTTTTTCAGGAACAGGTGATTGTGAGCGTCAACGGAAAGCAGCAGCTTGCCGCCCGGCTTCAGGGCGCCGGCCAGCACATCCAGCGACCGGCCCAGGTCGGCCACGTGGTTGATGGCATTGAGGCAGAAAACGGCATCGTAAAAAACCGGCGGCTGAAAATTTTCCAGCGGTTGATTAAAGAACCGGACATGGGGATAGCGGGAGGGATCGAAATAGGGCAAACCGGACCGGTAAGCATCCAGCAGCGGGTCGACGGCATGGACCTGCTGCTCCTTGAGGAAAAGGAAGATGCCCGCCGGGCCACAGCCGGCATCCAGGACGAGGGCTCCGGGAGAAGGCTCGTACCCGGCTGCATGCAGAACCCTATGCCAGTATTCCTTCTTCCGCCGGAGGTACTCCTCCGGGTCCTTGCCCCGAAGATAGGCGCGCCACCAGCGGATCTCCGCTGCCTGAGCGATCCTCCAGCGTAAATTCATGTCGTTTTTTGTGCTAAAGGTAAAACTATCCGGGCCCGGATCCTGAAAAATGAGCCCTTTTACCTGCCAGGATGAAGATACAAAGTCTGGTTTTAATGATTTCCCATCCTAAAAGGGTATTTTTGAACCGCACAGACAATGGGGTGTTCTATCCCCATATCAACCATTAAACCATGCTGTTCGCCGTCGGTACAAGGGTTCGCTTCCTGCACTCCAGGGATGAAGGCGTTGTCACAGGCCTGCTCGACAACGGCATGGTCAGCGTATTGCTCGACGACAGCGACTTCGAGATCCCTGCCTTCATCGATGACCTGATGCGGGCGGAAGATTTCCGGGACACCCATCCTTCAGTGAAAGCCAAGATCGTCCCCGGGAAGCAGGAGCCCAAAGAACAACGGCCGGACCGCCCACCTATAGAAACGCAGTACGCAATCCTGAAAACCTTTGGCATACAACTGGCTTTTGACCCCGTCCTCAATCCGCAGGGGCATGCCGAAAAGTACGGGGTCATTCTCATCAATGACACCCAATATGACGCTATCATCGGCCTGGAATTGTACCTCAACGGAAACCTGAGCCTTCGGTATAACGGTAAACTTGCCAATGTTTCTACCCTGCCGGTGGGCGAGCTGCTTTTCGACCAGCTCAACGACAGCCCGGTGTTCGAGGTGGATTGCTGGCGCATTACCACCCAGGGCACCGGCAGCAGGATGCACAAGACCCTGCGCCTGAAGCCCAAGCAGTTCTTCAGCAAGGTAAAGACCGCCCCCCTGCTCAATAAACGGGTTCACCTTTTTCGGCTTTTCGAAACGCTGAAGGGCAGGGTAGAACCAAAGGAAGAAGACCTGCAGGCTTACACCCGCCGCAACCTGCGGCCGTCAGCCCAGTGGCTGGACATCCGAGAACACCTGCCGCATGAGGTGGTCGAACTGGCTGAGTTCGTCCCCGAACTCGACCTCCATATCGAAAACCTCACTCCTGATTACAAAAAGCTGAGTAAGGCCGAGATCCTGAGGCTCCAGCTCTCCCACTTCGAATCTTACATCGATAAAGCCATCCGCCTCGGCGTGGAGCGCGTTTTCATTATCCACGGCGTCGGAAAAGGGCGCCTGAGAGACGCCATCGCCAGCCGCCTGCTGCAAATGCCGGAAGTACAAACATTCCGCAACGAATTCCATCCCCGGTATGGGTATGGGGCGACGGAGGTGGTGTTCTGATTAGTGTATCTGGGAGCAGTGTAGCAGGGGGCAATGCTCCAGAGGCTGCAACCAGCCTACCTGACACACTACTCCATACTCTCTGAAACACTATCTTCAGAACGCCTACCGCATCAACACCACATCCCCTTTGAAGATCTCCACCACGCCATCCACAAACTCCACTTCGGCAAACCAGGTGAACACCGCGCCATTGAACAATTCCGTTCGATAGGTGCCATCCCAGCCGGATGAAGGGTCATTGGGCAGGAAGTTATAGATCTCAAATACCGGTTCTCCCCAGCGGTTATAGATTTCGAAGGACCGGATACTGGTAACCTCCGGGCCGGCATAGGGCAGAAAAACGTCATTCTTCCCGTCCCCGTTTGGAGAAAAGACATTCGGCACGTAGAGCCTTCGCGTCTTATCCAGAAAAAGGATCACCTGGTCGGTGGCGACGCAGCCATTCTCATCGATCACCTCGATGAAGTAGGAACCGGAGGTTGAGGGCCTCACCGTCGGCCGCAGGCAGTCGCGGCAGGAGAGGCTGTCCGCAGCATTCCAGCTCAGGGCGGCGATCTCGCTTTCGTCTATATTCACCCTGGCCAGCAGTTCCACTGCCTCGCCCAGCTTGACGGTGCGGTCTTCTCCCAGGTCGACCATCAGGTCATTGCCTTCTTCGAGGGCGGCCTCCAGTTCGTACTCGCACCCGGTAGCGTCCTGTACGCGCACGGAATACCTTCCGGCCGACAGGTTCGGGAAAACGGACTGGTTGTTCAGCGGCTGCCCGTCAAAACTGTACAGGTAGGGAGGCGTACCACCCACTATCCCGCCGATGATCACGCTGCCGTCGGCATCGCCGAAACAGGTGGGATCATCGAGGACCAGGTTGATGCCGGATGGAGCGGCCGCATTCTGGCTGACCTCTACAGCATCGGTATTGGTGCAGCCATTACTGATATCGGTGACTATGATAAAGTATGTACCGGGTTGGCCGGCCGTGTAATTCAGGCCGGAACCCACTATGCTGTCCGGCTGCCCGAAAGCCCACTGGTAAACATACTGGCTCCCGGCGGAAGAGCCCGAGCCGCTCAAAGGAACAGTGGGGTTGAGGCAGTCGATTTCCTGAGCGGCGCCGGCGTCCGCCACCGGGACTTCGACATCCTGGGTGACCAGAACGGAATCGGTGCTGCTGCAGCCATTTTCCGTATTGGTTACCATGATGACATAAGTGCCGGGTTCATCAACATCCGGATTCAGGCTGCCGCCACCGTTGAGGATACTGCCGGAAGTGGTGGCCCAGCTGTAAACAACCGACTGCCCTTCCTGAGAGCCCGTACCATCCAGGCTGACGGTATTCACCTCACAATCCAGGTGCTGCGGCGGCCCGGCTTCTGCACTGGGGTATTCGAAATTCTCCGCAACTTCCACACTGCCAAGCGCATCACAACCGCTATCGGTATCGGTTACCAACAAAGAATAGGCGCCGGCGGCTGTAGCGTTCAGGGTAAGGCCCTGGTTGCTCAGCGGTTCCATATTGCCGTCGAACCACTGATAGGCATAGTCCGGCCCCGTTGAGGAATTGCCGGCATCGACCACTACTGAAGGTGTCACACAGTCCAGTACATCCAGCACCTCGAGGGCCACAACAGGATCATCGGTATCGTCCGCAACTTCCACTACCGATGGTTCGGAGTCACAGCCCAGTGTGGTATTGACCGCGGCCAGGGTATACTCGCCGGGCACACTGACTGTTGGGAATTGTTCATTTTCATTGGAAGCATCGATACCAGGCCCGGACCACTGGTAGATGATAGTGGCGCCCTGGCTGGAACCATTGCCGCCCAGCGTCACTTCCGAAGAATAGCAGTTGATAACCTGGGGCTGGCCGGCATCCGCCTGGGGCTGCGGGATCCGGGTAGTGCTCACCGCCTGCTGGCTGGTGCAGCCGAAGCTGTTGGTAACCGTCAGGCCGTAATTGCCGGGCGACTGTACAGTAATGGAAGGCTCCTGGGCGCCATTAGACCAAAGGTAAGCGGCAAAACCCGCCGGCGCCGACAGGGTTGTGGCGTCGCCTTCGCAGAAACTAAGATCACCGGAGATCTGGAACACAGGCAGGGGGTTTTCCTGTACCACTACGCTTGCCGTTTCCTCACAGCCGTTTACGTCTGTGATAGACACGCTGTACGAACCGGGCTGGCTGGCCGTTATCTCCGGCCCGAAGGCGCCGGTCGACCAGTTATAGTTTGTAAAGTTACCGCCCGTAACCGAGAGGTTGGTGAAACTACCGGCGCAGTACTCGGGCACTCCTTCTATTGCCGGCACGGGGGCGGGATATTCACCAACTTCCACCGTTGCATCTCCCGTACAACCGGAAGCATCCGTCACCGTCACGGAATACGTGCCCGGGCTGTCGGCCACCAGCAACTGCCCGGTGGTATTATCCGACCACTGATAGGTTTGGAAGCCCTCTCCGGCATCGAGGGTAGTGGAAGTTCCCGGGCAGAAGGACTGCGGGCCGGTAATGACGGGGTTAAGTTCCACATCCTCGGTTACCTGTACTTCGGCGCTCCCCACACAACCGTTGGCGTCGGTAACGGTCAGGCCATAGAGGCCGGCCTGGTTTACCTGCAGCGTCGGAGCAGTGCTGCCTCCCGTCCAGTTGTAAGAGGAGTACTGGCCGCCGGCGTTCAGCGTGGTGAACCCACCGATGCAATAACTCGTCGACCCGCCGATATTAACTAAAGGTAAGGGGTTCTCCGTTACCGAAAAGCTGTTGGTGGTGTTACAGCCATTCGCGTCTGTGGCCGTCAGGCTGTAAACCCCACCGCTGCTTACTGTAATGGAAGGCTGGGTACCACCGTTCGACCAGGTGTAACTGTCAAATCCGGAGCTGGCCTGCAGGCTGGCCGTCTCTCCTGCGCAGAAGGCATTGTCTCCGCTGATCTGGGGCGGGCTCACTGCATAGGCTTCTACATTTGCCTCCGCCGAAGTCTGGCAACCGTTATTGTCAGTGACGGTCAGCCCATAGGCTCCGTCCGCATTTACCGTTATGCTGCTGCTCACAGCCCCGTTAGACCACAGGTAGCTGGAAAAACCGGCTTCCCCGTTGAGGGAAGTGCTCTCTCCCGGGCAGTAATTGAGGCTGCCGCTGATCTCCGGCGGGCTGGTGGGAAAATGAACGACGTCCACCGAAGCACTGCCTTCACAACCGAAGCCATCGGTAACCGTCAGGCTGTAGATGCCCGGCTGATCAACAGTAGTGAAGGCTGCTGTTGTTCCATCAGACCACAAATAGGCAGCATAGTTATTGCCGATATTCAGTTCCGCCGACCCTTCCGGGCAGAACATGGTTTCGCCGCTGATCACCGGTGTGGGGGCGGGGGCCTCTTCCACCTCGAGGGTAGCTGAACCCTGGCAGCCATTGGAATCAGTGACGGTGACGGTATAAGCGCCCGCCTGGGTAACCGTAAGCTGCTGTGTGGAATCGCTGCCCGGCCAGGCATAGGCCACATAACCGCCACCGGCATCGAGGGTGGTGGAAGTTCCTTCACAGAAGAAGTCCTCGCCGGTAATGGTGGGTTGAGGAAGGGGAAGTTCCGCAATGTTTACACTGGAAGTGCCCTCACATCCATTATTGTCGACAACGGTAAGGCTGATAGCGCCAGGAGCAGATACCGTTGCCGAAGGGCCGCTAGAACCGTTCGACCAGGAATAGCTCTGATATCCGGATTCTGCCTGGAGGGTTGTTGAGGTGCCCGCACAGTAATCGAGAACACCGGTAATCTCAGGCTGCAATTCGGGAATTTCGGCAACGGTAACTGAAGCATTGCTGGAACAGCCATTCGCGTCCGTAACCGTCAGGCTGTAATCACCGGCCTGATTGACGCTAACCGAAGGTTGGGTGCTGCCGGTTGACCAGGCATACCCGGCAAAGCCGGGTTCTCCGCTCAGGGTAGTGGCGCCATCGGTACAGAATTCAAGCAGGCCGTTGATATTGGCGACGGGCAAGGGGTTTTCGACAACGGTTACCACCTGTTCACTGGAACAACCATTGCTGTCTGTAACCATAAGCGACACCTGCCCGGGAGCGGAGGCCGTAATTACAGAGCTGGTATCCCCTGTACTCCACAAATAACCTGTATATCCAGCCGGGGCCTGTAAGCTGGTAGAAGCGGTTTCACAGTATTGCAGTTCGCCGGAGATGCTGAAATCGGGCAGGGCGTTTTCCACTACCGTAATGCTGCCGGCGCCGGTACAACCATTATTATCCGTAACCGTGTAGGCATAATCGCCGGGAGCGCTCACCCGGATCAGGCTGTCGGCGCTTCCCCCATCCCATTGATAAGCGGCGAAACCTGCCGGCGCGGAAAGCGTAGCGGTATCCCCCTGGCAATATTCCACCTCTATTCCGGTAGGCGGCGAGGGGGCGCTGAATTCCTGTATACTGATGGAGGCGGCGCCTTCACAACCATTGGCATCCGTTACAGTGACGCTGTAATCGCCGGAACCAGGTATGGAAATGGAATCTGTTGCTTCGCCGGACGACCAGTTGTAGGCCTGGTACTGGCCGCTCAGAGTAAGGGTTGCACCATTGCCCGGACAAAGGCCGGCCGGCCCCATGATCGCCGGTGCAGGGTTACTGTTTTCCAACACTTCAATGGAAGCCGTACCCTGGCATCCGACAGCATCCGTCACGGTAACGGTATATGTGCCGCCGACATTGGCGTCAATGACCGGCCCGGAGCCGTTATTTGACCACTGATAGGCCGAGAAACCGGAAGTCGCGATCAGTTGGGTGGATTCACCCGCGCAGATCGCCGTGTCTCCGTTGATCTCCGGCATGGGGCCGGGAGCTGCCGTCACCTCTACTGTACTGGAGCCCGTACACCCCTGGGCATTGGTAACGGTGACCGAATATGAACCCGGAGTATTGGCTGTTATTATGGAGTTGGAGCTGCCGGTCGACCACTGATAGGAAGTGAAGGCCGCTCCGGCATCAAGAGTAGTTGAGTTGCCCGGGCAAATGGCCAGGTTGCCGGTAATGGAAGGTTCCGGAGGCAGGACGGGGCTGACGGTAAAGGAGGCCGTGCCCGTGCACCCCTGGTTATCTTCCACGGTAACGCTATAGGTTCCAGGAGCGGTAACGGTATTGATCTGTTCCTGAGACCCGTTGTTCCATTGATAGGAGGCGTACCCGCCTCCGGCGTTGATATCGGCCGATTGCCCCGGGCAGATGGTATTGTCTCCGGTGGGGGTGACCAAGAGGTCGGGCGACAGCTGGATCATGATCTGCCCTGTTCCCTGGCAACCGTTCTGAGTTACCGTCACCTGGTAGATGCCCGGGCCGGTGACGGCGGCCAGTTGGTTGGGGCTGCCGGTAGACCAAAGGTAGGAATCATAACCGGCGCCGGCGTTGAGGATAGCATCCCCATTGACGCAGAGGCTCGCCGGGCCTGTAATGTTGGGAATGGGAACAGGCAATTGGGATACCGTGTAGGAAGCCGTTCCCTGACACCCCTGGCTGTTCGTAACCGTAACAGTATAGGTTCCGGCAGTATTGACCGTAATATTGGGCCCGCTCTGGTTGTTCGACCAGGAATACCCGGAAAAGCCGGGAGTGGCGGAAAGAGTCGTCGGCTCGCCCTGGCAGATCACATTGTTGCCGGAAATGGCAGGCATCGGATTGGCGCTGGCATTGACCGTCACGGTAGCTTCATCAATACACCCGTTCTGGTCTACGGAGATTGTATACTGGAAAGTTCCGGAGACACCGTTGGGTATGGTTACCGTAGGGTTAGCGATAAAGGGGTTGTTGAGGTAAGCATCGCCCCCGTTGGTGCCGGTCCAGGTGATGGACGGCGTCCCGGTGGCGCCACTGATGGTACCCTGCAAGGTGACCGGGCCGCTACCCGCACAGAGGGTATAGTTGGGCGAGTAGTTGAGGGCAACGCTGCAGGGAGGCGTTGCGGTGCAATCCAGATAAGGCGCTGCCGAGCCACCCCAGTTCATGTTGAAACTGGTATTGTTGCTGGAAAAATTATCGACGACCAGATAAAAACCCTGGCCGGGTTGCACCTGTAGCGGAGCGACGAAGCCATCTCCCCCGGCGCCCTCGGAGGTTTCGGTAGCCCCGTTGCCCAGTCCGGTGGGAGCGCTGGGAGCCGCGTAAGAACACCGAACGGGGTTGCCCAGGCCGCCACAGCTTACCCCGGGCCCGTATATGGCAAAGTCATAATCGGCCGACCCGTTTGGTGCGATCGTAAAGGTGATCTCGCTATTGGCCGGCATGGTATTGTTAAACTCAAAATAATACCATGCCGTGTTGCGCTCTCCGGTAAGGAGACATCCCTGGCTGTTGGAAGCAGGAGCAAAGTCGTTCACAGCCCCAATACCCTGCGGATTAAAAGAAATGGAGGCACTGCTGCACAGGACAATTGCGCTGGAACAGTCAGGCGCGCCCTGGCCGTAAGAAAAAAACGGGAGCAGAGAAAAGAATAAAACAGCGGGCAGGCTATAATGACGAAAGTAAAATTGAAACATAAGATTTTGTTTTTATATCACCAGGGTTATACTAACCAACTCAATTTGGGCCAAGGGTTAAAACAGGTTCTCACCTGCAGCTTCGATTCCGGACAGAGTAGCCCGGATGACTGTTATTTTTCTACTCTACCGCCTGGAGATAGCGCAATTAGGAGACGGATAAACCGATTATTTATCAGGGATGTCGATGTTTGAGCAGCCATTCAGCCTTTACTTCAGGGCAGGTGTTATCAAAATTATTTACTGAGCGAAATTAGTGTTTCCTAAAGGAAAAAATAAAAAAAATACGAAAGGCGAAATGATAATTATCACTTCCCCGGGCCTGGCTGACAAAATTTTTTCTCCCATCCCGGGGTTGGCCTCCATTCGAGTTGGAGATAAGGGCAGGACGGGCATGCTTTTCTCTCTTTATTACCACGCGCCACTTTAGTGGCCTGTCCGAAAAAAGGCGCTTCCCCGGCATAGGAAGGGGGGTAAAACGGGCGCCAGGGAAGCATGGAGCAGCACCGAAACAGTGCCCGCTCCGGCCTTTATTTCACAAGGGTGAGACTGCCTTCGAACAATTCCACCTCACCGTCAACAAATTCAATTTCAGCAAAATAGGCAAAAACGGCGGGGTCCAGCGCCTTGCCGCGATGCATTCCGTCCCATCCCATATGGGGGACATTGGGAGGGAAGTCGAACTGGGCAAACACCTGTTCTCCCCAGCGGGTCATGATCATCAGGCGCCGCACCTTGGCCACCTCGTCCGCGTTGGCGAATATGGTAAAGCGGTCATTGGCCCCATCGCCGTTGGGAGAAAAGGCGTTAGGAATATAAATATTCCGGCCTTTATTAAGAATAAGTTGTATTTCGTCAGAATCACGGCATCCATTTGTATCGATAACGGTAGCCCTGATCAGCGTGGATTGCAGTATCTGCAGTTCCTTGACCAGGCACTTCGGGTCCATACAGGGAAAAGTGTCAACGGGAAAAGACCAGACGACCTCTCTGATCTCTTCAGGAACCAGGTTGGTCAGGGCCTGAAGGATAATTTCATCACCCAGTTGAAGTTCCAGGTCACTGCCGAGCCTGACTTCCACATCATTACCGTCTTCCAGGAAAGTTTCAAGGCTGTATTCGCAGCCTGCGGCATCCTGCACGCTAACCTCATATACGCCGGCCGGCAGATTGGCAAACCGGGGCTGGCTTACGAACGGCTCCCCGTTAATGCTGAAGAGAAAGGGGGCTGTCCCCCCCTGTATTTCATTAACGGCAATGAGGCCATTGCGGTCGCCGGAACAAAGCGGGCCGATTGCATCAAGCTGCATGCCCCTCAGATAATTATCGGTTTCGAGAACGGTGGCTTCATCAATGCTGCTGCATCCATTTGCCAGGTTGGTTACGGTCAGGTAATAGGCGCCGGGCTGGTTGACTGTTGGTTGCAGCGTACCACCTATGGTAATACCATTCTCAGACCTCCATTCGTACTGAAAACCCGCTCCCTGGGAAGAATTGCCGCCATCCAGTATTGCCTCCTGCGCCACGCAATCGATCTCCTGGTCCTCTCCGGCACTGGCAACCGGCGCCTCGATATCCTGGCGGACCCGGACGGAATCCTGGCCCTCGCAGCCGCTAGTCTGGTCCAGTACAGTCAGGATATACAGGCCGGGCGCATCGACCACGGGAGTAAGGCCCTGCGGAGGGCCTGCAAAGTTGCCGTCGCCGGTAGTCCAGGTATAAACCAGGCCGGTGGATTCAGAAATTACACTACCCGATAGTTCCAGTGAAGTGACATAACAGTTCAGCAGGCCTTCCGGGCCGGCATTTACCTGCGGATAATCATAATCGGCGGCCACTTCAATAGTCTCAGAAGCGCTGCACCCCAGGAGAGTATCGGTAACCGCCAGGGAATAGGCGCCGGCAGCTGTTGCCGCCAGGCTTTGTCCATTTTCGCCGGACAGGGGGGTTCCCGAAGCGTCATACCACTGATAAATGAAATGCGCTCCCTGATCCGGCCCCACGCTGGCCACCGCCACCGTTGGTGTAGAACAGTCGAGAGTGTCCATTACATTAAGAGTAAACTCCGGCTGATAGCGAAGGTCTTCCACCAGCACTTCGGCGGGAGCGCCACTGCATAGATGGGTTGTCTGTACAACCTCCACGGTATAGAGCCCCGGCGCACTGACCTGGGGCATGGGCAGGTTGCGGTTCCCATCGTCGATCCCGGGCCCGTTCCAGGTATACCGCAGCCCGTCTACCGGGTTGGAGGAGCTACCTAACTGTACGGCCTCCTCGCGGCAGTCGATGGACTGCGGGGCCCCGGCGTTGATCTCGGGAAGGACGATCTCTTCTATCCCGATCGTATCGGTTGTTTCGCAACCATTATCTCCGAAGGCGGTTACGAAATAGGTGCCAGGCTGTTCAATGGTGGCCTGAGTGCCAGTGGAGCCGTCGAACCACAACAGGCTCTCCCCGTCAGTTACGGCTTCCAGGACGGTGAAGCCACTCTGGCAAAAGGCCGTATCGCCGAAGACATCCAGGGAAGGGGCAGGCAGTGCCTCGAGGGTGAACTCGGCCATTCCCAGGCAGCCATTTGCGTCCGTCACGACGACAGAATAGACATCCGTCGTCCCGACAGCGATGGAACGCGTCCGTTCTCCGGTATTCCAGACAAACTCCTGGTAATCGCCATCGACTGCAATATCCGTAGTGGCGCCGACACCCAGGCAAATGGGGCTTCCACCGATGATCTCCGGTTCGGGTAACGGCAATTCCTCCACTTCTTCCGCTACGGCGCCGGTACAACCGAATCCGTCGGTAACCGTAAGCCCGTACAGGCCAGGCACATTAACCGGCAGGGTTGGTTCCTGCGAACCGTTTTCCCAAAGGTAAGTTTCAAACTGCCCTTCCACATAAAGCACTGAACTGTCGCCCAGGCAAAACTGCCCGCCCAGGATCTCGGGTTGGGGCAGGGTCCGTTCGGTGACCAGGGCAGAAGCCACTGCCTGGCAGCCATTGGCACTGGTAATTGTAACGGTATAATCACCAGCCTGAGCGATCTCGATCAATTTTGTAGTATCTCCATTAGACCAGGCATAGGAAGGGTGGTTGCCAAAGGCAAAGATTTGGGTGCTGCCGCCTTCACAGAATTGTGTTTCTCCTCCAATGTTTGCCTGTGGGGGAGGGAACGCAAAGACCGGCATGGAAGCTGTACCATTACAACCATTGGCATCGGTGGCCGTGACGGAATAATTACCCGGGCTGTTGACAGTAATCGACGAGTTGGAACTACCTGTACTCCAGTTGTAGGCTGTATATGGAGTTAGCAGGCTGAGGGTGGCGGACCCTCCGGGGCAGAATCCCCGATCACCGTCCAGGGCGGGCGGAACGGTTTCAAAATTCTCCACCAGGGCGGTGCCGGTTCCGGGGCATCCCAGGCTGTCTTCCACCATAACCGCATAGCTCCCGGGTTCGGTTACGGTTATGGAGTTGGCAGT
This sequence comes from uncultured Phaeodactylibacter sp., assembly GCA_964418125.1. Taxonomy (GTDB): domain Bacteria; phylum Bacteroidota; class Bacteroidia; order Chitinophagales; family Saprospiraceae; genus JACJXW01. Next base: position 22,942 of record CAYQKY010000020.1, read on the forward strand.
AGAGCCGGTAGACCAGGCCAGAGCAGGCCATTCTCTTTCCACTTCGAGGGTAACTTCTTCGCCGGGACAGACAGTGGTTCCTCCAAGAACTACAGGCTGCGGCGCCGGCTGCTGAACGACCTCCACCGTATCCAGGCCCGAGCAGGAGCCGTCAGAAACGATCAGGACATAAGAGCCGGGAGCATCCACCTCCCGCGTGGCGCCGGCGGAGCCGTCTTCCCAGAGGTAATACGTAAACCCGGGGTCTGCCTGCAGCACTACCGAGCCGCCTTCACACAAGATGGTATCTTCCTGCAGGCCCGGGTCAGGCAGGGGCAATATCCTCAGGCCCGCCCAGGCCGTATCCCGGCAACCGTAGTTGTTGGTAACCACCACATTGTACAGCCCTTCTTCCGTTGCCGCCAACTGACGGCCGGTGAAGCCGTTCGACCATAGGTAGGATGTATGGTTGCCGGCATCGAGAATAGCCGTAGCTCCGTCGCAGACTTCAGGGGGGCCGGTGATGGAAGCCTGCGGAGCCGGTACATCCTCGACCTCGATAGCCGTTGTGCCCTGACAACCGGCGGCATCCGTTACCGTAACGGAATAAAGCCCCGGCTGTGTCACCAGTAAGGAGCTGCCGGTAGTGCCGTCAGGCCAGAGGTAAGCTTCATAAGGCTCCTCCACGGCCAGCAGGGAAGAACTTCCCGGGCAGAGGTTGGGAGTACCATCAATCTGCGGAACAGGCAATTCGCTCTCCAGGACTTCTGCCTCATCCCGCGAAGAACATCCTACCGTATCCGTTACTTCCACTTCGTAATGGCCTGGTGCATCGATGAGAATGGAAGGAGTATTCTGTCCACCGGACCAGTTGTAAACGTAAGGCCCGGAACCCGCGTCCAATGTCAGGCTATTGCCTGCACACAAGATCATGGTATCGGCGAGAGTAACCTCCGGCAGGGGCTGAATGCGGACCGCCAGGGTATCGTAACCTTCACACCCCAACCCATTGGTAACGGTTACTGTATAAGATCCGCCCGAAGATACGGAGATGGCATTTGCCCCTGCTCCGGTCGACCAGGAATAAGAACTGTACCCAGGGCCCGCATCAAGGGTGGCCGTAGCCCCATCGCAGATGAGGCTGTCGCCGCTGATATCAACCGGCGTAGGCCCCAGTTCTTCAACCTGAAAGGTATAACTGCCAATACATCCATTGGTATCCGTCACTTCCACGCTATATTCCCCGGTGGCATCAAAAGTTTCTTCCGGCTGGGTGCCCCCGGTTGACCACCGGATATCCGGATAGCTTCCGGGCACAAGAGCCAGGGTTGTCGAGGTATTCTGGCAGAAAAAGAGTGTGCCGTTTACCTCGGGCTGGGGAATGGGGTTGGAAGATACGGTCACGTCCTGGCTATTACTGCAGCCATTATCACCGGTAACGGTAACGCTGTACACCCCCGGCTGGGAAACCCCGACAACCTGTCCGGCATCTCCGGTAGACCAGTTATATGCCGTGAAACCGGGGCCGGCGTCAATATCCAGCGTTTCATTTTCACAGAAAGAAAGAGCGGAAGGCAAAGAGAGCTGCGGCTGGCTGAGCAACTCCACGAAAAAAGTATCGGCGGCACTGCATCCTTCCGCATTGGTAACCGTAACGCTGTAATCCCCGGTAGCGTCAACGAGTGTGGAAGGCGCCGTAGAATTGGTGGACCACAGGAAAGAATCAAATACCGGGCTAACCTCCAGGGGGGTATTGGCGCCGTAACAGATCGAATCGGGGCCGAATATCTGAGGGTCTGCCCCAGGCAGCGCTGCAATGTTGAGGGTATCGGCGCCCTGGCAGCCATACTCATCCCACACCTGAACAATGTAAAGGCCGGGGCCGGAAATGGTAAGCTGTTGGCCGGGTTCTCCCGAAGCCCACTGATAGGCAGAATAGCTTTCCGAAAGGCTGAGCGTGGCCTGCTCATCCGGGCAAAGGGCGGCCGGGCCGTTGATCTCGGGTTCCGGCGGAACAATTTCCAGGATAGCCCGGGAACCGGAACCGGAACATCCATTAGTGTCTACCACCTCAACGGAATAGATTCCCGGTTCCGTTACAGACAGGTATTGCGCGCCGGAGCCGTCCTGCCAGGTATAGGAAGGATAACCGGGGCCGGCATCCAGTTGTAAGGTGTCTCCGGTGCAAAGGATGGAGTCCTCAGAAATATTTACCTGAGGAAGGGAATGTTCCGTTACATTCATTTCCTTGGCGATGGCGCAATTATTGCCTGCAGCCGTAACGGTAACGGAATAGAGGCCGCCGGTGCTCACTTCAATACTTTCGGCAGTACTGCCATTCGACCACCGGTAACTGTCGAAGCCGGAGCTGGCAGTGAGGGTAATGGTATCCCCGCTGCAGAAAGAAGCAGGGCCCGAAAGGCTGAAAGAACTGGTGGGCAGGACATTCAGCCTGAGGGTATCGCGATGAATGCACTCACCGCTTTCTACAGTGAGTACATAGACAATCTCCCCTTGAAAGCTGGGCGGAAAAGTAACGGTAGGCTGAGGGCTGTTGGGATCGTCGAGATAAGCTTCTTCGCCGTTGGCGCCCGTCCAGGTATAAATTTCGTAACCGGTGGTGAAAGTAGCGCTGCCGATGAGTTGGAAGGGAATATCGCCGCTGCAAACGGTGCTGTCTCGGCCGGCATCGGCCACCATCTGCGGGCAGTTGGGGTTGGCCAGGCAGTCGAGATAAGGGGCGGCGCTTCCTCCGAAGGAGATGTTGAACCCGCTAGAAAGGCTGGCGTCGTCGTAAAATTCATTAACGTAGAGGTAAAAGCCCTGCCCGGGGTATACGGCCAGGGGAGCAAGGTAGCCATTGCCAAACGGCCCTTCGCTTACATCCAGCTCACCGTTACCCAGGCCGGTCAGCGGGCAGAAGCCGCAGCTGAACTGGTTGTTGGAGAAGACCCAGGCGTAGCTGCATCGTACCGGGCTGCCGAGGCTGTCACAAGGCGTATCGGCAGCGTAGAGGGAAAAATCGTAGTCGATCTCCCCATCCTCCACGGGGTCAATGGTAAATTCAATGATGCTGCTATCCGGCATATCGGTACGAAAACGGAAATAAAGCCAGACGCTCTCCGTTTCTCCCGTGAGCTGACAGTCTCCGAGTTGATTATCAGGGTTGTTAAAATCCGGTAAGCCCGGCCCTCCTTCCAGGGTTATAAGCTGGTCTCCACACACTACGATAGCTCCGGGGCAATCTGCCGTTACCTGCGCCTCCAGAATGCATGGAATAAGGGCGGCCAAGAGCAATAAACGGTTTTTGAGTTTCCTGCACCTCATTTAGATAGTTTTTACTATTCCGGCATAGCCGGCTTTTGATGCCAGCAAAATTGATCGCTATGCATCATGGGATTATAATAGGGCCACGTTCAAGGGTGCATTTTTCATACAGAAGCATATTCACTTCTGGGTACCACCGGGGAAACAGGTACTTTTGAGCCTGGGGGAGCGGACAATTCAACGAATATACAAAACAAAGATAATTTTTTATTTGATAAATCTGAGTATCACCCGCTCATAAACTCCGTCATCCGGAGTACGCTTAGTGTTGAAACTTTAAAATGATATTGATCTGGATAGCGTGTTTGCAGTACTCATGGGAAGCGCCGGGCACGGTATTCCCCCGTTCAGATGCGATCCGGCAAAGGCCGGGCTTCTGGCCGGAAGAAACAGCCCCGCCCCTACCTTTCTCGATCATTAGACCCTGCGAAGGAAAGAAGCGCTGCTCCTTGAAAATATTTTTTTGACATCACCCGGCCAGCCCTCTCCGTTTCATTTCGATCTGCACCAGCTGAAATTCGCGGCTCATATCACCGGTAACGGAGCTGTTCTCCTGGGCTCTGCGGATGAGGTAAGGGACCACCTCCCGCACCGGTCCGTAGGGTACATATTTGGCGACATTGAAGCCTTCTTTCGCCAGGTTGAAGGTAAGGTTGTCACTCATCCCGTAAAGCTGGCAGAAATTGAGGTGGGGATGATTGCGCAACAAGCCTTTACGCCGTATCAGTTCGGCCTGCAACAGGTTGCTCTCCACGTTATGAGAAGCATTGCAGGAGGCGATGTGTTCATAGTTGTCTACACAGAACCGAAGGGCCATATTATAGGCATCGTCAGTAGCGGCTTTATTGGGATGTATGGGCGAAGGATATCCCATTTTCTCTGCCCGTTCCCGTTCTTTTTCCATATAGGCGCCGCGCACCAGTTTGGCGCCGAGGAGGTAGCCTCCTTTTCTGGACTGGTTGTAGGAATCGATCAGGAATTGCAGCCGGTCCTTACGATACAGCTGAAAGGTGTTGTAAACGACCACCTTGTCCCGGTTGTAACGGCGCATCATGATAGACACCAGGTGGTCGATGCTGTCCTGAATCCAGCTCTCCTCCGCATCAAAAAAGACAGCTACGCCTTTTCTGGCGGCGACATGGCAGATGGAGTCGATGCGCTTGAGTACACTTTTGTATTCTTTCCGGCTTTCTTTATTGAAGGATTCTCCCTGTTGCAGGGCTTCCAGCAGGCCGAAGCGGGCCATGCCGGTAATCTTGGTGCTCACAACCGGAATATGCTCCGACCGGGAAGCAAATTCGATCGCCCGGATCGTTTCATTCATGGTATGGTTGAAATCCTCCTCCTTTTCCTTGGCTTCGGCGCCGTAATCGAGTATCGTCAGGCACTTCTGGCCGGCCAACCTGTCGATGGTGCTCTGGCACTCCAATAAGGTAGTACCCCCGCAAAACTGTTCGAAAATTGTGCTTTTCACCACGGATTCCACAAAAGGAAGGTGCAACCGGATCGCCGCCAGCCCGAGACGGGAGCCGATGCCCACCAGCCAGTGCTTGTTCATCAACCCAAAGAGCCAGGCAGCCTTTTTCAGTTCCTCATCCGACTTGATGGCAAAAGCAGTTTCCGTATTGGAAAAATCAACCACGGCTTGCTCTTTTCCTTCCATGATCGCTTGCACCATTTCTCTTATGAATTTTAAATCCTTTACAGGTTTACCGATTTCTTCCATGAACAGGCCCGGGTTTAAAAGTTGATTGGTAATTCACGTGCAAAAGGTGAAGAAGTATCGTTCCCCACCTCTTTCATTGACGCAAAATAAGTCAGGAATTCCAAATTTCCCAAGCTTTTTCTGCCTGCAGGTGGAGCATCTTCAGCCCGTTGCACACGGCGGCGCCCTGCTGCCGCCCCCGGGCCATAAATTCCGTCGTTTCAGGGTTGTAGACCAGGTCGTACAGCAAATGCTGCCGCCCCAGGTACTGGAAGGGGATATCGGGGTAGGTTCCTGCTTCAGGCGACATGCCTAAAGGGGTCGTATTGATGATTAAACGATGTTTTTGCACCAGGGTTTCATTCAACTCCGGATAAGTGAGCCGGCCCGCCTCTTTTCTGCGAGACACTAACCGAAATGGAATATCCATTTTCTTTAGGGTATAAGCCACTGCCTTCGCCGCTCCGCCCGTTCCGAGCACCAGAGCATTCAGGCCGGCGGCAGTTGCACCATTGTCCTCCAGGAAACCCAACAGGGATAGTTCAAAGCCGGCAACATCGGTATTGTAACCGGTGAGTTTACCGCCGCTGATCTTAATAGTATTGACCGCTCCTACCTCCGACGCACTCCCGGCCAGCTCATCCAGGTAGGGAATTACCTGTTGCTTGTACGGAATAGTGACATTGAGCCCCCGCAAATGGGGATGGGCGCTGATCAGGACGGGGAATTCCCCGATCTCCCGAAGCGGGAATAATTCGTAGTAATATCCCTCCAGGCTCTCCCTCCGGAATTTCTCATTGAAATAACGCTTGGAGAAAGAATGCGACAGTGGGTAGCCGATCAGGCCGAATTCGTGCATTGGTGCATTGGTAAATTGTGCATTGGTAAATTGTGCATTGGTAAATTGTGCATTGGTGTCTTGGTGAGGCTGCTTCGGCTACGACGGCCGGCGGAGCGCCCTCACAAATACACCTATACACTATCCTTCTCCCCCATCCGCTCCAGCACAAAGACCACCGCCAGCCCGAGGGCCATGGCAACCAAAGCGGTGAAGAGATAGGAATCTCCTACTTCCAGAGCGTACTGGCCGGGGGTAAGGTTCACCTCTTTGATGACCTTATCGACGATCATGCCGTTTTCGATGTCTACCAGTTCGCCGGTTTCCGTCAGGCCAAGTACCGGTTTACGCCAGGGCCAGATCTTGTTCAGGGAGCCCAGCATGAAGCCGGTAAGGGTCGCCAACGTAGGGTTATGGTAATTTTTGAAGGTCCAGGACAGAACGCGGGAAAAGGTGCCCAGGCCGATGAGGCAGCCGGCCCCGAATACTCCCAGGATCAGCAGCTTATCCGGGTCCAGGGTTTTGAGCGCTTCCTTGACGGTAGGAATGATAATGGTATACATTCCCATCAGCAAAAGCATAAAGCTACCCGAAATGCCGGGCAGGATAAGAGCCGAAATGGCGATGATGCCGGCGACGAAGACAGCGCCCAGGGCAGTGCTTCCTTCCGCCGGGGTGGCGATGGTGATCAGATAGGCCAGCATGGTGCCGGCAACCAGAGCGATGACTTCGGTGATCGTCCATCGTTCTACCAGCCGCCCGATATAGACTGCCGAAGCAATGATGAGGCCGAAAAAGAAAGCCCACAACTGGATCGGATAGTTCTCCAGCAGGTGGGTAATGAAAAATACGCCAAAAATGACCCCGGCAGCCATGCCCCCCAGAAGGAATACCAGGAACAAGCCGTTGGCCCTCTGCCAGGCAGCGCTCAGGCCATCGCGGCGCAGGCTCACCCACACTTCCGGCCCCAGGATGTTCTTGATGGTTTCCAGCAGGGTCTCGTAGATGCCGGTAATAAAAGCGATCGTACCACCGGACACTCCCGGGATGACTTCCGCGATCCCCATGGCCATGCCTTTCAGCGCCAGGGCTAATTTTCCACTCCAGTTTTCCATGGGCGCAAAGCTAAGAAAATGTGAATGTTCTGGGACGGAACGGGGGAGGAAAATTCTGCCAAAGTGGCTGGGAGGGGAGCAGCCTCACTTATGCACACCTATCACTCCCTCACACACCGGCAGGAGAGGTATTGTCCCTTTTCCTCCGTCACCCGCGATACATACCCCTTGCGGGCGCCGAAATAGTAGGTAAGCACCTCACCCGAACTTTTATCGCTGAGGCTCGTCCAGTAATAGGCGGACTCTCCCATTTCAGAGAAGGCGCTGCCATCGTATTTTCCGGCGAGAGAAGCCCGGAAACCGGAACCGCCGCCTTTGGTTAATTTCCTGAAGGCTTCCTCACCGGCGCCCCGGCGGTTATTTTTGGAAAAACTGTGGGCGCTGCCAAACTGTTGAGTGAGATTCCACCAGTCCGTATCACTGGGCAGGCGCCAGCCTTCAGGGCAGGCAATTTGAGCTTCTTCCCAGGTGTACAGGCGGCCGTAGGTTCTGCAGAGGCTGTCCTGGTGGTTATAGCAGACGCCTGCCCCTGTAAAATTCAGGTTTTGCGCCATCCATACCTGGCCGTCGAAGGTTGCGGTGCGATAATAAACCGAATCGCGGGTATCCAGGAAAAAGCGGTTCAGGGCTTCCCCTGCCTCCTTGATGTATTTGCCACTGGGATACTCCTGAAGGTATTTTTTATAAAGCTCGCCCCGGTCCTGGGCCTTTGCCTGTTCCCAGGTGGCCAGCTCCATCTGTTCTTTTATCGCAATATTATTCCTGGCTTCCTCGGCCAGTTTGCCATCGGGGTAGGCATCAAGAAATTCCTGATAGGCGGGAATAGTGTTTTTCTCCAGGGCCGCCTCGTACTGCCTGCGTTCGGCCTGGTCTCCCGCGGAGGCGGCGTCCAGCTTTTTGCCGCTGCGGTCGATGCTGAATGACTGCCCGTTGAGTTCCACTTTCGCAATGCCCAGGTTATCGAACTGGGAGGCCTTATCGTATTGAATGGGGATGACCGGGTTGCCCAGCTTGTTGATCCAGCCGTATTGTCCCTCCCGCTTCACCAGAGCCATCTCTTTTATAAAAGGGTTGACCTCTTCGAATTGCGGGATGATGATCGACCTGGCCATTGAATTGTAGAACCCCCAGTACCGGCCTTTCTTAATGGCCCAGTAATCTCCGTACTCTTCTGATTTAATGACCAGGTCATAGGCCAGCTTGCTATCTTTCCTGCTTCCATTGAACACCCAGGCGAAGATGCTGATTACCACAGCCAGGGCAAGCAGCCCGCCGCCGATGAGGTATCCGCGCGGTATGCGGATGGTGTCGGCCACATCCACCGCGGAAGCCGGAGCGCTTCCCATAACTACCGGGGCCTCTCCTTTGCGGAGGGCTTCGATGTTCCGGTTGGCCGCTTCGATGTATTTCCCTTCCGGGTATTTTTCCAGGTAGCTCTGATATCCGTAGACCTCATTCACCCGCTGGGCCTCGGCCCACTCCTGCTCTTCCTTTATGGTTTTCATCCGGGAGGTGGCCTCGATGTCGTGCAGCCCTTTGGGAAACTGCGCCAGGTAAGCATGATAAGCCGCCACCGTATCCTTCTCCTGAGCAACGGCCCAGGCGGCTTCGTCATTGAGTTCCAGCAGCTTTTCTTTCGCTTCGCTCGCATTCCTGCCATCCGGATACAGTGCCAGGTAGTTTTCGTAAGCAGCAATAGAGCCTTCCGCCTCGGCGGCTGCCCAGTCCCGGGCATCGTCGAACTTGAGGCGGAAGACGAACTGGCCGCCCTCGTGGCCGACATCGAAAAGGGGGTTGCCTTCCGGGAGCTGCCGGTAGTGAGAGCGGGTCTGCATGATCACCTCGTTGATCAGCCGGCCGACGTTCAACTCCGAGGTATTGGATTGTTTCAGCTGCTGAAGAATGCTGTACGCAAAGGGGCTGTTCTCACCGGGGCTGCCGTCATATACCTCCTCATCGTGGCGCCCGGAACAGAGGGCCCAGCGGGAGGAGCGGCTGTCCAGGTCGGCAATCGCCTCATTGGCACTGCGCATCTTACCCTCCACAAAAAGGGAACCGGAAAAGCAGGAGTCCGAGATCAGGAAAGTGTGAAAGGCGGGAATATCCTCAATATACCCTTTGACCACCGTATTGGGAATATAGTCGGCCGGCGACCCGGTCCCGGCGTTCACCGGTATCCAGAAGCCCTTGCCGGTCTTCTCATTAAGGTGGCCGTGGCCGGAATAGTAGATAACCAGGTCGTTTTCCTCGCTCAGGTTATTGACCATGGCTTCCAGGGCATTGATGATCCCCTCCCGGCTGGCCTCATTATCCAGCAGGAGCACGATGTTGTCCGGGTCGAATTGGTATTGTTCCCGAAGGATACCGGCAATATCCTTTACGTCTTTAACGGCGTTGGATAGTTGGGGAAAATGCTGGTATGCATCGATACCAATACCCAGGAAATAAGCTTTCCGGACTTTCCTGATGTGAGAGGTTACCTCATTGAGGTCGATGCCTCGTGTTTTGCCGCTTTCTTCTGCCATGGTTCACTTTTGGGTTTTCCTTACCAAAGCTACTGAAAAAAGGCTTGGGAAGAAAGGCCGCTATTCATTTTCATGCGCCCTCCCCTTGGCCTCTCCGCCCTGCGCCTGCCGCTGCAGCTCTTGCCATTCCTCCCGCTCCGCCACCGTAGGCGAATACTCCCCTGAAGCGGGCAACAGCGGCTGCCCGGCATCCACCCAGGCAGTATACCAACTGCTGCCGATGGCGTGGACGGAGGCCTGCATCCGCCGCTCCACCATACCGGCAAGGCGCCGGTGGTAAGCCTCGGCATATTCCCGGCAATAGGTGCGAATGGTTCGGCCCAGGCGCTCTTCGTAGCAGTATTGCCTGTCTTCGGGAAAGATTTCGCTGAGTTCCTTTTCCACCAGCAGTACACTATCCAGCAGGCGGTGGCTTGCCAGGACGGCTTCCCAGAAGTATTCCTTAGGGTTGGCGATGTATTCGGCCCTGCCCACGAAGAAGTCGTACTGCTCATCGGCGAACAACTCGGGGAGGCGGCTCTCCCAGAAGGCATGGATGCCAACCTGATTGGTCAGCTGGCCGTTGTAGTTCTCCGTAGTGTGCAGGGGCACGTGGGCGTCGCCGATGTAATGCCCCATCTCGGCCGACAGGCGCAGGATGCGCCCCCGATCCTTCTGGCGAAAGGCCTCCGTCAGGCGCTGTTGCATCTGCAGGAGGTGGTAGGGTACGATGCCGTATTCCGAAAAATGGTCCACTGCATAGGCCGACCGGCAGTCGAGGCTGCCGGGCTCCAGGCCGAAAAGCCCGCCCAGGGCATCGCAGTCCACTACCCAGTCTTCCTCGTAATACTGTGGTTTGATATACTGCTCAAAAAAGCCCCGGTAGGCGTTGGCGTAGGGCGCCGAGAGTTTCGCCCCCCGGTAATCCAGGCTGACCTGCACCTGTCCTTTGACGGTATCCCGCTGCAGAAGAACGGTATCGCCTGCGGAAGTAAGCACCCCGACTTCGGTGAATTTCATGAGGGCCTCCGTCCAATCGCGAGGCACCTCCGGGAAGGGGTATTCGCCCCAGTGGTCGATGTCGATGTAATGGCGGACGGCCTCGTGTTTGGTAGCGTAGCGGCGCTTGTCCGGATCGACGGCATGTTCAGTAATAAACTCGATGTTCTTCTTGTAAAAGCCGATCATCTCCGGCGGCAGGGTAAAGACAGCCATGCGGTTGATCCGCCGGTGGCCGAAGAACCCCCAACGCTCAGCAGCGGCGGAGCTGAGCAACAGCAGGGCCGCTAATATGATGGCCGGTGCAAATCTCAAATCAAACATCAATAATCAAAAGTTTTTCCTCCTATCAATTCAACAGGTTGCTATCCTTAAAGAAGGAGCTGTACCCCCACAACAGCTTTTCCAGGACCAGGTGCTGGGCCAGCAGGAAGTCCTCGTCGTTGAGGTTGGCAAAGTAGCGTTCGATATCGCTGTTGAGCAGGACGTAGTCTCCCGTCTTTACATCGTGGGAAATGATATTTTCCTTTACAATGGGATGGAGTGCTACCCGGGTAGTGTCTCCCTGTTTATTGACCAGGGTGATGATGCTGAAGGGGACCATTTGAGAGATGCTGTCCCTCCCGGGAAATTTATTGCGGAACGCCTCTGCACCGACACTTTCGAAATTGATTAGGAAAGCCTCCGCACTTCCCTGTTTGTAGGGGCGCCGTATCTCGGGGGTGATGTCATAAAAGGGGCGCACTTCATAGCCCTTCTCCGTGCTTTCCAGAACAAAAGACTGGTTGCGCTGCTTGGGATACTCGATGGAAACCGACTGTATGTTTTCCACCTCTTCCGCGAAGAGTGTCTTATCCCGCCATTCGTCACCATAACGGCGAAAGCGTACGCTCAGGTTGCCCTCCCAGGCGGGAAGCTCCGCCACATAGGGTTGTTCGGCCCCCTCCATGATCATGTAGGTGCCCCGTTCATCGGAGGTGGACCCGCCCACATAATACGCCTTGATGAGCTCGCCCTGCTTATCGTACAACTCCACTTTGATCCCCTCCGTGGCCAGGGCCTGCACCATATTCTCCACCGCCGCCTGAGGCGGTTTGTATTTGACCCGAACCCGGGCAATGGCGTCGAGAAGCGGCGCCATCACCGAAGGGCGGGCTTTGTACTGGCCATTGTAAAGCCAGTATCCGTCGCGGCGCTCCAGGGTGGTTCGCTCTCCGCGGCGGTCGGCAATAAATATCTTATGCACCTGTTCTATATCCTCGACGGCAAAGGAACGGCCGGCGCCGGCCAGCGTCGTCTTTTCATCCTCTCCTTCGGCGAGATACCAAAACACCCCTCCTCCCAGGAGCAGAAAAGCGATCAATAAAAATAATGTCCGATTCATCTCGTTGTCTTTTTAGTTTTAGCTTTCATTCCGGAGGCTGTTCCTCCCCCTAAACGGCCATTGGAGCCTCTTCAACAAGGCCGGCCCCCTCCAACCTGCCAATAATCCTACAAGTTTGTCGAAGGGCAGCAATATGGCCATATAACCATCCCAACAATCCGGCTCTCCCCCCGCACTTAACCTGCAAACCTCCTTCTCCGCACCCAGTTGTATAAAAGGCCGAAGGCCAGCAGAAAGGCCAGGGGCAGCCCTATATTGAGCAGCTGCCAGTAGGCGCTATCCCGCCGGGCACTCACCGTGTCGAGCAGGCGCAGGCGCACCTCTTTGCCCCGGGCCTCGATGACGCCTTTGTCGTCGAGCAGATACTCCAGGGAATTGACCACCAGGCCTTTATTGGCAAATAGGTAGCGGTCGAACTCGTTGTACCCCAACGGGCTGAAAGACTGGTTATTGAGGTTGACCTTATTCTTGGCCACATCCCCATCCGAAATGACGATCATCTTGGTGGGAACGCTCTGAGGCAGGAACTGCATGCCCAGTTGCCGGAGCCCCTCCAGCATACTTTCCGTGACCCGGTTCTCATACATGGACGGGAAAACGCCCTCCAGGGAAAGGGCCAAAGCCCGGGGTTCCTGGTTAAATTTATCGGGTTCGAGGTCATACCGCAGAAAATCAAAGTTCATCTCAACGGGAAGAAACTGCACGCGGGTATTGGCAGAAGACTTCAGCAGCACTGTTTTCTCAACATCGGTTTTTGTCTGCACATCCGTATCAACAGAGCTGGCGTAACGCAGGTTGACCGCCCCCAGGCTCTTCACCACCGGATGGCTGGACTGCGGAGCAACGACCAGATGATAGGGATAACGGAAATAATCGAATTGCGGCGCATTGCCCACCAGCCCGGTGGCCAGAGGGATTGTGGAGCACTGCATGTCCAGCACCAGGTCCGGTTGTATCCTTATTCCGTATTTAAACAGCAGGTCATCCAGGTTGAGGTTGTATTCATTGGGGTAGTAGCTTTTCCTCCCCCGCAGGCTATCCAGGTTGACGGCCACTTTATCCAGCAACCAGAGCACTTTCCCTCCGTTCATGATGTACTGGTCGATCTTGAACTTGTTCTTTTCGGAGAACGGCCGGGTCGGCTTGGCAATGATGAGCGCGTCAGCTTCCCGGCCGATACTGACCACACTGTCGAGCGTTACTCTGCCCGTCTCGTAAAATTCCCGCAGTGTTTTTTCCAGGTCAGCGGTTTCCAGAGGGCTAAGCTCTCCCTGCCCGGCGGAAAAGAGGAGATTGGGCTTTCGGGTAAGCTGTAGTTTCTGGATGGCATTGGCCAGCTTGTACTCCAGCAGGCCGACTGAATTGTTGAGGGTCACTTCGGGCGGCACCCCCGGCACTTCATTCTCCAGGAGGTTGACGGACAGGTTGCGGTTCTTGAAATAAACAATGGCATAGGGATAGATCAACTTCTCGGAGGTGCCTTCCACCCCTTTTACTCTCAGATTGATGGGGTTGATGCCATCCTTGGACAATTGCTCCCTGCGTTGGTTGATCTCCTCCTTCGTTCCCGTATTCGGGTCTTCAAACTCGTATTCGATATAACCGGAAGCGGAGCGAAAGTCATCCAGCACATCGCGGGTAGCCGCCTGCAGGCGTTTAAAGCCGGCCGGGAATTCCCCTTCCAGCAAGACCCGGATGTAGACGACATCATCCAGGTTTTCCAGCAGGCTGCGCGTAGCGCCGGTCATGGTGTAGCGCTTCTCCTCAGTCATGTCCAGGTTGCCATACAGCGCCCGCCCGTTGATCCGGGCGTTGGCCAGGATATTCAGAAATAACAGCACCCCCGCAAACAGCAACAGCTGAAGCAAAGATTGTAATTTCCGGTTTTTTGTATTTCCTGATTTACTCATTTCTCGTGCTTTCCAAATTTCAAGTGTAAAGGTGCGAATGTGTAAAGGCGGCCGGCAGCGGGAAAGCGCACATTTACACACTTCCACTTCCCCCCCCTCACCACTTCCTCCTTTCCAGCGATACCAAAGTCATCATCAAAAACAAGGCGATCACCGAGAAGAAGTATATGATATCGCGGCTGTCGATCAGCCCCCGGCTTATGGAATTGTAGTGATAATCGATACCGAACATCTGCACCACATCATCTACCTTGCCGACAAAGGCAGGCAGGCGGCTCAGAAAATCGAACCCCCAGTACAGGAAAAAACACAGGAAAGCCGCCACGATAAAGGCGACGATCTGATTACCGGACAGGGAGGAGGCAAACAGGCCGATGGCCGCAAAAGCCCCTGCCAGCAGGAACAGGCCGATATACGACCCGAGGATGGCTCCCGAATCGAGGTTCCCCGGAGGAGACCCCAACTGATAGACCGTATAATAATACAGCACCGTAGGGAGCAGGGCGAAGGCCAGCAGCACCATGCCGGCAAAATACTTGCCCAGGATGATCTCCAGAGCGGTTATCGGCCGCGTCACCAGCAGTTCGATGGTGCCGGATTGTTGCTCCTCGGCAAAAGAACGCATGGTAATTGCCGGAATGAGAAAGGCAAAGATCATAGGTGCGACCTCAAACAGCTGGCCCAGCGTAGCATAGTTGTAATTCAGCAGGCTGGTGTCCGGAAACACAAACATCACCAGGCCCATGATCACCAGGAATACACCGATGACGATGTACCCGATCAGGGAACTGAAAAATGAATTGACTTCCTTGAGGAATATGCTTAGCATAGTTTCGGTATTCGGTATTCGGGTTTCGGTATTCGGTTCGGCCCGCATATGGGAACAGCGAACGGCGAATTCCGAAACGCTCCCCCACTATCCCCTACCGCGCCGGCACATAGGCCGGGTTGCGGTCATCGTAGATGAGCAGGCATTTGTACAACTTTTCTTCGGCTTCTTCATCGGACAGTTCAGCGACAGTCCGCCACAGCTGGGGATCGTCTTTTATCCATTCCAGAAGGTTTTCCCGGCTGAAGGCCGCCTGGTTTCCGTTTTCAAAATGCAGCATCTTCTCCCTCACCAAAGCCACCTGCTTTGGCACGGACCCTCTGCGGAAGGGGCGCCCGGTCAGCGGGTTATAAGCGGCAATTTCCACCATTCTGGTTTCTTCCACCTCGTATGTATAATAACAGATGCGCCCGCGGACGCGCAGGCCGGCAAAAGTCATGGCCTGCCGGTTCACCGCGGTATCCGGCAGGCGGATGAAGGGGGTGCCCTGCAGGCAGATACCCCAGATGGAGTCCGGGGGCAGTTCGCTGCCATCCTTCCTTCGGATGTAAGCTACCTGAGCGGTGAACGACTGCTGGCTGGCGACGAGCTGGACGTCCACCTCATTCCACTCCAGAGAAGGGCGGTTGGCCTGCAACTCTTCGAAGGACAGGTATATGCCATCCCCGAACTCGAAGTTGCGGGTGACCTGCACGCTGTCCGGCTGGGTTGCCGCAAAGGTGGTATTTATTAAAAAAGCGATATATAGCCAGAGGCGAATCTTCATGTCCTATCGCGTCAATTTTTGGAAAACCTCATCGATCTCGTACACTTCCTTGTGCAGTTCCAGCAATTTGACCTGATGTTGCACCGCAAAATCGAAAATGGCAGGCCGCAGGTCGGCTTCCGGGCCGGAAATGAGCTGAAAGCGGTTTTTGCCCAACTCTTTCAGTTCTTTCAGCTGAGGTAAAGCACCTAGGGCTTTCCTGGGTGGGGTTTTCTGGAATTCCACGGTAACTACCGACTCAGCGGCTATACGGCGCTGCAGGGCTTCTATGGAATCGTTGGCCACGATCTTTCCTCGGTTGATGATCAGTACCCGGTCACATATAGCCCTGACCTCCTGCATGATGTGGGTGGAAAAGATAACGGTTTTTTCCTCGCCCAGCTTTCGGATCAGCTGGCGGATGTCCGCCAGTTGGTTGGGGTCCAGCCCGGAGGTGGGTTCATCCAGGATGAGCACCTCCGGGTCGTGCAACATGGCCTGCGCCAGCCCTACCCGCTGCCGGTATCCTTTGGAGAGGGCGCCGATGAGCTTGTTCTGCTCCCGGCCCAGCCCGGTCGTTTCGATCAGTTCTTCCACCCGCCGCCGGCTGTTGCCAACTTTGTGGAGGCCGGCGATAAAGCCCAGGTATTCCCGCACGTACATATCCTTGTACAACGGGTTGTGTTCGGGCAGATAACCGATGCGCCGGCGAACCTCCATAGGCTGCTTAAGCACATCGAATCCGCAGACGGTGGCCGTGCCCTCATCCGGAGGGATGAAGGAGGTGACAACCTTCATGGTAGTGGTCTTCCCTGCCCCGTTCGGGCCCAGAAAACCAAGCACCTCCCCTGGCCTGGCCTGGAAGGAAATGTTGTCTACCGCTCGCTGCGTTCCATAAATTTTCGTCAGGTTCTGTACCGATACCGACATGTTGCCCTTGTTTTTGAAAGCGGACTGGGCACTGATTCCCGAAGGGTGGCCTCTTAGCCCCGCAAAAGTACTAAATTTCACAGAACTGCCCTGCACTAAAGCAAACAGGCGCATGGGGGGCTTTTCGTTCACTTTCCGAACAGCGTACTTTACTAACGCTAAAGGCACGCCCGTAGCATGAGAGGGCAGTTCTTAAAGTTTTGTTAAGTACAAAATGGCCGCCTGCACAATAAATAAATTGCTGTTCGCTTTATATAACAGGTTAGCAAATATGTATTTTTCTGGACTTTTCCGAACGGCTGCAAAACAAACTCTACATGAGCATTCGACCCCTCATTTTTCTACTGCTTTTTCCCCTTTCCATACCGGCCCAGGTAGAGGGCCTGATAAAAAATAAAGACATCATCTGGGCGGCGGAAGTTGAATCGGTTATCTGTTTTGATGCCATCAGCCATTCACTGCCTCCGCAGTTACTGGAAGCTATCCCGGTCAAGGTCATACAGGAAAACCCGGATTCGCCTGCCCTCCATCCCTTTACCAAAGAGGCAAGGAAGCTGATCAGGCAGGGGGCTTTTCCCGCTTACGCCGACAGAGGCCGGCAGCAGCCCCTCACCCATAGCGAGGCCCTCGCCCACATGGTGGCTGTAGATACGATCGTAGTTTTCGACCCGGAAACCTACGAGGAGAAGATACACTTCGTGAGGAAAGACAGGTTGGAGAATACCTCCTTTTTTGCCGTCCGTCAACTATGGCTGTACAACGGGAGGAAGAATGAACTGGAAACCATCGCTCTCGCCATTGCTCCTGCTGTCGAAAGCCGTGCACAACCGGGGGATTTCCAACCATTGGTTTGGTTCAGGTTGCCACTCCCCAAAAAGAGCCTGTCCAGGCTGAGGACTGCTGCCGTACAGTATGCCACTCATCTGGAGTATACGGTAGCGGAAGAGCAGATAGAAGTGCTGAAAGGTGAAGGAAACCACCTCAAGAAGATACTCATTGAGCGGCTTAAAAAGGGAGAACTCACCGGATATGACCAAGGGAATCAGCCCATCCCCCTGCCAGATGCAGAAGGCATTTTCATCCATCAGGACACCATCATAACTTTTGACCCGGAGACTTACGAGGAAAACGTACAGGCTGTCCGCATGGAATTTGGGCCGCTGGACATCACCGACTTCCACGTGCAGCAAACCTGGCTTTTTGCTCCTTCCCGCAACAGCCTCCAATGCACCACTACCGCCCTGGGGCCCGCCATACCAATCATCGATGAGTACGGCACTCAAATGGCGCTGAAACCGCTGTTCTTCTGGCGCAGGGAGTGATCCATGGGCCTGACTGAGGCGATTGTTGAATGGTTGTTATATTGTTAAATTGTCAGGAGAACTGCCGGCCCACGCCGCCAGCAATCCAGCACTTTAACAATCCAGCTCAACTATACCTTAACCATATCGCCGACGAATTCATCGACAGAAACCACTTTGCCTCTGGCGTTGGTGATGTCAAAATAATTGGCCCACCCTTCATCGCGGACGGCCTTTTCCAGCATGTGCACATGGCCCAGGTTGGGCATTCTCCACACGGCCAGATAGCGGTATTCCGCATCCAAAGGCGTATCTTCATCACAGACGGCGAAGCCTATGAGTTCTACATTGAGCCCTTTCATCCGGCGGACGCCGGGGGCGAGCATCCCCAGAAATTCCTCCCGTTGTTCACAGGGCAGGTTATTCCATTCCGGCCGGGGTTTCCATAATTCGACGTAGAGGAACATATTGGTCTTGTTTCGTTATTAATTCTGCTTCAAATTAACGACTGAAACAGAGCGGATTAATGACCGATAGCAACATGGCCGGTGACTTTTCGCACCTTCGCCGCTTCTGCCTTGGCATTAAATGCTTAATTTTAGCCGGAACGGATCAAAGGCGTATGCGAAAAAGCTTTGCGGTTTTCGGGTGTTTTCTGTTATCACTGGCCGTCAGTGCCCAGCTTACTTTTGTACTGGAGGAACTGCCGGCGAACACTCCAGAAACGGATTCCTTATTCCTGAGCGGCTCCATCAACAACTGGGCGCCGAACAACCCGGATTATTTGTTCCGGTACGACAGTGCCGGCCTTCCTTTTCTCCGTTTAAACCTGGATGGAAAGCCCCGCTTTGAATACAAGATCACCCGGGGCAGCTGGGAAACAGTGGAAACCAACGCCTTCGGCCAGTTCGTCAACAACCGCTACTACAACGGCCCGTCTTGGGAAGATACCGTCCGCATCACTATCCTGAGTTGGGATGACCTCCCCCTCGTTGCCCGCTACGGCTGGTTAACCATTACCATAGAAGAAGTTCCGGACAATACCCCGCCCGACGCTTCTATTTTTGCAGTGGGCAGCTTCAATGACTGGCATCCGGGCGACCCCGATTACCTCCTGGAAAGGCAGGAAGATGGCGCTTTTACTGTACGGATCCCGTTATTGGATGATACCACCTACTACAAATTCACCCGGGGCAGCTGGGAAACGATCGAGGGGCAGCGCAACGGCCGGGCCCGTGTCAACCGGCAGTTCATCCTCCCGGAGAACGGCCCCGGAAATTTCACAGCTACCATTGAGTCCTGGGAAGACCTTGCCGGCAACCCCATAAACCCCTACACTTTCCTGCTGCTGCTGGCGGCCATTCAGGGCCTGCTGCTCATCCTGGCCATCAATACACTGCAGGACAATAACCGGGCGGCCAACCGCATACTGTCCATCCTGCTGCTGCTGCTCTCCGTAGCGCTGGCCGGGCGGGTATCGACCTACGACCGCGACATTTTCAACTGGATGCCCCGGCTGTTGATCCTTCCCGACTTCATTTATTTTCTCTACGCTCCTATTTTTCTGCTTTATATCAACCGGCTGCTGCGGATGCCAGCCCAGAACACTCCGGGTATCAGCTGGTGGCACTTCGTCCCCTTTCTTTTGCAGGTAGCGGCATATATGCCTTTGATCCTGATGCCCAAGGATGAATTTATCGCCAGGGTGGTAAACCAGGACTTCAAACCTTTTTTTGCCTGGTCCGGAGGCCTTGCCCTTCTGTTCAATACGTTCTATTGGTTCCTTTGCCGGCGCACCATTCAGCAATACGAACGGGAGTCGGGCGACACCCACGCCTTTGAGCCCAACCTTGAGTTCCTTCGCGTGGTCATGTGGCTGAAATTCGCCTGCCTCCTTATTTGGGCCGCCACCTACCTCATCGGAGGGTTCGGACTGGCCCTCGGCCAGGATCTGAGCTTCATCACAGACAAGACCACCGACGCCCTGTGGGTAGCCTTTTCTCTCACGGCTTTCTTCCTTGGCTATTACACCATGCGCCAACCCGAGATCTTCAAGCTGCCCGCCCCGGATGCCCCCCCTTCCGAACAGGGACAGGAAGAACAGGAAAAAGCAGCTTCCATGGGCGAAGAGGAAATGCATGAGGTCAAAGAGCAACTCGAAAAGGCCATGGAAGAAAAAAAGCCCTACCGCAACCCGGGGCTCAACCTCAACAGCCTCGCCGAGCTGGCCGGCACCACCCCCCATTCCCTGTCCAGGGTAATCAACGAAGGATATGGCATGAACTTCAACGACTTTGTCAACTCCTACCGCATCGAAGAATTTAAACGGCTTGCCCAACAGGAAGAATACCAGAATCATACCCTGCTCGCCATCGCCTTCATCGTCGGGTTCAATTCCAAATCGGCATTCAACCGCTCCTTTAAAAAACTGGAGGACTGCACCCCGCGGGAGTACCTTAAAGGAGTGCTGGGATGAGCCATTTGATGTTTGATTTTTGATGTTTGATTTGCGATTTATGATGTATCCTCCCGTCACCCGGATGTGACAACAGTTGCCCTGTTCTGAAGCAAATCAAAAATCAAACATCAAACATCCGCCCTCCCCTCCCCCAATCATTCCGAAAATTCTTGTTTCAAATTATAATCTGCGGCGACATTACGGGGTATTCCAAATATAATTGCACCGTGAATTCATGTTTTTTTCCGATTCCACTAATAAACAAATAAGATCAGCTTAACAATGAAGAATTTTACGCCCTACCTCCTCTTCCTGGCCCTTTCCCTTTTCTCCTGTAAAAAGGACATCCAGCAGGAAGCCCTCACTGAGGAACGAGAACTGGACATCGTACATGTCACCCGGCACGACGGCCGCCCTTTCAGCACCGAAACCGGTAATGAAGCCGTTTCTTCCCGAACCTTCTCTTCCGGCCCCGGCGGAGGCGTCATGATGCAGGCCTTTTACTGGGACCCGCCGGCCGGAGGCGTATGGTGGGACACGATTACCAGTAAGCTGGAAGGCTGGTCCAGCGCCGGTATTGAATCCATCTGGCTGCCTCCGGTATCCAAAGCACAGGGCGGCGCCTACTCCATGGGGTACGACCCCACAGACTACTTCGACCTGGGCAATTATAACCAGAACAACACAGTAGAAACGCGCTTCGGGTCAAAGTCCGAACTGGAGAGCCTCATCGGCGAAGCCCACGCCCAGAATATGAAAGTGTATGCCGACATAGTGATCAATCACAACAGCGGAGGGCAACTGGAATACAATCAGTACACCAATGATTCCACCTGGACGAACTTCAGCGGGGTGGCTTCCGGCAAGTTCCTGCGTTCCCAGCATGATTTTCACGCCAACTGGGTACACAGCAATGATGAAGGCTACTTCGGCGGCTTCCCGGACCTCTGCCATGAGGCGCCCTATGTGCAGGACTGGCTGTGGAAAAGGGCCGACGGCGTGGCCAAATACTACAAGAACGATCTTGGCTTCGACGGCTGGCGCTTCGATTACGTGAAAGGCTTTGCCCCCTGGGTCGTCCGGGAATGGATCAACCACGCGGGCGGCTTCTCGGTCGGCGAACTCTGGGACGCCAACGTAGACTACCTCAACTGGTGGGCCAACGAGGCCAACAGCAGCGTATTCGACTTCGCCTGCTACTACAAGATGAACGACGCCTTCGACGGCAACAACCTCTCCGTCCTCTACGACGATATGATGTGGAAGCGCAACCCCTTCCGGGCCGTCACCTTCGTGGCAAACCACGATACGGATGAGATCTGGAATAAGATGCTGGCCTACGCATATATCCTGACCCACGAGGGCTATCCCACTATATTCTACCGCGACTACGAAGAGTGGCTGGATAAAGAACGGCTGAACAACCTGATCTGGATACACAATAATAAAGCGACGGGAACGACTTCCATCCTCTACGCCGACAACGATGAATATGTCGCCCGCCGAAATGGCTACAATGGCCCCGGCCTGGTCGTCTACCTGAACAATTCCGATAACTGGCTGGAAAGATGGGTGCCGACCAACTGGTACAATACCCAAATCAAGGATTTCACCGGACACTCCAACTGGTACCCCACCACCCAGGGCGGAGGCTGGGTTAAGATACAGTGCCCGCCGAAGAGCTATACCGTCTGGTCGCCGAATATTTAAGGGGGTGTTCGTTCTTTGGTGTTTGTTGTCCGTTCCAACAATAAACAACTGACAACTACCCGACATTCGCCGGCCCAAAGTAGCCTCAAAAAGCGACCACATTATAATATGCAACGACTGAAACAGCAATATGCACTATACTTGCCTCTGAAATGCAGCCGATGATAATTAAAGCTCATTTCCACTGAATACGGAAAATACAGTTTGAGTAATAGGTAAGTGCCGGAGTTGCTAAAAAATAACTCCGGCATTTTTTTTCGGCCGGGCTGCCTTTAGGCGCCTCGTAATAACCAAAGGTGGAAAATGAGCCGCGCCTCCCCCACCCTCCTTTTCCCAACAGCGGGCGACACCTCTTTCCCGGTAGGGCTACCGGCGGAGGCCTCACCTGAGGCGCACCACCACCGTCGCCCCTTCTTTCACGCGCTCCAGCGCCAGGCCGTGGCGGGCGAGGCTTTCCCGGGCGGAGGCGAGAGAAGCAAAGTCCATTTCTATTTTCAGTTTGGTATCAGCAGGCAGGCCCGTCTGGTTGACGACAGATATATCGAGTTCCTGGGTAATAAAGCGTGCCAGGTTAGCGGGGCTGATGTGTACAAGGAGGGCCGTCTTGTTGTTATCATCTTTATACTGAATGTACTCTTTACCGGATACCGACACAAACTCCTGAAGAGCAGAACTATCTCTTACCACCACCTGGTAGGATTCCTGCACGTTGGCCCATTCCAGTTCCAACCCATATTTGTCCTGAAGAGCTCTGAGGATAAGTGTTTTACCATCCTCCACTGAATAGTAGGCAGAGCTAAAAAGAATGTCCAGCCGGGGATCCTGCCGCCAGTCTTTTGGTTGCAGCTGCGTGCTGTCTAACCCCAGCAGCACCGGAAGGACATGAGACAGGGGGTAATTTTGGAACCGGATCAGGGTAGCGCCTTTCCGGCTGTTTACCTGGCGAGTGGAAGGGCCGGACGATGAAGCCGCGGCCTCAAGGCCAAGGCTGTAAGGCCGCTCAAATCCGATATTGAAGGCGAAAGCAACGGGGAAAAGCATCAGCTGCCCCTCCTCATTTTCCACGATCAGCTTATCGAAAAAGACCGTGCTTGCAGGCTGCACCATAAAAAGGGCCCTGAGCAGGGCCGGGCTTTTCAGGCTGTCGGCCACGTAGAGTTCCGGCAGTTCATCTCTGGAATCGATGAAGAGGTGGAACCCGTGAATGGGCAGTTCTTTTTTCCCTACCCGCAGGCGCAGGCCCTGCATGATATTGGTGCGAAAGTCCCGCTGGTGATAATTCTCACTGGAAGGAGAAGCCACCATATCTCCCCACCACAGGTTTACATCCGCACCATTGAAAGCCGTGTACTCCGGCAGGGAGAGCCAGTCGTGCCCGGCGCCCAGCAGTTCCGATTGGCGGATAGCGGTAGTGCCAAATAGTTGGCTGCGGCCGGCCAGCAGCCTCCGGCGGGTCTGAAACCCAGGTACATGGACGATCTTATACAGCCGATTGGGGCGGTACAGCTCATAAATATGGCGGGTAGCCTCCGCCGCCGTATCGATCCGCAGCAGAGGGCGCCGGCCGGACTCCTGGATCAGCTGAAAGCCGTACACCTCCCCGTCATACTGAGGGCGGGGGACGCTTACCGCCGGGACATACTCCTCGAAGGGGTCCGCTACCTTGATCATCAGCGATTGCACGATCGTACTGTCCGTTTTGGAAAACAGCCGCACGGAGATGACGTCGCCCTGTTGTATTCCTTGTCGCAAGGTAGAGACGACCGAAGCCTCCAGGCGCCGGTTCTGAAATTCCGGATAGGAAAACCAGAATGAGGAAAAGCGGCTGTACGGATCCCGGTGAATGCTTACCACTTCCAATTCCTGCTCGCGCTCGTCTTTGAGGAACTTTAACTCCCCGCCAACGATGTTTCTGAATTCCGAAATATCCACTTCTACACTGCCCCTGTATACTTCCGGGTTGGCGTATTTTACCAGCGGAACATGCAGGCCGCCCCATTCAACCGAGTAAGGGCTTTCCCTTTGTGGCCGTTCATTGATATTCAGAATGTCCTGCCGCTGAGGCGGCGGCTCAGGGGCAGGCCCGGCTGCCGGCTGACAGGCCCACAGGCTCAGGGTAAGGCACAATACAAGACAGGTGCGAAAGGGCATTAGCTTGGTCTTTGCCCTAATATCTTCTTTGTTGGTAAAACAAGCAAGGCGGGAGGTGCTAATGAAGTGTTAAACCGGGAAACTTGTTAGCTATCGATCTTTCCTGCTTCCAGCTCGCTCCTCAGCAGAAGGGCCGCCGAGACGCCGCCCAGCACCAGCCGCAGTTCCGGCGCCAGGCCGTCCTTCAGCCATACCCGGCCGTTGTTGAGCGTTTCCACTGCGCCCACTACCTCGTCATTATAGACAAACTGGAAGCCCAGCGATTGCATGCCCAGGGCGCGCTTGCCGTTGGAGAGTTTGTCTACCGGCTGGATCTCGATCAGGCCATCACCGTAGCGGACGAAGCCCTCTGCCGGGCGGAACCAGTTGTTCTGGTTGAGGTCCGTGACCAGGAAGTCGTAGTGCTGCCGGCCTTCATTCAGGCCGATGGTACCGGAAAAGGCATCCTGCCAGTTGAGGTTCACTTCGAAATACTTGTTGAACAGGAGCAGGTCCTGCTCGCGGAGCTTACCCATGCAGAACACCTCGGCGGTGTTGCCTTCGCCATCAGCAATGTCATAGGCCAGCTTTTCCTTCGCGCCCGAGAAGCGGACGATGAAGGGGATGTCATAACTCTTGAGCCAGCCGCGCTTAACCTTACCGGTAGTGAATTCCCCGAAGGAGAGGTGCTGGTTCAGCATCCATCCCTGCCGGCCTTTGACGGGCATGGCGACGGCAGTTTGTAGTTGCTGGTCAAGGGCCATCTGCGGCGTGCTGCAGGAGGCCAGGGCCAGGAGGGCAGGAAAGGCCAGTAAGGCTGCGATTCTTCCAGCGGACAAAATCGGAAGTCGGACACGAGCGAAGCGACTGACGGAGTAAATCGAAAGTCGGAATGACAGCAGGCATTCCGCCACGGCCCTCAGGCGGAGAGGCAAAAGGCCTTTCAGTATGTTTTTCATAATTCAGGTGGTTTAAATGATGATTTTTGATTTAGACATTTAAACCAACGTTGAGGTGGCAGCTCACTCCTTTTTTCTCATATAAAATGTGCCTGTAGCCTCCGGAATGACCACCTATAATTGATGGATATAACGAAATTAGTACTTCCCCCGCAAAAAACAGGACAGTTAACCGTTTTCCATCTGCACCTTTTCCCCTTCAAAACCCACCAAAAAACAGCACAAAAAACTGGCTTTCAACACCTTGAACTAAACGCAAACCGATCAAAACGTATAATTACCCGAAGCTACACCCGGTTTCAAACCCGGCAAATATTTGATACCTTTACCGTAAAAGCCCATGCGCCTCCAATCGAACCCCGAACTCGAGCTGGCCTATGAGTACGTCTGTTACACCAACCGCAGCATTTTCCTGACGGGCAAGGCCGGGACGGGCAAGACCACCTTTCTCCACAAGATCAAGGAGGAGGCCCCCAAGCGTATGGCCGTGGTGGCGCCCACCGGCGTGGCGGCCATCAACGCCAGAGGCATGACCATCCATTCCTTCTTCCAGCTGCCCTTTGGCCCCTACCTGCCCGGCAATTCGCGGGAGGCCGCCCGCCAACGGCGCTTCTCCGGTGAAAAGCGGCGCCTGATCCGCAGTCTCGAACTGCTGGTCATCGACGAGGTCAGCATGGTGCGGGCCGACCTGCTTGATGGGATTGACGACGTACTGCGGCGCTATAAAGACCCCAGCCGGCCCTTCGGCGGCGTGCAGTTGCTCATGATCGGCGACCTGCACCAACTGCCGCCGGTAGTGAAAGACGAGGAGTGGTACCTGCTGCGCGAGCACTACCGCACGCCCTACTTCTTCGGCAGCCTGGCCCTGCAGGAAACCCGCCCGGTGGTGGTCGAACTGAAGCAGATCTTCCGCCAGTCCGACGATATCTTTATCCGCCTGCTCAATAAGGTGCGCAACAACGAGATCGACAATGAAGTGCTGGCCACCCTCAACAGCCGCTTCGACCCCAACTTTCAGGCCGAAGAGGAGGACGGGTATATTACGTTAACCACCCACAATGCTTCCGCCCACCATATCAATGCCCAAAAGCTGGAAGAGATCTCCGAAAAGGCGCGCACCTACCGGGCGGAGGTCAAAGGAGACTTTCCCACTCACGCCTACCCTGCCGATGAAGAGCTGGAACTGAAAACGAGCGCCCAGGTCATGTTCATCAAGAACGATACTGACCCGGAGAAACGCTACTACAACGGCAAGATCGGCAAGGTAACCTATATTGGTAAAGATGAAATATACGTGCTCTGCCCCGGCGAAACGGAGCCGATCACGGTGCTGCCCGCCGAATGGCACAACGTGAAATACAGCATCGACGAACAGTCCAAAGAGGTCGCGGAGGACATCATCGGCACTTTTACCCAGTTCCCCCTCCGGCTGGCCTGGGCCATCACCATCCACAAGAGCCAGGGGCTGACTTTCGAAAAGGTGATCCTCGACGCGCAGGCGGCCTTCGCCCACGGGCAGGTGTACGTGGCCCTGAGCCGCTGCAAGAGCTTCGAGGGCATCGTGCTGATTTCCAGGATCATCCCTGCCGGCATCCGGACGGATTCTACCGTCAAGAACTTCTCGGAGGAGGCGGAAAAGAACGCTCCTACTCCGGAGCAGTTGCAACAGGAGAAGGCCGCCTACCAGCAATCGCTCCTCCTGGACCTGTTCGGTTTTAAAGCTCTGAAAAGGCACTTCAACCAGATGAACCGCATCCTGCTCGAGCACGAAAGCAAAATGATCGGTGAGCCGCTGGAACAATTCAATGCCCTCGCCACCCTGGCCGAAGAGCAGGTATTTCCGGTAGCCGAAAAGTTCCGGCGGCAGCTTCGCGGCTTTTTCGCCCAGGGCGGCCTGCCGGAAGAGAACGAGCAACTCCAGGAGCGCATCCGGAAGGGCGCAGCCTGGTTTACCGAAAAAGTGCGAAAGGAAATGGAACCCGCCGCGCAGAGCATCCAGGTCATTTCCGACAACCGGCAGGTACGCAAAGCCGCCCTGGAA
Source organism: uncultured Phaeodactylibacter sp. (assembly GCA_964418125.1). Taxonomy (GTDB): domain Bacteria; phylum Bacteroidota; class Bacteroidia; order Chitinophagales; family Saprospiraceae; genus JACJXW01. Next base: position 49,806 of record CAYQKY010000020.1, read on the forward strand.
ACGCTGGAAAAACTGCAAAGAGAAATCTTCACCAAACTCGCCTGTTACCAGGCCATTCAGAGCGGGTTCACCACCCAGGCCTACCTGAACACCAGGGCTAAGGCTGAACTGGATTTCAAAGCAGCCCGGCAAGAGGCGCCGCCCACCAGCCGGCAACCGGCCTCCCCCAAAGACACCCCCCACCCGGAGCTGTACGCCCGCCTGGTGCAATGGCGCAGCGACACCGCCGACACAGAAGGCGTCGACCTCTACATGGTGCTGCCCACCCGCTCCCTGCTCGAGCTGGCGGAGAAATTGCCGCTGACAGACCCCCAGCTGAAAAAGATCCACGGCATTGGTAAGGGAAGGATCAAAAAATACGGAGCGGAACTCATCGGGCTTATCGAAAAATATTGCTCGGAAAAGGAGATCGCCACCGAAACTCTGCCCCTGGCCGGCGTGGAAGCAGAAGCCAAAAAACCGCCGAAACCGGACACCAAAAAGATCAGCTACGAAATGTTCCGCTCCGGCAAAACCATCCCGGAGATCGCCGAAGAGCGCGGGCTGGTTGCGTCCACCATCGAAGGCCACCTGGCGCACTACATCGGGCTGGGGGAACTAAGCGCAGCGGAGGCCATGCCCGCGGAGGCCGTCGATAAGATCCGGGCTTACCTGGAGGAACACCCGGAAGCCGGGCTCGGAGAGGTAAGAGTCCATTTTGACAATGCGTATTCTTACGGGGAGATTAAGATGGTGAAGGCGGAAATACGGGTTGAAGCGCCAGAATAAATCAGGGATAATACCCTGCTTTGATCAGGTCTATCCGCTCTATAATCCGATCAAGTGCATTTAGCGCCAAGACCTTAGAGCATGTTTGGAGGCCGCTTTTGGAGACGAAAAGTGTCAATTTTTCGGTGAAACGAGGCGCTTTTCGAAGGGCGTACCCGGAGGTACGGCCAAGGAAAGGAACGAAGTGTCACCGAAAAAGTGGCCTTTTTTAGTCCAAAGGGTGGCCTCCAAACATGCTCTTAATAGTAGCCTTACCAATATCCGTTTTGGAAGAAATGCCCCCTTCTTTGGAAACCTCAAAGTGGTCAAACCAATTTTGTTTTCTGGGATGGAATAACCGGACGACTACATCTTCATCGTCCAGAATGGCGCCAAGATCCGTTCCTTTGTTGGCATTGCATATCGGGCAACGAAAGGCAAGGTTTTCCAATGTACTGCTCCCTCCATGTTTGAGGCTGATAATATGATCTATTTGGAATTTGAAGAAGGAGTCTTCTTCCGGCCGTCGGCAATATTCACATCGAAAGCCAGCAAGTTCCGCTACTTCCTGGCGAAGCACGTTGGGAATATATCTGTTTTTACTCATGCGGCTGCCCCTGGGAAAGTAGCAAGCGCGCACGCGACTTAGCTAAACGGACTATGTGCTCCAAAATAAAGTAGTGCTCAAGCTCCTCTTCTTCCTCTTCGCTCAGGCCCTCTGCCTTTTTCTTATCTAAAAGCTCTTCCAGGCGAGCCTGAATATCCTGCGGGGCATGAAAACTCAATACCTTAACTGGATACATCCCGGCAATAAATTCGGCCAGGCTGTCGTATATATGAGGATAACTAACCATCATGATGTTTATATTCTACAGAACTTTATAAGGTAAGGATTATCCTGGAGTAATTCCACTTCGCCTTACTCCTTCTGCTCCACCTCCCACTCGATATCCCAACGCCCCAGGTACTCCTCTATCGGCCCCAGCCCTACTTCCTTACGGCGTTTATTTACGTACTCCGGCTCCTTGATGGTATAGGGCTCGTACCTACCCGTTTCCTTATTGAAGATCACCTGTGAGCCGTAGAGCTGCGGCCGGCCCTCCCGCATTTCCACCCGGTCGTACATCAGCGCATAATCGTTCCAGTCAGCTTCATCCGATTCACAGGCTGCCTTCAACAGAGGTAGGTACTTTTGCTGTAACTCCAGGTCAGCGTGCTGAATGACGAGGAAGGCCGCCTGGGAAGCACTGCCTTTAACCTCCGACTTTTTCGGCCAGCCGTGCTCGGCGATGATCTCCTCCAGGCGCCGCTCGTTCTGAGCGTTGATGTCGCGCTTCAGCTGCCAAAGGGCGGTGGTGAGCGGGTTGCGCGGCCCCAGTTGTTTTTCTGCCACGTCCATGTGGTAGTAGTAGGCCTGGTCTTTCAGGCGCATGCGCCAGAGCTCCTTGGAAAGTTCCGGTTTGGGGTATTCGCCATATTTGGCCTCCACCTTTTCCACCTGACGGTTTTCCACTTCCGCCCAGCGCTCATCTTCCAGCAGGAGAACGAGGTCGGGGTCATTCAGTGCGCGGACGGAGGTATCCTGCTCCAGGCCGATATTCAAGTAATGGAAGGCCGAATCCCGCATGTTGAGCAGGGCATAGGAGCAGGCCAGGTTGTAGGCGGCGTCCCGGTTGTCCGGCTCCTCGCCCAGAATGCTGTGGTAAACGGGAATGGCCTCCGCCAGGTGGCCGGCCCGGAGCAGAGAGTCGGCTACTGCCAATTGCCCCTTGTCTTGTGCGATGGAAAGGGTACTGATCAAAAAGAGTGCGCAGGAAGATAAAATGAAGGTTTTCATGGTTAATCTTAAGTTTAAATGTTATGACTTTCCGGAGGGATTCCCCTCCTCAGGGCCGGGCACGGTGATAAAGCGCCCCGGCAATTGGCCGTCACCGCAAGTTAAAGGCAAAAGAAAGCGGGAACAAAAGCGGCTGTCCCTGCTCGCCTTCAACCACGATATTCGTTACAAAGACACTGCTCCGGCGCTGCAGCTTGCCAATGGCCGCCTGCACCTCCGGCCGCGCCACCGAATCGGTGATGCACTTGTACGCCGGGCCGGATTCGGGGACGAACAGCAGTTCTGCCTGCCGGAGGGGCAGCCTTTTCGCTCCTACCTTAAGCTCCAGCCCGGTTTCACGGGCGTTCCGGAACTCCGCTAGTGACATGGCGTGTTCATCCGCCGCTCCGGCCTGGCCGCGCCAGTAGAGATAAACTTTCTGCCCGGAAAAATCGTGATATTCGGAGAGTTGTTCTGTATTTACCGGGTTCTTTACCAGGAGTTCCACCTTCCCGATCTCCGGTTCGGACAGGATCACATCGGCCAGGGTGACCGCCCGGCGCACCGTGCGGAAGCCGGGGATCGGCGCCACGTCCAGCGTCTTGCCATCCTTGTAGTTGTCGTACATCCAGCGGTATTTCTCCACGGTGGTGTCTATCTTGATCAGGCTTTTTTCCCCGGGGCGGTTGATGTACTGGTAGGGGTATACGCCGGCAGGATTAAGGGTAACGCCTTCCTCCGGAAACAAAGGCTTCTCTTCCGGCGGCGCGCTGTCTATCCATACCTCCAGTTGCAGGTTGTTTTGCCGTTCATTTTCCGGGTTATCGTAGAGGATCGCAAAGCGGGCCCGGTTGGCCCCCTCCGCCACCTTGGCCAGCACCTCCTCCCGCCGCAGGGGATCCAGCCGGTAAGGTTCTTTTTCTTTGGTGGATCTGAATATGATGCGCTCCCATTCCTTTTTTTCCGGATGGAACACTTGGACAAACCAGAAGCGGCTGATCCGGAGCGGATAGCCCTTATCGAACAAGGCGGCGTCTGCTCTCAGCATCCGGCTGAACTCCTCCCGGCTCACAGTGATGCTGGCCTCCTCCGGCTCCGGCGGTTCCCGGCGAACGAAAAAGGCCTCGTTTTCTCCCCACCGCAGCAACTTGCCGGAATGCCGGAACAGGGGTTTGGGCGTCCGGGCCTCGATCACCGCCCGCCGCGAGTATTCCGCCCATTTCTCACGTATGAAAGCGGAAAGCCCGGCGGCGCCCGGCCGGGCGCCGCTCTGCAGAAGGGCTATGCGGGCGGCAAAAACCTCACCCCGCGAATCTTTCAGTACCAGCGAAAGGTGATCACCCGGGCGGGCTTTAGTTACGGTGGCCTCAAAGCAGGTCCAGTTTCCAATATCCCCTTCTTCACAGGTGTAGAGCCCTTCCCCATCCTGCTCAACAGCGAGGGCCAGCATTTGTATCGGGGAGGGGGTATGGCCATTCCAAAGCGATGGTACAACCAGACAGAGTTCCTGAAACTTGGAAAAGCTCAGCTCAGTAATGGGCAAAAAAGCGCTTTCGCCATGATCCGGGTCATTCACCCATAACAGGTTGATGGATTGTGCTCCCCATTTCAGATAATAAGGCTGGGCTTTGGCCAGGTTATCGGCGCCCAGGGTCACCTCCGGGCCATAAGTGGCCATGTTAAACGACGAGCCGCCGGCCTGTTTTATTACCGGCAGTTCAAAAATGTTTTCCCGCCCCAGCTCCTGCAGGTACGACTCCGCCTGCCGAAGCCCGCTTCCGGGAAGCTTTTCCGACAGGTTGAAGGAAAACAGCGCCATCAGCATCCCCAGAAGAGGCAAACACAACAGGTACTTTCCGGCCTGCCAGCGATCGGATTCGCGCTGCCCCAGCATGGCCAGCCGCTTGCGCAGGTAGGCGGCAAAAGTATTCGTCAGCGGATGGCAGCTGCCCTGCAGGCTGTGGCTGGCCAGAAAGGTGGCGTACTGGTAAGCGGACCCCATCTGCCGGGCCACGTAGCGGTCGGCGATGTACTCGTGGGTAGCCTGCAGGCTGCGGCGATACAGGTAGATCAGTGGATTGAACCACTTGAGAACGACCCATAGTTCCATCACCAATACGTCCAGGCTGTGGCGCTGCCGTACGTGTACCAGCTCGTGCTCCAGGATGATGCGCTTGGCTTCGGGGATATCTTCCCCTTTCCAGAAGATGTAACTGAAAAAGCTGGAGGCGGGAATGTCTTCCGCCGGGCGCAGCAGGGTAAGGCGCCCTTCCTGTTCGCAGCGGCTGCGCCGGATGATGCTAAACAGGCGCCATAAGCCCCGCACCAGAGCCGTGGCCATAAAAAAGGCCCCCAGCAGGTAAACCCCCAACAGCAGGTCAGCCACGCTTAGGGAAAAGGCCGGCGTCGGCCGCTCCATTTGCTCCCAGGCTTGTTGCTGGAATTGCTGGGCCTGAACGATAATGGGGTAAATAGCTTCAATCGTGGGAGAGGGCGCGTCAGTGGTTAATTGAATGTTGGCCAGCGGTATCGCCATAGACACCAAAGGCATGAGTAAGAGATAAGCGCGGTTCAGCTGGAAAAAGGTCTCCCGGCGCAGTAGAAAATGGTAAAAACCATAGAACAGGGCCAGGCAGACGCTCGACTCCAGCAGAAACTGTGGAATGCTAATCGGCATCTTCCTTATTTTTGATCTTGTCCAATAATTCCTTCAACCGGGCCGGGTCTTCATTTTCCTCCTTGATGAAATGGGAAAGGAGCTGCTCGGTAGACCCCCCGAAATAATCGGCCATCATCTGCCGGAAGAAGGACTTGCGGTAGTCTTTCTTCTTCAATAGGGGATAATAGCGGTGCGTCCTCCCGAATTCTTCGTGCGCCACCAGCCCTTCCTCTTCCAGCTTGCGCACGATGGAGGAAACAGTCGTCACCGGAGGCTTGGGGTCCTCCAACTCAGCGACGATCTCCTTGACAAAGGCCCGCTCCAGTCGCCAGAGGGCCTGCATGACCTGTTCTTCTTTTTCGTTTAAACGTATCATGAGCGCAATTTAAACTAAATTTTCGTTATTTCAACGAAATTTTAGTTTAAATAACGAAAATTTAGTTTTGCGCCTGGCCACTGGCTTTTTACACCTGACAGATAAGCCTTTGCCCCTTTCAGGCGTTTACTATTAACGACTCATTCAAGAAAAATCAAACGCATGTTTATCCGCGCCACCCTGTTTTTCGCGCTCTTTACGCTTTTCACTACCCTTTCTGCCCAAGGCGGCCACGGCTTGCTCGAACAACAGGAGTATGAAGCTGCCCGGGAAGCCTTCGAAAAGGAACTCCGGCAGGACGAAGCCTCGGTAGAAGCTTTGCTCGGAATGGCGCGCCTTTACGCTGAAGATGCTTATGCGCAGTACAACCCCGATACAGCCTACACCTACCTGCGGGAAGCACAGCGGCACATCCGCAAGCTTTCAAAAGGCCGGCAGCGCAGGCTGGAAAAAGAAGGGCTGGACAGAAGCGGCATCCGCCGCCTCAAGAATGAGATCCGTGATAAAGGCTTACAATTCGCCCGGGAGAAGGGCTCAAGCGAAGCCATCTCCGAATATATGGAGCACTACCGCCGCCTGGATCATGAGAATGAGAAAAAGGCCATGGAGGCTTTCCTGCAAGCCCGTTTTGAAGAGCTACAGCTGGCTGGCGCCTATGTACCACTGCGGGACTTTGCCCGCTCCCACCGGGAAGATATCGAAGAGTACCTTCCGGAACTCACCCGGCCGCTGCAGAATGCCATTTTCGAAACCTTCTTTCGGGACAGGGACAGCTCCAGCCTGGAGGGCCTTTTCAACCTGCTGGCCGACTATCCCGAAGCCGCCGCCCGGCTGGACGGGCCCCTGAGCAGTGCCTTGTCCGAGAAGCCATTCATCGCCCGGGCGGAAGCCAACCTCCGGGGCCTGAACCATCGCTACCTGCCCAAAACGATCCGCATCATCTACCAATACCATTACATTACCGGGGACTGGGGGGACCTGCTGGGCTTTCAGAACCGATACCCCCTCTATTCGGACTCCTTCAACATCCAGGCTGCCATCACCATCGCCCGCGCGGCGCCCGACCTCAGGCTCGGCTTCACCGACGACAGGCTCCAGGTATACCGTCATTATATCGAGCTGGCGGCGCCCGTACACAAGGCCTTCGTCGCCCTGCAGCAAATGATCGCCCGCGACCTGGAGCGCAAAGACTGGGAAAAGGCTGCCGCCACCGTTCGCCGGTATGCTCCGTTTTTTGGCGAGGATGACCACAGAATCAACGGGCTGCTCGAGATGCTCGAACAGCCGGAGGAAGGCCTGGCCCCCTACCCCATCGGTGATGCAGTCAACTCAGAACTGGGCGAGTATGCACCCTCCATCTCAGCCGATGGCCAGCGCCTTTTCTTCTGCCGCAACATGGGCCGCAATGAAGACATCTATGCTGCCGAAAGGACCGGCGAAACCTGGAGCACCCCCTACCCCATCAGCGAGCTGAACACCCCCGAAAACCACGAAGCCCCGCTGGCCATCAGCGCCGACAAAACCACCCTGCTGATGTACGACGGCGGCATTGTCAAATACACCGACAAGCAGCCGGAGGGATGGTCGGCGCCCCGCGATTTCTTTTCCGGGCCCTATACCCCCGAGTGGCAGGGCAGCACCACTTTCGCCAGCAACCGGGAGGCCGTCATCTTCGCCGCCCGCTCTGCCGACATCATCGGCGCCCGCAATGACGACAATATCGACCTCTTTGTTTCCCTCCGCCGGCCCGATGGCAGTTGGGGAGAACCCCTCAACCTGGGCACTACGCTCAATACCCCTTTTGAAGACCGGTCTCCCTTCCTGCACCCCGATATGCGCACGCTCTATTTCAGCTCCGCCGGCCATGGCGGGCTGGGCAGCCTCGACGTCTTTACCGCTACCCGCATCGGCGACGGATGGCTGCAATGGACCGAGCCCGTCAACCTCGGCAAAGAGGTAAACCGGCCCGGAAGAGACTGGGGCTATAAGGTCAGCACTGACGGCGCCACGGCTTACTTTGCAATGGATGTGCCCGGCAAAAGAGAGGAGATCTATCAGGCGCCAATCCCGAAACGCTTTCGCCCCGAGCCGGTATCCACCATCCGGGGCCGCATTCTCGGCCTTGACGGGCAACCCCTCGCCGCCGAGCTCCGGCTGGAAGACCTCAGCACCGGCGAGCCGGCAGGGCAGATCCAGCCGGACCCCGAAACCGGCGCCTTTTTTATCACGCTGCCTTCCGGGCGCCTGTACAGCTACACGGTGAAAGGCCCGGGGCTCTATCCTGTTTGCAACAACATAGACCTGCGGGAAAGCAAAACCATCCTGGATACCGAAGAGAACATTACAGTGCCCACGCTGGATGAAATCCAGGAAGGCGATATTACCCTTCCCCTGAAAAACCTCTTCTTCGAAACCGATAAATACGAGATCCAACAAGAATCCTTTCCGGAACTCGAGCGGCTGGCAGAACTGGTGCAGGCCTATGGCCTCACAATAGAAGTGGCCGGCCATACCGACCACATCGGGGGCGCTGAATACAATAAAACGCTCTCCCGCAACCGGGCGGAAGCAGTCCGTTCCTTCCTCCTGAGCCAGGGCGTACCTCCCGGACAGATCACCGCCACCGGCTATGGCCTGGCCCAACCCGTCGCCGACAACAAAACCGAAGAAGGCCGGGCGCTGAACCGCCGGGTGGAGATCCGGTTTGAAGGGAATGAAGGAATGAAGGAATGAGGCCCCGCCTTCGCCCATAGGGGCTACGGGCGGGTATAAATGAGGGAAAGCTTTGCAGTCCTCCGCTTTTATATTGGCAAATGAAAAAAATAACCTGTCCGGCGGTATCCCAAAGGGGCCACCTTACGTATCAGAGAACATCAAAATAATAAAGATCATGTTCCTGTTCAAGAAAGCTCTTTTTTTAATTGCCTCCATACTCGCCGCCACCGGTTGTTCCAAAGAACCAGCATTTGAAATAAATGTACTCAACCGTCAGGTATTGAAAGATGTCAAATCGGCATCCGGGCTGGAAGTATTAGATAATACCCTCTACGCCATTGGCGATAATTCGCCCTGGCTTTACAAGATCAACGCCAAATTCAAGATCGAAGCAAGGAAGGCGATCGCCTCGGTTAAAGGCCTGGAGGATGGCGTCATTCCGAAGGCCAATAAGCCGGATTTTGAAGCTATGGCCGTAGCCGAAAAAAAGAACGGCAAAGAGTTTCTCATCTTTGGCTCCGGCTCCAAATCACCGCAACGAGACAGGTTGGCCAGAATACGCCTGGAGAATGGAGAAGTGCAAAACTATTCCCTGGAAGGGTTCTATAAAAAACTCAGGCAGGCCACCCAGCTCGACAGCGAATCCTTAAACATCGAGGGAGCGATTATCAAGGATGAATATCTTTACTTATTCAACCGGGGGGAAAACCTGATCCTGAAATACAAGCTTGAAGAACTGGAAAATTACCTGGCGGGAAAGGAAGAAAGCCCGGAACCCGAAACCTATCTTATGAAGCTGCCAGAGATCCGGGGTATCAAAGCGGGTTTTTCCGGCGCTACGCTTATTCCAGATAAAGATATTGTACTTTTTACCGCTTCGGTGGAAAACACAGAAAACTGGATCGCCGATGGAGAGGTATTGGGCAGCTTTGTGGGCATGATCTCTTTGAAAAAATTGAGGAATGGACTCAAACCCGACTGTGAACGGCTGACAGAAAACGGAAAACCCCTGAACGTAAAAGTTGAATCACTCGCCGTTTTTTATCCTGCGCTCAATAATGACCTGCGGCTGCTCCTGGTAACCGACAGCGACGGAGGAGATTCCGAGCTTCTGGAGGCCAATTTACACTGGCGTTAAAAACTCCTCCACCAGCCGGCAGAACAACTCCGGCTTTTCCATAAAGGGAAGGTGCCCTGCTCCTTCGATCACCTCCAGGCGGGCATCAGGGATCAGCCGGGCCGCCCGCTCCCCATGGATCACGGGAAAGAAGGCCTCATCTCTTCCCCAGATCAGCAAAGTCGATGTTGATACCTGCCTCAACTCCTCATCCGTATAGGTAGTAACGGCCCGGCCCCTGCCCTGGAAGAAAGCCCGCCGTCCGCCCTTGCTCTTCAGCACATCGATGGAGTAATCGTGCCAGGCAGGGTGGGCGTCATCCGGGTTCTGCATCACATTGCGTCCAAGGAGTTCTCCCCACATCGGCGAGGGGAACAGCTTGTAGAGGGCCATTTTCAAAATAATGGCTTTATTCCAATCATCTCCCAGGCCGGCAGAGCCAACCAGGATCATTTTCTCCAACCGCTCCGGATAGCTCAGTGAAAAGTGAATGCTGGCGGAACCCCCTTCGGAATTACCCACCAGGGAAAACCGGCCCAGGCCCAACCGTTCAGCTGCCTGCAACAGCCAGTTGGTATTGAACGGCTTGTCATAAGGCGCGCTCGGCTTTTCCGACTCCCCGTAGCCGGGCCGGTCAAAAGCGATCACCCGGAAATGGCGGGAAAGCGGGCCGATAACCTTGTACCAGGTGACCGCTCCGCCACCGGCCCCGTGCAGAAACACCACAGGAGGCCCCGAACCGGCTTCCAGACAGGAAGTGCGTATCCCGGCGGCATCTAAATAATGGTGTTGAACATCGGCATCGATGATGTCCAGAAGTTGCTGAAAGTTGGAGAGCTTGGTCATGAGAAGTCCGTTAAGCAGGCGGGAAATTACACAAAGATACGGAACCAGGCAATTTTCTTGGCCAGCACTGCCTGACAATGAGCCTATGTAGCATAGAACGGCTACCATTCTAATGCTAAACAGCCCGGTGGGGCCTCGTACAGCGTACACTACCCAGGGCCGCTGCTGGGCTCGTGCACCCTGCCTGGCCGCCTGGCCAGCTACCAGACGGCCTGGCAGGCAGGCGTACACAGCCCCGGCAAACTCCGTCCAACGTCAGACGGGTAGCCCACAGGGCCATCATTCAAGGGCATTTTCAATGGAACCGCCGCCGGTATTCCTACGGAGCACCCAGTTCAAGCTCCTCCTTATGCTCCTCCAGCACCGGAATGATGAACCCGATCAGCTCCCGCAGTTCCCAGCCCAGCAGTTCCGCTCCCTTACGGACCTCCTCGCGGTCAACACTGGCGGCGAAAGACTTCGTTTTTAATTTTTTCAGGACAGATTTGGCGTTCATCCCCTCAATGCGGGTAGGGCGGATAAGGGCTGCGGCATAAATGAACCCCGTCAGCTCATCGGCGGCAACAATACACTTATCCAGCCGGGAATTCCGGGGCACATTCCATTTGGTGTAATGCCCGGCAATGGCGTGGGCAACCTCCTCCTCCCCCATTTCCCGCAGGCGTTTTACAATGACGCCGGGATGCTTATCCGGATACTTCTCGTAATCCGCATCGTGTAACAGGCCCGTGACGGCGAACTTTTCCTCATCTTCCCCGAAGTGCCGGGCCAGGGCGCACATCACCAATTCCACGGTGCGGGCGTGGCGCAGCAGAGATTCCGTCTCGGTCATCTCAGAAAGCAGTGCATAGGCTTCGTCACGGGTCATGTCTCGATCGTTTGTAGTGAAGGGGGAAGATACAAATGATTTTTCTCCCCACCTTACTTCTTCACCACCTTTACAACCAGTTTAGAAAAACACCAAACAACCATCCTCTCTCAGCTCGCGCCTCAAACCACCACCTCCATTTCCCGCACTTCCGCCGCCTTCTCCAGCGCATGCTCGATGACAGAGATCAGGTCCCGGACATTTTCCACACCTACAGACAGGCGGATCAGCTTTCCGGAAATGCCCATTTCCGCCAGTACATCTTCCGGAATACCGGCATGGGTCATAGTAGCGGGATGCTCGGCCAGCGATTCGGTGCTGCCCAGGCTGACGGCAAGTTTTATCAGCTTGAGATTGTTGAGAAACGTGAAAGCTTCCCTTTCGCCCCCCCGGATCTCGAAGGCCAGCATGGCGCCGGGGGCGCTGCACTGCTTCTGATAGATCCGGTACTGGCCGCCATCTGCCTCGGTGAGCAGGCCCAGGTAATGGACCCGTTCCACCATCGGATGGTTCTGCAGGAACCGGGCGATGCGCTGAGCATTGCGGGATTGCTTTTCCATGCGAAGCTTCAGGGTCTCCAGGCTGCGGGTAAGGAGCCAGGCGTCGTAAGGGCTTGCCATACTGCCGAAAAAGGTGCGTAACCCTTTGACCCGTTCAACCATTTCCTTATTTCCCAGTACCGCGCCGGCGATCACATCGCTATGGCCTCCAATATATTTGGTAGCAGAATAAACCACCAGGCCGGCGCCGAGCTGCAGCGGATGTTGCCAGAGCGGCCCCATGTAGGTATTGTCCACAACAGTGAGTACCTGCCGATCTTCTGTTGACAATGTCTTTGCCAGAGTGCTCATCGCCTCGATATCGATCAGCCGGTTGGTAGGGTTGGCGGGTGTTTCGATATAGATCATGGCTACCCTCTGGGCCTGCTGGTTGGCTTCCAACTGCCGCAGGATGTCTTCCGTTTTCTGATGATAGTAGAATGGAAGCACCTGTATACCGTACCGGGTAAGCACATCGGTGATGAAATGCACGGTTCCTCCGTATAGCGGGCTGCTGTAAAGTAAAACGTCACCAGGCTTCAGGAATTCGAATATCGTAGTTGAAATAGCCGCCATACCACTGGAGAAGACAGCGCAGGCTTCGGCTTCATCCCACAGGCTGAGCCGCTTCTCCAGGATCTCCAGGTTAGGGTTGTCCAGCCGGCTGTAGATCATGCCTGGTTCTTCACCGTTTACCGGTTCGCGCAGGCCATAGGCCAGTTCGAAGAAATCCTTGCCCTCTTCTGCCGTTTCGAAGGCAAAGGTGGATGTCTGATAAATAGGGGCTTTGACGGCGCCCCTTGCCATGCCTGATTGGTGGCCGTGAGACATCATCAGGCTCTCCGGTTGAAATTTCTGGTAGGGCATTTTCTTTCTTTATTTGGTTAGGAAAAGTCCATCCGTAGCATTACAAATGTAACTTTTAGTAGATTATTTTTCCATGACGAATATCAGCCAGGGAAAATAAAACTTAATTTTACCCTGCAGGAAGAAAAATCACTAAAATAATCAACGTCAACTGCCTCGCTACAGAAAAATTTTCGCCCATGAAACCTCTTGACGCCACCGACCGGCGCATCCTGGCTCTTCTGCAGGAAAACGCCAAGTATACCAACAAGGAGGTCGCCGCCCGGTTGGGCATGAGCACCACTCCTGTCTACGAGCGCATCCGGCGCCTGGAAGAATACGGCTATATCCGCGGCTATGCCGCTTTGCTGGACAAGGAAAAGATGGGATATCACCTTGTGGCCTACTGCAATGTGCAACTCAAGGAGCACGCTCAGGCCTTTCTCCAGAAATTCGAGGACGAAGTGCTGCACCTGAATGAAGTCGTAGAATGCTACCACATCGCCGGCATGTTCGACTACTTGCTCAAGGTGGTCTCCACCGATATGAAATCCTATCAGGATTTTATTGTGAATAAGCTGGCGGCGCTGGATAATATCGGCAACGTGCAGAGTTCCTTCGTGATGACACAGGTGAAGTGGGGCGTGGGGGTGCCGGTGGGGTGATTCGGGATTCGTTGATTCGTTGATTCGTTGATTCGTTGATTCGTTGATTCGGGATTCGTTGATTCGGGATTCGTTACTCGCCGGATCACTGCCGTACGGGTACGCCCCCAAACTCCTAAAGGGGTAATTGAACCGTGCGGCAGTGGCCTGGTGACTTCACGATCTTAAAACATAATAATCCAAATACCGACGGTTTATGAAAAAGCCTCCGCTCTTACTTTTCCTGGCCCTGCTGGCCGCCTGTACTTCCACCCCCTCTGACGAAACGCCTTACCGCGACCTCAACAAGAACGGAAAAATGGATGCCTATGAGGATCCCACCCAACCCATCGAGGCCAGAGTAAACGGCCTTCTCCAACTGATGACGGTGGAAGAAAAGGCAGGCCTGCTCTTTATTGATGGAGTCGGCATCCCGGAGGACGGAATCGCCAGCGAAGAACCGGTATCCGTCTTTGGCCGCCCGCGCGTCAGCGCCGCCAAACTCCTGAAGGAAAAACACATGGCCCATTTCAATATCTGGAGTATCCCTTCCGTAGAGGCGCTGGCCAAATGGTACAACAATATCCAGAAGGTGGCCGAAGAAAGCCGACTGGGCATTCCCGTGACCATCGCCTCCGACCCGCGCCACTACTTCAGCCGATCCATCTTCGCCATGGAAGCCCAGGGTTTCTCCCAATGGCCCGAACAGCTTGGCTTTGCCGCCATCGGCGATACGGCCCTGATGAGTGAGTTTGCCGACATCGCCCGCCAGGAATATCTGGCTGTGGGTATCCGCGAGGCTCTCCACCCCTCCGTCGACCTGGCCACCGAACCCCGCTGGGCCCGCGTCAGCGGCACCTTCGGTGAAAATGCGGAGCTATCCGCCCGCCTCGCCAAAGCTTATATCCTGGGCTTCCAGGGAGAGCAACTCGACTCCAGTGGGGTGGCCTGCATGACAAAACACTTCCCCGGCGGCGGCCCGCAAAAGGAAGGGCTCGACCCGCACTTTGCTTTCCAAAAGGGGCAGATTTATCCGGGAGGCAATTTCGGCTACCACATCATTCCCTTCGAAGCTGCTTTCGAGGCCGGAACGGCCGCCATTATGCCCTACTATGGCGTACCCACCGGGCTGGAGTACGAAGAGGTGGGATTTGCTTACAATAAGGCCATCATCACCGGCCTGCTGCGTGAAAAGTATGGTTACGACGGCATAGTATGTACCGACTGGGGGCTGGTCACCGATGAACCCATGGACCGGGGCGTCGTCTGGAACGCCCGGGCATGGGGCGTGGAAGAACTGAGTACAGAAGACAGGGTGCTCCGCATTATTGAGGCTGGCGCCGACCAGTTCGGGGGGGAGGCCATTCCTGAAGTCCTGGCACAATTGGTGAACGATGGCCGCCTCAGCGAGGAACGGCTCGATGAATCCGTCCGGCGCCTGCTGCGGGTGAAGTTCCGCCTCGGCCTGTTCGACAACCCCTACATCGATCTGGACGCGATGAAGCAGGTAGTGGGAAAACCGGAGTTCGCAGAAGCCGGCAAGGCCGCCCAGCGCCGCGCCACGACATTGCTGAAAAACGAAAACAACCTACTGCCTCTGGAAACAGGGACGCTCAAACTGTATGTGGAAAACCTGGACTCAACGGCAGCTTCCCAATACGGTACTGTTGTGAAAACCCCCGAAGAGGCAGACCTGGCCATCATCCGCCTCAATACGCCCTGGTACCCTGTGGAAACCGATATCGAATTCGCCCGAGGCTTCCACCATGGGGACCTGGATTTCAAAGGGGCTGAAAAAGAAAAGATCCTCAACTTACTGAATACCGTACCTACCATCGTCGACATTTACCTCGACCGCCCCGCTGTCATCCCGGAGATCAACGCCCGGGCAAAAGCAGTGCTGGCCAACTACGGCGCCAGTGACGCGGCCGTCCTCGATGTGATCTTCGGCATCGCCCGCCCGGAAGGGAAACTGCCCTTTGAGCTCCCTTCTTCTATGGAGGCTGTACGTAATCAGAAACCGGATGTGCCCCATGATTCGGAAGCGCCCCTTTATGAGTTCGGGCATGGGCTGAGTTACAAATAGAACGGCCGTTCCCAAAAAACCTCAAAAATTTTTATGGAATTTCCCGGATTCTGCGACTGCTTTTATAGAACAAATCCTCAACTATCATGAAAGACATCAATGAATTATCCGGGATCATCATTGGCAAAGCCATCACCGTGCACAGGATACTGGGCCCCGGCCTGCTGGAATCCGCCTACGAAGAATGCCTCACCTACGAACTGATGGAGGAGGGCTTCAAAGTGGAAAGGCAGAAACCCCTGCCCATCATATACAAGGAGATTGAACTGGAATACGGCTACCGCGTCGACCTGTTGGTGAATAATTTAGTCGTCATCGAACTGAAAGCTGTCGAAAGGCTGACTGATGTACACACTGCACAGGTGCTGACCTATCTGAAATTCGGCAACTACCCCCTCGGGCTGCTGATGAATTTCAATGTAAAAATGCTCAAGCAGGGGCTGAAACGTTTTATTATGTAAATCCTTAAAGAAACAGAAGGGCATCAGGGAGGTGTACACAGAGCTCACAGAGGGACTTTCACAGAGTCGCACTGAGCATCTTTCACAGAGCTCACAGAGGGGTTTTCACAGAGTTGCACTGAGCATATAAATCTCTGCGTTTCTCTGTGTCATTCTCTCTGCGTTTCTCTGTGTCATTCTCTCTGCGCTTCTCTGTGTCATTCTCTCTGCGCTTCTCTGTGTCATTCTCTCTGCGCTTCTCTGTGTCACTTCACCCTCTGCGTTTCTCTTTGTTTCTCCGTGTCCCCTCCCCCTCGTTAAATCTATGTTAATCCCCCCTTCCTCCGCAGTACAACTCCCATCCAAAACAGTCTATTATTAAAACCCAATATCATGAGCAAAACAATCTATATCCTCCTGGCGTTGCTTTTCGTTTCCACTGCCCTGCCGGCCGCCGCTCCGCAGCCAGGCTCAGGAAGCGTTTCCAGTAGCTGGCTGCCGGCGAGCTTCTCAAGCCTGCCCCGCATCAACAATGGCCTGGAACAACTCAACCAAAGCATGCAAACCACCCTCCGCCTGAGCCCCGAACAATTCCGCGCCATCCGCAAAGCCAACCGTAGTTTCTGGAAAGAACGACAGGCCATCCTCGACGAGCCCGGCAAAATCGCCCGCCATACTGCTCTCCTCGCTGCCTGGGACCGCTGGTCACAAGAACTTCAAACTGTGCTGGACAAGTACCAATACAAGGCTTTCCTGAAATGGCAGTACGAGGTCAGCCCATTGAGTGAGCGGCCGTATTAATGCCTGAGGTGGGAGCTCCGGCAGGTGAGAATAAAAAAGCCGGGCTCCACTGGAACCCGGCCCAAACTTTCCCACTAGGAAGTAGTTTTTATGATTTTTCCACCTTCTCCTCCTCCGGCTTTTTTTCCGGTTTGCCGTTGATGTAGAAGGTTTCCTCGGCAGGGCGCAGGGCGCGCTTCATCCACAGCGGGCGGCGCAGGCCGTTGGGGCCGGGCGCGGGGCGCGTCATGGCCATCCACTTTTTGTACTGCTCGAAGGATTTGTTCGTATCCACGTAAATATCCCCGTATTTATCGCCCGGATTGGCCTTTTCCAGGCGGACCTTCTGATGCCAGCAGTGCATGCCGCTGATGGGGTCCGGATGGACGGGGAAAGTGATATTCTGGTGCACACCTCCGTCGCTCCAGAAAATACGGGCGCTGTCCGGGTCATCACTCTTGAAGGGCGTAATGCCATTCTTGGTGCTCATCTTCCAGCCGCCGTTGCCGTCTGTCTCGATGTTGACGGTATTGACCGCCCAGCGGTTGCCGGGAGCGTCTTGTGGGCGGCGCCAGCGGCCCAGGTGGTGGGAGCAGGCGATGACGCCCGGTTTCATGCCCTCGGTTACCCATACCTTATCTACAAAGTAGCCGATGTCGGTATTAACCTTAAGCAGGTCGCCGGTGCGGACTCCGAACTTCTTCGCATCGCTGGGGTGCATCCAGATCGGGTTGCGGTTGGAGATCTCGTACAGCCACTTGGCGTTGCCGGATCGCGAGTGGATGAGCGTCGGCAGGCGGAAAGTGGGCACCAGCGGATAGTCTCCCTTATCGCGATCCATCTCCTGCTCGTGGACGTGGCTCTTGATGTAGGTGGGAATGGCGTATTCCGGCCACTTCCAGTCGACCATCGTCTGGGAATAGAATTCGTTTTTACGGGAAGGCGTGGGGAAGCCTTCCACTGGTTTGCCGTTGTGCATGATGCCAAGAGCCTTGCCGTTCTTGCGGATGACCTGCGTTTGGGGATCTACTTTGGCTCCCTCCATTTCCTGGGCCGACAGTTCCCTCAGGTGGCCATGGTAAGCACTGGGCTCAACGTTGAAGGCCCCGTACTTCTTCATATAATCCAGCGGCGTCAGGCCCTCCTTGGCGGCAGCTTCGGGCAGGCCCTTGGTATGTTCGAAAATGTACTGATAGTACTCGTCGATATTGATGCACTTGCCGGGGCGGTAGGGCGATTCGAAATGTTTGCGGATACCCAGGCTACCGTCGGGGTCCATACGCCAGCTGAGCTGTATCCAGAATTCGTCTTCCTCCCACACCTCGCCCGGGTTGGCCTCGTAGGTGAACTCCACCTTCTTGCCGGCGCGGCGCAGAGCTTCCCGCAGAACCGGCTGCCGGAAAGCGATCCATACGCCGGCATGCGTTTCATAGGAGTTGAGGTCATGGCGCTCGCTGGCCAGGCCCATGGGCAGGACGTAGTCGGCAAAGAAGGCCGTTTCATTCCAGGTAGGCGTCAGGGCGATGTGCAGGCCGAACTTGTCCTCGTCGCTCAGCGCTTCGATCCAGCTAAAGCCGTCCGGGTAGGTCCAGACAGGATTGAACACCCGGGTGAAATAAACATCCATCCTGCCCCGATTCTCCTTCATCATGTGTGGCAGCAGGAAGCTCATTTCGAAGAAAGCCAGCGGATATTCATTCGGGAAGTGCAGCTCGTTCCAGAACTTCTGGGCCGGCGGCTTGTCGAAGAATTTGGGGTGGAACTTGTTCCAGGTATTCGGTGAGGTGCCGCCCGGCGTGCCCACGCTGCCCGTCAGCACGTTGAGGAAGTGCAGGGCGCGGGAGACGGCCCATCCGCCCAGGTTGCCGGAAGAGGCGCTGCGCCAGTTGTGGGTCGCAAAGCGCGTGCCGGCCTCGCCGATCTGCCGGGCCACCTCGACGATCATATCGGCTTTTACGCCGCTCTCTTTCTCGGCGAATTCGGGCGTGTATTGAACGTATTCCTCCCGCATAGCATCGATGAAGTTCTCGAACGTCTTTTCCTTATCCGGATGGCGGGCATCCAGGTATTCGTCCCAGTTGACCCAGTTCTCCAGATAGTCTCGGTTATACAGGCCTTCATCCAGGATGATCTTGGCCATAGCGAGCAGTACGGCGGCTTCCGTGCCAGGGTAGCTGGGCATCCAGTAGTCCGACATGCTGGCCGTATTCGACAGGCGCGGGTCCATGGTGCACAACTTGGCGCCTTTCATCTTGCCCTCGATGATGCGCTGGGCGTGCGGGTTGAAATAGTGCCCGGATTCCAGGTGAGCGGAGATGAGCAGGATGAACTTGGCGTTGGCGTGGTCCGGAGAGGGCCGGTCGTGGCCGTACCAGATGGCGTAGCCGAAGCGGGCGCCGGAAGAGCAGATGTTGGTATGGCTGTTGTGGCCATCAACGTTCCAGGCCTGCAGTACGCGGTCCATATAACCCTCGTGGCCGGGGCGGCCGACGTGGTAGGCGATCTCGTTGTTGCGCCCTTCCTGAATGGCCTTGCGCAGGCGGCCGGCAATATCGTCGAGCACCTCATCCCAGCTGACGCGTTCCCACTTGCCTTCCCCCCGCTTGCCTACCCGCTTGAGCGGATACAGGATGCGGTCCGGGTCGGTGAGCTGGTTGATAGTGGCCGGCCCCTTGGCGCAGTTGCGCCCCCGGCTGCCCGGATGGTAGGGGTTGCCCTCGAACTTGCGCACCTGCCAGGTCTCTTTGTCGATATAGGCCGTCAGGCCACAGGCCGACTCGCAGTTGAAGCAGGTGGTCGGCACGATGGAATAGTGCTTTTTCTCTACCCTGGGCCAGGCTTTGGCTTCGTATTCCACCCAATCGTCCCACTTCTCGGGCGGTGGAAATTTGGTTAGTTTGCCCGGCTCCATAAGTCGTGGTTCCAGGTCCGGGCCGGTTTGGCTGAGGTTGGGGATGATGCGCAGGGATTCTGCAATGCGTTCTATTAATGATCGTTTTCTATTATTCATCTTACCTTATTTTATGTTGAGTATTCCCGGTTGCCCTTGCAGTGGACCCGGACGGCATCCGGGAACACTCAACGGCCGCCGGTGCTCTCCGGGCGTTGCTGCTTTTCGGCCAGGCAGCTCACTAAATGCCCGGGCCGAAAAGCAGCAACAAAATTTAAACCAGTTGCACCCTCTGCGGTGCTTCCACCCAGATCTTTTCCGTCAGGTAAATACCGGTCAGAACGATCAGGCCGGCAACGGCCTGCATGGAGGTTGCCAGCCCCGGAATGAACAGGATCGCCAGCGGCACTACATTACCAAAGAAAATGGCGCCAACCCAAAACATAGTGCGGTAGCGGCCCTTGGTGATCATCTCCACCACCATTTTGGCTTCCTTGGTGGGGTGCGTGATCGTCAGTTCCACCACCACGGTCAACAGGTTGATGACGATGCCGGTAATGAGCATATATTTCAGGTATACCAGCCACTCAGCTGTGGAAGGGGTAAAAAGGGCGATGATGGTAAAAGCTCCTGCGCCTGCCATAAAGCTGTGAACCAGCATATGGACGGGAAGGGTTGGGCTCTGCCAGAAGTCGCGCCCCTTGGCCTGCGCAAAGAGGAAGGCGGTGTAGACGGCAGTCAGGACGGCAAATACCATGGTAACCCATTCCATCGGTACGATGAGCGCCTCCCAGTTGAAATAGGTAGCCAGCCCCAACAAGGTGAGCAGGCCGCCATATATGCTGAAGATGTATCCGCCCCGCACCAGCCAGGAATTCCACTGCGGGCGAAGCAGGACGTTCAGGAAGCGGTCCGGGCGGTCGAGGTCCATGATCAGCAGGATGCCGGTGGCGCCCAGGAACAGCAGCCCGGCGCCCAGGCCCCACCACCAGGCGGGAACGCTGGCCTCTGCCCATCCGAACAGCGCGCCGAAGAATGCCACCAGGAAAACCCCGGCGGAAATGGCCTTGGTCAGCACGTAGCCGGAGACTTCCCAGCCCCAAAGGATACCCTTGTCGGGAGCATCGTATACGCGGCGGGGTTTGTCCAGCAATAGTTCGATGGATTTGGCAGCCCCGTTCCTGGCGACATTGCCGGCATAAGTGGTATGGCCGTTCGCCTCCATGAGGGCATCGACCGCATCACCGTTGGAGAAGGCCAGCTTTTCGGCGGCCTTGGCGTAGTGGCCCACGCCGCGCACCTGAGCGCTCCAGAAGTAATCGTCCGATTTTTCGGTCGCCACCGGGTTGAGGGAAGCCTCATCGCCATTGATGTAGAACAAATTGGGTACAGTTGCCTTAGCCGCTTTCCGGACGGTGACCTGCTCGCGGCCCAGCAATTGGGAGATCTCCGATTCCGGGTCGTCCATATCGCCGGAGATAATGGCGTGTTCCGGGCAGACGTTTACGCAGGCCGGCTCCAGGCCGATGTCGACGCGGTGCGCGCAGTAATTACACTTGGCGGCAGTGTGGTTGTCCGGGTCGATGTAGAGCGCGTCATAGGGGCAGGCCTGCATGCAGGACTTACAGCCGATACAGCGGTTCTTGTCGAAATCGACGATACCGTCGTCCCGAATGAAAAGGGCCTCCACAGGGCATATTTCAACGCAGGGGGCATCCGTACAATGGTTGCAGCGCATTACTGAGAACAGCCGCCGCGTATGCGGGAATTCCCCTTTTTCCACCTGTTTGACCCAGGTGCGGTTGACCCCCACCGGTACCTGATGCTCTGCTTTGCAGGCGGTGGTACAAGCATGGCAACCAATGCACTTCCGGTTGTCAATAATAAATCCGTATTTCATGCTCTATTTCAGAATATATTTTTGTAATGACGGATAAAAATATGAACACATTTTCATATTTCAAAATATACAGATGAACTTCACAAGTTTTCCTGCGAAGGGCAGAAAGAAATCTTCTGAGATTCATCCAACGCATGGTACTGCCGATACTAAATTCACGGCCGTTGGTTCAGCCCGGATGAATAACCGGCCGCCAGGCGTTCAATGGGTGAAAGAACAGGGAATAAATGAAGGAAAGCTAATCAGGTAAATAATATAACAATTCGGGCCGTCAAAAATATTGAAAGCCCTACCAATTTAGACATGGTAAAAATAATGCCGGCGCCTTTATCCGGCCAGGAAGGACGGAATGGCCATTTAGAAGAAACCATCCGCTCCCCTACCGCTTCTTGTTCGTCTGCACCGCATCCGGGGTCCAGGTATCTTCTTCACCCGACTGTTGCCGCTTATGGAAAGCTTCCACGGCATCGTGAATGTACATGAAGTGATTCCTGGTCCCGATCTTTTCGATCAGGCCGTTTTTCTCGAGCGTATCCCGCACCGGGCCAATAGCGCCCGATAAGTACAGCTGTACTTTCCGTTGCTCAAGATAGGCCAGCAGTTCCAGCAGTATCTTAATTCCGCTGGAATCAATATCGTGGATACTGGAAGCATCGAGGATCAGCAATTTGAGCTCTTTGCCTTCTCTGCTTACCATAGATTCCAGGGATTCCCGGAAGTAGGAGGCGTTTCCGAAGTAAAGCTGGGCGTCAAACCGAACGATGAGGATCTCATTGTGGCGGATGGCCTTATCGAAGCGGTTGATGTTCCGGTAGCTGCGGGAATTGGGCAGCTGCCCCAGGATGGAAATATGGGGCTTGGAGTTGCGATAGATCATGAAAGCCAGCGAGAGGATCACACCGGTAAACACCCCGTTCTGAATGCCCAGCGTGAGGGTGGCGACGAAGGTTACGATCATGGTCATGAAGTCTCGCCGGTCGGTATGCCACAGGTGGATGGCCTCTTTGTAATCGACCAGATTGATCACGGCTACCACGATAATGGAAGCCAGGATCGCCTTGGGGAGGTAGAAGAAAAGAGGGGTTAGGAACAAAAGCGTGAGGGCGATGAGCACCGCGCTGATCATAGAGGACACGCCGGTCTGTGCGCCCGAATCGTTGTTGACTGCCGAACGGGTAAAACTTCCGGTGGTCGGATAGGAATGGAAGAATGCCCCACCGATCTTGGTCAACCCCAGGGCGATGAGTTCCTGGTTGGGAACGACCCGGTAGCTCTTATGCATGGCTTCTATCGTTTTGGCGATGGCCAGCGACTCGATGAAGCTGATCAGGCAGATGGTCAGGGCCAGCGGCAGCAACTGCATAACCATCGGCCAGTCGATGTGCGGTACGGAAACCGGGGGCAGGCCTTTGGGCACTTCCTTCACGATTTCCACCCCCATATCCGGCATCCCAAAGAAGTATACCGCGGCAGTGCTGACGGCCACCGCCAGCAGAGCGCCGGGGATGGCCTTGTTGATCCGCTTGAGAATGAGAATGAAGGCTATCCCTCCGAAGCTCAGCGCCACGGTTGGCCAGTGGGTATTCCCAATATTCTGTACCGTACTGATAATGACCTCGTGAATAAAGTTGCTCCTCGGAATATCGATCCTGAGCAAATTCTTCAACTGGCTGAGCCCGATGATGAAAGCCGCCGCCGAAGTAAAGCCGGCAATGACCGGATGCGACAGGAAGTTGATCAGAAAACCGAGGCGGAATATCCCCAGCAGGATCTGTATCACTCCGGCGATCAGTGCCGTGGCGATGGCCATGCCGATGAACGCTTCCGTCCCCGTTTCCGCAAATTGCCCGACACCGGCCAGGATAAGCAGCGAAACCAGCGCCACCGGCCCGACCGACAACTGCCGGGACGTACCGAAAAAGGAGTACAGGAACAGAGGGATGATGCTGGCATACAGGCCATAGATCGGAGGCAGCCCGGCCAGCAGGCCGTAAGCCATTCCCTGCGGGACCAGCATTACTCCTACCGTAATGCCGGCCAGAAGGTCGCCTCTGAGGTATGATCTTTTGTACTTCGGTAACCAGTCGAGAATGGGGATGTAAGTACGGATGTTATTCACGGTTTCCTTGTTTTTTTACCCGGCTGAGGCACGAAGACGGGCAGTGTTTCATGGGTTCATGGGTGTACGGTTTCACGGTTTCCATGTCTCATGGTTACACTGGTTCATTGTAACATTGCCAGGCAAGCCGACAATGAACCCGTATAACCATGAAACAATGAGCCCCTGCTACCTGCCCGCTCAGGCCTCGGCTTTCCCCGAGCACTGAAAATCAGTCCGGGGCAGGCCGGCGTCGATGATCTCTTCCAGAGAGGACAGCACATTAACCAGGTTGTCATACCCTCTGGACTTCAGTATGGAGGCGGCGATCGTCGAGCGATAGCCGCTGCGGCAGTGCAGATAGTAAAGCTCATCTTGTTGGATGGCCGACATGTTGTCGTTTATGAAATCCAGCGCAAAATGTTCGGCGGGTTCCAGCCGTTCGGCGCTCCATTCACCGGGTTTGCGCACGTCCCTGATTTTGATATCGGGCTGGGCCTGGAACCGCCGGGCGAACTCCTCGGCGTAAATGGAGTCGATGACATCAGTTTCCTTGCCGGCGGCCTTCCAGGCTTCGAATCCGCCCTCCAGGTAACCGATGGCATTGTCGTAACCGACCCTCGACAACCGCATTACGGTTTCCTCCTCGCGCCCCTTCGGAGCAACGATCAGTATAGGTTGCTGCAGGTCGGGGACCAGGGCGCCCACCCAGGGAGCGAAGGTGCCATCCAACCCGATGAAGATGCTGTTGGGGATGAACCCCTCGACGAACTCCTCCTTATCCCGCACATCGAGCACCAGGGCGTCATGGGCATTGGCCGCCAGTTCGAAAGCTTCCGGGCTCAGTGCCTGTGCGCCGCGCTCCATAACGGTATCAAAGCTTTCATAGCCGGTTTTATTGATCCTGGCGTTTTTGGAAAAATACTGGGGTGGGGGCTGAAGGCCCTCTGTCACCTCCTGGATAAATTCCTCACGGGACAAGTCGGCCCGCAGGGCGTAATTCGTCTTTTTCTGGTTGCCCAGAGTATCCCAGGTCTCCTTGCTCATATTTTTTCCACAGGCGGAGCCGGCGCCGTGGGCAGGATAGACGATCACATCATCCGGCAGAGGCATGATCTTGGTGCGCAGGCTGTCGTAGAGCCATCCGGCGAGGTCCTCTTTGGTCAGGCTGCCTTTTTTCTGGGCCAGGTCCGGGCGGCCAACGTCGCCTATAAAGAGCGTGTCTCCGGAAAAGATAGCGTGTTCCTTACCGTTTTCATCCAGTAAAAGGAAAGTTGTACTTTCCGGCGTATGGCCCGGCGTATGAAGCACGCGGATGGTGGCGCCTCCCAGCCTGAACTCCTCACCGTCTCTGGCTTCATATTTCTCGTAGGCCGTTTCCGCGTTGGGTCCGTAGACGATACGTGCGCCCGTTTTCCGGGCAAGGTCGAGATGGCCGGAAACAAAATCAGCATGGAAATGCGTCTCAAAAATATACCTGATCTTAGCGTTGTTCTCTTTCGCTTTCTTCAGGTAGGGCTCGGTCTCCCGCAACGGGTCGACAATGGCGGCCTCGCCTTTACTTTCAATGTAGTAGGCTCCCTGAGCCAGGCATCCGGTATAGATCTGTTCGATTTTCATAGAGGTGAGATTTTTGGTATGTGTTATCGGTATCGGCCTGATGGGCAGGTTGTTTTGCCGCTTATTGCCCGTTGTTTGTTGGCTAATCAACAACAGGCAACACAAAACGGAGAACCAGCCCGCGCCCAAATTTATGAAGATTCCTTCATATTTTCAAGAGTAGCGTTTTCCAAACAAAACAGGAGTGTCGGCCCGTTCAGGAAACAAGGTGTTTCCCATTTTTGGAAATTTAGAGTATTTTACCTCGCATGATGAATCTACGCAAACCCAAAATACCCGCCGTCCGCCTTCCGAAGCGCCCCAGAAAGACGGGATTGCCTCCGGGGAGCCTTGTATTCACCGGCCGCAAAAAAGTGGAAGAAACCCACGTTACGCTGGTTCAGTTCAATGCCGAGGGCCAGATCTTTGAGCAACACGCAAAGGAAAAGCTTCCTACCCCGGAGGAAGGCTCTCTGGTGAGCTGGTATGACATCAGAGGCCTGCACAATGTCGAACTGATGCAGGCCCTGGGCGAACGGTTCAACATCCACCCACTGGTATTGGAAGATGTGCTCAATACGCAGCAGCGGCCCAAATTCGAAGAGCATGAAAGCGGCATTTTCCTCACCGTCCAGTCGCTGACATTTGACCGCGAGAAACTGGAAGTCCAAATGGAACAGGTGTCTATTTACGCCGGTAAGGGGTTTGTCATTTCTTTTCAGGAAGATGAAGATGATCTCTTCCCCGCCATTCGGGAACGCATTCACTCCGGCCGGGGCAAGATCAAAAAGCGGGGGGCCGACTACCTGTCCTATGCCCTGGCCGACAACGTCGTTGACCATTATTACCTCCTTCTGGACCAGATGGAAGGGGTGCTGGACGAGCTGGAAGAGGAGATTCTCTCCCGGCCGGGCCGAAACAGCAAGGAAAAAATACACGGCCTGAAAATCGAGTCTATCATGCTGCGCAAAATGGTATCGCCCCTGCGCGAAGCCATCGGCCGGTTTTCCAAAACCGACAGCCCCTTTGTCGAGGAAACAACCCGTATCTTCCTCCGCGACCTTTACGACCATACCATTCAGGTGATGGACACCATCGATACCTACCGCGATGTGATGAACGGCTTGTACGACCTGTACCTCTCGGAGATCAGTTTCAGAATGAACAATGTCATTCAGCTACTGACGATCATTTCCACCATTTTTATCCCGCTGACCTTTTTGGCGGGGATATATGGCATGAATTTCGACTATATGCCGGAATTGCACTGGAAGTACGGCTACTTTGTGCTTTGGGGCATCATGGTGCTGATCGCCGGCGGGTTGATCATTATTTTCAAGCGTAAGAAATGGCTTTAAATCCGGGACAGAAAGCCCCTTCTGCTTTGTCATCCTTTCCGTAATATTTTCGTCTCAGGTTTTCCAACAGTTTCCCCCGCACACGCAGTGCCGGGGCAGCATGGACGAAAAAGAGCCCAAAGAATTGTTGAAGAGCATGTTTGGAGGCCGAGTTTAAAAGCGAAAAGAGTCAATTTTTTGATGAAAAAAGTGGCCTTTGTAGCTCAAAGATTGGCCTCCAACCATGCTCTAAGAATTTCGTTCACTAGGGCGCTCCCCCCTTGCTCCCTGAATGCTCTGAATTTGCCAGGCTCTTTCCGAACACGGGAGAGCTTTTTTCAGTTACCAAAAAAAATTACAGGATACTGGCAAAAACTCTACTTCACTAAAATCATTGATCCTTATGAACTTTCGCAAAATTGTTTTTGCCTTTTTGGTATTATCCATTGGCCTATGGGGTTGTACAGAAGATGACGAACCGCAAACCAACGCCAATGTCCGATTCGAGATTACCGATGCTCCGATCGATGTCGCTTCTGTCAAGGGCGCTTTCGTCACTGTTTCCGGTATCCGGGTAGACGGAGAACCCCTGGTGGGATTCGACAGCAAGCAGACCATCGACCTGATGGCTTACCGGAATGGGAACACTGAAGTACTGGCCGACGGACAACTCGAGAGCACCGCCTATTCTCAGCTTACTCTTGTGCTTGATTACGCCGAAGATGAAGATGGGAATTCCCCGGGCTGTTATGTATTAAAAGATGACAACAGTAAGATAAGCCTCGCTTCTTTTCAAGGGGAATTATTTCAGGAAGGTTCGCACGCCGGGTGAACCTTTTCCTGTTTTCATCCAAATACGCCATTCCGGAAGCCGATGGGGCCACACTGAGATAGGCACAATCCAAAAGCCAGGCCCCGGAGGTTTTTAAGCTCCAACGCCGCGCCGTCGGCCAGCCTCACTTCAAGACGATCGCCCGGGTAAAAGAAAGGACTGGACAATCTCAGAATAATTATGTATTTTTAAGGCGTAATTCACGCCAGTGATGCCGTTTCCCCCCACGGCTCTAAAGGGCCGAGGGCATCGGCCAACCTGGCAAACAGCAACTATATATATCATTCTCCTATCCTCCACCTGAAAGGGTGCAGGTTTACCGGGGCAGAACAAACAGCTTGTGTTTGCTCTCCCACCAATCCGGATGCGGAAGCGAAGGGTACATCAGGAAATTTCCTTTACCGAACTTCCCTCCAGCCTATATCTGCTTAAATAAAACACCATTGGCCAGCACCTGAGGCGCCGGTTAAAGTTAAATTCCCCCTGAAGGCGGAAAAAGGATCAGCCTTTCCTTCCGCACCGTAAATCGCAGCTTACGCTCCCAAGAAAGAATATTTAAGTTTAAAAAACCTCGGGGCCTGCCTTAGGGCCGGTTTTCCCGGGTAGAGGAATGCGTAAAACGCTAAAACAAACATATTATGAGAATTCTACTGATCAGTACACTACTGGCCTGGGCTACCTTTTTGCAGGCCCAGGATTTTGAAGGGGGAATTTATTTTGGCGCACTGGTTTACAGCGGCGACCTTTCTCCCAAGATCCTTCCCCGCTACACTCGTTTTGTAGAACCGGCAGGAGGTATCGTTTTCCGGTACCGAAACCGGGGCGTCCTCGGCATCCGCGGCAGCTTAACCTACGGCAATCTCCGGGGTGACGACGCCCGCAGCGCTTACCCTACAAGGGAACTGGCTTTTCAGACCAACCTGCTCGAAGCGGCGGTCGTTGGAGAGTGGTACCTGATACCCGATAACTTCCTGGGAGATTCCCCCCTGCTCACTCCTTATCTCTTCGGAGGAGTAGCCGTATTTCATTTTGACCCGGAAGCTCAGTTTGAATCAGGATACGTAGCCCTTCAGCCACTGGGCACGGAAGGCCAGGGGCTGAGCGATTATGAACCTGCCTACAACCGAACCCAGGTGGCCATCCCGGTGGGCGCCGGCCTGCGCCTGCTCCTGGGCAAACGGGGGACGCTGAGCATGGAACTGAGTGTCAGAAAATTATTCACGGATCACCTGGATGACGTGAGCGGCGCCGTTGTAGACTACAGGGAGATCTATGAAGAGAAGGGAGAACTGACAGCCCGGCTGAGCCGGCCGGATTTCTCTCCCGAAGAGGTTAATTATATCAACAACCTCTATCGGCGGGGAGGAGACTGGTTTGATTCTTACCTTTCCCTGGGGATATCCTACACCTATCGGCTGAGCCGGTAAGGGCAGAGAAGGGCGAATCCTCAAGTGGCCGGCCCTGAAACCTAATGGCTATTATCGCCGGCTATCCTTCCTGCCCGGCGTAATGCCGCGTGTATCACAAAATTTCTGATGGCGTGCTTCAGCCTGCCAGAAAGTTGAAGCGGATTCCAGTTGAGTAAATACCTTCAGCCCGTTGCCTTCCAGTTCCTTCAGGAGCCGGGAGGCAGCGGCTTTTTGTTCTTCATCCTGGTAAAAAATGGCAGAACGGTACTGCCCACCCTTAACGCTCCGAAGACATCTTTTCCCATTCCTCCTGAGGGATGAACTTCATGGAAAGGGAATTGACGCAATGGCGGGTATTCTTTGGGGTGAGGCGCTCGCCGATAAAGACGTGCCCCAGGTGGCCGCCGCAGTTATTGCAGAGGATCTCCGTCCGCCGGCCATCGGCATCGCGTTCCCGGCGGACAGCCCCCGGGATCTCATCGTCAAAGCTGGGCCATCCGCAACCGGAGTCGAACTTGTCTTCAGAGCGATACAGGGGCGCCTCACAACGCCGGCAAATGTATACGCCTGCTGTCTTATGATTATAATATTCACCCGTGAAAGGGCGCTCCGTGCCCTTGTGCTCAATGACGTATTCTTCTTCCCTGTTCAGCTCGTTCCAGTTTTCTTTACTTTTCATAGCGAGGTTGTTTTCTTCCATTGAATACAAACGGAAGGAGAAAAGGTTGGGGAAAAGTAGAGTGTATCCGTGCGGTAGTGTAAGTGTATTGGTGCATCAGGCAAGTTCTAAAGGATGGCCGGCCGCCGAAAACCAGTAAACTAATGCACCAAACACTGATACACTATTCATCTTCCTCGATCAGTTGCTCCTCCTTCAGGATAGCCAATGCGGCTTCCACCTTTTCCGGTGGCGTATACAGCGTGGATTCTCCAAGGGAGGGAATAGCGGAATCGCGCTTCTCAACAATATGGCTTTCGATACCATTTTGCTTGAGGATATCTTCAATGATCTTAGCCTTAAACTCTTCAACGGAAGAGTAGATCTTTACCCAGCCTTCTTTCATATCAGTTTAGCGTTTTGGTTTATCTTTTTAAAATAACAGTAAGCCGACTATAAATGTTAGTAGTGCACTAAAATAAAAAGGAATGAGGCACTCCGGGCTTACTTGCAACAAAAAGTTCAGCAGATTATCGGAACGGAAAAATGATTTTGGTCATTTTAAAGAAAAAATTTCGGCCATGAACCCTTATCATCAATCCAACCGCGCCCGCTGGAACGCCGCCGCACCAAAGTGGAAAGCCATGATCGACCGCCGGGGCAACTGGCGGGAGATCACCGAACGCCCGGAGCTCGCCTTTGCAGAGCAAGAGAGAAAATATTTTAAGGATATCGCCGATAAGAAGGTGGCGGTGCTGGGCAGCGGCGATAATATGGCCGTACTCGCCCTCGCTGGAATGGACGCGCGAGTCACCTCTGTGGACATCTCCGAAAAACAGCTGGACATAGCCCGGGAACGCGCGGAAGCTCTGGGGCTGGATATCGCATTCCTGCAAGCAGACGTTACGGGCCTTTCCGCTCTGCCGGATGCCGCATTCGATCTCGTTTATACCGGCGGCCACGTGGCAGTCTGGGTGTCCAACTTACAGCAATATTACAGCGAAGCGGTACGCATCCTCCGCCCCGGCGGCCTGTTCCTCGTCAATGAATACCACCCTTTCCGCCGCATCTGGAAGAAGGGTATAGGGAAACTTGAAGTGGAGGTGAGCTATTACAACCGCGGCCCCTTCCGCTACGAATACAGCAACGATATTCTGGAGCCCAAGGCGGGCCGCTACCCCTGTTATGAATTCCACTGGACGGTAAGCGATCTCGTACAGGCTATGCTTTGCGCCGGCTGCCGGCTCATTGAAGCGGCCGAGTTCGGGACGCATGTAGGAGACTGGGAGGCTGCCCCGTTGGAGGGATTGCCGGAAAATATCTTGCTGATAGGGAGAAAAGAGTAGGGAGTATTAAAGGGTAATCGCCTCTTCCCGGTTATCATGCCGGGCGTAGGGGGCGAAGAGGCCGAAAGGCATAAAAGATCAGGTTCTAAAGAAAACTGAATCCTACGCTAAATTAAATGTAACTATTCAGCACGCCTGCGTACTGACGAATTAGAAAAAAAATGTTATTTTTT
>CAYQKY010000021.1:0-78410 GCA_964418125.1 uncultured Phaeodactylibacter sp.
GTTTGAGCGTTTGTTGTTCGTTGTTTGTTGCCTGTCTGGGATGCCCGGGCAGCTCCCCAACAAACAACAAACAACAAACAACCTATGCCCCCCTCCTCCGTGAACATTCTCCCCTTTCATTTCCTTTTACTTTAGATAAGCCTTTTTGCAGGCCGCTCGCACCTTTTTCTTTCATAACACAAAACCTTCTGTTTATCAGAACTCCGGGCTAAAGGCCTCGACTTTAATCTGAAAAACCCCTAACTTTGAAGTTTTGTGTAAGGTCAGGCCTATATTGGCATTTTTACAAGAGCCGGAGAAAACGAAATGAACTTTTTGCTCCAAAAGCTGGAATCTCACATAGGCGAGGACGCGCTGATCGAAGGGGGAAACCTGCTGGAAGCAGGGAAGGTTGCCAACCTTTTCGAACTGGAAAAGCACCTGTGGCTGGCCAGCGTTGAGGGGTACGAAGTGGAACTCAAGGTCAGCCCTTCAAAAGTAATGGGCGGCACCTGCGAATGCGAGCGGTTTGCCGAAGAGGGCATGTGCGAGCACCTCGCCGCTGTAATGATGGCACTGCGCCGCAAACAGCAGGCCAAAAAGCAAAAACGGGAAAAGGCACGGAAGGAACCCCAGGGGCCCCGGAAGCTGACAACCGGCATCGTGCTGGACAATGTGAGCCTGGAAGACCTCGCAGAATTCGTGCGCGACTACGCCAAGGCCAACCGCAACTTCGCCATCGCCCTGAAGGCCCGATTCGCTTCTACCGTCTCCGCGATCGACAGCAAGGAAAAATACCTCCAGCTCCTGGACAGTACTATTAAGGCGGTACGCAAGCCCGACCGTTCCATTTCTACCCGCGGCAGCCAGCGCCTGATCAAAGTGCTGGAGGAGTTGCACCAGCAGGCCGGCCAGGCATTCCTGGAGCGCGACTTTATCGAGCTGGCCTTCATCTGCCAGAGCATCATCGAAAAGATAACGCCTGTCCTGAAAAAGGCCAAAGGCAAACAACGGGAACTGAAACAGGATGTGGCCCGGGCTTTCGACAACCTGCACCGCCTCCTGGAAAAAGGCCCTGCCCCTACCCTGCTCCAAAGCCTGTGGAAGTACTGCCTGGAAGAATACAACAAGCTGGTGTACCGCAGTAACGGCATCGACCTTTCGTTCTTCAAACTCATGGTGCAACTCGCCGAAGAACCCGCCCAGCAGGAAACCCTCCTTGAAGCCCTGAATGGCTACCAGAAAAAATACCGGGAAGAAGGCCGCTCCGACGCCCCCCTGCTACTTATCGAGCTCAGCGCTCTGGAAAGGGCGGGCCGGCAGGAGGAAGCCCGCCGCCTCATGGAAAGCAACCTGATGCAGCCCGACGTGCTGCTCTACGCCATACAGCAGGCCATCGCCAAAGGGCAGATGCCCCGCGTCAAGGCACTGGCCATCACCGGCCTGCGGTTCGAATTGCCCCAGGAGGTGAAGGCCCGCCTGGAAGAAATGCTGCTCAAACTGGCAGAGGACGATGGTGAAGAGCAGGAAATAAACCGCTATGCCCTGCGCCGCTTCCTCGATACACAAGATTTCGCCTACTTCGGGAAGGCGCGCAACGCCGCCGGCGATGATTGGCGGCAACAGGTGGTAGACACCCTGGCCCACTTCCGCCAACTCCCCTACGCTCCCAGCCGCCGCAACACCATCGCCCGCATCCTCGCCGAAGAGGGCCTGCACGAAAGCCTCATGAACTACTCCGAAGAGGTTCAGTCCCTCGACCTCCTGCAGGAGTTCTCCCCCTATCTCATCACCGATCACCGCGAACGCTTGCTGGAACTGTACCGCAAACTGCTTACCGACTTTCTGCGCAACCACCTGGGCCGCAAAACCTCCCAGCGTATCCGCGAAGCCCTCCAGCGCCTCCACGAGATCGGCGCCGGCGAACTGGCCGTCCTGCTGGTGGAGGAATTCCGCAGCCAGTACCCGGAACGGCATTCGCTGATGGAAGAACTGGCGCTGTTCTAAGTATTTTACCCTGGCTTACTTCGAATATACAGTGCAGAAGCCTTTGCCCTTGGAGCCCCTGGACAAATTGTTAAATGGTTGTATTGTTCGCGCCCGTGTATACTCAATTGCCTGCAGGCCGCCCCTATTTGCTCTAAGGCCCTTCGCCACTATAACAAAATAGCACTCCAATGAATATAGCAATCCAACAATCCCCCCCATTCAACAATGAACCAATTCGAATAATTACAGCGTATGTCTTCATTAAACAAGATCAGTAGCTATCTTTACCTCTTATGAAGACCGAACTATGGGCCATAGGAAAAACCAATGAGCGCTACCTGGAGGAAGGCATGGAGCTATACCACAAGCGCCTGAGCCACTACCTGAAGTTCGGCCTGGAGATCATCCCCGACATCAAAAAAGCGGGAAAGCTGAGTCCGGAACAGTTGAAGGCAAAGGAAAGCGAAGCCGTACTGCAACGCCTCAAACCCGGCGACTTCCTGGTGCTGCTCGACGAAAGCGGCAAGCAGTACACTTCCGAAAGCTTCGCCGAATTCCTCAGCCACAAGCTGCAGCTCAGCTACAAGCGTATCATTTTCCTCATCGGCGGCGCCTACGGCTTCTCGCCGGAGCTCTGCGCCCGCCCCGACAGTAAACTATCCCTGTCCCGAATGACGTTTTCTCATCAGATGGTGCGCCTGTTCTTTCTGGAGCAGCTCTACCGCGCGATGACCATACTCAATAACGAACCCTATCACAACGCCTGAAATATGACCATTAGCCTGACCTTTATCCTCATCGGCCTGACCTTACTGGTATCCTACCAGGCTTTCAACAACCAGGATATGAAATACAAGCTGGCCTTCCACCCCTCTTCGGTTGCTGAATTCGGAGAATGGTACCGCTTCCTGACCAGCGGCTTCGTACACAACGACTGGGGCCACCTTATCCTGAACATGTACGTGTTCTATCTCTTCGGTTCCGCCCTGGAGCCCGTCTTCACCCAGGTGATCTTCGACCCCCTTATCGGGCGGCTGGTTTTTATTTTCTTCTATCTCAGCGCCATTATCGCCGCCGACATCCCCACCTTTTTTAAATACCGAAACAATGCCGGCTACTCCTCCGTGGGCGCCTCGGGCGCCACTTCCGCCCTGGTGATGGCCTACATCCTCTTTGCGCCCTGGGACTGGTTCATCTTCCCCCCGCTCCCAGGCATCATCTTCGCGGTGGGCTACATCTGGTACTCCTCCTACATGTCGCGCCGCGGCGGCGACCTGATCGCCCATGAGGCCCACCTCTGGGGAGCGGTCTACGGCGTCGTCTTCATGCTGGCCGTCGCCGCCATTTTCAAACCTCAACTGCTCGACTTTTTCCTCACGCGCCTGATGGACGGGCCGGGGATGCCGAAGTTCTGATAGCGGGGCGCAGGGGCGGTAAAACTTTAAGGCCTGGAAGGTTTGATGCCATGGTTTTGCCCGTTGCAGATTGTTGGATGGTTTCATTGTTGGATGGTGGGCGGTGGGCGGGCCACTGTTGACTATAGCGACTGTACCTCGGTGCGCCAAATTTATTTGGCGTCGGAGACGAAAACCCCACTTCCGATAAGGACACGTCCAAAGTCCGGAATCCGTTTTAATCAACAATTTAAAAACCACAATATGGCAAAACAACTCCCGGCGCTCAACGAGCGCCTCACCCGTTTCATCAAGGCCCAGAAGCTATTCTTCGTGGCCACCGCCGGCGCCGGCGGCCGGATCAACCTTTCCCCCAAAGGCATGGACACCCTGCGCGTACTGGACGACAACCGCATCGCCTGGCTCAACCTCACGGGCAGCGGCAACGAAACCGCCGCGCATATCCTGGAACAAAACCGCATGACCGTTATGTTCTGTGCCTTTGAGGGCAACCCGCTGATCCTGAGGCTGTACGGCAGCGCCACGATACACCATGAGGGCGAAGTGGGCTGGCAGGCACTGTCGCCCCTGTTTCCCACCCTTCCCGGCGCCCGCCAGATCTTCGTATTGCAGATCGAACTGGTACAAACGTCCTGCGGCTTTGGCGTCCCGCTATACACCTACCAGGGAGAACGGGATACGCTGCTCCAATGGGCGGAGAAGAAGGGCCCGGACGGCATCCGCGACTACTGGCGGGAGAAGAACAGCCGCAGTATCGATGGCAAGCCGACGGATATCGAAGCACTGTTGAAGGGGGCTACGCCCTCGAAGTAATTTGGTTAATGCTTCTACCGATAAAACTCATGGCAGGGGATGTCTTTAGAACACGAGGCCGGCGATAATTGAAATAGCCTTATCAAAAGTGTTGAAGATAAACTTATGATAAATCTCAGGGGATCAGCGAATATGATTTCCCAAAATCCCCGTAGCTTTCTCCCCAAAAACCGATATGTCCAAGTTCACCTCCTTCCTCGCCGATGAGGCGCTCAACCTGGCTGCCGGCTACCTCGCCGGCTTAGCTGCATCTTCGCTCGTTTCCAGATTCTTCGTCAAAAAAGGGCTGGTCAATCTCTGGGGGTTGGCCGCCAAGCGGGAAGCCCTCTCCAGAGACCAGTACGAATGGCTGATGGCCATCACCGCCTACGCCATCGGCCTGGCGGTGATGATCACGGTGAACTACGGGATGAGGCGGCTGCGGGGGCAGAGGACCGAGGCTGAATGAGATGGGTCCACGGTTGAAGGGTTTTGGACTTTGGACGTTCTGGGAAATGCCATTTGGGCACTGGCCTTAAGTGGGAAATCGGAAGGCCGGTAGGTGCAAGCGGCGCCTTAAAGTCGGAATTCGGAAGGCGGAAGTCGGAACAATGTCTTGTCGGAGGCGGCGAAAAGAGGGCGAAAGGCGCTTCCACCTTAAAAAATGGGGCTTCCTTAACAAAAGGAAGTTTGAAGGCGGAAGGCGGACACGAGCGAAGCGACTGACGAAGTAAAATGGGCGCTTAGCGCTCATTCCGGACCCCGTTCCGACTTCGCATTTCCGACTTCCGACTTTTCCCCGAGGGCGTCCAAAGTCCAAAAGGGTTAGCCCTACTCCACCACAAACCGCCACCGCGCCCGCTGGCCGCCGACAGCCATCTCGGCCCAATACACACCCGATGGCCAGGCGCCGACCTCCCAACTCTGAACCTGGGCGCCGGGAGAAACCATCCGCTCCGCCACCACCTGCCCGGTGGAATGGAAGATGCGCAACCTTCCCTGCCCTGCCGGAAGCCTTATCCCTGAGAGATGCACTCTATCCTGCGCCGGATTTGGGGAAAGGCGGATATCCTTCGCCCAGATCGGGTCGTCCAGGCCCGTGAGGAGGGTTATGTGGTATCGGACAATACTGTCACAGCCCAGTGAACTCTCCAGCGCCAGGGTGATCATGGTGTCCCGGGTGATGGGAATGCCCTGCCAATCGCCGGGCTCATCCAGGTTGACGGCCACTTCGGCGGTGTCTTCCACAGTAAGCACGTTGACGTGGTGCCAGATGACGCTGTCCTGCTCCGGTGAGGCAAACAACTGCCGGAGGATCGTATCCCGTTCTACCACCAGCCCCAGGTAAAGGCCACCGGGGCAAATCGTGGCGTAAACGGCTTCCGCCACTCGTGGTTTCTCGACGAGGTGTTCTGTCCGGTTGGTGATGATGGGCGGATTGAAATCAAAGTAGATGGCCGCTTCATTCTCAATGCGGGTGAAGGGCAGAATACCCTCCACCGGGCGTATGGAATAGGAGAAAAAGCCGCGGCTTCCGGGCTCGTTGCTGGTGCTGTCCGGCAGGTTGATATCCGGAAAGGTGATTACCAGGGCCCGGCCCGGCAGGATGATCCATTCGTGGGCATGGGATGCCGGGCCCGCCCGGAAGCTGGCCAGGCTCAGCTGGGGAGAAAGCTTGTCCCGGATAGTGACGGTGCGCGCCATATCAGATCCCACATTCTGAAAATGGATGGTATATTGAATGGGCTGGCCGGCGCCAATAAAGCGCTCCTCGCCGTAGCCCTCCGGAACTGCCACCTTAATATTGGGGTCATACGGGCCGATAACTGTTCCGCAGCGTTCCACCGCAAAACCGTCGCCGTTGCTGCCGGGGAAGGCATTCAACAGGCCGGTATCCAGAGGCGACAGGCAGCCGGCGGACAGCAGGCTGATGGGCTCGGGATTAGGATGGCCGGCCGGTTGTTGCACCTCAAACAGGAAGGCCTCCATATCGGCCGGGGTGCGGATGGTATCCGCCTCTCCAGGCCCCAGTTGCAGGCCGCCCGATTCCAGCAGAACAATGTCGTCATTGACGATGCTGAGCTGATAGGTTTCCGGGGCAGCCATGGCGCCGTTGCCTGTATTTTCTACCCGGAACGCCAACGAGTCGCCTGCACAGAAGGAAGAGGCGCGCAAACTGGCGCCGGCCCAATCCGCCAGCATGGGGCTGCAGAGGGAGTCGGGAGTAATGCGGGCAGTATAGCACAGTACCTCGCCCAACGCCAGGTTCTGGCAATCGGGCTCCATCTCAACCACAACCTGGCCCTCTTCTCCTACTCCTACCTCCGCAAACTCGAAAACCAGAGTGGTATCAGATATGCTTGCCCAGGGCGGGGTGGACTGCAGGGGTGTCAAACGCGCATCAAAGGTGAGCGTAATGGTAACCGGTGCGGCAGGGACGGCCCCTGTATTGCGGTAAGCCATGCTCACCATGGAGGGAAAGCACTGCCGGACGGGGCTGATGCTCAGATCCAGCTCCATCAGGGGGCAGGAGGTGTTCGCGGAAGCGGCAAAGTGGACGGTATGCGGCCCATCGCCGGAAAGGGTGGTATCCGGCGGGCAGACGTCCCAGTAATCACTCGGGGGGACAGCAGAGAGGACATGCTGGGGGGCGCCGGGCAGGTAAAAACCATAATGGCCATCGGGATTGGTTGCCGTTAGTTGTTCCGATATGCCGCTGTTAAGCACCAGCCTGGCGCCGGGCAGGGAAGGATACAGGGAATCGAAAGCACAGTTGGCGGTGGTATCCCACAACACCAGGCCGTCCACAGCGCTGCCCTGCAGAAAACCCAGGCCATAGGCAATAATGCTTTGGGTTCCCGTGATCAGTTCTTCCCGGCCGTCGCCGTTGAGGTCGGCCCGCTCGGGCAGTTGGTACAGGCCATTGGGCAGATAGTTGGAAAAAGGCTCCGGCAGGTAGGGTTCTGTGAAATAGCCGCTGTTCCCAATATTGAGCACAAAACCATGGCCGGTAACCAGGTCGGGTACGGGATCCTCGTTGAGCGAGGCCTCCTCCTGGCCGTAAAAGCTTCTGGCTTCTCCCAGCAGCACCGGCGCGGAGAAGCTCTGGCTAAGTGTATCAAAGCTAGCCATCGCCATGAAGTATCCCAGGGTATTATCATAATAAAAATGGCCCCGCACATCCAGCAGCCCATCTTGGTTGTAATCGCCGGTAAACAGGCTGATGGCATCGTCCATTCCCGGAATGGCCGCCCAGTCGCCGAAGGCGCCGTTGCCGTCGAGGTGGAGGGCATAATAGGTAGGGCCGTTGGTGCGCAGCAGCAGGTCGCCCGCTCCGTCCTGGTTCAGGTCGGCAACCATAAGTTGGCGTAAATAGGGAAGTTCTACCGGCAGCGGGAAGGAAACGGGGGCCAGGGCCAGCCCCCCGCCGGTGTTCAGTTCATTCCAGATCAGGGCCACTTCCCCATCGGTGGTGGCCGCTACAATGTCCTGATCCGCATCTCCATCCAGGCGGCCGGTGGCGAAGTGGTTGGCCCCTTGCAGTTCCAGTCCCGGGAAGGGAATGACTGTACCCGGGCCGTTTACGGTGTCCCCCAGCCAGGCGACGAGTTGGAACGGCGTCCAGCCTTCATCCGGCAGGGCGCCCACCCCGTCCGGCAGGCTGTCGCCATCCAGGGAGGTAAACTGGAAATGCCCTAAGCCCGATGGAGGCCGCCACAAATGCCGGGGCGGGGAGAAGGCGCTCCCATCCGAAAGGTTCTCGATCCAACGCAGGCCGCTTTCCGCCGCCAGCAGGATATCGGGCAGGCCATCGCCATTCCAGTCCCGGGCGGTGAAGTCTCTGATGTAGCTGAAGGCGTCCGTCAGCGGGGAAGGTGAGGTAAAGGTTCCCGCATTATCCAAAGCGAACCGGCAAAATAGCTGCGAATTGTCGCGGGTAAGGTCCAGGCCGACGGCGTCCAGGCGGGAGGATAGCAGGTCGGGGCGGCCGTCGCCGTTGAGGTCGCCGGTGGTGAGTTGGTAGCCGGCATAGACGGAATCGAGCGGTTGAGGCGTGAGGTTGAAAGTGCCGTTGTTCTCCAGCCATTCACAGGTGTACAGATCGCCGCTTCCAGGAGAAACCGTACGTTTCAGGGCCAGAATATCCTGGTCGCCGTCCGCATCAATATCCGCTAAGGTATGGGAGGCATAATCCGCCCACTCTTCCTGCAGGGAAAAATGGGATGTGCCACCGGCGTTGCGCACCAGCATCATGCCTTGCGGCGCAAAATGGAGCAAGGGGTTCTTGCTCAGGGCCAGGTCGGGAAAACCGTCGTGGTCGAAGTCGGCCACGGAAGTTTCCAGAAAGTAATCGGGGGAATCTGAATAAAATTCCAGAAAGGCGCTATTCTGCCGGGAGAAGCTGCCGGATTCCTGTTGAAGCACCTCCAGCAGAAGGACTTTCTGGCCGTCCGGATCAAACTGGCCCGTGGAGAGTAACAGCACATCCAGGTCGCCGTCGAGGTCGTAATCGCACAATTCCAGGCCCCTGAGTTCATAAAAATCCAGAAAGTCGAAAAAACCAACTGCTTCATAAGTGAAAGCCTGCCCCGAACCCGGGTTCCAGTTGACATATAGCCGGCGGTTGCTGGCGTTGAAGTGCAATACATCCTGCCAGCCATTGCCGTCCAGGTCGGCCACCCGGAAAGCATCGTAGTCGCGCACCCAATTGCCGGAGGGCGCCTGCGGGCCGATGAGGCTGAAATGGCCCTGGCCGTCGTTCTCCCAGTAGGGGAAGGCCTGCCGGGCGCGGCGGCCGTCCACGATATCCAGGTCGCCGTCGTTGTCCATATCGCTTAGCTCGAAATGGTAAAAGGAACTCGGGCTGTCTTCCCAAACCGAATCCCCGAACACTCTCGGCCAGGCCAGCGCGCCATGTCCATCGGTATTTTCATAAAAAGCCAGATGGCCATCCCAGCCATTTCGGGTTCCAATGATATCCTCATCGCCGTCGCCATCCAGGTCGGCCGCCTTAACCTCCCGAAGCTCCTGAACATCCAGGATAACCTTAACCGAATCGCGCTCCAACTGCCCCCGGAGCGGCAGCATCAGCAGTATCCCGAAAAAAGTGGCCGCAATTGGTTTCAACGCAGCTGAGGCCCACCCATTTCTATCCGTATGCTTCATAGTATCTGTTTTCATGCTGCTAAAATGAAGCTATTCTCAACCACCCGCAAGAACATTTTTCTATATTTATACAATCAAAAAAATAATTAAACATTGATAATCAATATTTTAAAAACAATTTTCTAAAAATTGAAAACGCCCATTGCCTTTCAGTTACTCCGGATATTGTCCTCAACCGAACTGAACCAGCTGGAAACTTTTCTCTGCAGCCCGGCCTTCAACCGCCGGCCGGAAATGGCCCGCCTGCTGGCCTGGTGGCGGAAGAACCGCCATGAGAAGTTAGATAAAAAGAGGGCTATCCGGCAGGTGATGCCGGGGAAACCCTACCTCAGCCGGGACTGGTACCTGCTGCTGAGCCGTTTTACCAGGCTGGTGGAAAGTTTCCTGGTGTGGAAGGAACTGCAAAGCGACGAACTGGAACAGTACCCTCTGCTGTTGCGCAACCTGCGCCGCCGTCGCAAAGCGCACCTGTTCCAGCGCAGCATGGCGCAGGCGCGGGCCCTGCTCGACAACCACGGGCAGCACACCGCCCACCACCTCTACCGGGCTTATGACCTGGAACAAGAGTACTACGACTACATTGCCAGCCACAACCGGCAGGAGCCCACCAACCTGCAGGCGATGAGCGACCGCCTGGATGAGTTCTTCATCGCCGAAAAGCTCAAGCAGGCCTGCCTGGAGCACAGCCGCCGCATCGCCAGCCAGGAAGCTTACGATATTCATTTTCTGGAAGCGATAGAGCAACAGCTGCAGTTGCGGCCGGCCCTCCTCAACGTACCCGCTATAACGGTGTACCACGCCTGTTACCTGGCGGTCGTACGCGGGGGCGACAAAGCGGCATTTCAACGACTGCGCCGGGCCATGGAGGCCCATCGGCCGGGCTTCCCCCGGCAGGAGATCCGGGACCTCTACCTGCTGGCGATCAACTACTGCATCCGGGCGCTGAACCGGGGAGAGGAAGGCTTCGCACTGGAGGCTTTCTCCCTTTATGAACAGAGCCTGAAGCAGGGCTTCCTCCTCGAAGACGGGCACATCCCGGAAAGCACCTTCGGCAACATCGTCTCCCTGGGGCTCAAGCTCAACCGTTTTGAATGGGTGGAACACTTCATCCGGGAGCATGCCCGCTTTCTGCGCCCGGAGTTCCGGGAGGCCCTGCCCTCCTACACTGCCGCCAAGCTGGCCTATGAACTGGGTGAACTGGACAGGGCCCTGCAACTGCTGTCCACCGTAGAGGCCCGGCAGCCGTTCCTGTACTTCGGCGCCAAGACCCTCCAACTGAAGGTGTTCTATGAACTCGGCGAATGGGATGCGCTGGACAGCCTCCTGGAAAGCATGCGCGTCTATTTGCAGCGCCACACCGCCCTGGGCTACCACCGGGAACATTACCTGCTGCTGCTCCAGTTTGCCCGCCGCCTCCTGCAACTGCCTCCAACGGACAGGCAAGGCAGGGCAGTGTTGAAAGAAGAGGTCGAAGCGGCAAAAACCTTCCGGGAACGGGAATGGTTCCTGCGGCAATTGAAGTAAAAACCAGTGCGCCGGGAACGAAGTTCCGGGGTAGTTGTTAGTTGTTGGTTATTGTCCATCTGCAGCCTCTAATCCGTTGATTGCCAGCAAACAACCAACAAAGGCATTTGTTCCCGGCGGGAAAATAACTGCCCCGTTATTTAGTGCCAACAGCACTTGTGCGACTAGAGCGAATTAACTAACCGGGCAGTTTCGGCAGCCCATTTAGCCAGTTTTTCAGGGTTCTTTATTGCCCCGTTAATTCGTTCTGCCTGGGCCAGGTTGAATGCCAGGGAAAGAAAAAGTATCTTTGGTTTTTATTTTAAAGGTGCGCAACCTGAACCGCGAACATCAAAATCATCCTGCCATGCAAGACAAAACCTCCCGAGCCCAGAAGATCATCCAGTCCAACGCCCTGTTCGCCGCTGCGGGGGGCGCCATCCCCGTTCCCGTGCTGGACGTCGGGGCCGTCACCCTGGTGCAGCTCGATATGCTGAAGGCACTTTGTAAACTGCATGATGTAGACTACTCCGAGCTGCAGGGCAAGGCCATCATCACCGCCCTGAGCGGCAGCATCATGGCGCGCATGTCGGCCAGCGTTTTCAAACTCATCCCCGGTATCGGGACGGTGCTGGGGGGCATCTCCATGGCGGCCTTCTCGGCAGCCAACACCTATAGCATAGGCCAGGTGTTCGACCACCTCCTGGACAAATACGGCTCCCTGGATAATTTTGACATCGAAGAGATCAGAAAGGTCTTCCAGGAAGAGTTCGAGAAGGGAAAGGCGTTTTTTGAGAAGAATAGACAGGATAGACAAGATTAACAGGATGGAACAAACTTGCCAATTCTTTTGCCATGCGCCATTATTATTACATCTTTATCTTCTTGTTTTTCCATTCCACCCTACTCGCCCAGCCCAACCCCGCCAACATCACCATCGCCCGCGATGAATGGGGCGTGCCCCACATCTTCGCCCCGACGGACGCGGAAGTGGCCTACGGC
This sequence comes from uncultured Phaeodactylibacter sp., assembly GCA_964418125.1. Classification (GTDB taxonomy): domain Bacteria; phylum Bacteroidota; class Bacteroidia; order Chitinophagales; family Saprospiraceae; genus JACJXW01. The sequence goes on from CAYQKY010000021.1 coordinate 11,847, forward strand.
TTCGCCTGGGCTACGGCGGAGGATGACTTCGAGACCCTGCAAAAGCAGGTGCTGCCGGTGAAAGGGCTGATGGGAAGGGTAACGGGCAAAGCCGGCGCCCGCCTCGATGTAGCCTTTCACCTCCTGGATGTAGAAACACTCGTAGACGAACGCTATGAACAAAGCCTCTCCCCGGGCTTTCGCAAAGTGCTGGAAGGCTACGCCGCCGGCGTGAACGCCTACGCCGAGCGGCGCCCCAGAGAAGTGCTGCACCGAAAGCTGTTCCCCATCACCGGACAGGACATCATCAAAAGCTACATGCTGGGCATGGCCCTGATGTCGGGCATCGACCGCGAACTCGGTAATATCCTGGGCGGTAAATACAAGGCGCCGCCCCAGGAGCGGGGCTCCAACGCCTTTGCCATCGCCCCCAAAAAGACAGTGGACGGGCACACCTACCTGGCCATCAACTCGCACCAGCCACTGGAGGGTATGTTCTCCTGGTATGAAGCGCACCTGTGCAGCGAAGAAGGTTGGAACATCCTGGGCGCCACCTTCCCCGGGGGAGTGACCATCTTCCTTGGTACGAACCCGCACCTGGGCTGGGGCCACACCCTCAACTATCCCGACTTCGCCGATGTGTACGCCCTGGAGATGCACCCCACTGAAAAGGGGCTGTATCGTTTCGACGGAAAGTGGGAAAAACTCGAACCCTACCCCACCAGGGCGCGGATAAAGCTTCTGGGCTTACTGACGATCGGCGCCAAACAGAAATTCTACAAGAGCAAATACGGCGTCACCTTTGAAACGCCCAACGGCTACTTCGCCCTGCGTTTCCCCGCCAACCGGAGCATCCGCGGCGCCGAGCAGTGGTACCGCATGAACAAGGCCACCAACCTCGATGAATTCCGGGAAGCGCTGCGCCTGCAGGGCGTCACCTGCACCAATATTGTCTACGCCGATAAGGAAGGGCACATCTACTACATCAGCAACGGCCTGTTCCCGAAGCGCAACCCGCGGTATGACTGGCAGGCCCTTCTGCCAGGTGATACCTCCGCTACCTTGTGGGCCGGCGATTACTACCCCATTGACAGCCTGCCCCAGGTACTCGATCCCGCCGCAGGCTATGTGTACAATTGTAACCACACGCCTTTTCTTTCCTCCGGTAAGGCTGATAACCCACGGCCGGAAAGCTTTCCCAATACCATGGGCTTCCAGGGACTGGACGGCCTGACCAACCGCGGAGTCCGCCTTGGCGCTCTGCTGGAACAGGCCAGGCAGATCGACTACGAAGACCTTAAGAGGATCAAATACGACCAGGCGTACCATAACCCCATGAGCTCGGCACCCAAACTGGAGCCTATCTTCCATCTTGAGCCGGAAAAATACCCTGAGCTGGCGGAAAGCATCCAGTTGCTTCGGGATTGGGACCGCATCGCGGGCGAAGACAGCGAAGCCGCCTCCATCCTGTTACTGGCCTACTACTACCTGCTGGACAACCTGAAAAGCCGTAAAAGCTTCAAAACAGGGGATGAATTAGATGAGTCCAGGCTGATCGATGCCATCGCTCATGCCCGAAGCCACCTGCGGGAACACTTTGGCACAACTAAAGTCCCTCTGGGCCAACTCCAACGCCATACCCGCGGTGAGGTGGACCTGCCCTACGGTGGGGGCCCCGACGTGCTGGCCGCCGTCGGCAGCCGTCCTTACAAGGACGGCCGCCTGCGGGCCTACACCGGCGATTCCTACATCCAGATGGTGCGCTTTACCACCGACGGGCCGATCATTGAAACCGTCAATGCGTACGGCGCTTCCGCCAAACCCGGCAACCCGCACTACACCAGCCAGATGGAGCTGTTCGTCAACCAGCAGCTCAAGCCGATGACGCTGGAGAAAGAGAGGGTGCTGGCGGAGGCGGTGAGGGTATATAGGCCCGGGTAGGGGCGGAAAGCTTGTGTAAAAGTGGACAGGTGTAAATGTGTAAATGATCCGTGCACGCGTGCCACTGTTGGAACACTTTTACACCTTTACACTTTAGCACTCCTACACCTTCACCAACCCTCCCAGCACCTGCAAGCTCCGTTCGATCTCCTCCGAATAGGGAGCTCCGTAGCTCAGGCGGATGTAATTGGAAAAACGCCCGTCGGAGCTAAACATCTGCCCCGGGGCTATGCTAATGTTGTGACGGATGGCCTGGCGGTACAGTTTGTAAGCATTGACATCCGGAGGAAGCTCCAGCCAGAGCGTATAGCCACCCTGCGGGCGGGTAACCCGTACCCCTTCCGGGAAGTGATCGCTGATGGCCTGGGTATACCTCAGGCACTGGGTATGTAGGGCCTTACGCAGCCGGCGCATGTGCAGCCCGAAGCGGCCGGCGTCCAGAAAGCGGGCCATAGCGGCATGGGTGGGCGTGGCGGAAGTGACGGTATGGGCCAGCTTCTGCCGTAGCACCTGCTCGTGAAAGCGGCCGGGAATGCACCAGCCGACGCGGTAGCCCGGCGCCAGCATCTTGGAAAAAGAAGAACAGTAGAGCACCAGCCCTTTCTCGTCGAAGTGCTTGCAGGCCAGGGGGCGGCTCTTGCCAAAGTAGAGCTCGCCGTAGATGTCGTCTTCGATGAGGGGGATGCCGCGCTGGGCAAGCATGCGCGCCAGGCGCTCCTTGCGTTCGTCGGGCATGCAGGCGCCGGTGGGGTTGTTGAAATTGGGAACGAAGAGGCAGGCGGCGACGGGCACCCGCCCCAGAGCGCCTTCCAGGTAATCGAGATCGATGCCGCTTTCGGGGTGGACGGGCACTTCCAGGGCCTTCAGCCCGTGGCTGTGCAACACCATAGATACACCGAAATAACCGGGAGCCTCGATCACGACCGTATCGCCGGGCCGGGTGAGGGCCTGCAGGCAAAGCGACAGGGCCTCCATACAGCCCTGGGTAGTGATGACCTCATCCGGCGCCGCGCTGCCGCCCCAGTTGAAGGACAGGCGCGCCAGTTGCTGCCGCAGGCGGGGGTTGCCCTGAATATCGTCGTACTGGATGCAGCTGTTGGCGTCCTCGCGCAGGGCTTCCATCATCGACTTGTTGAGCTTGGCCTCGGGCAGGTGCTCCAGGGCGGGCGCCGCCACCGACAGGCGGACAATACCTGCTGAGGTCAGGTTGCGGTACACTTCCCGGATCATTTCGTCGACGCTGATGTCCTTCGGCGGCGGCGGCCGGCGCTCCACCAAGGGCGCCCGGGGCAGTTCCTGGGGCGAAAATCGCACGTAGTAGCCCGACTTGGGGCGCGCCTCCACCAGGCCCTTCTTCTCCAGTTCGCTGTAGGCCTTGAAGGCCGTGCTCATGCTGATGCCCTGTTCCTCGCTCAAAGCCCGCACAGAAGGCAGCTTATCGCCGGTGCGCAACACCCCGTTCCCGATCATCTCCTCCAGGCGCTCCGCCACCTGGCTGTACAGAAAGCCATTATTGCTGTCCATAACATCTGTTATGCCTAAAAAACAAAAATCTGCATCTGTTTTGCTTTTTCAAATGTAGGGATATTTGTGGGGGAAAGCAAGAACGAAGTGGGAAGGGGGAAGGACGGGGAGCCAAATTGCGATTTCCGCCTTCCGCTTTCCACCTTGAAATCACCCGGCATTTTTTGAGATCACCCAAAACTGGAACACCATGTCACCTATTGAGATCCTCGGCTACCGCCCGGAGTGGCGGCATTATTTCGAACAGTTCAACAAAGCCTGGCTGGAAGAGTACTTCAGCGTAGAGCCCATCGACCGCTGGGTGCTCGAAAACCCGGAAGAGGCCATCCTGAAGGACGGAGGAACGATCCTCTTCGCCCGCCTGGAAGAGCGCATCATCGGGGCCGTCGCTCTGAAGTACAACGAGGACGGCGCCCTGGAGCTTATCAAGATGGCCGTCGACAAGCCCTACCGGGGGCGGGGAGCAGGCACAAAGCTTTGCCAGGCCGCCATCCGCCGGGCAACGGAAATGGGCGCACCCAGGCTCATCCTCTATTCCCAAACCAAACTGCCGGCAGCCATTGCGATCTACCGCAAGCTGGGCTTCCGGGAAATTCCACTGGATCCGGGCGCTTATGAGCGGGCGAATATTAAGATGGAACTGGGGCTGAAGGCGGTGCGGCAAAGCGGTTGAGTTGTTGAAGTCATAGGTATCTCAACCTGCCGGGTTTAAAGTAAGCCCCCGTAAGACCGAACCCGGCAGTGTTTATCGAAGACGTGCAGGGGCTTGACAGGAAGGCCTCTGACAAACGCTGCCGGGTTTAGCCACCCGTATTCTCCCCGCAAACCTGGCAGGTTGAGCGGTTTCCAATAAAAAAATCAAATTCATATATATGCATACCACAACCAGCATTCCCATCCACCGCACCGCCGAGTCCCGCCTTCCGGGGCTGGACATCAACAACCTGCCCTTTGGCAAGGCGCCCACCGACCACCTCTTCATTGCCCGCTACGCCGGCGGAGAATGGAGGGAGGCCCGCATTGAGCCCTTCCGCAAGCTAACCCTCAGTCCTTTTGCCCTCTGTTTCCACTATGGGCAAACCGTATTCGAAGGCATGAAGGCTTTCCGCATGGAAGATGGCAATATTTCCATATTCCGCCTGGAGAAGCACCACCAGCGCTTCAACCGCTCCCTGCACCGCATGGCCATGCCCGCCGTCCCCTACGAATTGTTCCGGGAAGGCCTGCGGCAACTCATCGAACTGGACCAGCAGTGGGCGCCCTCCGGGAAAGACACCTCCCTCTACATCCGCCCCTTCGTGATCGCCACCGAGGAACGGCTGGGCGTGAAGATCTCGGACGAGTATCTCTTCCTGATCGTTTGCACGCCGGTGGGCCCCTACTACGCACGGCCGCTGCGGGTGAAAGTAGAAACGGAGTTCATTCGGGCGGCGGACGGCGGCACGGGGTACGCCAAGTGCGGCGGGAACTACGGGGGCGCTTTTCTACCTACCCGAAAAGCGGTAGAAGCAGGCTACGATCAGGTGCTGTGGACGGACGCGCAAACCCGCGAGTTCCTCGAAGAATCAGGCACCATGAACGTCATTTTCATTATCGACGGCATTCTGATCACCCCGTCGCTTGGCGACACCATCCTCGAAGGCGTCACCCGCGATTCCATCCTGCAGCTGGCCCGGGCCCGCGGGCTGGAAGTACAGGAGCGCAAGGTCAGCATCCGGGAGCTGGAGGCGGCCCTGCGGAGCGATACCCCGGTGGAAGCCTTCGGAGCGGGTACGGCGGCCGTGGTGGCGCCCATCGAGTCCATCGCGATCGGGGAGGAAACCTATTCCTGTTATGTGAAGGAGGATGCGGTGATGCATTCGTTCAAAGCAGAGCTGCAGGCGATACGCACAGGTAAGGCGGAGGATGTGTGGGGGTGGAATGAGGTAGTCGGTGTCCGGTAGGGGACGGCTGTTGGCGGTTTAGGCTTCTGAAAAATATAGACATGGAAATCACCGGCATCTCCTCCTTTCTCGACTATTACTCCAGCATCCGGGCGCGCACCGAGCGGCTCCTCTCTGTTGTGCCGCCCGACAAGCTGGAATATACTTACAAGGCCGGCAAATTCACCATTGCCGATCAGATCCGGCATATTGCGGCCATCGAACGGTACATGTTCGGGGAGACGCTGGCCGGCAGGCCCAGCCGGTATAAGGCCTAAGAGCATGCTCTAACGGTACTTCACCACCCCATATACTTCCTCATCATAAGGTATCTCATACAGAACTTCCTCTCCTGGAAACTGCTCCGGCAAGGCAATGTAATAAGCTCCCTTTTCCAGCTCGTAATTGCGCCGCAGCGTCTTCCCCCGGATCTGGTTGAGGTAGAAAATGGCGGAGAAGGATATACGCGCGTCCTGGTATAAATATAATGGCGTATCTCCAACGATCTCATCCACCGCATGGGCGATCTCGATGTCCACCTGGGCGTCGCTCTCGTACGCTCTCTGAGGCAAGACGGTAAAGTCGAACAGCAGTCGGGCAATGGCGGTGGCCAGGATCAGCAATATCAGCGTCCGTTGCGGTTGGCGCAGGTAGAAGTAGAATACCGCCGCACCTGCCAGGAAGCCGGCGATCGCCAGCGGCCAGCGGTAATTCAGAAAACCCAGCCCCGGAATGAAGGGGATGGCAAGGCTGCCCAGGGCTACGGCGCCGATCAGGATGCCGCTCAGGATGCGAAAGGCCCCAAACCGCCAGGCTTCCACCTCATCCCGGTGCTGATATGCGTACAGGCCGATCATCAGCAGGAAGGGGTACAACATATAAATATACCGCTGCCGGGCGCCGGGAGATACCCAGTACGGCAGGATGTTCACCAGGAACATCAGCGCGGCGAAGGTAAGCAGCTTATTACGCAGCAGCAGGCCACGCAAGTCTTTCCGGATGGCAAAGAGCAGCAGCAGGCCGCCGGGCAGCAGGTCCTTTATCGTATCCAGAGGAAACATTAACAGGTGCTCCAGTAGCTTGAACAGGCCGTTCTCCGCCACCGTGCGCTCGCTCGACTCGGCCACCATCATCTGCAGGTAGTTGCTGATGTCGTTGTACTGATGGTAGGCCAGCAGGTAACCGCCCACCAGGGCGCAGTACACCAGGATACCCGCCAGGTGAGCCAGTGACAACAGGCGTTTCCACTCCCTTACCCACCACAGCCAGGCCAGTACCGACAACCCCAGGAACAATATCGAGGGCAGGCCCTTGGTCAGCGTGCCCACCGCTGCCAGTGCATATGTAACGGTAAACATCAGCCCGTACCTCCCCTGCTGCTGAAAGTGGAACAGGGCGGCAAAGCCGGCGAAGGTGACGAAAGTGTAAAACAGGTCGATTTCTCCCAGCAGGGAAAAGTAAAAATACAGCCCCCCGCTGATAGGGAACAGCAGGGCGGACAACCATCCGAATTCCGCATTGACGTACCGGCGCCCCAGTACGAAGAGCAGCAGAGCAGTGAGAATTATGGACAATACCGTCGGCAGGCGCAACGCCCAGGCCGAATAAGCTCCCATCACCTTCGCACTGGCCCATACCACCCAGTTGAAAACCGGCGGTTTTTTGTAATAGAACTCACCAAACTGGGTCGGAACGATGAAGTTGCCGTTCTCCTCCATCTCCATGGCGATGGTGGCCCGGCGCGGCTCCTCCAGATAGACGGGCTGCACGCCAAGGTTGAGGAAGAGGCTGAGGAGGGCCAGGAGGGTGGCCAGCAGGTGTATTCGTGTAAAAGTGTATTGGTGCATTCGTGTATTCGGTGAACCGGCGTTTTGCGGGCGTAAGATAACCAGAAATTACATAGAATGGGAGGGGATGGCGGCGAATAGGTGGGCGCCACAGTGAAACAGGAGAACCTGAAAACCTTCAAACTTCCTTTTGTTAAGGAAGCTTTGTTTTTCTATGGTGCAGGCCCCTTTCGCCCTCTTTCCGCCGCCCCCAGCGAGACAATGTTCTGACTTACTCCCTGCCTGCCAGGCCGCCAAGGCTTGCCTGGCGGGTAGGCAGGCGCCAGTCGCTTCGCTCGTGTCGCAATTCCGACTTCCGATTTTGAGGCGCAGATTGCACCTATAGGCCTTCCGGTTTCCGGCTTTACCCCAGGGCCGTCCAAAGCCCACTATTCCTTCATCACCATCCGCACCACCTGCACTTCTCCACCATAACGAAGGCCGCACCAGTAAACCCCGGAAGGCAAATACCCGATAGCGGCGGAAAGCCGGTGGTTTCCGGCAGGCAGGCTACCATTGAAAACCTCCTGAACCCGCCGGCCCCGGGTATCCAGCAGGACGATCTCCACCCGCTCTTGCGAGGGAAGCCCCAACTCCAGTTGAAGGTTGTCTTTGGCAGGTACCGGATAGAGCCGAAGGGAGGGAGCATCAGCTTCCTGCATTTCCGTTCCAACGATCGGCTCTGAAGAAATATAGAAGGGCGCCATATCCATTGCTGTAATGTACCGCCCTCCGAGCGCGAAAAAGCGGACTGTCACCGCCGCCGGGGCTGGCACCTGGTCTTTCACCACCCCATTCTGGGTGTACAGCCCGTCGCCGGCAGCCACGTCGCCCCCCTGCGTGCCGTCGTCAAAGAGGGGATATTTAAAGGCCAGGCCTTCCACCGCCAACGCCCGGAAATGGTACAGGCCATCGATAAGGGTGTTGAAAAGGACGGCCTGAATAGGCTCTGCCCCGGGGCTGGCCCCTACCGTAAAAGTAGCCGTGGAGGAACCATCATCGAGTACGTAGCCGGGCGAGGCGGCAACCTGTCCGATGAGGGGATAGGCGGCAGGGATAGAATCCGGGTTCACTTCCGCCAGGAAGAGTTGTTGCTGATCGCTGATGATGTCGTCATCGTAGAAGGCCAGCCGCGTACCGGTAGGCGCAAGGGCGGGCCATCGCGATTCAAACCAGTTGAGGGGGAAAGTATGTTCCAGCAGGATGGGAGAAAAGGCCCGGTTGCTGTCAATTTCAAGAAGGAGAGGGTATTTGGTGTTGCTCACCGTCCCTTCCACCATGGCCATCAGCCCGGCGGAATCCAGCTGCACGGGGGAGCTGCTGTGCAGGGGTTGTTCTTCAAAACGGGTGGCGCCGGTAGCCATGTCCATCACCGCCAGGCGATGATCGGAAGTACCCGGCAGGCGCCGCAGCCAGGCCAGCCGCTTACCGTCGAGGCTGAGGCTTATCGGTTGTGCGTCGTTGTTCGAAGGCGGGCCGATAGCCGATAGAACCTCCAACCCTCCCCCACCGTCAAACCCGACGATGTGGCCGTACTCGAAGATATTGTCGGAATCAATATGGGAAGCGAACGCTCCTTTTGAGCCGTCGTCCGACATAACGAAGGCCGATTCAAACGCGAGGTTAATGTTGAAGGTAGCGTTGGGGTCGCCCAGCAAGAGCATGGCCACATCTTCCGCTGAGAAGAGGCGGGTGAGCCCGCCGCCGTTGCGGCCAACCGTATACAGGCCCGCCGTGGGCCTGCCGCCGGAATTGCTGAAGAAGTAAACAAGGGAACCATCGTAAGTCAGCTGCGGCGCCAGGCGGATGATCGGGTCGACATCCACCAGGTTGGGATTGGCGTGGGGGATGGTGTCGGCCGCCACCACCCGGTTGCCGCCGTCAAAATCGGCGATGAATATCTCGCCGGTACCGTCCGTCCAGCAAACGGTAGAGCCATCGCCGCTGATGTCAACGAATGGAGCCCGGCAGGGGCAGCCCAGGCGGTAGGAGGCGTAGTCGTAGATGAGTTGGAGTTCGGAACCATCGGCATTCATGGTGTACACCTTGCCGGCATTGTCCCGAAAGACAGAAAAGACAAGGCGCTCTCCATCATTGCTGAATACTGCGGGATGGGGGTTGCTCACATCGGCCTCGCCATTGGAAAAGGCGGTGGCCTGAAAATACAGGATCGTATCGGTAATGGAAGACAGGGTTTGAGCGGTTAGAGGCCCATAAAGGAACAGCCAGAATAACAGTAAAAGGGATGGATTCTTCAAGTGCATGGCTTTCTGCTTTTTACTTTACGAAAGGAGGATCAAAAGGATTACCAGAGGTTATACAGGCAGTAAGGAATTTGCACAATCACAAGGGGAAAAGAAAGAGAAAGATAAGGACCGTAAAGAATGGAGGATAAGCGTGCCGGTTTGGAGCATTAGTGTATCCGGTGAAGCAAAAGAAGGTTATTGGTTGTTTTGGCAGCCCGATGGGGCCTGGTTATTGGTTGTCAACTCCAGGGGGGGCTAGGGGGTTAACCCAGCCGGTTATTTGTTATTGGTTATTGCCGCCTCCGGAGGCTACCCGCCGAATATTGGACAGCCCGTACACCGTACACACCCAAAGGCCCCCATCAGCCCGTAATCACAACCACCTCTTCAGATAGCCTAATAATGAACGCTCTCCCTGGTTGAGCAGCATTTTGCGCAGGTGCCGGCCAAAACGGTGGGATACTACCAAAGCTTCTCCATTTTTCAGGATAGCGCTTTTATTCCGGTGGTCGTAGCGGCGCAGGTAATGGATGTTCAGGAGGCAGTTTTTACTGATCTGCACGAATTCGGCATTGTCGGCCAGCAGGTCGGTATAATAGCCCAGGTGGCGGGTGGACAACAGGCGTTCTCCACCCCCGAAATTGACCGCACAAATGCTGCCATCTGCCTGAAAATAAGCCACTCGTTCCAGTTCGATAAACTCAATAACGCCTTTGGGAAGAACGATGCCAATGGAAGTAGGAGCGCTCATATTGCCTTTGAGCAGGTCCAGCAGAAACTGCACCTGCCGGCTTTCCGAAAGCCGCTTTTCTCTCTTTTCCAGAAAACGTTCTACGGCGCTCTGCAGGGCTTCTTCCGAGACGGGTTTGGTAATGAAGTCCAAACAGGCAAAACGGATGGCCTTGGTGGCGTACTCAAAGCTACCGTGCGCAGTGACAAAGACAAGCTCGGGCAATTTTTTTCCGTTGCGCAGCAGTTCATCCAGCACTTCGAGTATAGTGCCCTCCTGTAGTTGAATATCCAGGAATGCCAGGCTCACCTCCGGGTTTTGCAGCAATCCTTTTGCCTCCTCCAGGGTGGAGGCCACCTGCCGGACTTCCACTTCCTGCGGGATGCGGCCCAGCAAATGGCGCATGGTGTCAATATAATCCAATGTATCTTCTACAATACCGACGCAAAGGCTCATATATCCTCTTCTTTAATAATAATGGCCACTCGGGTTCCGCGAGGCTGACGGGCTTCGGTTGTGGTGCTGATCCTGTACCCGAGCTGGTTGAGCAAATGTATTCTTTCCTTCAGAATGCGGGATCCCAGCGGGCGGTGTGTCCGGAATGCCGGGCCGGCGCGATGGCCCAACCCGGCCCCGTCATCCTCGATAGCAATAAACAATTCATTAGAAAGGTAAGCAATTTTTATGGACAACGACCCCTTCCGGCGGGCCGGCAGCAGCCCGTGCTTGATGGCGTTTTCCACGAAGGGTTGCAGCAACATGGGCGGCAGCCGCACCAGTTTGGGTTGTATGTCCGGCGCTACCTCCAGTTCAAAGTCGAAATGGCCGTTGCTATTTAGTTGTTCGAATTCCACATAAGACCTGATCAGTTCTATCTCTTTTTCCAGGGAAATTTCATTTTCGGGGCCAAGGGCTGCGGCCTTATTCCCCTGATGCGAGGCGTCCAGGAAGTTGCGGATCAGGCCAGACAGCCTGACCAGGTATTTGCCGGCTTCCTCCCGCTTTCCTTGAATGATCTTGCTTTGGACCGAAGCCAGGACGTTGAAAAGGAAGTGAGGGTTCAGTTCCGCCAACAGCAGTTGAGCGCGCAGATAATTGACGGACTGCAATTGCCGGGCGTACCGGCGGCTCAACAATCGCTGCCGGAAAAAGAAAAATGCACTCAGGGCCGAAGCGGCAAGCCCCAGGCCGATAGCTGCAGGGGGAAACCAGGCTTCCCGGTAAAAGGGAAGGCGGATGACAAAATTAATCTCATCCTGATACATTTTCGGGACAGCCCCATCAACCGGCCCGGCCCGAACCTGAAAACGATAATCTCCGGAGGACAACCCTTCGAACACCGCTATGCTCCCCTCCGTCCAGGCAGACCAGGGCTCCTGGTTTAAACGATACTGAAAACGCACAGCGGGCGGCCGCGTTGCGCCCACCGCCTCAAATTCGGCCGTTGCGCCGGCACGGCCATATTCTACTTCGAGGATGCTGTCCCGGCGCCGAAAGGGCAGCAACTTACCATTGAAACGAATGATATTGGCCCTGAGAAAATGCCGGCCGGTGTCCAACAGAGCGGGAGACAAGCGAGACAGATCGGTAGCTGAAGCGATCCAGATATAACCTTTTGAGTCTCTGAAAAAACCGTTGAACCCCGGCTCGATGCCCGTGTAACCGTTGGTATGATTGAATGTTTTAAACCTGGCTTCCCCCCTTTCCAGGTATCTTTCCGCATCGAACAAGTATAATCCATCCTTGGCCCCGATCAACAGGCGCCGCTCGTCAAAAACGGCCAGGCTTTTTACGATACTGTTCAGCAGCACGCTACCCACCTGGCTGATGGCGTCCGCTTCAGGGTTATAAACCAGCAGGCCCTGCTCGCCGCCCAGCCACAACCTGCCCCGCCAATCGGGAAGGATACAGTATACTCCTCCTCCGGCCAGCCGGCCGTTCTCCGCCGTATAATTTTGAAAACTGCCGGACTCCGGGTCATAGCGGCTCAGGCCGGTGTAACTTCCCAGCCAGTAATTTCCTTTTTCATCAATGCCGATGGCCTGTACATAGTAAGAATCGTGGAGCCCCTCCTGATAGGCGATGGCTTCCTGGCTGCCGTCCTCACTCACGAGCAGTATAGCATTGGAGGCGCCGGCCACTACCTGGCGGCGTTCCGCATCATAGGCAAGCGAAAAAATTGCCTGGCCCGAAATTTTCCGAAAATCCCCCCCATCGTATTTCAGCAACCCTCCGATATTCCCGAAATAGAGATGCCCCTGGCCATCCATTGCCGAAGCCGCGAGGAACTCCGGCCCCATCTGCCCGCCAAAATCCACAGATTTTGGCGGCCATTGACCCTCCGTGTAACGGAACAGTCCTTTCCCGTAAGACGAAAACCAAAGCGCCCCCTCTCTATCTTCAACCACCGACCAAATATAAGGATAAGGCTCCGGCGAGAACTCCTGAAAGGCCGGGCCGTACAAGTGAACCAGCCCGTTTTCCGACCCCAGCCAGAGCTGGCCCTGCGCGTCCTGAACGACATCATTGACGTTGACAAAGCTACGCGCCGCATTCAACCCGCCGGGGGGCAGGAACCAGCCCCGGTAATTCAACCAGATCCGATCATCATTCAGGTGGCGCACCTTCGGGGCCGGGCCGCCAAAGAACCCTTCCAACGACCGCCGGAGCCGCCCATTCTCAAGGGCATAAAGCACCAGGCTGTCTTCCGCCGTAGCCCCGCATACTATTGGCCGCTGCGACAAACTGCCCCTGATAAGCTCATGCCCCCTCTCTGCAGCTGCGCGCCTCTCCAGGCGGATACCGCTTGTTGTCAGCAGCAGGCGGTATATCCCGCCATCCTCAAAGTGCAGATAAAAATGGCCTGCCTCCGGCTCATAGTACATTTCCTGTGGAATACCCGGAAGGGCCATTCCCTCCAGCACAGAGTGATAAACACCACCGCTGAAGCAATAAACACTGCCTGTATTGACCTCGAAGATCCAGCAGTTGTCCTCATCATCCACAAAAAAATCATACACCACATAAATAAAAGGTTTCCGGAAATTCCGGAACCTCGCCCCATCGAAGAGGCTGATCCCATCGTAGGTGAAAATGACGGCCTCCCCCCGGCTGTTTTCAGAAATGCCGTGAATGCGCTGATGGGCAAGCCCATCTGCTGTACCATACTGACGGAATGCCTGTCCGTTGAAGACGTTCAGGCCGTTGCGGGTCCCCACCCATAAATACCCCCGGGAGTCGGCGTGCAGTGAGGTGATCTTCATTTGAGACAGGCCGTCCTCCATGGTAAAAAGACGATGCTGGTACGGCTCCGGCTGGCTGAACAACAGGTTGAAAAAGGCAGGCCCGCTGAAAAGAAAGAGAGTTGCATAAAGTCGATAGCAAAAAAGTGACATACTCAAAAATAACCAATTGGCAGGCGCCAAACTGCACCGAAGCAGTGATAAAAAAGAATTTCTCTGTATTTCTGCCCCGGAAATCAATTGAGCCGCATTAACTTTGCCCCTCTTTTATTGTTAGAGGAAAAAAGAAAAAACAGTATTATGCCCACATCGAGACAAAACGACATTGCATTATTATTACTGCGCCTCACCTTCGGCGGCGCTATGATCTACGGCCACGGCTGGGGCAAGCTGATGCGCCTGCTGGGTGATGAGCCCATTAAATTTTACAATTTCATGGGGCTGGGGCCGGAGATCTCACTCGGACTGGCTGCCTTTGCCGAAGTGGGCTGCGCTCTATTAGTGATTTTGGGGCTGTTCACGCGCTGGGCCACAGTCCCGCTGGTAATCACGATGATGGTGGCCATCTCCACCAACCTGGGAGAAGGGTTCGGGCAGATAGAAAAGGCGCTGCTCTTCCTGGTGGCCTTCCTTTCCCTGCAATTCACCGGGGCGGGCTGGTACTCGCTGGATGCGCAGGTGAGAAACAGGGTGTGATGTGTGATTTTTGACGTCCGAATTTTGATGTTTGATTTGCTCTGTGAGATCCTCTGAGCCACTGGGCGCCAGACATCATAAATCAAAAATCACACGTCAAAAATCAAAAATCGAACATTCTCCTTCGGCTAAGTCAATTTCATTCCAATGCAAAGAAACCTCGTCTACTTAATAATTCTCCTCCTTCTCCTCGGCTGCTCTTCCGGTGATCAACCACCCTCCGCCAATTACATCAAGCTGGAAGGCAGGACCATGGGGACCACCTACCACGTCACCTACAGCGACGGGCAGCAGCGGGATTATCAGAAGGGCATTGACTCTCTGCTGGAGATCGTCAACCTTGAGGTATCCACCTACATCGGGCAATCCACCATTTCCCGTTTCAACCAGTCGGACAGCACCCTCAACCTGGCTTATGACCCACGCACCCAGGCATTAGAAAATTACCCCAACCACCATTTTCTGGCCAATTATTTCAAGGCCGGAGAAGTTTACGAAGCATCGGAAGGCTATTTCGACCCCACCATCATGCCCCTGGTCAACTACTGGGGGTTTGGTTATACACCGAAGAAGATCGTTGGAACGGTGGATAGCATGGCGGTCGATTCACTAATGGAATTTGTAGGCTTCGAAAAAGTCACCCTGGCCATAAAGGGCCAGGACAGCCTGCTGGTGAAAGCCGCCCCCGGCGTACAACTCGACTTCAGCGCCCTGGCCAAAGGATACGGAGTCGATGCCGTTGCCGGCCTGCTGGCATCAAAGGGCATAGAGCACTACATGGTGGAGATCGGAGGAGAGGTGGTTGCCCGCGGGCAAAGCCCTCGTGGAGGAGACTGGAAGATCGGCATCAATATTCCCCGGGAGGAGGCCGGCATACAGGAGATTCAAACCGCGGTGCCCCTTCACAACCGGGCGCTGGCCACCTCCGGCAACTACCGCAACTTCTACGAGGCCAACGGCCAGAAATACAGCCACACCATCAGCCCGTTTACCGGTTTCCCGGAACGGAGCATCCTGCTGAGCGCTTCCGTTTTTGCGCCCGATTGCATGACGGCCGACGCCTACGCCACCGCCTTCATGGCCATGGGGCTGGAGCGGGCCTTCGCCCTGGCCAGCCGCCTGCCCGATATCGAAGGGTACTTCCTCTATAACCGGGAAGACGGCGCCCTGGGGGTGCGCTATACCGAAGGCCTGCGGCCATTATTTGAAAATGAGGGTGATAAACAATAAATTTACCCGGCAAGTTTGCCCACAACTCTAAAGCAGTTTTTAATGGATTTTAAGCTCGACCGCGACCTCATCTTTCTCGACCTCGAAGCTACCGGCCTGAACGTCATCCGCGACCGTATCCTGCAGATCGCTATGATCAAGTATTTCAAGGACGGGCGGGAGCCGGAGGAACTGTCCATGCTCATCAACCCCGGCATCCCCATTTCCGAAGAGGCCATGCAGGTACACGGCATCACGCCCAAGGACGTGGCCAACAAACCCACCTTCCAGCAGGTTGCCGACAAGCTCCTTGAGTTCATCGGCAATGCCGACCTGGCCGGCTACAATTCCAACCGGTTCGACATCCCCATGCTGATGGAAGAGTTCGCCCGCGTCGGACTGGAACTCGACATCTCCCGACGCCGCACCATCGACGTGCAGCGCATCTTTTACAAAATGGAACCCCGCACCCTCAAGGCCGCCCTCAAGTTCTACTGCGATGAAGATATGGAGGACGCCCATGACGCCCTGGCCGACGTAAAAGCCACCGTCGCCGTTTTCCAGGGCCAGCTGGAACGCTATCGCGGCGTCGACCATATCGACGACGACGGCAACAAAACAACCGCCCCCATCATTAAAGACGTACAGTCTCTGCACGATTTTACCAACGACATGCGTTTTGTGGATGCAACCCAGAAGATGAGGTACGATACCAACGGCGAGATCGTTTTCAATTTCGGGAAATACAACGGTAAGCCCGTCGCCGCTACGCTTTCGCGGGACAAGCAGTACTACAACTGGATCCTGAACAAGGAGTTTTCTTCCCAGGTAAAGCAGGTCGTCAAAAAGCTGGTCAAGGAATATGAACGGAACAATCAGAAGTAGCCTTTTTTTTATCCTGATAACCATTGGCATGGCGGCCTGTTATGAGCCGGTGCCGGGTTGCCTGGATGTGGAAGCGGTCAATTACAACCTGGAGGCAGACAAAAACGACAGTGAAGAATGCATGTACCCCAGAGTACGCCTGGCCGTACAGCACCGCTACAGCAAAGATGACACTCTGTATGCCTTCAGGCTGGTGGATTCTGTTTATTTTGACGCTCAGGGAAACCCTTTCCGCCTCAATAATGTTCGTTTTTATATATCCAACTTCCACCTCATTTATACCAACGGACAGGAAAAGGAGGTGGATGAAACCATAGAGGTGGAAATCCCTCAACCCGACGGAACGAGCCTTACGCGCAACATAGAAGACAATTTTTCTCTGATCAGCCCGCGAGTCACCCAAAATTACACGATCGGAACCCTGAAAGAATCCGGGGCCCTGCAGGAGGTCCGGTTTGCTGTCGGCGTGGAAGGAGTGGCCAACGTCGCCTCTCCCGCTTCCTTCCCCAGCGGGCACCCCCTGAGCCTGGTAGACAGCAGCCTGTACTTCAATCAGGATTCCGGCTACGTGTTTGAATACATCGAGCTGTTCCGCGATACCACCGCCGCCGATACCATTCCGGTAACGCTGCGGATCGGCACGCCGGACTACCTCAGAGAGGTGCGGCTGCCGGTAAGCCTTGAAAAGAGCCGGGGGTTCCACCTCCTGCTGACACTGCAGGTAGACTACAGCCGCTGGTTCAGCACCATCAACGCCCGGCAGGACAGCCCGGAGCAACTGAAGGAGAAAATTGTCGCAAACCTGGCAGAATCCTTTTCTGTGGTTGCGGCAGTCCTGCAGAGCCAGTAAGTTGAATGGCCTGAAATGCATGGAAATGAAGAAATGTGTTGGAACGCTCGGAGCAAAGCCTCTCATTTCAAAGCATTTCTACGCATTTCCACCCCATGGCCTTCTAAAACCAGAAAACAGCATCTTCTACCCTGCATCATTCCTAATCTAAATGAATTCATCTATGAAACATTTACTTCTCATCATTCCTTTGGCCACGGCCCTGCTTTTCAGCGGATGCAATAATACCGATGATGAAGGACAGCCGGGCAAGGCAGACCTGGAACTATCCTTCGAACCCATCAATGAAAAACCGGATATCGGCGATGTCGTGACCTTCAAAATCAACCTCTACAACCGGGGCCCGCTGGCCGCTGACGGCGTAACGGTAGAAAATACGGCGCCTGAAGGTTTTACCGAGGTGGACAACATCAACGCCGGCGGCGTATTCACCGCTCCTCCCGTCATCCGCTGGGCCAACCTCAGCATCCAACCGGAGGAGACGATCACGCTCTCGTTCACCGCCGTGGCCGGAAAGCCTGAAGGCAATATCGGATTTGCCCATCAGGCGCAGGTGACGGCCAGCAACCAGTCCGACCCGGATTCCACCCCGAACAACGCCGCCGGGGCTCCCAAGGAAGACGACGAAGCGGTTTTGAGCCTGATCCCCCGGGCAGGAGAAGTGAGCCTGAACTTCAGAACCTCCTACGGGCAGGACCCCCTGGTGATGTTCGAACGCGAATATGCCTATGAAGACAACATGGCCATCAAAATGCAGCTCTTCCAGTTCTACCTCTCGGAGGTAAACCTGCTGCAGGGAGAAGAACGAGTGCCCGTAATGGACGTGGGGCTCATTTCCTTCGGAGATGTGTATACTGATGAGCAGGCGCTGGAAGGCAAAAGCACCGGCTCCCTCACCGCCCCTCCCGGCAACTACACCGGCATAGAATTCGGCTTCGGGTTGTCGCCCGAGCTCAATGCCACCATTCCCCCGGATTATCCGCTGGGGCACCCCCTTTCCGAAAACTACTGGGAGGCCGCCAGCAGTTACATCTTCTTCAAATTCGAAGGCAACGCTGACCTGGAGCCCAACGGCGAGTTTTCCGACAAGCTCACCTTCCACGTGGGCGGCAACGGCAACTACCGGCAGCTGTCCTTCGACAAGCCCATTACCATCGAAGACGAAAAAGAGCTGACGCTGCAGTTCAATATCGACCTCAGAAAAATACTCGTCGACCAGAACACCGGCGAGTACCTCGACTTCCGCCAGGTGACGCAGAGCCACAGCAACGAATCCCCTTCTGCCACCTTCATGGCCAACCACGTGGCGGAAGCGATAGAGCTTGAATAGAACGAGAAGGTACGGATGTTTTTTAACAGGAGGTTTGATAATGAAATGGCTCAATAACTTCGAGGCGGTTTTCGATCTTGTACGACGGGCTTGGTGTACAATATTCGCGCTCGTGGCCGACCGCATACCGTACACCTCCGAGCCTTTTCACGAGATACACACCGTACACAAATCCAGGCAGCGTGCAGGTTACAGACAGAAAAAACGGAATCTTATCTTCAGATCACACATCATATTATCAGGGCTTGCCTTCACCCTCTTCGGTTGCTCGGGCAGCGAAACGGATATCCCCCCCGCCGGCCAGCCCTACGAGCTGGCCCTGCCTGCCCAGTATTCCATCCCCAACCTGCCCGAAGACAACTCCATGACGGCAGCCGGCGTCGAACTGGGCCGCCGCCTGTTCTACGACCCTATCCTGTCGGCAGACAGCAGCCGGTCCTGCGCTTCCTGCCACCTGCCCGAACGCGCCTTTACGGACGGGAGGGCCATCGCCGTAGGCATCAACGAACGTCCCGGGCGCCGCAATGCACAGTCGCTGGCCAATGCCGCCTATCAGTACAAAGGCCTGTTCTGGGACGGCCGTGCGGCCACCCTCGAAGAGCAGGCGCTCCTCCCCGTGGAAGACCCCAATGAAATGGGGCACGACTGGGGGGAAGTGGAACGGTCGCTGCGGCGGCACCCCTCCTACCCCGCCTGGTTTGCCGCCGCCTTCGGCGCCACCGACACTGCGCAGATCACCCGCCGGCTGGCGGCAAAGGCGCTGGCGCAATTCGAAAGGGCCCTCATCAGCGCCGAATCGAAGTACGACCGGGTAATGCGCGGGGAGGCCACTTTCACCGAACTGGAGGAAAGGGGCCGCCACATCTTCTTCGATACCTCAGAAGAGCTGCCGGAGGGTGAATGCGGCCACTGCCACACCCCTCCTCTGTTCACCGACCAGACGTATATGAACAACGGCATCACCGAAGCGCCGGCCCTGGCTGACTTCCGGGATAAAGGCCGGGGCGAAGCTACCGGCCAGTATTACGACAACGGCCGCTTCCGGGTGCCCAGCCTGCGCAATGTAGCCCTCACGGCGCCTTATATGCATGACGGCCGCTTCGCCACCCTGGAGGAAGTGATCGAGCATTACAACCAGGGCGGCCACCACAGCGAGAACGTGGACCCCAAGATCAGAAAATTACACTTGTCTGACACAGATAAACAAGCTCTGAAGGCTTTCCTCGAAACCCTGACCGACAGTACATTTGTTAATAACCCGGAATTCAGTAACCCGTTTCAGCCGGAATGAAAAATATATTGCCATGAAAATAAAGATACTTTCCACTACCCTTCTGGCCATCCTGCTTGCCTTTACCGCCTGCCAGGACGACGGCCCCGTCGTGGGGTGTGACCCCTGTATAGACGAAGACATCATCGATGCGCCTTATAACCCACAGCCATACGAACTGGAAGTTCCGGAATGGTTCCCCAACCCGATCATCCCGCCGGACAACCCCATGACGGTAGAAGGCATCGCCCTGGGCCGGCGCCTGTTCTTCGACCCCATCCTTTCCAGTGACAGCACCCAGTCGTGCGCTTCCTGCCATAACCCGCAGCTCAGCTTCACCGACGGCCTGAAGGTGAGCACCGGCGTTCTGGGCATTGAAGGGCGGCGTTCCTCCATGCCTATCGTCAACATGGCGTTCAACAATAAAGGCTTCTTCTGGGACGGCCGCTCCGCCACCCTGGAAGCCCAGGCCCTGCTGCCGATAGAAGACCATACCGAACTCAATGAGAGCTGGGAAAACGTGATAGAGAAATTCAGGCGCCACAAGGATTACCCCGCTATGTTCCGCCAGGCATTCGGGATCGAAAAGAAAAGCGAGATCAGCAAAGAGCTGGCGGTGAAGGCCATCGCCCAGTTCGAACGCACTTTGATCAGTTATCAGTCGCGCTTCGACAAGATCGTCTGGGAGCAGGTGGGCTGGCCCACCGATTCTGAACAACGCGGGCGCGACCTGTTCTTCGTCGAGTTCGCCAATAACAGCCTCGACCACCCGGGCTGCTCGCACTGCCATGGTAGCGCCCTCTTCACCGAGAACAACTATTTCAACAATGGCATCGACTCGGTCGCTACCCTCAGCGACTTTGCCGATTACGGGCTGGGAGAAGTTACCGGTAACCTCTACGATAATGGCAAGTTCCGGGCCCCCACTCTGCGCAATATCGCCCTGACGGCGCCCTATATGCACGACGGCCGGTTCAATACCCTGGGAGAAGTGCTCGACCACTACGCTTCCGGGGGCCATGGCGTATCGAATGAGGACGCCAACATACAGCCCTTTACCCTGACCGAACAACAAAAGCAGGACCTCATCGCTTTCCTCAATATGCTGACGGATACTTCTTTCGTCAATAACCCGGATTTCCATTCGCCTTTTTAGGGGCCGGCCGGAGACTGATTTGGGCCCGGGTAAGAAGAGATGAGAGCAGTGTTGGGCGCCTTCCCCTTTCTCTTACTACGGGCCGCCTGAAGGCAGCCCGCCCGAAAAAAAAGCTCCCGCAGCATCGGCCTGCGGGAGCTTTTTTTGCCCTGTCAAGGGCCAGACATAGATTTTTTTCAACTTTTTTTCCTGTTTTTTGGTGCCTTTCCAGGATGTTTTTTTCACAAACAATCCATTTAAAACCCTAAAAACAATAACAATTTTCGATTTTCCTTAAATACTTTTTTCACAAAAGGTTATTTTTGTCCTTGTTTTCCCCTTGTATTATTAAGATGTTTGTAATGTCAAACGAAGATAAAGCCGGTAAACGAACCGGCGCACAAAATTGGGATAATTTACATGGGATTTAAGTTTGTCAAATAGCAAGTCAGATTTTATTGGGATAAACAATCTGACTTGCTATAAGGCAAATTCCGAAATCAATCCAGAATTGACATCGAAAAGATCTTCCTCGCTTTGAGGTAAAAGATATAAAGATATAATTTTTCTCTCTTTTTCTGCTAGCTTCTTAAGCTAGTTTTTTCGTACATGTTCATGGGATTATAATTACGATAAGTCGTATTACCGAATCAGGTGATGCGACTTATTTTTTTTTGGACAGGCTAGGCTACCTTAAAAAGCAGAAGAAAGCAAGGCTGCCCCCCCCTTTTCCCCTGTCAATGTCATTTTTCCGCCAAGAAAGGTTTTATCGAGCCCCAAAAGCAAGAAATCCGTACCAGTACCTAGAATTTATGTCATAAAACTATTATTTTTACACCAACTTAAACTAAACAGCCTGTTTATGGTGTTTACGTATTAAACAGATCGCCGATATCAGTTTTTTTACCACCTGAAAAATAAAGGCGGGCTGTTTGAAGTTAGAATAGGGCCGGTTGTAACAAACAGGCTCAGGGCAGGCGGAAAAGTTCCGCTCTCCCCCTACAGCAAGACATTCATGTTCATGGGATTATAATTTGTTAGTAGTAGGTCGTATCACATTTTTTTGTGATGCGACTTTTTTTTTGTCCCTGCTTCCATAAAAAAAGAAGGAAGCAATAATTGATTGTTTAAAGTAAAATTCGTTTCTTTGTGCCAAGAGTAAGCTTTTACCCGTTAGATAGACACATCCTCATCCATCCCCTTGGATTAAACCTTTAGCTGTTCCATTTCCTTAGAAGAAGCCCTCTCATTGCATATTGAGGGTTCATTTCACTTCGGTTTCCAGGAAAGATTTTTTTGTTGAGCTAATGCTGAACCCTACGGTAGTATTCTATCGTACAGGTTTACAGAAGCATATATTTATTCAGCTAACAAATTGTACATCCAGATGTGTAGAAATCTACGTTCCAAAGCGTGTCACCGCTTTACCTGGAAGCCTCAGCCTCCAAGTCACCGATTATTACTGCTGCTACCTTTCGCTTTCCTGATGCAGATAGCGAATGCCCAGTTCACTGTCAACCTTGCCGTTACAGAACCCAACTGTTTCGGCCTGCCTACCGGCAGTATTACAGCCAGTGTCAGCGGGGGTACTGCTCCCTTTACGTACAACTGGAGCACCGGCGCAACAGGAAGTACCCTTAGTAACATTGGAGCGGGCAACTTCTCCGTTACGGTAACGGACGGCGCCGGCGCTTCGGTAAGCGAAAGCGCCACGGTCACCGAGCCTACCGTAGTGACGGTAAGCCTGTCGGCCAACACCTGCCAGGTTCCGTTTCTCATAACCGCCACCGGCAACGGAGGCAACCCGCCCTATTCCTATACCTGGTCGACCGGGGCAAGCGGCTCCGTAATCACCGTTCCCGGCGCCGGCACTTACTGCGTCACCATGACCGACCAGAACCTCTGCGGCGCCGTCAATTGTATAACCGTCACCCCCAACCCACTCGATGTATCGGTAGAAACCGAGGGCCTTACCTGCCCGGATAGCGACGACGGAGAGGTTCAGGCCATCGTCACGGGAGGGACGCCGCCCTACACCTATGCCTGGAGCAACGGCGCCACCACCGCCGGCCAAACCGGCCTGCCTCCCGGCACCTATAGCGTAACGGTAACGGATTCCGGCGGCTGCTCCGATTCCGCTTCCGGCGCCGTCAGCGCTCCGCCCCCCCTGACGTCTGACGTTACCGGCGCCGGCCCCGACTGCGCTGCCGGAAGCAACGGCTCGGCCACGGCCAGCGCCGGCGGCGGCACCCCGCCTTACAGTTTCCTCTGGAGCACAGGGGCCACGGCCGCTACCATCACCGGCCTGGCCGCCGGCGCCTATACCGTTACGATAACCGACGCCAATGCTTGTGAAATTGTGGATATGATCACCCTGACGCCCATTTCCAGCCTGACGGCCATGGCCACCGCCACCCCGGAATCCTGCCCCGGCTTCAATGACGGGACGGCCACGGCCACTGCCATGAACGGGGTGCCGCCTTATATATATTTATGGAGTAACGGCGGCGTAACGCAAACCATCACCGGCCTGATCCCCGGGACGTACACCGTAACCATAATCGACGGATCCGGCTGTACCGCTATGGCCACCGTCGACGTCGGCGCCGCTCCCCCTCTGAATATCAGCCTGAGTTCCACCCCCGTAACCACCTGCGGCGCCGCCGACGGCGCCGCCACCGTCACAATTAACCAGGGCCAACCCCCGCTCACCATTGCGTGGAGCACCGGAGCATCGACAGCTATGATCAGCGGCCTCGCCGGCGGAACGTACAGCGTTACCGTTACCGACGGTAATGGCTGCACCTCAAACGGGTCTGTACTGGTTATCGAACCACCGGCAGTTACCGTTACCGTCACCGCTACCGATACGGTATGCGCGGGTGAAGCTACCGGAATGGCAACCGCCATGATTTCCGGCGGCACCACGCCCTTTACCTATAGCTGGAATACAGGCGAAACCACGCCAACCATCGACAACCTGCCGGCAGGAACCTACAGCGTAACCGTAACCGATGCTAACGGCTGCCAGGCCACGGGGTCCGCCACCATCGCTGAGGCGCCCCAGATAGTAGCTACAATAACCGGTACTGAAATAGTCTGTGGCCCGGGCGCCACCGGGGAAGCCACCGTTACGGCAACAGGAGGAACCCCACCCTACTCCTACACATGGAGCACGGGGGAAAGCACAGAATCCATCGACGGGCTGGGCGAAGGCGCCTATTCCGTTATCATTACCGACGCAAGCGGCTGTACCGCCACTGCCGAAATTACTATTGATGTGGTCGACGACCTCGACCTGGAAATCGTCGGGCGCGATGTGCTGTGCCATGGGAACGCCTCCGGCAGTATTCTGGTGACGCCCTTCGGAGGCACCCCTCCGTATACGTTTAGCTGGAGTACCGGCGCCACCACCAATGAGATCACCAACCTGGTGGCCGGCTCCTATTCGGTAACCGTAACGGAATCCGAAGGCTGCTTCATTGAAGCAACGATCGTGATCAACGAACCACCGGAACTGGAACTGAACCTGTCCGGAACCGATGTCACCTGCGCCGGCGACAATGACGGTACCGCCTCGGCGGCCGTCACCGGCGGCACGCCCCCGTATACCTACTTGTGGAGCAACGGCGCCACCACTGCCGACATCAGCGGGCTGGTGGCCGGTACGTACTCCCTCACCGTGACGGACGCCAATTTATGCGTGATCACAGGCTCCATCATTATCGAAGAACCTCCGCAGTTCCAGGGTTCGGTCATTACCGTTGTGGACATCCTGTGCGCCGGCGATACCAACGGCTCGGCCACCGTCAGTGTCTCGGGCGGCACCCCTCCTTATACCTATAACTGGAGCAACGGGCAGACGGGCGCCACCGGCACCGGCCTGAGCGCCGGCAATTATACCGTAACCGTAATGGATGCCAGCGGTTGCACCGACGACATCCTGGTGGTGATCACCGAACCTCCGGTACTGGATGTCAGCGCCGGCACAACCGTCGGCGCCACCTGCGACAATGCCACCGACGGGGAAGTGAGCGTTACCGTAAGCGGAGGGACGCCGCCGTACACCTACTCCTGGAGCAACGGCGCCACTACATCCAGTATATCGAACCTGTCGGCAGGCGCCTACTCGGTGACGGTAACCGACGCCAACGGTTGTACTGCCGATGACGCCGTTACCGTGGCCGCTTTTGACAGCCCGTCCTGCAGCATTACCATCACACAGGACATCTCCCCGGCAGGCAACGACGGGGAGGCCATGGTCAACGTAACCGGAGGGACGCCGCCTTTCACCTATCAATGGAGTAACGGGCAGACGGGCCTCACGGCCACCGGCCTCTCTTCCGGCACCTACTCCTGCGTCGTCACCGACGCCAACGGCTGCCAGACCAGTTGTGAGGTTACGCTCGCCCCGCCCGCCCGCCTGGGCGATTACGTATGGCTGGATGAGGACCGGGACGGTATCCAGGACCCGAATGAGGACGGCATTCCCGGCGTCATGGTCATCCTGCAGATCCCGTCGGATGCGAACCCGACGAATATCGACACCACTTTCACCAATGGCGACGGATACTACTACTTCGACGTAGTGCCGGGAGAATATAAGGTAACCTTTATCAAGCCGGACGGCCTGGCCTTCACCAGCCCGGACCAGGGCGCCAATGATGCCCGCGACAGCGACGTCGACACCCTCATGGGCATGACCGGCATCTACATCATCGGCCCCGGGGAGGAAGACCTGACCATCGACGCCGGCCTGTACAATAAATGTGACAACATTACCGACCCCGGCCTCATCGGCCCGAGCCAGTTCCTCTGCGGCCCGGGCAACGACCCGGAAGAGATCATGAACATCGAAACGCCTTCGGGCGGGACGGGCGCCATTGAATACCTCTGGATGGCGAGCACCGAACCCGGGCCGTTCAACGTACAGACCTGGACCGTCATTCCCGGCGCCACCGGCCCGTCGTATAACCCGCCGGTGCTCTACGAAACGACCTACTTTGCACGCTGCGTACGGCGGGAGTGCTGCACGATATACCTGGAAAGCAACATCGTCACCATCGAAGTGGGCGATGTTGCCAATGCCGAGATCAATGGCCCTAGCTACCTCTGCGTCGGAGAGCCCGCCACCCTCACCGCCGGCCCCACCGGCCCGAACGCGGTGATCACCTGGCAGGTGAGCGGCCCGGCGACGCCCACTTCCGGCGCCGGCCCGCAGATAACGATCACGCCCAGCTCTTTCGGCCTCGTATACGTCACGCTCCAGGTGATCGATAACGGCTGCACCGCCCATATCACGCGCCGGTTCACCGCCACGTCCAGCCCCCTTTACTGCGGCGGCCCGGGGCGCGGCCTGCCGGTCAATGTAGTGGTCACCAATGCGGAGGAAGGCGAAGTCATGGTCAGCTGGATGATGGAAGAACTGCTCGCTTCCAACCACCTCTTCACGGTAGAATACTCCGCTGACGGAGTGGATTTCGAACCCCTGGGCGAGATGAATACGCCCCAGGCTTTCCTGGGCAACATGAATTATTATGAATTTATGCACCTCGCACCGAAACGCGGACGCAACTTTTATCGTATACAGGTACATAGCCAGTATGGAGATACCTTTTACTCCGAGATAGGCGAGGCCATCCTTCACAATGATTCAGAGATAGCCCTGCTCTATCCCAACCCTACAACAGATCAGGTAGCCTTAGAATTATTCGAGGCCTTCGGACAGGAAGTCCAGGTTGAGATATTCAATGCCAACGGCGCCCGGTTGCATTCCCAGACTATTGCAGAAGATACCCTGCGGGCGGATTTCGACCTGTCGGGTTATCCCGCCGGCGTGTATTTCTTCAACCTGCGGTACAGTAAAGCAGGATTGAAAGTACTTAAGATAGTGAAACATTAATATTTTTTACCACGCCAGCGTGCTCCGGCAGCCTTCTGCCGGCTCACACTAGTTGTGGATTGGGATTTGGGGGCTGCACGCTTTGTGCAGTCCCCTTTTTTATTGGACGGGCTTCCTTTAGGTGGCCCGTTATCATTACTTCGACTCCTTTTCAGACAGGCCTCCCTATTAGAGTTGATGCCCCAACGCATCAACTCTATTGTAAAGTAATCCTCCCCCTCGCTACTGAGTATGCATAAATGATATACTCTTTCCGCTGAGTTGCAGCGTCAACGGCTTTTTGGTATTTCCCTCTGCCCACCAAGATCTCTACTCTTGCGCCACTGGGAATTCCTGAGAAGTCATCTTCGCTCAGGCTATAAGAACCCGTATCTTCGATATGGATCACGTTATATACCTCTTCCGCGTTTTCGATGCCCGAATTCCATGGCGAACCCGGATCAAAAGCGATAACAATGAACACTCCATTTTCATTGCCGGCGTCAGCGTTCCAGGCCAGATCAAGATCTCTGCCCAAACTGGTGGTAAAGGTGTTGCCGAGCACAGGGCTTGTTACATAAATGGGATCGGGAATGTCCAGGTTTTCTGCAAAAACGCCGCCCGGAGGTTGGTTTTCCCCTTCTAGAGACAAGGAAACTTCACTACCGTAAAATCCTTTTACAATATTAGTTTCCTCCTTGCCGGTACGATATACATGCCGCTCGTCGGGCAAAAGGTTTAAGGTACTTTCGGCCGCTGTGATGGCTAATTTTCCTTCACTTTCCCGGCCGTTGTGAAAGCTGTTTAAAAAGGTAGCATATATATCAGTGTTTTCGCTATTTATAGCCGCTTCTTCAGTGCCAAAGAGTTTTCGGTTTGAGATGGAAATAGAACCATCCCAATACTTGTGCGCCAGTTCCGCCAACAGATAGGGGCCAAAGCTCCTGCTTTCTATCGAATGGCTGCCTTTTTTTACTTTAAAGGATTCTTTCTGACACCCTCCCACAAGTAGACTTAGAACAACCAGGAACAGGAAAGAGAAATTATTAGTTAACATTTTCATGAGAAAATTTCCTATTGCTTCCCCTAATGCTACTCTCCCCGGGCAACAGTTTCCGTTAAAATTGCCAAAAGCCCCATAACCTAAATTATTTATGATATGATTCCTGTAACCAAACCAATAACGGGTATCTCTGGCTTTTACATTATTATTCTTGAACTGGACCCACATATTCATTTTTCCAGAATAACTTTCATTTACTCTCCAGCAACCATTTTCACCTGTAAATGTCAAATGGCTTGTGAAATAATTGTCTATAACTTTAATGGAGGCAATTTGAACCGGGTCCATAACGCCGTCGTTATCCACTCTTACACATCCCGCAGGATTTCTCCTGTTGCTTGGAATGGGGCATCCACAATCATTTGTTGGCGGTGGTGGTGGTGGTGGAATAGGCTGGCACTCCAATCTATATCTTGATTCTCCGGGCGCCGGATTTTCAACAATTACAAGCTTCCATTCATATCCCTGAGGGCAAGGCTCATCAGGTTCTTCGGGTATTAGTGCAGCTATGATTTCTTCATCATATGAACTAATCTGATTCGTCGTAAGCCCTCCATGGAATACATACTCATTAATATCTTCTTTGTTATCAGTAATCCAAAAACTTTCGGCTAATAATAATGGATCAGATTTATCGAGATGTAAATCATCAATAATCTCATTGGGGACGTCAGGTAGTTCAACCTCGGCAGGAACGGCGGCATATTGATAGGTAAAGAGGGAATCTGAAACAGAAGGGTCCAGGTATGTTTCACCTCCTGAGATCACCTCGTATTCCAGCGGAAAATCAAATAATGGTATTTGTTTGCCAGTTTCCCAATCCTCTAAAACAGCAACCTCCATCAGAGCGAAGTTGTGCCGCTGCTTGAATATCCTGGTTTTCCTGTCTTGGTTCAACTAATGTTTCCTCAAAGCTAGCATTTTTCGTACATGAATTAAGAGTTTGTTCAAAATTCGATGATGAGGCGAAAGCGAGGAAATTTTGTTCTGAACAAGGCAAAAAACGTAGGCATACCTGGAAGGTATGACGAGGCTTTTTAACGCAGTGCAGGATAAAATTTGCCGCTTGGAGCCCATTGATTGAATTTTGAACAAACTCTAAATAGCCATGATGTTGCCAAAATGGCGACAACCGCCAAAAGAATTTTCTTGATTCTCATTTTTTTCCTGTTTTTGTTAAAAAATGGTTTCAAATTCTTTGCATCAATCAGCCTGTCCAAAATGAGTTATTCAATTTCGCAATCCTTTTGCCTCAAAGCGTCTATGGGGCTGAAGCCAGGCCCGGCGTCAAAATCCACTTTGGTAGGATACAACAGCCATTTGTCTTTCTGGCCCTGGGCGGGCCATGCAAAACCGGACAGGAAGGCCATTGCCATCAGGATCGGCAAAAGTCTTTTAGCCTTTTGGAAGTGTTTGTGCAATAATCCCGGAAGGATAACCGCTGGAACTTTGGGCTTCGGTGGGTAAATGCATCTTCCTTCGCTGAAGCTTGTGCCTTCGCTAAAGCTTCGGCACACGAAGTCGGCGAATAAATGTGTGTGTGTGTACACCATCAGAGTAGGAAGTTCTCATAAAGCATTCGATATTTTGGATGAAACAATACTCGCCAGTGGGCGCGGCGTAGCCAAGCGCCTGAGAGCCATGTTTATTTTCGGTTAGAATGCTGTAGAAAAGATTTTAGAACGCTAGTTGCCGGTCAATTTAGAATAAAATATGGAGCAAGGCAATTTATTTAACATTTGGGTGGCTAGGAGCCTGTCGGAGAAACCTCTGATGGGCTGCGAGCGGCAAATATTATTCTGCACTTCATTGCTCGTCAGCCGCGTAGCTTCGGCTATGCTCCTTCCTCGGCGCCTCGTTCTGATCAATATTTGCTCGCTCTCGCCTCACCGGCACTTCTCCGACAGGTTCCTAGTGAAAGCGGCACGAATTAACGGGTGAATTCAAGCTACTGTGAACCAAGACGTTAAGGGGCCACGAAATCACCCGTTAATTCGATCTAGTCGCACTAGATTCAGGTAACTACCACAGCACGAAATTTGACGTAAACCAGATTTGGCTCCCCTTCATTTTGCTAAAGCCGCCGGCCTTCAAAACAAGCGCCAAAAAATTTTTTCCAAAAATTAAGGCCATATTTCCTCCTATCCCAACCCGTTGCAAACCAAAAACTTAGACACAAAAAAAACTGTTTCAGGCCGTAATTCCATTTAATCCCTATCGGATTAGTATTGTTTTATTCGGATATAGTCCCTATACTTGTACCTGTAATCGACGAAAGAACTTCAAGATTCCGGAGATAGATTTTCCAGATCTCGGAGATCTGGAAGTTCTGAAAAGAATCAGAAAATGAGATCAGCACCTTTCCATCAGTCCTGTTGCTGTTGCTGCCGGATGGCTCCGAAGAGCCCCGGAAAGGCTGCTGTGGTTTGACCCGATAATTCTCCTAGCCAAATAGCCTTTCCGGATGCGTCCGCGAAAGGCTTTTCAATTTAGTAACGGTTAAAACCATGATTTACAACACCAATATTCACCCAATTATAGCCTGCTGTTGCCCTTGCTGCAAAAGCCAGGCAGGCCGTTTTCCTGACGTCCGCCTTTTGCCTCCGGCTGCACCTCTGGTGTGGCCGGGGTAAAGGAGGCCCTTTCGGGAAGACAGCCCCGGAAGGGCCTTTTTTATGGAATGAGGGAATGAGTGATTACATCCTATTGAAATACCAAGAACATGAAGTTTCCCGATTCTTTGAAGCACCTCAGGCCGGCCGACCGGCGCGACATCCTTGAGCTGCAGGTGCGCATCGAGGCCTTTCGCACGGGGAAGGAAGACGAAGAGCGCTTCAAGCACTACCGCCTCACGCGGGGCGTGTACGGGCAGCGGCAGACCGGCGTGCAGATGTTCCGCACCAAGATCCCCTACGGGCGGCTCACGGCGCGGCAGCTGATGCGCCTGGCCGACATCTCGGAGCGCTACACCAACGGCAACCTGCACCTGACCACCCGGCAGAACGTGCAGTTGCACTTCGTCCGCCTGGAAGATTCCCCCAAGGTGTGGACGGAGCTGGCCGACGCCGGGCTGACCGCCCGCGAAGCCTGCGGCAATACCGTGCGCAACATCACCGCCTCCCCCACCGCCGGCATCGACCCGGAGGAGCCGTTCGACGTTTCCCCCTACGTGCAGGCCAGCTTCGAGTACTTCCTCCGCAACCCGATCTGCCAGGAGATGGGCCGCAAGATCAAGCCCGCCTTTTCTTCCAGCGAGCGGGATTCGGCCTTTACCTACTTCCACGATTTCGGTTTCATACCGCGGTTGCAGGATGGAAAGCGGGGCTTTAAAGTGGTTGTCGGCGGCGGGCTGGGCGCTGTGGGGTTCATTGCTCAAACGGTGTACGAGTTCCTGGAAGAAGAGCGCATCATCCCTTTCATGGAAGCCTGCATCCGGGTATTCGACCGCTACGGAGAACGGGAGAAACGCATGAAGGCGCGCATGAAATTCCTGATCAAAGACCTGGGGCTGGAAGGTTTCCTGAAGCTTGTAAAAGAGGAATGGCCGTCGTTGAAGAACCAGGCTTATCCTATTGATACTACCCTCACGGAAACACCCGGTATCCCGGCGCCG
Source organism: uncultured Phaeodactylibacter sp. (assembly GCA_964418125.1). Lineage (GTDB taxonomy): Bacteria > Bacteroidota > Bacteroidia > Chitinophagales > Saprospiraceae > JACJXW01. The sequence continues at coordinate 43,189 of CAYQKY010000021.1, forward strand.
CCGGCTGAAGAAGCAAAACCCGTGGATGAAGCACGCTACCAGCTCTGGAAGAACACCAACACCTTCGGGCAGAAGCAGCCGGGTTGTGTAGCGGTGAACATCAAACTGCCGCTGGGCAATATCCACGCCAACGAAGCACGGGAACTGGCACGCATCATAGAAAAATACGCTGCCGATGATATCCGCATTACGGTGCAGCAGGGGTTCCTGCTTCGCTTCGTCCACCCGCAGGCCCTTCCCGCGCTGTTCAACGAATTGGATAAACTCGGGCTGGCACAGATCGGCGCCAACAGCATCGCCGACGTCACCGCCTGCCCCGGAACGGATACCTGCGCCCTGGGCGTGACCAACAGCACCGGGCTGGCACAGGTACTGGAAGAACTTATCCTCAGTGAGTTCGAGCATCTGATCGAGGAATCCGACATCCGGATCAAGATCAGCGGCTGCATGAATTCCTGCGGGCAGCACATGGCAGCGCAGGTCGGTTTCCACGGCAGTTCGCTGCGCCTCGGGGCGAAGATCGTGCCGGCCATGCAGGTGGTGCTGGGCGGCGGCGTGAGCCCCAACGGAGAGGGCTTCATTGCCGATAAGGTGATCAAGTTGCCCACCAAACGGATACCGGAAGCGGTGCGCCTGCTGCTGCTCGACTTCGAACAACACAAACAGCCCGGCCAGTTTTTCAACGAATATTTCCAGCAGCAGGGCAAGCGCTACTTCTACGGCCTGCTGAAGCCCCTGGCCGGCCTGGACGGCATCCGGGACGAGGAGTTCTTCGACTGGGGCCAGGGCCACGAGTATTTCCAGTCCATCGGCGTGGGCGAATGCGCCGGAGTGAGCCTCGACGTGGTCGGCACTATCATAGAAGAAGCGCGCCAGAAGGTAAGCCTGGCGGAGGAAGCCCTGCAGGAGCAGGCCTACGCCGACAGCATTTACCATTCCTACACAGCCTTTGTCATCGGCGCCAAGGCGCTGCTGCTGGCAAAGGACGTCAGGTGCAATACCCAGATCGGCATTCTGGAAGATTTCCAGGAGCACTATGTGAAAGCAGGAGAACTGGAACTGCCCGTGGAAGATTTCAAAGCCCACGTGCTGGAGATGAAAACTACGGAGCCCGGCGCCGAATTCGCCAGCCGGTACTTCTCTGAGGCGCAGCAGTTCTTCAAAGCAGTGTTAGCCACCCGCACCCGGCAGCTGCAGGCCAGCAACGGGCAGGACAAAACCGTCATTGAAAACTATTATAAAGCCTAGCCTCATGTCGCAAAGATTAAGCCCTAAGATCACACTCGTCGGCGCCGGCCCGGGCGACCCCGAGCTCCTGACCATCAAAGGAGCCAGGGCCATCCGGTCGGCCGATGTTTTGCTCTACGACGCCCTCACCGGGCCCGGTTTGCTGGAGCTGGCGCGGCCGGAAGCATTACGCGTCTACGTGGGCAAGCGCGCCGGCAGGCACCGCCTGAGCCAGGAAGAGATCAACCAGCTCATGGTGGGCTACGCCCGCTCCCACGGCCACGTGGTGCGCCTAAAAGGAGGCGACCCCTTCGTTTTCGGGCGCGGGCAGGAAGAGGCGGCCTACGCCCGGGAGAAGGGCGTTCCGGTGGAAGTCGTTCCCGGTATTTCCAGCTGCATCGCGGTTCCGGAATTACAACACGTGCCACCCACCCGGCGGGGCTACAGCGAGAGCTTCTGGGTCATCACCGGCACTACCCGCAACGGGGAACTGTCGGCGGACATCAGCCTGGCTGCCCGTTCTACCGCCACTGTCATCGTACTGATGGGCATGCGCAAGGCGCGCGCCATCGCGGAGCTGTTCGAGCGGCAGGGCAAAGGGCAGCTGCCCGTTATGGCCATACAGAACGGCTCCCTGCCCGGTGAACGGCGGGTGCTGGGAACGGTATCGGAGATCGCCGATAAGATAGAGGCCGAAGGGCTGGGTACACCCGGCATCCTGGTTTTTGGCGAAGTAGTGGCACTGCATCCCGACTGGGATTTTTCGGAGATCGCCGCGGAGCGAGTGGCGGGACGGAGGAGGGCTTGAGAGAGATGGAGGATGAAACAGTGCGTAGTGTACCAGTAGGAAGGGATAAATAATGAGGGCAAACGATTCTGATTCAGAATTTCCTGTCGTACCTTTCCGGGTGAATTACACTTTCTCACCGATACACTAAACGGCCCTGGCCGGCCGGCACTTTCACACCGATACACTTCCTGTTCTCTGCAATCCCAGGCGCCGCACCCGGAGGCCCTGGCACACGAATGCACAAATGCACTCATACACACTGGCACACGAATGCACAAATGCACTCATACACAAATGTACAACCATGGAACAAAACACCTTATATCCGATCTTCTTAAAGCTCAACCGCCTGCGGGTGCTCATTGTAGGCGCCGGGGAGGTGGGGTATGAGAAGCTGTCCTTCATGGTGAAGAGCAGCCCGGACGCGCGGATCACGGTGGTGGCAAAGGAGGTGCTTGCACCCGTACGGCGGCTGATCGATGAGCAGCGGCCGGAAGGGCTTACGGTGATTCAGAAGCCATTCGAAGCGGAAGATACGCGGGGTTACAACCTGGTGATCGCAGCCACCAACTTCCGGGAGCTCAATGAACAGGTGCGGGCCGCCGCTAAAGCCAACGGAGTACTGGTCAATGTAGCGGATACCCCCGAGCTATGCGATTTCTACCTGGGCAGTATCGTCACCCGCGGCAACCTTAAGGTGGCCATTTCCACCAACGGGCAGTCACCCACCTTCGCCAAGCGGTTCCGGCAATGGCTGGAAGCCACCTTACCGGAAGACACCGACGAGCTGCTCCGCAACCTGAATAAATTCCGTCGCCGCCTCAACGGAGATTTTTCCGATAAGGTGCGGCAGCTCAACAGCCTGACCGCCAGCCTGCTGGCCGAAAAAGGAAACAGATCATAAACAAAAAGACCTACGGTATGACTACCTACAGGAACACGAAGAACCACCTGCCAACACCCGATCCGGAAACGCTCAATGAAATCTTTACGCCTATGCACTTTGAGGAGCGTATCCGGCAACTGTATCGTTTTTTCCCGCAAAAGGAGGTGCTATTCACGTCCTCTTTCGGGACCCGGTCGGCCTTTCTCTTGCATCTGATCTCTCAGATCAGGCCTGGCCAGCCGGTGCATTTCATCGACACCACCTTCCACTTCCCGGAAACGCTGGCCTACCGGCAGCAGTTGGCCGATCAGTTCGGCCTCAATGTCATCGACGTACTGCCGGACCCTTCCCAGAACCGGATCACAACCGAGGAAGAATGGTGGAAAAAAGACCCCGGCACCTGCTGTATGGTCAATAAAGTACTGCCCCTGAAACCCATCAAGGCCCGCCACAAGGTATGGATCTCCGGCCTGATGGCCCATCAGACGGACTTCCGCTCCCACTTGCGGGTATTCGAGCAGCAGGGAGACATCCTGAAGTTCCACCCTCTTATCGATATAGACGAAGGGGAGTTCCTCTACCATATGTCCTGCCACAAACTGCCCCGCCACCCCCTGGAAGACAAGGGTTACGGCTCTATAGGCTGTGAACACTGTACTGTTCAGGGCGAGGGCCGCAGCGGCCGCTGGAAAGGGCAGGCCAAAACGGAATGCGGCCTTCATCCGTCGGGGGTGTAAATTTTTGAAGTTTGATGTGGGATATTTGATTTTTGATTTTCAGGACCGAAGCCTGTCCCGTGGAGCAGGTTTTCGGGGCTTTCGGATTCACAGAAATAGATCCCTTCGTTACGCAGCGAGTTGGAAGCAACCATGCCGTCCCTGATGATGGGCACCTTAGCCGGCTGATAACCGGCCAGGCGAATGATATAGGCCTCGGCGCTGCTGTAACAGGGCACTGCAGCCTACTACAGCCTATTCCTCCCAGAAAGCGATATCCATGGGCATAGCGCCCTGATATTGTCCGGACACAGAACAGGCGCCCGGAGAGTGGCCTGGCTTTTCAAAAGGGGATCTCCATCTGCATTTTTGAGGTTCTACCTGTTGAAGGTGATCGGGGAAGTGCAAAGGAATGCAGCGCAAAGTAGAAGTTGCTTCATGGCGGGAAATGTTATTTTGTTAGTGTGCAACCAAAATAGCATTTCTTTCCGAATTGACGGGCAGGGCCGGGGAGTTGAGCGAGGCAAAAGCGCCATTACAGAAAAAACAAATGCGTTGAAATACCCTGCCCGCAGGCATCATCCGTTTCCGGGTATTTCAACGCATTAAAAAGGCCGTTCTTATTTCCTACTCTGCACCGATCTCCTTCAGTATCCGGCCCGCCTTGTAGATGTGCTTCATAGCCGATACGAGGCCTCCGGTGTGTACACCGATCGAGCGGTTGGACTCCACCTCATAAATGAAGTTCCCGGCAAGGGATTCTATATTACCGTCGAATAGCAGGCCGACCAACTGCCCTTTCTTGTTGATCATGGGGCTGCCGGAGTTGCCGCCGGTACTGTCGCAGGTAGAGATGAAGTTCAGGGGCGACCTCAGGAGTTCCATTGGCGGGTTTTGCCAACGCTCAGGCAGGTCCCAGGGATATTCCCCGTTGTTGGAGTAGTGGCGGTCGTACAGGCCGAAGTAGGTCGTTTTGATGGGTGCTTCGGTGCCGTTGTAGTTGTAATCCTTAACCACCCCATCGGCAATGCGGAGGGTGAAGGTGGCGTCGGGCGGAATGCTTAGGCCATAGACCTGGTACACCTCATTCGCGATCTCGTTTTCCAGCGCCCTTCGGCTGGCTGTATTAGCCTGGAAAGCCAGCTGTGCCTCCTGGTATTCCGGCGCCAGCAGGAGCGCCATCTGTACGATGGGGTCTTTCGATTTTTTGAACTTCTCCGGTTTTGCTTCGAGCAGTTTCTCCAGCTTTTTTTCGTCGGTAAGCTTCGTCTCCCCGAGGATTTCCTTCGCGGCGGCGGCGGGAGTTCTGCCGTCCAGTATTTCGCCGATGTACTTATCATCTTCCAGCGCGAAAGCCTGGAGCTCTTCCAGCAGCAGGGCCAGGAGTATTTCCTCCTCGGGCCCTTGCAGGCCGGCCGTCATGCTTTTTATCTGTTCCCGCAGGCCATTGAGCTCCTCCTCTGAAGCGCCGCCGTCCATGGCCTGGGTGTATCCGAAGATAGCATGGAGGAGCTGTAAGGTAGCGCCATTCATGGGGTTGGGCGCCAGGAGGAAATTCTCGGAGAAATAACCATCGATGCGGCCGTATTCCTCGGCCAGTGCCTTCCAATAGTCATCGCCCTGTGCCACTGCCTTCGATTTTGATTTGACCAGTTCCTCCATTTTTTTCTTCTTGCCCATCAATACCGGATTATTCAGGGCGGCAAGAATGCCAGTGAAAGCCTTATCGCTGTTGGAGAGGTTCAGGATCTGTTCGAGCAATCCATGGCTGGGGTTTTCTTCGTACTGGGCCCGCAGAAGTTCCAGGCGGTTATGGATCCACGTTTTCAGGAGTTTATAGCGATAGTCGCGGTCGTACTCCAGCTGGGCCATAGTGCGGTAGCGCTCGGTACTTCCCGGGTTGCCGATGGTAAATACGGCGTCATTCTCCCCCACCCCTTCGGGATTGACGGGAAAATAAAAGTCAGAGGAGTTGACCGGCTCACCGTTTTCATAGACGCGCCACAGGGTCATGTCCAGGTTGTAGCGCGGGTAGGTAAAGTTGTCCGGGTCGCCGCCGAAGTTGCCGATCCGCAGTTCAGGCAGGAGGACCAGGCGCACGTCATCGTATCTCTTGTAGCCGTAGATCGAGTACTTGCCGCCGCTGAAGTAGGTTACCGTTTCCACGTCCAGGCCTTCCCACCCGGCCATGGCGCTGTATTTTTCCTTTGCAGCATCCAGTGCATCTTTCCGCTTGGCCACCATTTCCTCATCGTTGGACGCCTGGCTGGTATACCCCTGGACAAAATCCGTGATGTCTTCTATCTTGACCAATTGTGTGACGAATAATCCCGGCACCTGCCGCTCTTCGGCCATCGTTTCTGCGTAGAAGCCGGTAGCATCCAGGTCTTCTCCTTCCCTGGCCACCTTACCTGCTTCCCCGTGGGAGCAGTGGTGGTTGGTCAGGATCAGGCCATTGGGGGAAATGAAAGAGGCCGAACAATACCCGGAGAAACGCAGGGAGGCCAGGCGCGCCTTTTCCCACCAGGCATCATCGGGCTGGAAATTGTAGGTTTCCTTAAAATATTCCATCGGCGCATGCTCGAACGTCCACATTTTGCCGTAATCAAAACGGCTGACCTCCACATCCGTTGCATAATAGGTGGCTGCGGGCTGCGCAAAGGCCGTCGCAACAACAAGGAATGAGAAGAAAAACAGGGCGGGTAATTTCCGGATAGCTCTGGTTGCCATTATTTTTAGTTTTTTCATCAAAAAAGATTTATTGGATTACCATTTCCAAGGTTTCTGCGGGGAACACAGGGTGCTGCAACAAGGCCGTTACAAATGTAATAATTACTTTTATAATCGTTATAAATATAATAATTATAAAAATCATCATTACTTTTATAATCATTATATTTATAACGGACTCAACGCTCCCTGCCCGCCACCTATACACCTTACACTTTCACCCCACTATTCCTTGTTCTCCAATATCCCTTCCTTCACCGCATCCTCGGTATAGCCATGCAGCTGGACCGGTTCTTTCCGGCGGTTGGCCCGCAGGCGCATATTGAGGAATTCCACAAAGAGGGAAAAGGTGATGGCGAAGTAGAGGTATCCTTTGGGTACGCTGCCGATCTCGGCTCCGGCGACCGTCAGGTGGGCCAGGTGGGCGCCCTCAGCGATGAGCATAAAGCCGATCAGGATGAGAAAGGCCATCCCCAGCATCTGTATGGTCGGGTGGCGGTTGACGAAATTGGCGACCGGGGTAGCGAACAGCATCATGATGAACACCGAAAGGACCACCGCAATGATCATGATCACCAGGGCGCCGTTCAGGCCGTTGGTCATACCCACTGCCGTGAGGATGGAATCGAAAGAGAAAACGATATTGATCACCGTGATCTGCACGATCACATTGGTGAAAGTAGACATTCCCCTGCCTCCGGCCTTTTCATCCAGTTCGTCTTCTTCCTCCAGCTTGTGGCGGATCTCCGTGGTACTTTTATAAAGCAAAAACAGCCCTCCCGCAAAAAGGATAAGGCTCTGCCCGGAAAAGCCGCCATGAAAGTACTCGTTGTGAATCTCGAACCAGGGTTCTTCCATGGCCACCAGTATGGAAACGCCGAATAGCAGCACAATGCGCAGCACCATGGCCAGGACCAGCCCGATGTTGGTTGCCTTGGGCCGGTCCTTTTCCGGCAGCTTATTGGAAGCGATGGAAATGAAGATGATGTTGTCAATACCCAGCACGATCTCCAGGAAGGTCAGGGTCAGAAGGCTCATCCACACTCCGGCACTGGCAAAATCGGGAAGAACGAATTCCATAGTTTTTCTTCTGTTTGTTGAATCTTCAATGTTCTGGCGGTTAATCCAAAACGCCTGCAATTTTACGAAAAAAATGTTGATTCGTTGATTCGTTGATTGGGTGATTCGTTGATTGCCGCGGTTGCAAACTGCGAACACTCCCGGTTGGGTTAGCTCACCTGAACTTATCAACTGGTCAACCATTTTGCCCCTTCGAGCCATATCCTTACCTTTGCCCACTATTTTTCGGACATAATACCAACCATGAAATACCGCCGCCTCCGACAAGACGAACTGGAAAGCCTCGAGAAGGAATTCATCCGGTTCCTGGCCGCCAACCAGGTCTCTGCCGACGAATGGGAAAAGCTGAAAACAGAAGAACCTGAAAAGGCCGAAAAGCTCATTGGGATCTTCAGCGACTTCGTCTTCGAAAAAGTTCTCAGCGATGTGGAATACCTGGAATACAAAACTCCCAAAGACATTAAAACCTTCCGCTTCGAGGAAGACCGCATCGTTATGAACGGCCTGCTGGTGGAAGGCCAGAGCAGTTTCGATTTCACCCTGGAACAGAGCCCGCAGCAGATGCTGCAACAGATACAGCTCACCGGCGCCAGGCTGAAATTATACACGGCCGAAAAGGCCTACAGCCGCGGGCGGGACATGGAGATCTTCGAGATGATGGAGAATGGGGCGCTGATCTCAAAAGACGGGTCGTTGTTCAAAACGCTGGATGGGTTGAAAAAGTAGTGTGCATTTGTGTATTTGTGCATTTGTGTATTCGTGTATTCGTCGAAAAAATAGTATTTCGTAGCCAAATTACACCTCCCCCTAAAAAAACCGAATACCCCAATGGACGGATACACCATTACACATCGTCCCCGGTAGATTTTCCGCCCGCCCTGGTTGGCAAAGCCCCGCCCATCGTCGAAAAGGTGAGAATCCTCATTGACCTTTTGGGTAGAATGCCGGTACTTTTGCGCCATGAAATGGCGTGCCATTATTCACCTGACTCTTTTAACGCTAACCTTTCAACCTTCAATTCTTGCTCAGGGCTTGTCCGGGCAAAAAGTGTCTCTCAATTGCCGGAACACGCCTCTGAAGGAAGTCCTGGAAGGCCTGGAGGAGCGCTACGGTATCCAATTCATTTACAGCGAGCAGTTCGTTACGCTCGATCATCATGTGAGCCTCAACGCCCGCCGGCGGCCGCTGGAGCAGGTGCTGGAAGAGCTGTTCCGCCATTCCGGCATAGAATACCGGCTCATCGGCGGGCGGGTGGCCCTACGGCCCGGCGCCAGCCCGCCGGTAGAGAAGATCAGCCATAAGCCGGAGCGGCAGCTTTCCCAGACAGTACGAGGCAGGGTGGTTGACGAAGCTTCCCGCATGCCTTTGGCAGGGGCCAACATACAGCTCCTGGGGGACACGCCTTTTCAGGGTACTTCCACCGGCCTTGACGGGGAATTTGAGCTGAGTAAGGTGCCCGTCGGGCGCCGCAATTTCCTTGTTTCCTATCTGGGGTATGAGCCCGTCACGATAAGAGATGTTGTCATCATCTCCGGGAAGGAACTCGTCCTGGACATAGAACTTCAGGAGTCGACAACTACCCTGGACGAGGTTGTCGTCACCACGGAAATCGACAAGATGGAGGCCCTCAACAGCATGATCACCGTCAGCGGGCGGCAGTTTCGGGTGGAGGAGGCCAGCCGCTATCCGGGCAGCTTCCAGGACCCCGCCCGGATGAGCCGTTCCTTCGCCGGGGTCAGCTACCTGAGCGACCTGGAGAACGACCTCATCGTCAGGGGCAACTCGCCCACCAGCCTCTTATGGCGCCTGGAGGGCATTGAAATTCCCACCCCCAACCACTTCCACGCCATCGGCAATACCGGCGGCGCCATTAGCATGCTCAACAGCAATGTGCTGACGGCCTCCGACTTCCTGACCGGCGCCTTCCCCGCTGAATACGGCAATACGATCTCCGGCGTTTTCGACCTGAAATTCCGCAACGGCAATACCGCACGCAATGAGTATACACTGAGTATGGGAGTCCTCGGCGTCGAGGCCGGCATGGAAGGGCCGATACAGAAAGACAAAGGCAGCTCCTACCTGCTGAATTACCGGTATTCCACCCTCGCCCTGATCGAGGAGATGGGGCTCAACCCCGTCCTGGAAGGCGGTATCCCCCGGTATCAGGACCTGGCGTTCAAAACCCTGGTACCCACCAAAAAATTCGGCGTTTTTTCCCTCTTCGGGCTGGGGGCCACCAACAGCATAGCGCGGGAGCCGGAAATGCAGGCCAACAGCCGCTACGACCGCTACGATTTTGATGAAGAAACGGCCCGTTACGGCATCATCGGGCTGAAACACAGCCTGCAGCTCTCCTCAAAAGCTTATCTTCAGACTACCTTAGCTACCACCTGGGACACCTACAAATACCGGTATGATTTCTTCAGCGATTCCACAGATGCCCCCTTTACCGAATTGCTTTACTATTCGCGGGAGCGCCACCTTACCGGAACCTTCCGCCTGAGCACTCAGTACAACAAAAAGAACAGCGCCCGCACCGCCACCCAGCTGGGGCTTATCCTGAGCCGGCAATTGTACAGCTATAAATACCGCTTCGGAAATGAGCGCACCGGCCAGCAGAGTGTCCTGCTCGATGACGTTGGAGCTACCACCACCATTCAGGCCTATGGGCAATGGAAGCGGAGCCTTTCGGAAAAGGTTACCTTCAACCACGGCCTGCACCTTCTCTATTTCAGCTTCAACGACGCCTTCACCGTCGAACCCCGCCTGGGGCTGGATTGGCGCCTCAATGCCCGCGAATCGGTGAAGCTGGCGGCGGGCCTGTACAGTTATATCGGCCACCTCAGCAGCTACCTTTACCATTCGCAATACGACTTTGATGTGCAGCCTTTCCGCAACCGGCAGTTGCCCAAATCCCTGCAGTTCGTGGGGGGCTACAGCCTGCGCCTGTCCGACGACTGGCATATCCGGACGGAGGCGTACTTCCAGCATATCTTCGACGCCGCGGTAAGCAGCAACCCGGACCAGCCGTGGGTCTCCATCCTCAACATCCTGAACAATTACGAGGTGTTCAACGCTGCGGAGATCCCCATTTCGAACCGGGGCAAAGGGCGAAACCTGGGCTTCGAACTCACCACTGAAAAGCTGTTCTCCCGGGGATACTATTGCCTCTTCACGGCTTCCGTTTACGATTCGCGCTATTCAACGATCGATGGCCGCTGGTTCAGCACCCAGTTCAACGGCAACTACATCTTCAACCTGCTGGGCGGCCGGGAATTCACCCTCCGCAGTAATGACCGCCTGGGCATCAACGCCAAGTTCATCTACGCCGGCGGCAACCGGTTCTCCCGCATCAACGAAGAGGCCTCCCGGGCCCGCGGTTTCGAGGTGCTCAACCCCAACTTCATCAACAGCGAAAAAGCGCCCAATTACAACCGGGTGGACCTCCTGCTGAGCTACACGGCCAACAACCCGCGGGCCACCCACAAATTCTCCCTGGACATACAGAACCTGTTACAGCGCCGCAATGTACTCGAGTACTATTTCAACCCGGCGGAGAACAGGGTGATGACCAATTACCAGGTGCAATTTCTGTTTGACCTCCGGTACCGGTTGGTTTTTTAATGATCAAATGTTGATCCCATGTTGTTTATTCAACAAAGGAACGGGCTATCCAATTGGAGACGACCCGGAAGATATAGTAATAAGGCATAAGTATGACCGCCTTTTCGTATTTTAGGAGAAAATTTATCAGGCGTGGCGCAAAAGAAACATATCAGATTCGACTGGGCGATAAAGCGGTTGCTTCGGCAGAAAGCCAATTTCGGCATTCTGGAGGGTTTTCTCAGCGAACTGATCGGAGAAGATATAAAGATACTTGAGGTCCTTGAAAGTGAAAGTAACAAGGAAACCGAGGAAGACAAATACAACCGGGTGGACGTTCTGGTCAAGGATAGCAAAGGCAGCCTGCTTATCATCGAGGTTCAGAATTCGTATGCCCTCGATTATTTTCTTCGCATCCTGTATGGTATCTCCAAAGCTATCACTGAACACCTGCGGGAAGGAGAAGCCTACTCCAAAGTAAAAAAAGTCATTTCGGTAAATATCGTTTATTTCGACCTGGGCCATGGAAGTGATTACGTCTATAAAGGGACAACGGAATTCTATGGCATTCACAACCGGCAACTTCTCGAATTATCGGCCAGCCAGAAAAAATTCTTTCAAAAAGAAAAGGTTGCTCATGTTTTCCCCGAGATCTATCTCATTAAGGTCAACAACTTCGACGATTCGGCAAAGGACACCCTGGATGAATGGATCTACTTCCTTAAAAACAGCGAGATCAAACAGGAATTTACCGCCAAGGGGCTCAAAGAAGCGGATGAAAAGTTAAAAGTAGCCAATATGGATTCCGCTGACCGAAGGGATTATGAAAGGTTCCTGGACGTATTGCACGACAGGGCAAGTATCGCCGAGACGATCGAATTTGAATCGGAGTTGAAAGCTCAGAAAAAAGCGGAGGAATTAGTGGAAAAAGCCGTGGAAGAAGCAGTGGAAAAAGCCGTGGAAAAAGCCGTGGAAAAAGCCGTGGAAGATACTACAAGATCAGCCATAATAAAGATGTTGCAAAATACAGATCTAACGATTGAAGAAATAGCCAAAATTCAGGGCGTTTCAGTTGAATTGGTTGAACGAATTAAAAAAGAGGCCAAGGAATAAATTTTTCTGCCCTGCCTCCCTTTTGTGGACTTTGGACGGCCCTAGAGTAAAGGCGGAAATCGGAAGGCGGAAGGCGGAAAAACAGGCGTTGAGCGCCCATTCGGAGCCAAATTCCGACTTCCGATTTCCCACTTCCGACTTCAAATAGGGGCACGTCCAAAGTCCAGGCCCTTTTGTGGCCCTGCCGACAAAAGCCCGGAGCAACCGCCATCCAAAAAGCTTCTTTACCCTCTCTATTCTTAAAGCTGCCTATATTTGGGGTTCACGAAACCACTGGCCTTATGATCACCCGAAATGTACTCCCTACCTTATTTTGTTTTGCCCTTGCTACTTTCACCTCTGCTCAGGAGGCGCTCAACGTAGACCTCTTTGCCCAATTTGACCGGGGCGACGGGCGCGCCTCCGGCTCCTGGTGCTATGCCACGCCCGACGGCACGGAATACGCTGTACTGGGAGCGCAAACGGGCACCTCTATCATCAGGATTGACGATCCGGAGGATATGCGGGAGGTTGGCTTCGTACCGGGCTACCCCTCCAACTGGCGGGAAGTGACGGTAGTGAACGGCCATGCTTATGTAGTCACCGAAGGATCGGGCAGCCCCCACTACGGCATGCAGGTCATCGATCTCACCCAACTGCCGGATACGGCCTTTCTGCTGGCGGAATACGCCGAAACTTTCGGCAGGGGGCATATCATACAGAAGGATATTTTCAGCGAGGAACCCTACGTGTACGTCTGCGGCACGCAAACCACCTCGGGCGTGCACATCATCGATGTGTCCGACCCCGCCAACCCTGCCCAGGTTGGCCTGTACGCGCCCGGCTACTACATCCACGACTGCCATGTGCGGGATACGCTGCTCTTCGCCGCCGCCTTCTACAACGGAACCATCGACATCGTCAGTATAGCCGATAAGAGCAACCCCCGCCTCATCGCTTCTATCGACGACCCGGGGGGCAACACCCACAGCTTTTCTACTACCGAAGCGCTGGACTACCTCTTCGTCGCTGACGAACTGGACGGCCTGCCCGGGCGCTTGTTCAACATCGAAGACCTGGAAAATCCCCAGGAGGTGGCCACCTGGACCGCCAACGCCTCCAGCCTGGTCCACAACCCCTATATACGGGGCGATTTTGCCTTCATCACCCACAACACCGAAGGCCTGCGCGTGCTGGACATCGCCGACCCCGCCGTACCGGTGGAAGTGGGCTATTACGATACCTACGACGGCCCCAGCGGCGGCTTCCGCGGCCTGTGGTCGGCCTGCCCCTACCTCCCCTCCGGCAGGATAATCGGCGGCAACCGGGAGGACGGCCTCTACGTATGGACGTTCAACCACACCCGCGCCGGCCGCTTCTACGGGCAGGTGGTGGACTCTCTGAGCGGGGAGCCCATCTTCGATGCGCTCGTCCGGGTGGAGGAAACGCAGGAGCTTCTTACTTCAGACGTGCAGGGGGAATTCCGGAGCGGCTACTTGCCGGGGACGTATACCCTTCAGGTTTTTGCCCAGGGCTATCCCTCCAAATCCGTCAGCGTCACCCTCACTGGGGGCGGCCAGGAGCAGGTGCTGGTCGAGCTGGCCCAGGAAATGACCAGCACCGGAGGAGTGAGCCCGGAAAGCGGCCGCATTGAAGTGGCGCCCAACCCGGTGCGGGAGCAGGCGGTGGTTCGGCTGGTGAATATGCCAGAGGCCGGGGTGGCCGTTTTAGTGAATGGCCAGGGGCAGGAGGTAGAGCGGTATACAGTGGAGAGCCGTCTTTCTTTTACTGTAAATAAAGGCGATAAAGCAGCCGGATTGTATTGGCTGGTGGTGTATGGGAGGGAGGAGAAAGTAATCGGCAGTGAAGAGGTTCTTTTGAGATAATGGTGTGATGCGCCTGGTTTGCCGGAAAAAGAAAATTTGGCTAAATTGAATTAAAAATCATAAGTGATGGGCACCGCTATGCGCAACCGCAGCATCGAAGTAGAAGACCTGCCCCGGTATACCATATCTGACTGGGAGCAATGGGAAGGCAAATGGGAATTGATCGACGGTATCCCGTTTGCCCTATCTCCTATGCCCGGCAAAAGGCATCAGCGGATCAACGGGCGGCTGTATATGGAGTTCACAGAACTTCTGGAAGATTGCCCGGACTGTGAGGCATACCTGCCGGTAAACTATAAGGTTAACGACAGCAACCTGTTCCATCCGGACCTGATGGTTGTTTGCGGAGAAGCGCCGGAAGGAACCTATGTCACTACCACCCCGCACCTAGTGGTTGAAATTTTATCCACCCCGACCAGGAAAAAAGACAAAAAGACCAAACCGAAGATCTATCAGTCGTTGGGTATTCGTTATTACCTGATCGTTGATCCTAAAGCGGAAACGGTATCTGTATTTGAGTTGAATGAGGCTGGGGAGTATGAACTCAGGGCCAAGGGCAGAGACATTTCTTATTCATTCGATTTTGGCGGATGCGGAATTACAGTCGGTTTTTCCAGGATATGGAAAGGAAAGAAGTAGTTTACTGGTTATTGGTTAACCCGCCGGCTCTGCCTGGCAAATAACCAATAACCAGTAACTCAAAAGGCCAACTTAGAACTCAATCGGCACCCTTACCACCGTATTTTCCCACCCCATCACCATGTGCGCGCCGTTGTCGGCCTTGTCGAAGGTAATGGAGAAGGCTTCGATGGGCTCTTCGGAAGATTCCACCGGCACGGTGATGCTGGCTACGTTTTTCTCCGGGTTGAAGTTGTAAGCCCCCCAGGTGTCTACGTCGGTGTTGAAAACCACTTCCCATTCTTTTTCGCCGGGAGTGGCGTAAACGGTATAGCGGCCGGCTTTGACTTTCGTGCCGTTGATGGCGACATCCTGAAAGAACTGGATCTCGGTGGATTCATTGGCGCCGAGCCGCCAGACTTTGCCGTAATCCACCAGCTTGCCGAATACGGCGCGATCGTTCATCTGGGGGCGGGAATACAGCACCCGCATCACCGGCGCGCTGCCCCGGCTGGCGCGGTAGTAAGCGACGTCTAGCGGGCTCTTGTCCAGGCCGGAAAATTTCTGGGCGTTGGATTGGGGCAGAAAGGCCATCGATGTGGCCAGCAGCAGGGCGATGGTCAATAGTTTGTTCATTTTCGATCTGTTTTTGGTTTAAGGAATAGTGATATGAATGGAACACTCCGAAAGCCAGAGTGTTGGGAAAAGAGTGGAATAATCAGGCTCCGGATGTCCTTTAAATGACAATCCGGGCCCTCCCGGGGATGCTTTGCGGGGTAATGATAATTGCACTTTTACGTCTCCGGCGCCAAATGAATTTAGCGAACCGGGTATGCCCCGAAAGCCACGAAAAACGTTACAAAGAGGAAATTTGATAAATTTACAGCAGAACAACATTGACAGCTGATGCACAAGACAACCATTTCATATTTCCTACCCTTGTTCCTTTTTACCCTGCTTTTTTCCTGCCGGGGTAATGGCGGCCAACAAAAGGAAACGGGCGGACAGCAGGAAGCCGAACTGCTACCTCCCACCACTCAGGGACTGATCACCCACGCCGGCCAGCTGCCGGAAGCGGCCGATTATGAGGGGCAGTTCCTGCAGGCGGCCCAATGGGCGGGGCAGAGCTCTACCTGGTATGCCGTCGTTTCCAAGTATGAACAGGGCGAATTCTTCACCCCCAACTGGGCCTCCCGCCTCAATATTTACCTATTTGAGATCGGTGGCGGGCAGGTGGCCACCCGGCGCGCCTTCCAGGCTGAAGCTCCCAACAATTATTCCATGGTGGAACTGAAGGGTGATCGCAGCCAGTTGATCACTCTCCCCTCCACGGGCACGGCCTATTCCATAGTCTACTCCATCTGCCCGGACGGGGAAGACCCCTGCAGTATCTACTCCAGCGTCATCGGCGCCGGTGGAAAGTACGATTTCCAGGTTATGGAAAATGTGGAGCAAGCGGTATATCTGGAGGCGCAAGATGCCATGATGGCCGACATCCCGGAGGATGTAAGGGAGCATATGATGGAGCAACTCTTTGGAAAGGAATGATGGAATGATGGAATGAATACGGGGCTCTGCTGGCCATTCAATCCTTCATTAATTCATTCCATCATTCCTTTATTATTCCTCCTCCAGCAGGTCCGGCCGCCGCTCCCGCGTGCGCTTCAGCGCCTGCTCGTAGCGCCACTCCTCGATCTTTTGCTCATGGCCGGAAAGCAGTACTTTGGGCACCTTCCAGCCGCGAAATTCCTCAGGCCGGGTATAGACGGGCGGGGCGAGCAGGTTGTCCTGAAAAGAGTCGAACAGGGCGGACGTCTCGTCGTTGAGCACGCCGGGCAGGAGGCGGCCGATGGCGTCGACAAGCACCACTGCCGGCAGTTCGCCGCCGGAGAGGACAAAGTCGCCAATGGAAATTTCCATGGTCACGTAGTGCTCCCGGATGCGATCGTCCATGCCTTTATAGTGCCCGCAGAGAATGAGCAGGTTTTCCTTCATCGACAGGCGGTTGGCCAGGGGCTGAGTGAAGCGCTGTCCATCGGGAGTCATGTAGATGACCTCGTCGTAGGAGCGTTCCTTCTGAAGATCGTCGATGCAATTGGCCAGCGGTTCGGCCATCATGACCATGCCGGCCCCGCCCCCGTACTGGTAGTCGTCTACCTGGCGGTGTTTGCCCAGGCCGTAGGCGCGCAGGCCGTGCAGGTGCACGTCAAGCAGGCCCTTTTCCTGAGCGCGCTTCATGATGGAATGCTGTAAGGGGCTTTCCATCAGTTCGGGCAGAACGGAGACGATGTCGATCCTCATAGTTTTTTTGTTGCCGGTTTGTGGTTGCGCTATCGCAGAACAATAAGGCAACCACAAACCGTCAACCCGGGCGGGCGCTCCCCGAGGCAGTCCAATGCCGATAGAGAAGCCCGCACTCCGGGCTTAATTCACTTCCAGCAATTCCACTTCAAAAATAAGGGTAGAATACGGGCCGATCTTGGGCCCGGCGCCGCGGGAGCCGTAGGCCAGGTCCGAGGGGATATAGAGTTTCCACTTGGCGCCTTCGGGCATGAGTTGCAGGGCTTCCGTCCAGCCGCTGATCACCTGGTTGACGCCGAAGGTGGCGGGCTGGCCGCGCTCCACGGAACTGTCGAATACCGTGCCGTCGATAAGGGTGCCGTGGTAGTGGACGGTCACCTTGTCGGTGGCGCCGGGCTTGGCGCCGGAGCCTTCCTTCAGTACCTCGTATTGCAGGCCGCTGGGCAGCACGGTTACCTCTTCGCGCTGGGCGTTGGCTTCCAGAAAGGCTTTGCCTTCCGCTATGTTGTCCTGGAATTTGGACTCCTGTTTCTTTTGCATGTACTGCTGGATGATGGTATTGGCCTCCTCCATGCTTACTTTGGGCTCGTTGCCGGCGATAATATCGTGAAGCCCTGCATTGAGGGACTTTTCATCGATCTTGTCGAATCCCTGGCTTTTGAGGTTCTGGCCCAGGAGGACGCCCAGGCTGTAGCTTAATGAATCCATTTCTTGTTGTGCGTTTACGGATGAAAAAAGAAAGAGCCCTCCGAGGAGGAGCGCTGTGGTTTTGATCTTTTGCATGGGTATAATGATTTACTGGATTAGTTCGAAACGGTATTTTAACGACGCGAAGAAAAGAAAATTTTAGGAGAGTTTCGGGGTTTTTACCCGGAAGAGCCCCGTACTTCAAAGAAGCCGGGGCGAAGACGGGCGGGATTCGTTAATTCGGGATTGGTTGATTGGCGCCGCCCTTTAAAGGAGGAGATCTTTTTCGAGTAAAACTTGCGAAAAAAAATACGATGTACATTGTTATTCATGAGCGTTCTTTTCATCTTGTGCTCTTTCTGGTACCAGGAACTGGCTGCTGCCGGAGGCTATAACCTTGTTGTCGATAACTCGCCAGCCCAACCCGTTTCAGGGCCAGCTCACATTTCCGGCAGGCCCACACGGCGCTAAGCTGCATATTTACGATGCCCGGGGCGCTCTGGTGCATCAGGCTATACTCAAGCCCCGGCAAAAGGCACAATTAGATACTGGCCATTGGCCGCCCGGCGTATATTATTACCGTTATTCTGAGGGCAACCAAACCTACAGCGGCAAGCTCGTCAAGCAATAATTTAAAGAAAGGGGCAGCCGCTGCTTTTGGTTAGGCTGCCCCAAAACAAGGCATGATCCCATGATAAAAAAATTCTTTTTCTTACTAAGCCTGATATGGTTTTCTACAGGCTCCTTAAGTGCCCAGCAATTGTATTTCTTCGCTCCACCTGTTGATAGTCCTAACTCCCATATTGGCATTCTTGATCTACAAACTTGTGATACTACCATTTTGGTGCGATCCAGCATCTATGAATATACTTTTCATGCAGATAGCACTTTGTATGGCGCTCGAAATGATACTCTTTATAAAGTATCATTGGAAAATGGCAGTATTAGTTATGTTGCAGATTTTGGCTTGGCGGGACAATATGCGGATTCCTTGATAGGCGTACAAGGAATGACAACTGTGGGTAATACAGTTTTTGTGCTTTTTCGGGGCCCTGCTTATAACCTGGGCAAATATAATGTAGTGACAGGAATTACAGAATTAGTGGATCCCAGTTTTTCCGGCCTTACTTCACCTGCAGGCCCTTCAGGCCTAACTGTTCGCAATGGACAGTTAATCTCCAGCAATTGGGGTGGCGGTTTTTATGCTTTGGATACCACCAACCTGGTCAATAATGAATTACTGTACCCTCACCCTGACTTTGAACCGTTCTCTAACGCTATAGCTACGCTTCCTGTCAATTGTGACAGCTCGCGGACATTCATCACCAACCTCTGGTATTTAGACACTCCTGAAGAAGAAGACATCATGGAAGTCAACTTTGCCACTCAAAGCCTGGAGCTGGTGTGCAGCCATGATTTTATCATCAGCAGCCTGTGGACGTATGAGGAATCCCTGCCGCCGCCCTGCGCCCTCAGCCTCGACCCCGACCTGGACGACAGTACGGCGCCGCTGTACACCTACCTCGCCGACAGCAGCTGCGCCGGGGCGCCCATACCCCTGGTGGACGACGACCTGTCGCTGCTTTCCGAGATCGGTTTTATCGACAGTATCCGCATCATCCTGAGCGGCGCGCCCGACGGGCCGCTGGAGTTCCTCAGTATTGGCCCGGTAGACAGCCTGAACGCTGTGGGCAGCGGAACCCACAGCCTGCTGCTCCTCCCTGCCGAGGGCGCCCCCAGCCTCGGGCGGTGGCGCGGCGCCCTCAGCGCTTTGGAATACCGCAATACCGCCGCCCCCCTGCCCACATTCGGGCAGCGGCAGGCCACCCTGCTGGCCTATGCCGCCGGCAACGCCGCCGACACCGCCCTGGCCCTGATCCCCATTTTCAACACCACGCCTCCGGCCGGAGAGGATGGCAGCCTGGCGCTTTGCCCACAAGACAGCAGCTTCGACCTCTTTGCCGCCCTGCAGGGCGCTCCCAGCCCGGGCGGCGC
This sequence comes from uncultured Phaeodactylibacter sp., assembly GCA_964418125.1. Taxonomy (GTDB): domain Bacteria; phylum Bacteroidota; class Bacteroidia; order Chitinophagales; family Saprospiraceae; genus JACJXW01. Next base: position 62,800 of record CAYQKY010000021.1, read on the forward strand.
CTGGCAGCCCGGCAACGGCCTGTTCAACCCCGCCGTTGACGCCCCGGGCGATTACCTCTACATCACTTCGGGCAACGGAGGCTGCCCCAGCGATACCGCCGCCGTGCATGCCAGCCTGCTACCCGCACCCAGCTTCAGCCTTGGGCCCGACACGGCGCTGTGCCAGGCGGAAAGCTTCCTGCTGCAGGCCCCTGCCGGCCTGGGGGATCTCCGCTGGAGCGACGGCAGCAATGGCCCCAGCCTCACCGCTACTACTTCCGGAACGTACTGGCTGCAGGCCGCCAATGCCGAGGGCTGCGCGGCCAGCGACACCATAAGCCTGAGCTTTTCGCATTTCGACAGCCTGCTGCTCGATGCCAGCCCCGTTTCCTGCTTCGGCGGCGATGACGGAGTGATCGCCGCCGATCCGGCCGGCGGCCTGCCCCCTTATACTTTCGAATGGGCAGGCGGCGCCTTTATGCCGCCGCTGGCTGGCCTGCCGGCCGGGACCTACGCCATCACCGCCACCGACGCCAACGGCTGCACGCAGCAGGCCTCTATAAACGTTCCTGAACCCGAGGAGATACGCATGGAAGAAAGCCAACAACTCTGCCAGGGGCAGGCTTATGCCTGGCAAGGGTACAGCTTCGCCGCCGACACCAGCCTGTGCCTTGCCTACACTTCCAGCGCAGGCTGTGATTCCACCCTCTGCCTCACTCTTTCATTCCTGCCCGCGCCATCCGCCGGCCTGCCGGACACGGCGCGCCTCTGCGAAGGGCAAACCCTCACCCTCCAGGCCGGGCAGCAGGCCGCTTACCTCTGGCAGGACGGCAGCACATCGCCCACCCTGCAGGCAGCCCTGCCTGGCCTATACAGCGTTACCGTCACCGGCGCCAACGGCTGTACTGCCGCCGATACAACTGTCGCCCTCCTGCGCCCGCCCCTGCGGGCATGGATACAGGCCAACCCGCCGCTCTGCTTTGGCGAAAACGGCGGCAGCATTGCCGTCGACAGCGTGGCCAACGGGCAGGCGCCCTTCGTTTACCAACTGGAAGGCTCGGCCCCTCAATACGGGCCGGTTTTCAACCAGTTGCCGGCCGGCGCCTACCGCCTCCTGCTTACCGATGCCGACGGCTGCCAGGCCGACACCCTCCTGTCGCTCCCTGAGCCGCCGCCCCTGTCCGCCGATGCCGGCCCGGATCAAACCATAAGCCCCGGCGACGGCGTGCAACTGTCGGCCGCCACCAATGCCGCCGGCCCCGTCTTCGCCTGGAGCCCGCCCCTGGGCCTGTCCTGCGCCGATTGCCCCGCCCCCCTGGCCAGCCCGCCGGCCAGCCAGGTGTACCGCCTCACCGTTACCGACAGCCTGGGCTGCACGGCCGCCGATGAAGTGCTCGTCGCCCTGGCGCCCCGCCCGAAGGTTGCCATGCCCAACGCCTTCTCTCCAAACGGAGACGGGGCTAACGACCGCTTGCTGCCCGCAGCCGGAGCGGGCAACATCAGGGTGCTGTACTTTCGCGTATTCAACCGCTGGGGCGCCATGGTCCACGAAGAAGAAGGCGCCCTCATTACCGAATTAAAAGGATGGGACGGCGTCTATAAGGGGGAGCCGCAGCCGGTAGCGGTTTATATTTATACCCTGGCCCTGGAATGGCCCGACGGGCGGCGGGAAGTGCTGAGCGGGGATGTGGCGCTGTTGAGGTGAGGGCTTGTTAGGAGGCAGCGTACCGGGGTTACGTTTTGGGGGGGCGTCTTCGACCCAAATAAATTTGGGGTTCCGGGGTTACGTTTTTGGGGGGCGTCTTCGGCCCAAATAAATTTGGGGTTCCGGGGTTGCGTCGGCATCTTTCATTCCTCTCCCCACCGGTAGCTGTCCACCTCCAGCCCCGCCAGGCCGATCACCCGGTCGACAACAGTAGCGGCCAGTTCTTCAAAATCTTTAGGTTTGCTGTAAAAGGACGGGCTGGCCGGGCAGATGATGCCGCCCGCCTCGGTGACGGCCTTCATGTTGTTGATGTGGATGAGGTTGTAGGGCGTTTCGCGCGGCACGAGGATAAGGCGGCGGCGCTCCTTGAGGGCTACGTCGGCGGCTCGGGTGGCGAGGTCGTCGGAAATGCCGTTGGCGATGCGGCCCAGCAGGCCCATCGAGCAGGGGCAGATGATGACCACGCCGTACCGGGCGGAACCGGAAGCGAAGGGCGCCATGAAGTCGCGCTTGCCGTAGAAATCGAAGGGGTAGTTTTCATAGCTTCTGTCGCCCAGCTCGTATTCCCAGTTGAATTTGGCGTTGTCGCTCATCACGACGCCTACCGCTTCGAGCTGATCCTGGAGCGTTACCAGTTTGTCGAGTAGAACTTTGGCGTAGATGCTCCCGCTGGAGCCGCCGATGCCGATGGCTATTTTAGTCATGGTTGATTGGTTGATTTTTACCCGGCCGAGGGACGAGGACGGGGGTTGATTGGTTGATTCGGGCTAAAAGGAAAGGGAGAATCCGTTCAAATGTTCACTAAGTCGAGACGATTTTTGGAGCCTTCCAATAAGGAACCTTGCGAAAATCTTTGACTTCCCTTTACTTTCAGAATATTTTTTCCGTTACATTACCCACGACAAAACAAATCATAAATCAAACATAATCAAATACTTAGACTCAAAGTAAAATTAAAAACCCCCAAAATATGCTCAGCAGAACTGCTGATAACTGTCCTGGAAATTGTTCTGAGAAACGGGTAACTTTGCTTTAGCCCTAGTTTATAGCCTGCCGGGCTAGTGGCCAGGCGACTTTAAGTCGACTGGCCACTAGCCCGGGCCCCATCTCCCTACTCCCCCATCCCATCCAACGCCACAAATTCCCAGCTCAACTCCCCATCCCGGGGCTCATATTCCAGCACCAGCACCTGATCCGGCCCGAAGTCCTTTACATACTCCGGAGCATATTCCCGGCGCAGGGAATTGTTAATGCCGGAGCCCAGCATCCATATTCCTTCCGGGGTGCGGAATTCGAAGGATTTGGCCTGCATGCCCACGTCTCCGCCGATGAGCACCACCTGTACGCCCCGTTTTTGGACTGCGACGAGCCAGGGGTACACGTTGGCCGTCACCTCTGACTCCGGATCGCAGGCGCCGTAGATGGGGGCGGCGTTGACGTTGAAGGCCCGGAGGGTATCCCCGGTTTCGGTGATCTTCAGGTCGTTGAACAGCCCCAGGTGGTGCAGGATAATGAGGTGGGAGGCTTCCCGAATGGTATCGGCTACGGTGCGGATCATTTCCCACTGGGCGGCCTTCTGTTCACAATTCTGCTGAGGCGGTACGGAGGGGTACGGCCAGAAGAAGTTGGTGTTCAGCACCATGAGGCAGTAGCCGCTTTGCCAGCGGGTGTAAAAGGAAGGGCGCTGCAGGTAATCCAGGATGGCATCCGGATCGCCATAGTCATAATCGTGATTGCCCAGCGTCCAGTGCACTCTGTTCAGGTTAAACAGGCTGTCCAGGTATGGAAGCACTTCCGGGCGCCCGGCGGCGTGGGAGCATACGTCGCCGCCCAGCCAGATCTGGCTGTAGGGGCTGTAATCCAGGCGTTCCAGGCGGCTGTCCACCCGGTCGGGGTAGTTCCAGTCGTAGGGGTGGCCGAGGAAGAGGTACCGCTCCGGTGCAGAAGGGTTGGCCGTTTGGCCGGAGCAGGCAAGAACGGCAGCGCACAGGCCGGCGGCCAGGAAAACAACAAGGCGCCGGGGAGGAGGATTTTTCCTGTTTATCGGGCCGGCAATATCCTTTATCATCCGCTTTTTTGTTCAATACAACAATGTGCTTACTTTCACAAGAGCAGGCCTCAGGCCATTTTACAGGCAAAATGATGACAAAAGTCACCCTTTTGCCTGACAAAGATCATCAATCTGAGCCTGATGCCTCTCCTATCTTGCATCCCATATTGAGAAATTCAAGGTAATCAAGGTAATTGTAAGAACTGGCACAAGGTATGAAAATCATTTTCCTTCTCATCATTGTGAGCCTCATCGTAGCATTGGGATTCCTGGGAGCCTTCCTGTGGGCGGTTCGCAGCGGGCAGTACGACGACGATTTCAGCCCTGCGGTCCGCATCCTTTTTGACGATGACGGGCAGAGCGCGCAACGCGAGGGCGCTGATTCACACGATACCACTCTTCAACAAACAGAAAACAACCATAACACATCAAAATCTTGACCTAATGGCACAAGTTGAGAAATTCAGTTACGACAATGCCATCGTCCGGAAGTTTACCTACGCCACCATCGTTTTTGGCGTGGTGGGCATCCTGGTGGGGCTGATCGCCGCCCTGCAGTTGGTGTTCCCTTCGTTGAACCTCGGCATCCCCGAGACGACTTTCGGCCGCATCCGCCCGCTGCATACCAATGCAGCGATCTTCGCGTTTGTGGGCAACGGCATTTTTATGGGAGTCTACTACTCTCTGCAACGCTTGCTGAAAACCCGCATGTACAGCAAGTTCCTTAGTGAATTCCATTTCTGGGGCTGGCAGGCCATTATCCTTGCCGCCGCCATCACCCTGCCGCTGGGCATCACCAGCGCGCACGAATATGCCGAGCTGGAGTGGCCGATCGACATCGCCATAGCGCTGGTATGGGTAGCCTTCGGCGTCAACATGTTCGGCACCATCCTGAAGCGCCGCGAGCAGCACCTCTACGTAGCGATCTGGTTCTACATCGCCACCTGGGTAACCGTAACCGTGCTGCACATCGGAAACAACCTGGAACTGCCGGTGACGCTCTGGAAAAGCTACCCGGTCTTCGCCGGCGTGCAGGACGCGCTGATACAGTGGTGGTACGGGCACAACGCGGTGGCCTTCTTCCTGACCACCCCCTACCTCGGGCTCATGTACTACTACCTGCCCAAGGCCGCCAACCGCCCGGTCTATTCCTATAAACTGTCCATCATTCACTTCTGGGCGCTCATTTTCATTTACATCTGGGCAGGGCCGCACCACCTGCTGTACACCTCGCTGCCCGACTGGGCGCAGTCGCTGGGCACCGTTTTCTCGATAATGCTCATCGCTCCCTCCTGGGGAGGTATGCTCAACGGCCTGCTCACCCTGAGAGGCGCCTGGGACCGCGTACGGCAAGACCCCGTGCTCAAGTTCATGGTGGTAGCCGTGACCGCCTACGGTATGGCCACCTTCGAAGGGCCCATGCTCTCCATCAAATCGGTCAATGCCATTAGCCATTATACCGACTGGACCATCGGCCACGTGCACATCGGCACTCTGGGCTGGAACGGCTTCCTGACCTTCGGCATCCTGTACTGGCTGATCCCCAGGTTGTTCAATACCAAGCTGCATTCTCTGAAGCTGGCCAACGCCCACTTCTGGATCGGTACCCTGGGTATCCTCTTCTACGCCATTCCGCTTTACTGGGCTGGTTGGACGCAGAGCCTGATGTGGAAGCAGTTCACCCCCGACGGCTTCCTGCAGTACGGCAACTTCCTGGAAACGGTCACGCAGATCATTCCGATGTATGCGCTGCGCGCCCTGGGCGGCACCTTGTATGTAGTTGGGTACTTCGTTATGATCTACAATCTGGTCAAGACCATTCAGGCCGGCTCCTTTATCGGTGACGAAGAGGCCGAAGCTCCGCCTGCCTCTACCTGGGCTGCTCACGGTGGCAAAGAACACTGGCACCGCTGGATCGAGCGCCGCCCGGTCCAGATGCTGATCGCCGCCACCATCGCCATTCTCATTGGCGGTATTGTGGAGATCTTCCCGCTGACTATGATCGATGAACAAGTGCCCAAGATCGAATCCGTAACGCCTTACACGCCGCTGGAACTGGAAGGCCGCGACATCTACATCCGCGAAGGCTGCCTCGGCTGCCACTCCCAGATGGTGCGCCCGTTCCGCTCGGAGACCGAACGCTACGGCGAATACTCCAAGTCGGGCGAGTTCATCTACGACCGCCCCTTCCTCTGGGGTTCCAAGCGCACCGGGCCCGACCTGCACCGCGTCGGCGGCAAATATCCGGACAGCTGGCACTACAACCACATGCTCGACCCGGAGACCACTTCACCGGGCTCCATCATGCCGCCTTATCCCTGGCTGCTGAGAGACGAGCTGGACACCAGCAATACCGCCGCCAAGATCCGGGCGCTGCAAACCCTGGGCACTCCCTATCCGGAAGGCTATGACCAGATCGCGGTGGATGACCTGCAGAAACAGGCCAAGATCGTGGCGGACAACCTGCGCAAGGACGGCATCGATGATGACAAGCTCGAAGAAAAAGAGATCGTCGCCCTGATCGCCTATCTGCAGAAGCTGGGTACGGATATTAAACCTGCGCCGCAGGCGGGGAATTGATCGTGGTTCGCTATTCGCCATTCGGTGTTCGGTATTCGGCGCCTACAGGCGTTGACGAACAGTGAACGGCGAACAGCGAACTGCCAAAAACCAAAAAAGTAACAAGCCATGTTCAAATACCTTCTCGAAAGCGCCGGAAACATCAACTGGATGGCCATATCAGCGCTGATCACTTTTATGGCGGTCTTCATGATAAGTGTGGTGTTGGTGTTCAAGCACAATTCGGCCTATATAGATAAGATGGCAAGCCTGCCATTGGATGACTCCAATCCTGTTAACTCTGAAAACGACAATCATGAGAAATAAAACCCTTAAGTTGATACCGGCGGCCCTGCCCCTGCTGTTATCTTCGGCCAACGCCTGGGGCCAGGCGGCGGGAGAGGCAGGCGCCACACCCTACTTCTACGACAACATGCTGTCTTACGGGATGCTCGCTCTGGCGGCCGTCGTCTTCATCGCTACGCTGATGGCCCTGTACAACCTGCTCAACATCATGGTCAAGGTGCAACAGATCCGCATCTATCAGGAACAGGGGATCGAGGCATACCAGGAAGAAGTTTCGAAACCGAAAGAATCCATTTTCGAGCGCCTGTACAAGCGCATGACCAGCGTCGTGCCGGTGGAAAAAGAAGAAGATATCCTCTTCGACCACGAGTACGACGGCATCCGCGAGCTGGACAACGTCCTGCCGCCCTGGTGGGTGGCCATGTTCTACGTCACCATCGCCTTCGGAGTGGTTTATTACACCTATTACCACTTCACCGGCGCCGGGCCGAGTTCTGCCGAAGAATACAAGATGGAGATGGAACGAGCAGAAAAGGCCGTACAGGCCTACCTGTCCACCCAGGCCAACCAGGTCGATGAAACCAACGTGGAACTGCTTACCGACGAGCAGGCAATAGCCGCCGGAAAGGCCATCTACGAAGGCAAGGGCACCTGTTTCACCTGCCACGGCATGTTCGGCGAAGGGGGCATCGGCCCCAATATGACCGACCCCTACTGGATACACGGCGGAGGCATCAAAGACCTGTTCAAGACCATCAAATACGGCGTTCCCGAAAAGGGGATGATCTCCTGGAAGGAACAGCTCAAACCCGTTGAAATGCAACAGGTGTCCAGCTACATCCTGAGCCTGCAGGGCACTAACCCGCCCAACCCGAAGGAGCCTCAGGGGGAACTCTACCAACAGGTGGACAACGCCGCCCCGGCCGATACTTCCTCTACTGAGGTGAGTGAGCAGGAAGGGGACGCCATTGGGATGAGTGAATGAGTAATGGAATGAAGGAATGATTTGGAGCCCCATTCAATCCTTCGTTCCTTCATTCCATCATTCCATATCTAATAAACGCCCATACTCGAACCTCGAATTAAAGAAGTATTATCATGAACGCAAGCGAGCCAATTAAAGATACCGAAGCCTATCGCGATAAGATAGCGACGGTCGACGAGGCGGGCAAGCGGGTATGGATCTATCCGAAAAAGCCCAAAGGGCCTTACACCAACGCACGCACCTATGTGAGCTGGGTACTGCTGGCATTCCTTTTTGGGATGCCTTTCATCAAGGTCAACGGAGAGCCGCTTCTGCTCTTCAATGTTCTGGAGCGAAAGTTCATCCTGTTTGGCGTCACTTTCATGCCGCAGGACTTTCACCTCTTCGTGCTGGCTATGATCACATTTGTCGTTTTCATCGTACTCTTTACGGTGGTATGGGGGCGCCTGTTCTGTGGCTGGGTTTGCCCGCAGACCATCTTCATGGAGATGGTGTTCCGAAAGATCGAGTACGCCATCGAAGGGGACGCCAACGCCCAGCGCCGGCTCGACGCCGCCCCCTGGACAACCGATAAGATCATCAGAAAGGTATCCAAGCAGGCTATATTTTTCGCCATTGCCGTCCTGGTGGCCAACACCTTTCTGGCCTATATCATCGGCATCGATGAGGTGATCAATATCGCCACCGAGCCCTTGTCCCAACACTGGAAAGGCTTTGTCGCTATGCTCCTCTTTTCCGGGGCATTCTACTTTGTCTTTTCCTACCTGCGCGAACAGGTCTGCGTAGCCATCTGCCCTTACGGCCGCCTGCAGGGCGTCATGCTCGACCGCAACTCCATCGTGGTGGCCTATGATTTCGAACGGGGAGAACCCAGGGGCAAACTGAAAAAGGCGCGCAAGGCGAAGCCTGCCAACAGCCCTCTTTCCAAAATAGAGGGCGAAGTGGCCACCGCCGCCAAAGCCACCAACGGCAACCCCGCCGAAGAGATGAAAGCTGAACTCGGCGACTGTATCGACTGCAAGCTCTGCGTGCAGGTATGCCCTACCGGAATTGACATCCGCGACGGCACCCAGCTGGAATGCGTCAACTGCACCGCCTGCATCGATGCCTGCGATGAAGTGATGGTCAAGGTCAACCGTCCGAAAGGCCTCATCCGCTACGACAGCTACAACGGCATTGTCGAAGGGCGCAAGAAGCTCTTTACCGGCCGGGTGATCGCCTATACCGCGGTGCTCGCCATCCTGATCGTGGTGAATATCGTTCTGTTGGCCGCCCGAACCGACGTGGAAACACTATTGCTGCGCACGCCCGGCGTCCTTCCTCAGAAGGTGGATGAGACGCACGTCAGCAACCTGTACAATTACCAGGTGATCAACAAGACCAATGAGGAAATGCCAGTGGAGTTCCGCCTGGCGGAAGGCACCAAAGGCAGCATCCAGTTGGTGGGAGAATCCCCCACTGCCCATGCCGGAAAAGTCGCCGAAGGAGCTATGTTCATCATCCTGGAGAATGATGCCCTGGATGGCCATAAAACTGAGGTCGAAATCGAAGTCTACTCCAACGGAGAGCTGATCGACCAGGCGAAGACCAACTTCCTCAGGCCGGCGGGGATGCAGTGAGGATCATTGTTGGATGGTTAAATTGTTATATGGCTGCATTGTTGACAGGCGGTTGCCCATCCCCCGGGCTTTCGCCAACAAAAATCGCCCCGAGACAGGCGGAGCAGCCGTGAACCACCGCTCCGGTTTTTCCTTCCCGGCCCTGCCTGGCGAAAAAAAAAACGGGGCAAAAAAACTTAAAGTCATGAAATTTAATTGGGGAACAGGAATAGCCGTTTTTTATTCGCTTTTCGTGCTGGTACTGGTTTTCGCAGTGTATCGTTCGACCCAGCATGACAATAGCCTGGTCTCTGACCAATATTATGCAGATGACCTGGCCTACCAGCAACACTACAACAAGCTGGTTAACGCCCAGCAACTGGAAGAAGACCTGAAGATCTGGAATAAGATACAGAAAAAGGAAGTGGAACTGCATTTCCCGGCCGAATTTGACAAGGTGGCCGGAGAGGTACACTTCTTCTGCCCCTCAGATAAGCAGAGCGACTTCAGGCTGCCCGTGCGCGTTGGCGACGGCCATGTGCAGCGCATCCCTACGGAGGGCCTGCGGCCGGGCCGCTGGAAAGTGAAAGTCAACTGGAAAGCGGGAGGAAAAGAGTTTTATAAGGAAGAAAGTATCACGATTTAGCACTGGATATATGGCGCTTTGGACAGCATTTACGATCGGTTTACTGGGCAGCCTGCACTGCGTCGGCATGTGCGGGCCCATTGCCCTTTCCTTGCCGTATCAGGGTAGCCGGCGCTGGCAAGCCGGACTCAATGTCCTGCTCTATAATGTCGGCAGGGTAGCGACTTACGGCCTGCTCGGCCTGCTGGTCGGGCTGGTGGGGCGGGGTTTTTTCCTGGCGGGGTTCCAGTCTTATGTTTCCATAGGGCTGGGCGTCCTGCTGCTGGCCATCGCCCTGTTTTCCATCAATGTGGAAAGCCAGCTGTTGCGCATCCCGTTCATGCAGCAGCTCAACAGCTGGGTAAAAAAACAACTGGGCTGGCTGCTCCGGCAGCGGGGCCCGGGCCGGCTCTTCCTGATCGGAATGCTGAACGGTTTGCTTCCCTGCGGGCTGGTCTATATGGCCATCGTCGGCGCTCTGGCGGCCGGCAGCATTCCCGAAAGCGCCCTATACATGGCCCTGTTCGGCGCCGGCACCATCCCCCTCATGCTCGGCACCGCCCTGGCCGGGCAGTTTATCAAGCTGCAGTGGCGGGCGCGCCTGCGCAAGCTGGCGCCTATGTTTCTGGTAGCCTTCGCCGTCCTGTTCATCCTCCGGGGGCTGAATTTTGACGTGCCCACCGGCCTGCAATTCTGGAACGACATGCAGAATGCGCCGATGTGCCGGTAGTGGTTGATTGGGTTAATTGGGTTGATTGGGAGAGACTCACTCAACTGAATCAACTAACCACCCCAATCAACCAACAAAGAACTTGTGTCAATTACCTTGAATTCGCTCCCCGGTTGCCTTTGGGCGCCGGGGAGTCTATTTTGGAGGGAATTATAGGGATCAAATAAAAACGGCGGTGTGCAGGGTTAACTCCCCCTCGATCCAATCAATAATTTTTCAATGTAAACCCAAAAGTCAACAAGCGATCCTCCTGTTTCTGGCCTTCAGCGACTATACTTTCGAAAGTATGGAGGTAGTTTATTCTAAAATTCAAAAACTTCCGGAGGGGAAGCTCCAAACCGATGTCTGCTCGCCAAGGCAAAAAACTAATTTTTCCCGTTAAAGTCCACAAAAACGGGATCTACGATATTTGGTGTACTTCCAATAGAAGTCCAGGAAACCGAAACTTTTTTCATTTCCCTCCCCACCCGCCCAACCTCCGATAATTTCACTACTTTTGCCTCCAAACCAATGGCCGAAAAAATGCCCAGGGCAAAGATCAAGTGGAATGCCGACAAGCTGGTCAGCCTCTCCGCGATCAGCATCAGCTTCATCACGCTGGTTATATTCATCTACCAGACCAACCTGATGAGGCAGCAGAACTTCATCTCCATCATGCCCTACCTGATGCTGTCTACGACCAATGACGGGGAGCAGAACACCTTTGCAGTCAACCTGAAGAATCACGGGGTCGGGCCGGCGATCATCGAGTCGGCCAGCTTAACGCACCGGGGAGAAAGATACCGGCTGGAAGATTACAACCATTATTTTTTCACTTTCCTCACCTCGAAAGTGCCGGGGCTCGATAGTTTGAAAAATGTATCCTTTTCTTCGCTGGACATCGGGCTGGCTATTCCCGCCAACTCCAACTATAATGTCCTGACGGTGAAAGATTCTCCGGAGGAATATCAAAAGGTCCGGGAGGCCATCTCCCGCTTACTGGAGGAAGGGCTCGAGTTTGAGGTCACCTACCGGTCTATACAGGGCGAACGCTGGCGCATACACAACAATTCGCAGGGGCCGGAGAAGATAAATTAGAGGGGTTGTAATGTTATATTGCTATTGGGTTTTTCCATTCGAATTACCAGAGCATGGAACACAAGGTACTGTCCCAGAAAAAGATGAAGGAGCTGTTCCTCCCGTTGCTGGAGGAAGAAGGCGCCGTTTACCGCAAGAAAACCAATGTTTTTGCCCGGCAGGCAGAAGGGGGAGAGCGGGTGGAAACCGTTACCGGCGATGGAAAGGAAACCGTCAATACCGCCGCGGAAGGGGACTATCTGGTGAAAAACCAGACGGGAGCGGAAGAAATGTACATCGTCCCGCCGGAAAAATTCCGGGAGCGGTATTCATTTCTTCAGGAGGCGGAGGGCGGTTTCGACGAATACCGCGCCACCGGGGAAGCCCTGGCGCTGGAACTGGCCGAAGAAACCCTGCGCCGTCTCGAATTGCCGGATCCGTTCTACTTCGAAGCCTCCTGGGGTGAAGAGATGATCGCCCGCCGGGATGATTTCCTGGCCGCCCCTTTAGATAAGAGTGAAGTTTATCGCATTGCCCGCCATGAATTCTTTGAGACCTATGAGGCTCGGGAGTGAACGTAAACTCCCTCCGGGCTCCTACTCCCGGATGGCCTCTTCGGCCCAGGCCCCTCCTCACTCGCTATGCAGCACCAACAGCGGGATCTCGCAACGGAAAACCTCACTGAGCGTAGTACTCAACTTAAACAGGCGCTCGAAGAAGCCGATATTGCCATGCTTCCGGCGAATGAGGCAAAGCATGTCCGCATCTATCGATTTGACGAATGCCTTCAGGCTTTCGTGCAGGTTTTCTTTTTCTTCCTCCAGGTGGAGGCTGTAGGGCAGGCCGTCCAGCCAGCTGACGGTTTTAAGGAGTTCGGCCTTGTCAGCGTCCTCCGGATTTTTAGTGCTGTGGTAAATGAACATCCTGGCGCCGAACTTTTCGGCAAGGCTCCTCAGAGGGGCGGCCACTTCTTCTCCGGACAGTTCCAGGTTGGCAATTCCAACAGCGATCTTTTTGATGGGCCGGGGAATGTAATTTTCCGGAATGGCAATGATGGGGATGCCGGTGTGCCGCATCACCCCTCCGGTAGTACTTCCGAGGAATACCTCTCTGAGGCCGCTTGCGCCCTTGGTGCCCATTACGATAAGGCCGAACCCGCCTCCTTCGGCAAGGTCGGAGATGGTGTGAACGGCATCCCCCTTCAGGATCTTTGTTTCGACGGGTACATTCAGCGCCGCCTTGCCCACGAAGGCATCCATGCTCTTTTCCGCCTCCTTCCGCAGGACTTTCTCCATGGAGACGAGCATATCCGACCGCTGGTACACCTGAAAGGTATGTACCAGGGTGAGGTGCCCCTTGAAGGCGCAGGCCAGTTCTTTGGCATATAATAATGCATTCATAGCATTCTCGGAGAAATCAGTAGGAACGAGGATCTTTTTCATAGTTATAGAGTTTAGAAAAGTAAGGCCAGCGGATGCAGGCGTCCAGTCTGCTCACCTTACAACGGCCGAACCCTGGCCAGGGTAATGTTTGGGAGCAAAAACCAGGGCCCACACATAATTTATTGCATTTCCTCAAAAAAAACGATGACCAGTATCACCGGTTGCCATTACTTAAGTCACCCTTATTCAAAAAAAAAAACCTTACTTTTAGGATTCTGAGAATTCATAATCTGACAATCAACTCAGCCTATGGAACAAAAGCTCCAGGAATTGCTGGACAAGGTCTACTCCGAAGGCGTGGCCAAGGGCCAGGAAGTGGCTTCCACTATGGTCAGGGATGCCGAAAGAAAGGCAGATCACATTTTGGAGGAAGCGCAAAAGCAGGCCGACGAGATCCGGCGGCAGGCCCGGGAAGAGGCAGAAGAGCTCCGGCGCAACGTAGCCTCCGAGCTGCGCCTCTCCGCCCAACAGTCCATCGACGCGCTGCAACAGCAGATCAGCCACCTCATTATTACCAAAGCCGTCACCGAACCTACAAACCAGGCCTTTTCAGACACGGAATTCATTAAAAAGATTATAGAAACCCTCATCCGCAACTGGCATACCAGAGCAGACTCCGGAGAGGGCCTGGCCTTGTTGCTTCCGGCAAAAGAGAAGGAAGAGCTCGGGCGCTACTTCTCGGCAAAGGCGAAAGAGGCCATGGACAGAACGCTGGAGGTCAAATTCAGTGATAAGCTCGACAAGGGCTTCCGCATCGGGCCGGCAGACGGCCGCTACGTGATCTCCTTTACGGACAAGGATTTCGAAACTTTCTTTGCCGACTATCTGCGGCCCAAAACCAAAGCAATACTCTACGGCGAAAACTGATGCAAAAGCAAAATTACTACTACCTCATATCCGGGCTTCCCGATATGGCCCTGGAACAGAGCAAGGTCCCACTCCCTCTCTCTGAGCTGCTCGAGGCCTTCGAATGGTCCCTCCATCCCGAAGACTTCCGGCTGGCCCGCCTGATCTTTCTGCCCGTCGACCACCGCAACCTGTTAAACCTCATCCAAAAAAAAGAATTTTCCTGGGAGCCCTATGGCAAGTTTTCCCGGGAAACCATGGAAGAGGGGCTGAAAGAACCGGGGCTGCTGCCGGCCTATATGAACCGGTTTTTCCAGGCCTATAAAAATGAGGGCCCCCTCTGGCCGGGAATGAGTTGGGAGAACCAACTGGCCCGCCTCGGCCATGACTATCGCCTGGAACAATCCAACGGCTTTTTACGGCAGTGGTTTACCTTCGAAAATTTCCTGGAAAACTTCCTGACGGCCTGGAACATCCGGGAATACCAGCTACCGGCAGAAGGGCAGTACATCGGAGAGAACCTGGTTACGGAAGCCGCCCGAAAATCCCACGCCCGCGACCTGGGCCTGGCTGCCGAGCTGCCTTTCCTCGACAAGCTCCAGCACGCTCTCGAACAGGACAAGCTGCTCGAACGGGAAAAGGCAATCAGCCGCATAAAGTGGAATTACATCGATGAATTGAATACGTTCAATTATTTCACCATTGAAGTGGTGCTTGGATACCTGCTCAAATGGCTGATGCTTCACCGGTGGGCCCGGATGGACGCGGAGAGAGGCCGGCAGGTGCTCGAGGGCCTGATCGACAGGCTGGAAAATAGTTTTGAGTTGCCTAAAATATTTGACCTGGCATGAAAGATACAGCCCAACACACCAAGGGAAAGGTAAACGGCATCATCGCCAACCTGGTTATCGTGAAGGTGGACGGGCCGGTGGCCCAGAATGAGATCTGTTTCATCCGGCACGCCGGCACCCCGCTGATGGCCGAAGTTATTAAAGTGATCGGAGACAAGGCCTATGTACAGGTGTTCGAAAGCACCCGGGGCCTGCAACCCGGCATGGAGGTGGAGTTCGCCGGGCACATGCTCGAAGCCACCCTGGGGCCGGGCATCCTTTCCAAGAACTACGACGGCCTGATGCACGACCTCAATACCATGTCGGGCACCTTCCTCCAAAGGGGGGAGTACACCCCCTCTTTCGACATGGACAAAGAATGGAGCTTCATTCCATTGGCCAAAGCGGGGGAAAAAGTGATGGCCGGCAGCTGGCTGGGCGAGGTCAAGGAGAACAACATTCCCCACAAGATCATGGTACCCTTCAAACTGGAAGGGCAGTTTACGCTGAAATCCATTGCCGAAGCCGGAGATTATCCGGTAAAAGGCACCATAGCCGTACTAACGGACAACCGCGGCGAGGAGATCCCCGTAACCATGGCCCAGAAATGGCCGGTGAAAAAGGCGGTAAAGGCCTATCAGAACAAACCGCGCCCTTTTAAGCTGCTGGAAACCGGGGTGCGCACCATCGATACCCTCAACCCCATCGTGGAGGGAGGTACAGGCTTCATCCCCGGCCCGTTCGGCAGCGGTAAGACAGTCATGCAGCAGGCCATCTCCAAACAGGCCGAGGCCGACATCGTGATCGTTGCCGCCTGCGGCGAGCGGGCCAACGAAGTGGTCGACCTGTTCACCGAATTTCCCGAACTGGACGACCCCTGGACCGGCCGCAAGCTCATGG
>CAYQKY010000022.1:0-73370 GCA_964418125.1 uncultured Phaeodactylibacter sp.
ACCCGGAGCTAACGCTCCGGGCTATGGGCTATCGCCGCTACGCGGCTTTTTAAAGAATTATGCGAACCCACGAATCCCGAATCCCGAACCCCGCCCGTCCTCGTCCCTCGGCCGGGTAAAATCCACGAACACCCCTACAACACCCTCGTTTCCCCCGGCACCGCCACCGGGTAGAATCCGTTCTCATCCGGCAGCACCGGCGGTTCGGCGTCCCAGGCGTAGCGTTCGGGCATGAGGCTTAGTTCGGAGTTCAGGGCGGCGTCCCACTCGATCAGCTGGCCGGAGTAGGTGGCCATGCGGCCCATGATGGCGGTCAGCGTACTTTTGGCGGCGTTCTCGGTGTCGGCGTAGCGGTATTCTCCTTTAGCGACGGCGTCGAAGAGCAGGTCGTGCTCCACCTGATAGGGATTGGGGTCTTTGCGGGCGTCGTGGTCCAGCAGCTTGTAGCCGCCCGGCGTCTGAATGACGCCCGGTTTAGGGGCCGAGCCGTTGGTGCCCTGGAAGGATTCGGTGACCTGGTGGTAGGTATCCTTCATGTGGCGGCACTGGCTGAACATGCGGCTGCCGTCGGCGTATTCGTATTCCACGGCGTGGTGGTCGAAGATCTCCCCGAATTCCTTGCCGGTGCGCACCAGGCGGCCGCCCATGCCGTGGGCCTTGACGGGGTAGGCCTGCTTGGCCCAGTTGCCCACGTCGAGGTTGTGGATGTGCTGCTCATTGATGTGGTCGCCGCAGAGCCAGTTAAAATAGTACCAGTTGCGCATCTGGTATTCCATTTCGGTTTGCCCTTCCTGGCGCGGGCGCACCCATACGCCGCCGCTGTTCCAGTAAACGTGGGCGGTGAGGATGTCTCCGATGGCGCCGGCGTGCAGCATTTCCATCCAGCGCTGGTATTTCGTTTCGTAATGGCGCTGCAGGCCCACCACCACGTTGAGCTTTTTCTTTTTGGCCTCCTCTGCCGCCTTCAGCACCTGCCGCACGCCCGGGGCATCGACGGCCACCGGTTTTTCCATAAAGACGTGCTTGCCGGCCCTGGCCGCCGCCTCGAAGTGCAGGGGGCGAAAGCCCGGCGGCGTGGCCAGGATCACCACATCACAGAGGGGGATCACCTTTTCATAGCCGTCGAAGCCGGCAAATTTGTGTTCTTCCGGCACGTCGAGGCGCTCGGCCGGCAGCTCGTTGTTTTCCATTTCTGCCAGTATCTTCTGGTAGCTGTCGTCCACCCTGTCGCGGAAGGCGTCGGCCATGGCCACCAGGCGAACGTTCTGGCCGGAAAGCAGGGCCTGTACGGCGGCTCCGGTGCCGCGCCCGCCGCAGCCCACCAGGCCCACCCGGATGGCGCCGTCCCCCTGAATGTGGGCTTTAGCGGAAAGCATGGAGGGGGCAATGATCAGGCCGCCGGCAGCGGCGCCGGCGGTTTTGACGAATTCTCGGCGGTTGAGTTCCTTCATAGGTCATTAGTCTTTTATGGCTTTATCAAAAAATGCTTCTATCGCTTCGGCGGAGGGCTGTCGCTCCGGCCGGACGATGCGGAAGCCCACAAAGGGCGAGTCGGTATTCCACCAGATGCTTTTGGGGATCTGCGGGTCGCGCGCCTGCCAGCGCGGCTGGGATTTCTCTCGCTCCCGGCAGCTGCAATCTTTCGCGTCGCTGTCGTAGGAGCCGCCCTTGACGGTGCGGGAGTGGCGGCGGATGGGCTCTATCCATGGGTTTTGCGTCTCTTCGCCGATGGCTTCCAGGTAGGCTTTTTCATAATGGTCGAGCGTCCATTCGGCAACGTTGCCGAGCATATCGTACAGGCCCCAGGGGTTGGGCGCTTTCCCGCCGGTTTTGTAGTACTTTTCGTAGCTGTTGTCGTAGTACCAGGCGTACTGATCCAGCTCTTCTTTTCCGGGCTGCCATTCCCGGCCGGCGAGGCAGGCGTATGTCCATTCCGCTTCGGTAGGCAGGCGGTAGAACTGGCCGGTTTTCTGGTAGAGCCACCGGCAATAACGCAGGGCCGCCTGCTGGGTCATGCTCACTGCCGGGAAACCGCCGGCCATGCCCATGCCGTAGGTGTAATCCAGGTAGGGCGGGGTAGGGCGGCTGACGGCATCCGCCGAATAGGCGCCTTCTTCCAGGAGGCTGGCATCCGTGTCCTTTTCCCGGTGCTGGAACAGGGCGAATTCGTCGTAGGTGACCTCATGGACGCCCATCCAGAACGCGTCGAGCTGAAGCTCGGCCCGGCTGCCGTCCTTCTCTTCCCAGGCCAGGGCGCCCGATGGGATAAAGGCCAGCTGAAAACTGATTTCCGAACCAGGGATAGTGATGGTGTCAATGGCCTGGGCATGGAGAATGGTGGTAGCTGCCAGGAATAACAGTGCAAGGGGGTGGCTTTTCATTTGTTCTACCTTTTAATTAGCAGACAGGAACCAAGATACATAATGTATCCGGTTTTTCCGGTTTAACAGCCCAGGACAGTCATTTCGGATCTTACGGGCCACGAAGAACTGGAAAATCTTTATCAGGTGCTCTTTAAAGACAGCGGCCTGCTCTGAGTAGGTTCAGGCAAGCCGCTGGCAACATATTAGTATGAAAAACTCAATCTTTAAGGAACGTCATCGTCATCGTCCCTTCCCTGGTTTGCAGTTGCAGGTAATACGGGCCGGCGGGGAGATTGCTGACTCCGGCCTGTTCCGTTTCACTGCGCAGGGTAAGCTCTTGCTGCAGCTGCCCGTTGCTGTTAAAGATCAGGCCCTGGGCAGGCAACAGCCCTTGCGGAAGCTGAAGGGTGAGCTGTCCTCTTACGGGGTTGGGGAACAGTTTCACCTGCTTGAACAAGGGGCTTTGTACGCTGGTTAGTTCGTTATTGGTCACATAGTTGTTGCGGGACACCAGCCAGTAATCGGGGTCTATCCGCACCATCCCTATAGTAAACGGCAGTTCGAACTGGTAGAACTGGTCGTTTTCCGTATGTCCGAAAACAATAGTAGTGTCGATACCTCCCGGCCCCCGGAAATTGACGGGTACCGGCATTTCAAAAAAGTCGACGGAGGAGTGGGAAGTGGTTTGATCGAGCGTGGCGTAAACGGTATTGCCAACCTGCCACCAGTTGAAGTGGTAGGTGGGATACCCCTGGCCGTAGTACCAGTCGTTGAAGAACTCCGTCAGGTCCTGTCCGCTTTGCAGTTCGAGGTGGCGCTTCAGGTCGGCGGTGCGGGCATAGCCAAAGTGGATGTCCGGGTCGTAGAGGTAGTTGCGCACCCCCTGGAAGAAGTCCTCATCTCCTAGTTTCCAGCGCAGCATGTGCAACAGCATCGCCCCTTTGGAATAGGAAAGGCGACTGTTGAAAATGCGGCTTACCGAGGTGGTGTCCGGAACGAAGACAGAACCATCCGGCTGGCTCGTGACCTGATTGATCTTACCCTGCAGCCAGCCCGGCCAGGTGTTGGGGCCGAGGTTGTGCTCGTAGGTCATACCTTCCAGGTAGGTGGCGAAGCCTTCGTTGAGCCAGATGTCGGCCCAGCTGCCGCAGGTGACCATATCGCCAAACCACTGATGGGCCAGCTCGTGCGCCTGCAACAGGTGGGAGTAGCCGCCCATGAAGCTCATGGTCTGGTGCTCCATGCCGCCTCCCCAGCCAAACTGAGCATGGCCGTATTTCTCATCGGCAAAGGGGTACAGGCCGAAAAGCTCATTGAACAACTGCATGGACTCTACCGTCGCCCCGGTGTTGTTCTGCCAGGCGGCAAGGTCTTCAGGAAATACATAATTGAGCACTTCGATCGGCTCGCCACCTTCGACGGGAACGTAGTCGGAATAATAGGCGTAGTTGGTCACCGCAATGGCCACCAGATAGGCCGGGATGGGGTAGTTGTGCCTCCAGTGGTAGACCTTATCCTCTTCCACTTCGTATTCTTCTACCAGTACGCCATTGCTGGCCGCCCGGTATTGGGCCGGCGTGCGCACGTAAATATCCACACTGCTGATCTTGTCATTGAGGTCCTGCTTGCAGGGCCACCAGTCTTTAGCGCCGTAGGGCTCGGACAGCGTCCAGAGGACCGGCTGCCCGTTGTGGCTGGATCGTACGAAAGAGCCGAAGCCGGTATTGGGCGGCGCGCCTTCATACGTAACGGTCACGGAATCTACCTGGCCTGCGGGAATGGCCTGGGGCAGGGAGATGGAAAGCCGGTCTCCTGTCTGGAGAATGCCTTCCAGCAGGTTATCCTTATATTGCACGGCAGTGGCCAGCAGGGCCGACGACAGGTCGAAGTTCAGTTGTACAAAGCCCTCTTCAGTCGGCGCAAAATAGGTGGTGACCTTTCCCTTGATGTAGTATTGGGCGGGGTCTACTTCCCACTCCATGCGTGTGTAGCGAACGTCGTAATTGTCGGTAAAGGGGGAGGAGCGGAAGTCAAGCAGCGCCTGTTGGGCCCGCTGTTCCTGAGCGGCCAGGCCGGAGAGTTCCTTACAGACAAAATCTTCGGCCTGGGAGAAAGTGAAAAAGGATAAGCCCAGTAAGAGCAGGGATAGCAGTATCTTTTTTTCCATGATCTGTGATTTTATATTCGTAGGCACAGCAATTTAAGGGCGTCGAAAGACTAATCTGGTGAGGATTGTCACTTTAGGGGGGATACTTTTGTCAGGCAGCAGTCCAAAGAAATGAACAGAAATGCGGTGGAAATGTGTTGAGAGGCCTGTCGGGCCAGGCGGTCTTTCCGCTTTTTTTGTACCTTCGTTCCAGCTCTGGTAAAGGGAACTCCTGTGTAAGCTGTTTATGCTGATCCAGGGACTGTACCCGCAGCTGTGAACTCCGGGGCGCTTGGCTCTAACCGGTTATCGGTTGCTCCTGTTTTCTTTGGCGGGAGCTCGTTACTGGTTGTTTCCGGCGCCCGGCCGGTTTGCCATTGGCCACTGATCTTTCGGGAAGGCGGCAATCCGGCGGAGTAAGTCAGAAGACCTGCCAGGGCGGATGTTTCCTTATTGTCTTCGGGCTAAAGGCAAGGTGGATTGTTTTTTGAATGGTTATTAGCTGTTCAGCCAACTGAACAGCTATACACCCCTCGGTTATCAGAGGTGAAATTTTGGCAATTTTATTTTTGTGGCCTGCAAGGCGAAAAGCACAGGCATAGCCGCAGCTACGGCGAGCATTTTCAACGCCGCAGGGCGCAAAAAGAAAGCGACAAAAATCACTTCTGGTGACCGAGGGGTGTATAATAACCATTAGCCTTTCTCCCACCTTCCCCGCCCGTGCAATCCCAAAACCATGGCATGGCCCATTTCCGGTGTTGTTTCCTATACTGCCTTTTCCCTTTCACAGTGTTCCTGTCACTGCCCGGCCATGCTGTTGCCCAGGCCGATACCATCGACATCCCCGAAGTCACGGTTACCGCTTCCCGCCTGCGGGGCTGGCAGCCGGGCCAGGAGCAGGGCGCTATCGACAGCATGCAGCTTTCTTTTTTAAAAACGCAGAACCTTTCGGAAGCCCTGCGCCGGCAGGGCGGCATTTACGTGCGCGACTACGGGGCGGGCAATATTGCCACGGCGGCTGTTCGCGGCACCTCCGCCGGGCATACGGCTGTGTTGTGGAACGGCCTTTCCCTGCAGGACCCCATGCTTGGATTGACGGACCTCAGCATCCTTCCCCTCTTCTTTTTCGATGATACCCGCCTGGCGTTGGGGGGCAGTAGTTCCTTATGGGGCAGCGGGGCGCTGGGCGGCGCCATCCACCTCGACAGCCGGCCGGAGCGGGAGGGAGGGCTGAACCTGAGTTACCAGGGCGAAGAGGGCAGCTTTGGCTTTCTGGGCCAGGGATTGAAGCTGGGATACGGGAGCAGCGGTTTCAGCAATTCCACCAAACTGTTCCTGCAATCGGCGGATAATGACTACTGCTACGAAGACATTTTCGGAAATGAAAAGCGCCTGCCCCACGCCGGCAGCCGGCAGATGGGGGGCCTCCAGGAGAATACCTTTCAGTTTTCCAACGGGCATCAACTGGGCGTCCACCTTTGGGCGCACCGGGCTGAACGGGACATCCCACCCAGCCGGGTACAGCCGGATAGCCGCGCCCGCCAGGAAGACAAGGCCCTGCGTGCCGCCGTCGACTGGCAGTGGGTGGGGCAGCGCAGCAGCTGGATCACCCGCCTGGCACTTCTGCAAAACCGCCTCCGGTATACCGATTCCTTGACCAATACCTTCTCGGACAGCCGCACCCGCTCGGCGCTGGCGGAAGCCGAAGCCACCTACAGCCTTTCTTCCGGGCTGGATGTAAAGGGCGGCCTGCAGTTCAACTACCTGGAAGCCCTGTCCGACGTATACCCGGGCTTTCCCCGGCAGGACAGGTGGGCGGCGTTCGCCGCTCTGCGCTGGGAAAGCCCCGGCCGGCAGTGGCTGGCCGTTGTCAGCGGCCGGCAGGAGTGGGTGGCTGCCCAGGGGATCCCCTTTACGCCATCTCTGAGCCTGCGCTGGCAGAATGGGGGCGCCCTGAAAGCCGGCCTTTCCGCTTCCCGAAATTACCGGCTGCCCACTTTCAACGACCTCTACTGGCCGGGCGCCGGCAACCCCAACCTGCGCCCCGAAAAAGGATGGAACCAGTCGCTTTACCTGAAAGCCGAAAGGGAATGGGGCTCCTGGGGCGGGCTTGCTCAGCTGTCCGGGTTCAACTACAACGTGGAGGACTGGATCATCTGGTTGCCGGAAGGCGGCCTGTTCCGGCCCGAGAATGTCCGCCAGGTATGGAGCCGCGGCGGAAGCGCCCGGCTGAGCCTGGAACGCCAGCTGGGAGCGGGAAAGCTAAGGCTGGAAGGCAACTACAGCTACACCCGGTCTACCAATGAAGGCTCCCGCGATGCTGCCGGCCCCTCCTTTGGCAAGCAACTGATATACGTACCCCTTCACCAGGGCAGCGCCAGCCTGGCCTGGCAGTCAGGAGGCTGGTATCTGGCCTACCTGCAGGAATGGGCGGGCCGCACCTATGTCCTTTCCGATAATTCGGACTGGCTGCCGGGGTTCACCCTCGGAGCGCTGCGCCTTTCACGGGGCTGGCAGTGGAAAACTTTCTCCGGCCGGCTGTACGTTAAAGTGGAGAACCTATGGGGTGAACACTACGAGCTCGTCGCCAACCGGCCGCTCCCGGGGCGGCACTACCGTATAGGGTTGAATTTACATTACACCAAAAAATAAAAACGATCGACATGCGAATTTCTTTTCTCCTGGCGCTTCTCGCCACCCTCTGGCTGGCCAATTGCAATACCGATGATGAAAATCCCGTACCGGATGACACCGTGGTCGAAGCCGGGGCCGGTGTGTTGATCACCAACGAAGGCGGCTTCAATGACGGCAATGCCTCCGTGAGCTATTACCGCTTTGGCGACAACACCATACAGCAGGAACTCTTTGCCGGGGTGAACGGGCGCCCCCTGGGCGACATCCTGCAAAGCATGACACTGGTTGGCGATACCGCCTATCTGGTGCTCAACAACTCCCAGCGGATCGAGATCGTGGACGTCCAGACGTTTGAGTCGCTGGGCGCCATAGAGGTGCAGGGTTCGCCCCGCTACTTCCTGCCCATCGATGAAGAGACGGCCTATGTGTCCGACCTCTTCGGCGGAGTGGTCCACGTAGTAGATCTCTCCCTCCGGGCGGTTATCGTATCTGTGCCCCTGCCGCAAAACTGGGCCGAGCAGATGATCAAGGTGGGGAATGAAGTGTTTGTTTCCAGCCCCAGTTCTTTCGGCCAGCCGCCGAGCCGGCAGCTGTTCGTGATCGATGCCGTGAACCACGTCCTGGTTGATAGCATCGAAGTGGGCCTGAGTCCTTCCGCTATGGTGCAGGATGCCGGCGGCAGCATCTGGGTGCTCTGCTCCGGCGATTTTGACACCGGCGCCCCCGGCGGCCTGTATCAGGTGGATCCCCAAACCAAGTCCGTACTCCAAAGCTTCCCCTTTACGGACAACAACATCGGCTTCGCCCCCCGCCTGGCCATCGACGAGGCGGGCCAGCAGCTGTATTACACCAGGATCGATCTGTATACCATGCCCGTCAATGCCAGCGCTCTGCCTGCCGACCCCCTGATCACTGCCGACGGACGAGATCTTTACGGCCTGGGCATAGAGCCGGGAACCAAAAACATCTGGCTGGGCGATGCGGGCGACTACAAGAGCCGGCAGATGATCTACCGCTATGACGGGGATGGGAACCTGCTGGATTCGAAGCTGGCGGGGGTGGCGCCGAGTGGGTTTTACTTTTATTAGAGGAAAAAAAACAACACCCAATGATCTATTACAAGACGAATGACAACTGGTTCGGCGACCTGGGCCACCTGGCCCGCAGCTGGACCATGGTCCGCATCATGCGCTCGGTGGGGCTGATCGGCCTGTACGCCGCCATCGTATGCGGAGCGGTGGAGTATTTCGAATGGGGGAAATACATTCAGATGAACACCTCCATCTTCTCCCTCCTCGGCGTTATCCTCAGTATTTTCCTGGTATTCCGCACCAACTCGGCCTACGACCGCTGGTGGGAAGCCCGCAAGCAGTGGGGCGCCCTGGTGAACAATACGCGCAACTTCGCCATCTACGTGCAGAGCATGTTCCCACAGGAAGACAAGGAAGTGCGGCGCTTTTTCGGCAAGCACATCTCCAACTTCTGCCTGGCCCTGGTGGAACACCTGCGCGACGGCGTCAAGCTGGACAAGCTGATCTACCTGAGCGATGAAGAACGGGTGGAATACGAGTCCAAGGGCCACATTCCCAACCATATCGCCCTGCAGCTTTTCGAGCGCCTGGCCGAAGCCCACCGCACGGGGGAGATCAACGAAGGCGACTACATCAACATCAAGGCCCAGCACCAGAGCCTGCTCGACATCCTGGGCGCCTGCGAGCGCATCAAAAAGACGCCCATCCCTTTTTCCTACGCTGTCTACCTCAAGATCTTCATCACCGCCTACGGCCTGTTGCTGCCTTTCGCCCTGGTGAATACGTTCCACCTCTCGGCCATCCCCATTTCCATGTTCATCTTTTTCGCCCTGCTCGGCGTGGAGTTGCTCGGTGAGGAGATCGAGGACCCCTTCGGCCTGGACTGCAACGACCTGCCTACCGGCGACATCGCCCACACCATTAAGGGCAACGTGTTCGAGATACTGGAAAGCCGCACGGGGGCGGCGGTGGAGCGGGAGTTGTATGAGAAAGTATTCTGATAAAAAAAAGAGGGGGAATACTGGGGAGTATTTTTTGGGGACTGAGGTGGTGGTTTTGTGTACGGTGTACGGGCTGGGTGAGGCGTGAGAGGTGTACGGTGTACGGGGATAGTCCGGGGGGCATCACCCGTTCACCGTACACCGTACACCGTACACCGTCCACCCGTACATGGGGATAGCACCTTGGTTGGCTGCACATCGTATACACAATATCCCGGACTATGGTGAAAGCCCGGCGCCTTCCTTTAATCTACTACCCGATAATATATTATTTCTTTTTCCGGGGGAAGCTTACTCCCAGTGTGAGGACGCACCGCTCAATAGTGTCGTCATCGACATCCCAGGACTCACAATAGGGGGTAGAAGGCAAAGGGGCATCGGGGTGGCTGTCGGAAAACCGGAGCGGGGCGCCGATGAAGTTGCTGATCCCAAGGGTGAAGACGCCCAGGCGGAAGCTCAGGGCGGAGCGGAAATAAGGGTCGAACTCCCGCTGATAAGCGCCGGTACAAACCCCTTCGACGGTATAGCCGGCGGCTACGATCGAGCCGGCCTCGAACGACAACAGCCAGCGGCGGCCGAGCTCCAGGCGGCCCTGCAGGCCGATGGCGTGGAGGTTGAGGGTAGCTTCGGTATTGGTTCCATCCGGGCCGACAATGCCGCTGTTATTCGTTGTAGACCACAAATAGGCGAGGCCCAGCCCGAAAGCGTCTTTCCAGCGGCGCCCGAATTCGGCGTGTATTTCGGTGTAATTATCCCCGAAGAAACCGGCGTTGAGGCCCACATTTCCGCCGCCGTAGTAGGTTTGTCCCGGCAGGGCAATAGATAACATGGAAATGAATAGAAGGAGAAAAGCACTTCTGGCCAGAGCAGGAAGAGTGGTTGAGCGCATAGTTGTAGGGTTTAGAGGTTTTCCGGGGCTATAATAATAGAGTGGAAAAAGAGCGAAAGGGTTCGGGAGAATGCGCTTTTTTGGGGAGGAAAGATCAATCCCCTTTTCGTTTTCGGGACGGGAAGCTCAACCCCAGCGTAAGCGTAAACCGCTGGAAGGATTCTATGTACTCCCTGCCGTAGCAGATCTCAGGGTCTTCCATGTTCCACTTTTCGTCGTATTCCGTAAACCGCAGTGGCGTCAGGAGTCCGAGCCGGAAGCCCACCGCCGGCCGGAAGTAGGGGACGAATGCCGGCTGGTATTCCTGGTCGCAGTACCAGTTGGTCGAATGGCTGACGCCCAGCATGTTCCCGGCGTCCAGGGAGAACAGCCAGCGGTTGAGCTCCAGGCGGCCCTGCAGGCCTAGTGCCTTCGGCACTAAATAACGGGGTAATAAACTTGCTATTTTCCGCCGGCTCTGCGTTGGCGCTAAGGGCTTCGTAGCTCCGGCTACGATCCCTCAGCGCCGCCTTGATCCGACGAAAAATAGCGGCGTTTCTTTTCACCCTTTACTTAATGCCGAAGGCACTACTCCCCGAATCCCATAGCTCACGCTGGTTCCCATATCCAGGGAGCCGGTATAGGCGATGCCCAGGCCGTACTTGTCCTGCCAGCGCTTGCCGAACTCGATGTGAGACTCCGCAAAGACGTGCTCGGCGAAGTACAGCCCGACGTTGAAGCCGCCGTAGAGGGATTGGGCGGTGGCGGGGGAGGAGGCCAGAATGGTGAAAAGGATGGGGAGAAAAATAGCCTTTTTCCAGGCGGTGGGTTTTGGTGCTTTCATGGTGTCGGTTTAGGTTTTGATGAATTGGATTATTGCTTTGAGCTCATCAGGAAACCTTTTTAATCGATAGGAGGGAACTTCACCGTTAATTTACTCAGGATAAGCCACTTTTTCAGCAGCTCGCGCTAGCCTTCTGCTGATCGGCTTTGTGAATTTCCCCTTGATCAATGCATGCGCATCGTTACCCTCTACTGGGTCATAAATGCATTCTAATCCTAAATTTCTCGGTATTCCAGCCTCCAGGGCATATAGCCGGTATTTTGTCCGATCCTGAATTGCTTTTTCATAGGTAGTCAGGCGTTGGATATCTACAGAAAGGCCATCTTCATCTCTGCGTAAGGTAAATGCAAAAGAGGAAACACTCCCATCGGGTTTCACGTATCTTGGATCGGTAAAAATAACTCTTCGCAATAAACGGTCATCATCGTTTATTGCCATTTGCTCTTCAGAGAGATCAGGCATATTTCCCTATTGAATAAATCGAATTATTGCTTGCAACTTTCCTTCAAGTTCTTCTTCTCCTTCACATTGTTCGCCAATGAAGAGAACATAGTCAGCAGGTTCATCCGGGTAGAAATAGATCTCAGCAGACCTTTCTTCGTTTTTGAGCTCGACAACGATCTCTCCATTGGGGCCGGGGGCGGTAAAATAGACGGGAATACCAAAGCGGTCGAGCTGTTTAATGAAACTGATGGCTTGCTCTATAGCATCCGGCGAAGGGGCGGCCGCATTGTAGCTATCCCAGTTGGAAGTGAGGTGGAGAAAGGTTTTTACTTTACTGATTGCTTTTAAGGCATCGAGGGACAACTTTGGAGTGACATCAGTTTCATGGACAACAATTCCACTGTCAAAGACGGCTGCCCTTCTCCAGAAATTATCCACCATCTGGCCCGCCAGGTAAATAGAGGTATGGGGAGATGTATTCTTCCTAGTATATTGCTCAACGGAAACTGTCATAAAAGGCTCCTTTTGTCATTTCTAAAAACAGTTCATGCGTATGACGATGTGCACTTTGAAGCTTGGCCAGTATTTCCTCACGATGGAAACGCCCTACATCGACGACTCCGGTTTGCCAGATCAAAACGGGATCCTCACTTTGCTTACTGCGGCCACTGCTGACCGTGATATTCAGCTCTCCTCCTCCTTCCAGTTCAAATGATTGATTGATGTTGAAATGCCGGAGTGTGCCATCATGGGTGAAATGATTCTTCAGGTCAATTTTTAAATTTTTTTTGATAAATGCCAGCCAATCTCCCTTGAAATCATAATCGGGCAAGTTAACACTGTCTATATAACGCAAGTTGATGAAATTGGGCTGCAGGTTGTTCTCATAAGCTTGGTAAAGCCAACCCAAAGACTTTTTGACCAAAGGAAAGAAGGCCTTTTCCCAGTCGTAATTCTTCTCCGTATCATTAACCGTGAATATTCCAGGGCCCAATTGAATAACCGGAAAAATTCCCTCCCCCCGCCAAAATTGATGGACGATTTTATAATTGAACAAAGAGGTGGGGAACTCACTCGGGGCCCTGCGCCTTATCAACGGGAATTCTTCTGCGGCAAGGCCCTGCAATTTACCCTGCGCCAGTTCAAACCCCGTGTCCATCTCCTGCTGCGTGTCGGGAGCAACGTCGAGATCCCACCGTAGTTCAAAAACGGCTTCCTGAAGTGGGGCTTTGGGTAGTTTCGGCATAGTTGCCTAAAGTTAAGTTTTTCTAGTGTTAAAAATAAAGTTTTTTAAAACTATGCTGTGATGATTTCCCAGCCCCTGAAATAAGTAAAAACCATTCCAAACCGTTTTTTTTACCCTAAACGCCAATACATCATGCGAGACGGTTACCAAATGGCCTTGCAGCGCATCACGGAGTGTGGAGAAACCGGAAATACAACCTCGACAGCGCCCTACCCCGCCTTCACCACCTTCCTCACCCCCACAACTTCCCCATCCGCCACCACCTGCAGCAGGTACACCCCATTCGGCAGCCCTTCCCCGTCAAAGGTGAAGCGGTGGCGCTGGGTGGCCGATACGCCCTGAAGCTCCTGCTCGGCCAGCAGCTGGCCGTAGGGCGTGAGCAGGCGCGCCTGCACGCGGCCCTTGCGTTCGCTTACGGAGAAATCTACCCTGAACTGATCGCCGAAGGGGGTAGGGTAGGCCCGCAGATAGCTCAGCGCCTCTACGTTCTCTTCCGAAGCGCCGGTCAGGGGCTCGGTGAGGATGACGGCCTCGACGTCGTCGAAATAGAAGCCGTCCTGGTTGACGAAGCCGTCGGTGTGGATCTCGAAGCGGATGTACACTTCCTCGTTGCCCAGGTATTCGGAGATGTCGATCTCTTCCATAACCCAATCGCTCTGGGTACCGTCGTAGACGGGCTCGCCGTCGGGCTGGAAGTTGCCGCTGCCGGGTTTGGTGTATCTTCCGCAGAGGGGAGTGAAATCGGAGCCGTCGGCGGAGAGCAGCACCTGTACGTAGTCCCAGCCGGACTCGATCTGCCAGCGGGCCCGGAAGCGGAGGAATGCCCGCTCGCCCTCCAGTAAGGAAACCGGGTTCTGCAGGGTGATGCCGGCCTGGTAGCCGTCCGGGTAATTGGCGTTGGGGCTGTCGGTATAGCTGGTGGGGGCGGAGGTGAAGTGTTCGGTGGTCAGTCCCCAGAGGAAGGTGGACGTCCAGTTGTCTTCAGCCGATAAGTCATCGAAGAAGATCGTCTCCAGGGCGCCCCGCAGGTAAGTTTTGCGCAGGGTATCGGTGCGGGTGAACAGGCCGTTGTCGATGTGGACGGCGAAAAGTACTTCCTCCTCTGCCGCCATACCTTCTTCAATGGTATACTCGAAAGTGTAGCTGCCTTCTTCCAGCAGGGCGAGGGTATACGCCTGCGGGGTGGCGCTTACCGACACATTGGGGCTGGCGGCGCTGACGGATACCGTAACCGGCCCTTCCATCAGGCCGAATTTTTTCAGGGCAAGTTCGATGCTGCCTTCCGCGGTGGTGAGGAGTTCCTCGCCGGTATCTTTGGCTTCCAGGTAGTTGAGCAGCAGGTGGGCGGCGGTCAGGTTTTGCAGCATGCAGGATTTATTGAGCTGGTCGATCATGCTCTGGGGCGGCCAGAAGCCGAAGGAGCCGGGGCCCACTTCGGGCGTGTAGGAGTAGATGGCGGGTTTGGTTTCTGCCTCGCCGTACATCCAGTCGTCGCTGCCGCCGTTGGTGACGTAGCCCACCGTTTCGGTGCCGGTGCCCATGGTGAAGTTGTTTTCCCGGGTCATCAGGCGGCCGAAGCCCTTGAAGAGCTCGTCCTCTTCGGTGGGTTGGTCGTTATATCCCCAGGGGTGGATGAGCAGGTTGCCGTAGGTATGGTAGTTGAATGCGATGCGGAACTGGCGCTGCTCGCAGAAGTATTTGACGGCCTGCGTCTCCGGCTCGGAGAAGGGCCCGGGGCCGCGGAAGGTCGCCCCTTCCGGGTTGGGGGAGGAGCCTGTGTTATCTGCGCCCCATTCGTAGCCGTAGTTGCGGTTGAGGTCGACGCCGTAAATGACGCTGTCTTCATCTGCCCAGCGATTCTTGCGCCACATCCCGCCTCCGAAGGGGTTGGTGGTTTCGTTGTAGATGTAACCGTCCGGGTTGATACAGGGGATGAAGTACATTTCGGTATTGTCAACCAGGTATTGGACTTCCGGGTCCGATTCATAATTTTCCAGCAGGTACCAGAGGTAGAAGATCATCTGGGAGAGGCTGTTGGGCTCGCGGGCGTGGTGGAGAGCGGTATAGAGTACCTCCGGTTCGTCTTCGTCCTCGCCGGGATTGTCCGATAACCTTAGCCAGTAGATGGGGCGCCCTTCATGAGTGAGAATGTCGCCGATGGGCTGGCGGGCGCTGACCAGGTTGGGAAACATTACGGCCATCGTATCCAGGATATCCAGCATCTCCTGGTAGGTATAATAGCCTCCCATAGAGCCGTATTCATAGTTTTCGGGCGTAGGGTAATCATAGGAAAGGGCCTCCTCGCCACAGCCGTTGCTCCGAAAGCCCAGTTGCTGCTCCGGCTCTTGCCGCTGTTCCCGGTACCAGGCTTGCACATCGGGGATGAGGATCTCGTAGGCGATGCCGTGCTCGGCCAGTAAGGCCAGCTCTCTCTCCGAGAAGTCATTGATGAGGAAGCGGCCGCGGGCTATCTGGCCGTGGTCCGTTTCCAGGCCCAGGGCGGCCAGCTCCGACAGTTCCGTATTGGCGAGGCTGACTTTTGCCCTGGAGTAGCGTAGGCCGGGTTGGGCTTGGGCAATAAGAGTAAGGGCAAAAAATAAGGTGAAGGGTAAGAGTTGCTTTTTCATACTTGTCAAATGCGTTTTGGGGGTAAAAACCGGGGGCGAAGGTAGGGCTTTTTCGCTTTCCAACAGGCATGGTTTTGTCATTCCCACCGTAAAAAACAGCATTTGTCTGGCTGTATACGGGGGAATTGAAAAATATCTGCATGCATTCGTAACGCTTTCTCTGCGCAGTGCATAAAGAACAAAGGCCACTATCGGAAAAACCACTCTCCAAAGATCAGCAGGCAATGCCCGCAACCGTAATTTTTTAACCTCAAAATATTCAAACCATGGCAAAACAACAGAAGAAGGTCCGTTACGACGAGTTCGTTTCCGCCGTAAGGCCGGATCCTTATTCCACCGAAAACCTGAAAGTGCTGGAAGGTTATGTGGGCAAATCCACTATGGAAGGCCACTGCCGCCTGTATCTGGAGGAATCGCTGAACAGCTTCATAGAAATTCCGGAAGACGATATCGTCTACGCAATGGAAGTGGAGCGGGGCGAATCCGCCCTGGGCGGTTCCCGCATCTGGGTAAAGGAAACCACCGTTTTCACCTACGGCGACCCGAAGGACCGAAACCGCCCCCAGAGTTCCTTCCTGGAAGGCGACCTCATGGAAGCCTATCAGCGCTCGGCCAGCCGGGCGGGCGTCGGCGGCATCAATGAGGTTTCGCCGGCCGTACTGACGGCCAAACTGGGATGCGGCTATTTCGTCACCCGGCGCTGCGATGACTTCGCCACCTGGTGCAACGCCCTTTACACCCCCTGTTTCCCCATCCGCTCGGTTTGCAACGATGTATTCTCCGGGGGGTGTTTCCCGCGGACGACCATCGATGACACCTGCCGCATCATCAAAACGACGGCCACCGACCCCTGCCGGCTTACGCGCACCCGGCCGCCCTGCGGCTTGTATTATTCTACATTGGTGCCGACTGACATATACACGCAAACGCCGGTCGCTCAACAGGGCGCTCCGGTAAACCCGGCCTATGGCCAGGGCTTCCAGGCCTACAACCCCTACCAGGGATATTGACCGGAAGGCCTCCGCTTTACTGTAGATAACGGCTACCCTTCTAAGGTTGGACACTATTGATAGCTAAAGAGTTGCGGAGCGTCCAAAGTCATTCCGACTTACTCCCTGCCTGCCAGGCCGCCAAGGCTTGCCCGGCGGGTAGGCAGGCGTCAGTCGCTTCGCTCGTGTCCGCTTTCCGACTTCCGACTTTTGTCCAACGCTAGACCGCTAGCCTGGATGACTACGGAAGTTATCGGGTGAGGGCCATAGCCTCACTCCGGCCCTGGGGTTATTAGCCCGGGCCTGCAAAGCAGGCTGCAACGGCCGGCTGCGCAGTGGCAGCCGGCCCCCTTTCTAAAAATAAAAATCAATCGGCAATGCTACTCACAGGACACAATATCGCCCACTACCTCCTTGATAAGGGGTATGTTACCCCGGAGGACATCGTTGAGGCCAGGATGAGCATCGAGCCGGCCTCCAGCCGCAACAACAGCTTCCGCCTCCGCCGGGAGGATCGGCCCACCCTGTTCATCAAACAGGTGAAGGCGTTCGAACAGGAAAAGGCCGAAACTTTGCGCACGGAGGCCAACTGCTACTGGCTGGCCCGGCACGATGAGGATTTTGGACCCCTTCGTCCTTATATCCCTACGCTGGTGGAGTACGACTACAACAACCACATCCTCACCACCGAAAATATTGAGCCCGCCCGGAGCCTGCAGGATTTTTATGAGCAAACGGGTGATTTTTCACTTATCATTGCCCGAAAGATGGCGAAGGTGCTGGCCTGCCTGCATGGAGAAGTTGGGACGGCCGCCGTTCAGGGGAAAAGCCGGCAGCTCTTCCGGGAGAACATCCCCGGCATTTTCCTGCTGAACGATCAGAACCTGAAATTCTTCAGCCAGGGCAAAGAGGCCGGAAAACTGTTCGCTCGATTGATCAGTGAGAACCGGGAGTACCTGCCCCTGATACAGGCCGTAGGGCAGGAATGGGAGTCCGCCACCCTACTCCACGGGGATATCAAACCCGCCAACTTCCTGCTGCAGGAAACCGTCGGGGCTCCACACCTTTTTCTGGTAGACTGGGAGATCGCCTTCTTCGGCGACGCCTGCTGGGATATGGCGGGCGTGCTCCAAAGCTATCTCCTCTTCTGGGTGGAAAACAACCTGCGGCAGCGCCCGGAATACGCGTCCGTGGAAATGGAGCCCATCGGCTTTCCCCTCGAACAGGTGCTGCCTTCCATCCATGCTTTCTGGGATACCTACGTGCAGGAGCAGGGCTGGGAGGAAATGCAGGCGCAGGCCATGATGGAGAAGTCAATCCGATTTTGCGCCCTTAAGCTGATCCATACCTGTACCGAGGCTGCCCGGCAGTCTGAATTTCTGCAGCCTGCTGTAGCTGCAATGCTGCAGCTGAGCCTGAATCTGCTCAAAAGCCCGGAAGAAGCGCTGGAATCCCTTTTTCAAATCCCTCAAAAAAAAGCAGCATGATACCTCAAAAGCACGATACTCTGCCTCAGCTGAAGGCGGTGGCCGAAAGTACGGAGATCCGGCCCGGACAGATCCTGATCTCCGGCAAGCCCCCCATTCCTTTCTACGAGGGGAGCGGCCAATACCCCAGCGACCTGCCCGCCCGCCTGTCGGAAGCCATCTACCGGCATCTTTACTCCGTCGGGGCCCTGTCCGGCGAAGAGTGGGAACTGCCCGCCGGCCAACTGGTTTACGATGATGCCCTGGCTTTCGTGCGGCAGTTGGAAAAGGCCAATGCCACCGCGCCCCGGTTGGATAAAGGCTGGAAGGTAGAAGAGGATATTTCCGGAGGACAGGCCCTTACCGTCAAGGGGAACTTCAAACGCACCCTCCATCCGGGAGAATATGTCTTTTCCAACAGCCTGCTCTATGCACCTGATGAAAAGCGGGTGTCGCTCTGGATGCCCAAACAGGACGTTCCGGCAGACAAGGGCTTCTACTATGCCTTCGGCAGTACCGCCGGTGAGGAGAACGGCAGCATGCAGGTGCGTTTTTACTTCAACCTGCTTCCGGAGGGCGCGCCGCTGCTACTCAACTGGCTGACAGCCACCTTCAACCGGGCAGCGGTCCCTTTCCAGTTCAAATGCCTGCATCATCCCGCCCTTTACGGCCGGAGCGATGCCGGGGTGTTGTACCTTTCCAAACGCTACGCCGGCTATGCCGCAGCGTTGCTGGATGATTTTGTGCCGGAGCTGAGCCCGCACCTGCGGGCGCCCACGCCCTTGTTCACCCTGCCGTTGTATCCCGGCATAGCCTTCGCTGAAAGCCCGCCCCTCAGTAGCGCGAGCTTTGGCACCAGCCGTTGTGATATCATCGCTGCCGGGCTGTCTGCGGCCTATGAAAAAGGGCTATCGGATGAAAAAAAACTGGAAGAGGTATTGCTGGCCATTCAACATCAGAACCTCGACCCGAGCCGCCTGTTTCTGAATCCCAATAGCCATTATCCTTATCCATTCCTCAAAAACCAAGCCGCATGAATTCCAGCCAACTGATACAGATAGCCGATGATATCGGCCGCCGGTTGTACCGCGATGCGATCTGGCATCAAGGCCGATGCAACTGGATGAGCATCGAATACCATTTCAAAGGCAAAACGATAAACCGGCGCCATCAACCCATGGAGGAAGACCTCTACAAAGGCCTGTCGGGAGTGGCCCTGTTCCTGGGCGCCCTGTACCACGCCACCGGGGAAGACATCTTCCGGCGTGCTGCCGTCGGCGCCTGCCGGCAGGCCGTTCGCTTGCACGAACGGCCCCCCGGGGAGTACCGGTGGAGCTTTTTCCGGGGCAGCCCCGGCCTGGCCTGGGCCCTTTGCCAGGCAGGGGCATTTACCCGGGAGCCTGAACTTCAGGAAGCAGCCAGGCAGGCGGTTGAAAGGCTGCTGGAGGACAACCCGCCCCAGGATAAGGCCGATGTCATTGACGGGCTGGCCGGCGGCATCCCCGCCCTCATCGCTCTGGACCGGAAGCTGGAATTTCCGGCTCTCCGGAGCCGGATCATAGGGCTGGGAGAAGGGTTGCTGGAAAGGGCCGTCACTTCACCCCGGGGCATCTATTGGGCCAACGGGCAGGAGGGGCAACCCATGCCCGGTTTCTCTCATGGCGCTTCCGGCATGGCCTGGTGTATGCTGGAACTTCATCGTTATACCGGCAGTGAAAAATACCGGCAGGCGGCACTGGCTACCCTGTCTTTCGAAGATCAGTTGGTGGTAAAGCCCGAAAAGGAGCGCCACTTCATAAAGAGCGATTGGGCCCACGGAGCCGCCGGCCTCGGCCTGGCCCGCCTCAACGCCTATGTACAGGGAGGCGGTGATCCGCTTCTGGAAAGCACCCGGCGGTATATCGAGGAAAGCCGGCAGGGTTTTGCGCAACAACGCCAGATGGAAGTGTCGGCCTGCAACGGCGTCTGGGGGCTCACCACCCTGCTCCTGGCGGCCGCTGATGAATTGGGAGATCCCTCTTTTAAAGCCCAGGCGCTGGAAATTACCGAAGAGGCGGTTCGACAGTACGAAGAGAGGGGAGCGTGCTGGTGGGATGGCAACCCCGCCCGGGGAGAGGCGCCCGATTTCATGATCTGCCTGTCCGGTATCGGCTATTCCCTGCTCCGGCTGGCGGATAGCCGGGCGTACCCGTCGGTGCTGGCGGTGAGGGGCGTCTCGTGATTCGTGTAGTCGTGATTCGGGATTCGTCTAAACGAGTTACGAATCACGACTACACGAGTTACGAATCCACGAATCACGAATCCACGAATCACGAATCCACGAATATACAAATCCCCCGACCCTACTCCTCCCGGATCAGCGCCGGCACCTTCATCGCCCGCAGGGCCGGCGGCACGGAGGCCAGCACGCCAATAGCCACTACGGTGAGGGCCACCACGATAAAGTCGATGAAGCGCATGCTGATGGGATAGGCTTCCACCACAAAATTACCGGGGACGGAGACGATGCCTACCGTCTTCTGCAGGATGTACAGTATGACGGCCAGCACGAAGCCCATGCCAATGCCCAGGAGGCTAAGGAGCAGGCCTTCGTTGAGGAAGATATTGCGGACGGTGGTATTCAGGGCGCCCATGGACTTGAGGATGGAGATGTCTTTCTGCTTTTCCAGCACCACCATCCAGAGAGCCCCGACGATATTGAAGGCTACCAGGAGCATCATCAGGCTGGCGATGGCGTAGCTGAGCCATTTTTCCACCTGCATCAGGCGGAGGAAGGAGGCTTCCTGTTCGTAGCGCCCCTTCACATCAAAGCCCTCGCCCACGACGGACTGCACGGCGGGGATCACTTCAGCGGGCTCTGCCCCCGGCGCCATCCGGATCTCCAGGGCGCTCACTTCGTTCTCGGCGCCGATCAGCTCCCGGGCAAATTTCAGGGAGGAAAGGACGTACTGATTGTCGAACTCCTGCTGAATGACAAAAGTACCGCCCGGGTAGATGTACCGCCGGCGGAAGGGCTGCACCTGCTGCCCGAAGAAGCCGCTGCTCTGCTCCCGCTTGGGCATGTAGACGGCCAGCTCGGTGAAGCGGTCGCCTACGTTGGCGGCCAGCTTGTTGCGCATGCCCAGGCCCAGGATGGCCAGCTGCCTGCCGTTTTCCTCAAAATTGTACTCGCCCTCTTTTACCGTGGTATCAATGCCCACGACCTCTTTGAAATGCTCATCCACCCCCTTGAGGGTGCCGAAATCCTGGTTGTCCTTATATTCGAAAAAAGCCACCTCCTCCAGGGTGCGCGATACCTGCTGCACGCCGTCCAGGGCCAGCAGCTTTTCCAGCAGCACGGTATCCGCCTCGAACGTCTTGCCGCGGGCGGGCGTCACCTTGATGTCCGGGTTGAAATTGCTGTACATGCCGGTGATGAGGTCCTCGAAGCCGTTGAAAACGGAGAGGACCAGCACCAGGGCGGCCGACCCCACCGCAATACCGAAGACCGCAATGCCGGTGATGATGTTGATGGCATTGGTCGATTTCTTGGCGAAGAGGTAGCGGCGGGCGATGCGGAGGGAGAGGTTCATGGATTATTGGCTGGCTGTTTTATTCTGTTTTACCATTCCATTTTTAGAAAAACTCGTGCTAAGCTGTGGCAAACCCGGTGAACTTTCTCATCTCTTCAGGATGAAACCCCAGGACTATATCTTCTTTAGGAACTCCTCTTTTGATCAACTCGTCGCCAACCATTTCTTCTGTATTATTGACTTGTATCCAGACTTTACCATTTTTTATATCAAAGTGGAGCGGACAATAATGAATATATTTCTTGCCGCTCCATCCTATTCTTACCAACTGGTAATGATGCCCTTCCCGGTCAGCAATGATCTGAGTGTCTATGCCAGAGGGGTCGTTAGAATACATTTCTTTGGCATAAGTATTTAAAAAGTTCAGGATTGCTGCTTGA
This sequence comes from uncultured Phaeodactylibacter sp., assembly GCA_964418125.1. Taxonomy (GTDB): domain Bacteria; phylum Bacteroidota; class Bacteroidia; order Chitinophagales; family Saprospiraceae; genus JACJXW01. The sequence continues at coordinate 21,612 of CAYQKY010000022.1, forward strand.
TATGTATTTACTTTATCCATTCCTTACTTTATTTTATTTTCCTCAAATTCGGGATTTTTTGGGATAAAGTCATCATTTTGCCCCCAGACTTGACAAGTTTCCGTTCCTCCCCGGCCCCAAAAACTTGTCAAGTCTAAAGGACTATCTCACCAGCCCTCCGATTAATCTGATCAGCTCTGTCTCCGTATTTTTCAGATTAAACAGCGCATTGAGGCGCTGCTGGGAGGCGTTGATGTAGCTCACCTGAATGGTGCGGTAGTCGAAGGAGTTGATCAGGCCGCCGCGGAAGCGCTCTTCGGCGATCTCCAGGTTGCGGCGGGCGTTCTCGACCAGGGCGGTGGTCACTTCCACGAGGCGCTTCTGGGTGTTGTAGGTGGCCAGGGTATTGGCCAGCTGGTTATTGAGGGTGCGCTTGAGGTCGTTGATGTTGTGCTGGGCGATGAGTTCCTCGGTTTTGGCGTTCTCGATGCGGGTGCGGCGCACGCCGGCGTCGAAGATGGGGTAGGAGGCCGTGAAGTTGAGGAAGCCGGTGAAGGTCTTGGCGGCCACCCGGGGCAGCTCCCGGGGTTCCATTTCGAAGCTGAACTGCTGCTCGCCGAGAGACAGGGCCACGTCGTAGGCCAGCCCCGTGCGCATCTGTACAGTAGGGTAGAGGCTGGTTTCCTGTATGCGGGTATTAACGGAGGCCAGTTCGCGGTTGACGTACTGGTTCTGCAACTGGTTGTTGCTGTTGAGCATTTGCTGCTGCAGGTCTTCCAGGCGGTAGTCTTCCACGTCGTACGTCAGAGTATCGGCCAGCCGGTAGGGGGTATTCAGGTCGTCGACGCCCATGGCCAGGTTGAGGTTGCGAATGGCCGTCTGGAAGGTATTGGCCTGCAGCACGTAATTGGTGGAGTCGTTCAGATAGGCGTCCTGGGTCTGCAGGATGTCAAAGGTGCTGGCCTGGCCGAACTCCCTGCGCAGTTCCTGGTACTCCACGCGGTCGCGGGAAAGGATCAGGACTTCCTGGACGACGTCGAGCTGTTCCTGCTGCACCAGGGCGTTGTAGTACGCCTGTATGATGCTCTGAATGGTGTTTTCCACCGTTATTTTGATGTTGCCCTCGCTGAGCTGTTCCTGCACCTCCAGTTGCTCTTTGGTGTAGCGCACGCGGTAGCCGTTGAAGAGGGTCCAGTTGGCCTCAACGCCGGGTGATACGCCGGTGTTGACGGTATTGCTGGTGCGGAGTACCGAGCCCGGGTTGCTGAGGTCCCGGTAGTTGTTGTTGGAGTTCAGGGTGAGGTTGATGGTGGGATAGCGGCCGGCAACGGCCCAGTCGTTGTTGTTGGCCGCTATATCTTCCCTGGCTTCGGTTATCCGGATCTGATAACTGTTGGCCAGGCCGGTTTCTATGGCCTGGGAGAGGCTGAGTTCCTGTTGGGCGAAAACAGCGCCTGTCAGCAGCAGTAAGGGGAACAGAATGTAAGATGCCTTCATAGTCAATTGTCGGTGATGGTTAGATAAACCTGCGTTCAAAGACGTATCGTTTCAGATAGAAGTTATAAAAAAATACGATTCCGGTCGCGCACAGTTTGGTAATGGGTTGATACCGGGAAAAGAATTCCATCTGGGTCAGGCCGTAAATGATGCCCGTGCTCAGCGCCATGCCGCCAAGGGAAACCATGAGCGAGAGCAAAAATGCCCGGGAGGCCGAGCCCTGCAATGCAAAGACAAAGCGCTTCTGGAGCAGAAAATTGATGACCATAGCACAGGAGTAGGAAATGATGTTGGACACCACCGGGGAAAAGAAATAGTGGACCAGCATCAGATAGAGTACGTAATCCACCGTCGTGGCCGCCGCCCCGGCCATGGCAAACCGGGCTTTTATCCGAAACAGCTCCCGAAGCTTCTCCCTGTTCCATTGCATAGGCCGAAAAATTTCTGCCGAAGGTAAGGAATTTGGAGGATGTGCGTTGTTCGTTATTCGATGTTCGTTATTCGTTATTCGTTATTCGGTAGTTCTGGGCTCGCGAACGGCCGAATACCGAATACCGAGATCCGAATACCGCTCATCCTCCCCGTTCCTCCCGGAAAAAAGCCCTCACCTCCTCCCAGTTATTGACCCGCTGAAAGCGCGTCTCCTCCACATTGTGCGAAGAGGTATACAGCAGGCCCTTGCCCGGGAATGTCTCCAGGTTGAAAGCGTGGTCATCGATCATATAATCGGCCTGGACGATACTTTTATCGCCGCAGAACACAATATTCTTCCAGTGTACGAAGGGGAAATGATCCCGCAGCCAGTCGTATTTATCCTCAAAGGAATTCCGGAATTCCATGGCCGCGGTGACGATGAAGACCTCGTAGTGCTCCATCAGCTCTTGTATCCCTTCCTGGCTGCCCGGCATTACCGGCAGGCCGCGGAAAAACCCCTTCTCGTAAATAGCCTCGCGAATGTACTCCGCCCCCGGTATCTGGTAGATTTTCTTTCCCCAGTAATCCTCCCGTTCGAGGTGCCTTCGAAACCGTTGTTCGTAAAGTTCCAGGAATTTAGGCATCACATCGGCGATGACCTCGTCCATGTCTATGGCTATGCGTTTCATTTGTTGTGCATTTGTGTTTTTGTGCATTCGTGCATTTGTTTGCGCATCTACAAATGCACCAATGCACCTATACACTAAAACACCCTAAAAAATCCCCCCCTGGCTGTACAGCGCCGCTCCGGCGGCAATGGCTATTACCACAAAAAAAACATACCAGAGGAATTCGTACCCCGTCTCCTTCCGGATGGCGGCCTCTACGGCTTCATAGTCGGGCTTGACGCCGTTCCAGGCGTAGGAAGCGTAGACCTTGAAGCGGTTGGCCACGATCAGGAATACGGGCAGCAGCACCAGGATGACCACCGTGATGGCCAGCAGGCCGAAAGAGACGGCAATGGCCATGGGGATCAGGAACTGGGCCTGCAGGCTCTTCTCGAGCAGCAGGGGCGCCAGGCCGGCGAAGGTGGTCACCGAAGTGAGCACGATGGGCCGGAAACGGGAGATCCCCGTCTCATAGATGGCTTCCATCTGCGGCTTGCCCGCCTCGATCAGGGTATTGTAAGTAGTGACAAATACGAGGGCGTCGTTCACCAGGATACCCACCAGGGCGATGATACCCAGGAAGGAGAACAGGCTGATGGGCAGATCGAGCATCCAGTGGCCCCAGCCCACCCCGATGATGCCGAAGGGGATGAGGAGGAAGACCGTCAGTGTCTGCCCCACCGAACGAAAGGTCAGGGCGATGACGAAGAACATCAGGGCCAGCACGATCGTACCAACTACCTGTATGGATTTGGCGGATTTTTCCTGTTCCCGGTTTTGCCCTTCGAACAGGGCGGAAACGCCGGAGTACTCCGCCAGTATCCCGGGAATGATCTCCTCCTTGAGGCTGGTGGTCAGGTCGCTGACCGAGACGTCGTCACTGGCGACGTCGGCCTCGACCTTGATCTCCCGTTTGCCGTCGATGTGGTTGATGTTGATAACGCCCCGCCGGATATCCAGCTCGGCAATTTCTGAAAGAGGGAACTCCCTGCCGTCCTGGAACCGCACCCGCATATCCTGCAACCGGGTGATGTCGGACCGGTTTTCGGCATCGTAACGCACCCAGACGCGCACTTCATCGCGGCCCCGCTGCAGGCGCTGCACTTCGCTGCCGAAGAATCCGTTACGAACCTGCCCGACGACCTCCTGCAGGTTGAGCCCCAGGTAGCGGCCTTTTTCCTTAAGCTGAATATTGACTTCCCGCAGGCCTTCCTGGTTGTTGTCGACCACATCGGTGAGCTCGGCCAGGGACTGCAGCTCTGCCTTCACGCGGCTGGTTGCCGCCTGCAGCTGCTGATACTCTTCCCCGACCAGGGAAATGGAAATGGGTTTGCCAAAATTGGATTGGGCGCCGTAGGAGACGACCTCCGCCGCCGGTATCGGGCCGGCCTCCTGCCGGATGGCGTTGACAACATCCCGAAGCTTCAGGCTGTCGCGGTTCTCGCCATCCAGCAGGTTGATGCTGAGGTTGCCCTCGTAGGTTGTGGGGCCCAGGTTCTTTTCGATGCGTTGGATGGCCTGCTTTTCTCCGTTGAAGAAGCGCTGGCTGAGCTTTTCGTTGGCGCGCCAGGCGGCCTCTTCGATGTGGTTGAGCCATTCCATGGTAATGTGCTCGCGGGCGCCGGCGGGCATTTGCAGGGTGATCTGCATGTCATCCCTTTCGATGACGGGAAAAAAGGTGGTCTGTATGATGCCTCCCCGGATGGAGCCCACCGTCATGGCCAGAATGCCCACCATGATGGCGATGGTGAGGAACTTGTTGTACATAGCGAAGTGCAGGACGGGCCCGTAGAGGTTGCTGCGCATCCAGTTCATCACCTTCTCCAGCCCTTCCTGCACGCGGTTGGGGCGGCGGTCCGGGCTCAGAGCCCTGCTGTGGGCGATATGGGTAGGCAGAATGACCGCCCCTTCGATCAGGGAAAAGGTGAGGGATAAGATCACCACTACGGCCATTTCGCTGAAGAAGTCTCCCAGCCGGCCGTCGATGAAGAGGAAGGAAGAAAAGGCGATCACGGTGGTGATGATGGCCGCAAAGACGGCGGGCAGCACCTGCATGGTGCCGTCCAGGGCCGCTTTGAGGCGGGGCACGCCCTCTTCGTATTGCTGGTAAATGTTTTCCCCGATGACGATGCCGTCATCCACCAGTATACCGATGACCAGGATCATGCCGAAAAGGGAAATGACATTGATGGTAACGCCCAGGGCAGAGGCCATGATGAACATGCCGGCGAAGGAGATGGGAATGGCAATGGCCACCCAGAAGGCCAGGCGCCAGTGCAGGAACATGGCCAGCAGCAAGACCACGATGACGAACCCCAGGATGCCGTTCTCCGTCAGCAGCTGAATACGCTGGCGGAGGATGACCGACCCGTCGCGGATGACGGTGGCCTGTACCACATCGTTCTCCTTGTTGAACGCATCGATATACGCCTGTACCTTATCGGTAATGGAGATCATGTCTTCCTCCAGCGTGTTCTGCACGGTTACGACCACCGAGGGCTCATCGTTGAGGAAGCTTCGGTTGGGGTTGTCGGCCCACCGGTCGGTGAGGGTGGCTACCTGGTGGAGGCGCACCACGCTGCCGTCGGCATTGGTTTTTACCACGATGTCTCTCAACCCCTCGGCGTAGTACGCTTTATTGCGGGTGCGGACGAGGAGCTCCTCGTCCTTGCCCTTGATCGTCCCCCCTGTCAGTTCAATATTGGCATTGCGCACGGCCAGGGTAGCCTGCTGGAAGGTGAGGCCGTAGGCCCGCAGGCCCCGTTCCCGGAAGGCGATCTCGATCTCTTCTTCCGGGAAGCCGCTGAGGCTTACCTTAGAGATACCCTCCATGGCCAGCAGGTCGTCTTCCACCTGCCTGCCGTAACGCTTCAGCGTCTTCAGGTTGACGTCGCCGCTGATGGCGAAACTGATGGCAAAGCCCAGGTTTTCCCGCTTGAAAACTACGGGCGGCTCCATGCCAACCGGGAAAGAGCTGATCTGGTCTACGGCATTCTTTACATCCTGCAGGATGACATCCGTATCGTAGCCTTTGAATACCTCGACGGTCACCGTACCGCTGTTCTCCCGGGAAACGGAGGTGTAGCGCTCTACGCCGGTAACCCCCTTGAGGTTCTCCTCGATCTTTTTGACGATGCCTTCTTCGATCTCTTCCGGCGAGGCGCCGGGGTACGCGATCTGGATCAGAATGATGCGGCTCTCCACCTCCGGAAAAAAGGTGGACTTCATGTTGAGCAACCCCACTGCTCCCATGATCAGGATGCCGAACATGACCAGGTTGGCCGCTACGGGATATTTTATGAAGTAGTTGATGAATTTTCTCATTGGGTTGCCTCGGTTGAGCTTTTGTATAAACGTGCAAGGGTGTAAACGTGTAAAAGTTCTGTACCCACTATGCCCCCCATTTCCACACTTGCACTTTTACACATTTACACAGGGGAGTCATTCCAAACTGCCAAACGCCTCCGCTTTCCCTTCCGAAGCGGAATCCTCTTCTTTTTTCGTCCTCAGCTTGATTTTCATGCCATCGAAGGCGCCGGGCGTCATCTCTTTGAGGATGGGCGTGCCGTCTTCCAGGCCGCGGACGATGGCCGCCTCTTCGGTGATCTTTACCACCTGAACCTCCCGGAGTTGGAGGAAAGAGTCCTGTACAACATAGAGGGCTTTCTGGCCGACCAGCAGGCTCCGGGGGACCTTCAGGGCGTTTTCGATGCTGCTGGCAGTCACCTCTCCGTGCATATACATATTTTCCCGCAGGGCCTCGCCACTCAGGCTGACGAACACTTTTACCGTCTGGGTGCCGGCGTCGACCTGGTCGCTGATCCGCCGGATACGGCCCGTCCACTTTCCGGGAATGTCCTCGGAGTAGAGCTCAACGGGGCTGCCCACTTTGATGTATTTCAGGTCCCGGAGCGCTACCGTAGCCTCCAGTTCGTAATTGCTGGTATTCATTAGCTCTCCCAGTTTCTGCCCGGCACGGACCACTGCTCCGGGGTTGATGCCCGCCTGGGTGATCACGCCGCCGAACGGAGCATAGATCGTATACTTGTTAAGGCGTTCCTCGGTGCTTTTGATATTGTAATACTGGCTATAGAGGTTGCGGGAGGCGATAAAATATTTCTCCTGGTCGTTGAGCGGTTCGGGAAAGGGGCGGATGGGCTCCTCCGGGCTGAACGCTTTGAGGTATTCCTGCCAGTGCCGGAAGCTTTCCGGGTAGTCGACCTTCAGGTCGGGCATCAGCTGGGTGATGGCATTGAGCAGGTTGCTCTTCTGGGAAAGAAGGGACAACCGGGATTCCTCCGCATTGATCCGGATCAGGATCGAACCCTTGGGGAAATAACTGCCCACCTTGAAGGGGCGGGAGGTGGCCTCCAGCGTGCCCGACACTTCGGCGAACAGGTCGATCTTGTCGAAGGCCGCCAGTTCTCCCTGGATATCCAGCGTGGTGGGAATGGTGGTGTTGCGCACATGCAGCGTATCGGCCTGGCGGGCTTGTGCCATAGCCGGCTTCCGTGCCGGCGGTTCTTTTTGCCGGCTAAGGAACCGGGAGGCGGCAAAGGAACCAAGCAGGATGGCCAGCCCGGCAAAGATGCTGATTCGGCGTAAGCTTGTATTCATGACTGAATGCTTTCAATATTTTTTATCAGGCTGATATTTTTTATATCGGGATGCAGGCGGATCCGGGGAGGCGGCAGGGGCCATCCCGGTTGGTGCAGAAGTATTGTTGCACACGCAACGATTAACGCCTGTATGCCGGCTTGGTTTAATATGGGCAAAAAAAAAAACTGCGTGAAGTTATGGAATAATAAAATAAACAAGCCGCTTCCGGAAGAAAGCGGCTCAGAAGATGAGTCTTTAGTCAATATATAGTGAATGGGAATTTTCCCGTCTTAAAGTCAGTACATATTTGTTTCTGCAACTATTTCTAATTCAGGGAAAACTGCATTACGGAATCGGCGGCATTGTGGAACATCAGTTCGGAAATATGGGGCGTCATATAGCCGCTCAGGGGCATCTGAGCGATATTCTCCATAACGTCAAACTCCGTTTCGGCCAGCATCACCGCCCAGAGTTTAGACCGGTCCATTGCCAGCGAATAGGATTTAATAGCGCCCTGGGCCAGCATGGTGTTGATCACATACCGCTGCCTGGGTATCAGGGCCAGAAATTCTTCCGTAAATGTTTCCGGCAGGTCAAACTCAACCATAAATGCCTTCTTCATAAGTGTTTTTTTACATGGTCTACTGTATACAATGCCTTTTGGTGGCGATATGTTGTCATTACACTTGTTAAGGGAAACTTAATGAAGTCGGAAGTTCGAAGTCGGAAATCGGAAGTGCCAGTTGGAGCAGCCTGCCTATTGCCCTTCCGACTTCCGCTTTCCGACTTAATCAATATACACTCCCATTTTCCCCATCTGATAATCCCGCATGGCCTGCATGATCTCGGACTGGGTATTCATCACGTAGGGGCCCCACTGGGCGACCGGCTCGCCGATGGGCTCGCCGGCGAGGATGAGCGCCTGGGTGTCTTTGCGGGCGCGCAGGGAAAAGCCGGCCCCGTCATTTTTGAATTGGAGCATTGTTTCTCCTTCATAGGAGAAGTTCTCATTCAGCTGTATTTCTCCGTGCAGTATGTAGATCAGGGCATTGAAGTTTTCCGGTATTTCTATTTCCGTGTATCCTTCCGGACGGAGCTCTGCCTGCAGCGCCAGGATGGGCGTGAAGGTACGCGCCGGGCCCTGCTGGCCTTTATACTGCCCGGCAGCCAGGCGCAGGCTTACCTTGCCGCCATCCTCCGTGATCGGGGGGATCTGTTCCGCTTTGATGTCCTGATAGGCGGGCTGGGCCATTTTGTGTTTTTGGGGCAGGTTGACCCACAATTGGATGCCCTCCATGACGCCGCCCGTTTCCATGAATTCCCGGGAGGCTCTTTCGCTGTGGATGATGCCCATGCCGGCGGTCATCCATTGTACATCTCCGCTTCTGAGAAGGCCTTCGTTGCCCCGGCTGTCCTTATGGCGGATACCGCCACTGTACAGGAAGGTTACGGGTTCGAAACCACGGTGGGGGTGTGGGCCGACGTCGAGGGGGTCAGCTCCCGGCTCCACCGTTGTCGGGCCAAAGTGATGCAGTAACAGGAAGGGGTCCACCTGTTCTACCCGGACGGTAGGCAGGGGTTGTTTGACTTCGGTTTTGCCCATGCTCAGGTGTTCGGCCTGGGTGATGTGGGCTACGGATCGGTATTTCATGGTTGGTGGCTAAATTGTTGGATTGTTGAATTGTTGGGTAGCTGGATTGTTATGTATCTGCTTGCCGGGGGGGCAGCAATCCAACAATCCATCTATCCAACCATCTCCCCCTGCTTACCCTTCAAACCCCACCTTCCGGTGCGAGCCGTCACAGAAAGGCTTATTTCCCGAAGCGCCACAGCGGCAGAAAGCGGTTTTCTTTTCTTTTCGGATGATGCTTCCGTCCGGCTGTTTTATAGAGGCCAGGCCATGGACCATGAGGGGCCCATTGGGCAAGACCTCGATCAGGCGTTCTTCACCGGCGGGTTCCGGGGCGGATTGGCCGGCGCCTTCGTCATTGTAGTAGTAGGACAGCGCTCCGGAAGGGCATTTTTTCACCTGTTCGACAATTCGGCCGGTATTGGCTCCTTCAGCGTCGATCCAGGGCCGTGCTTTGGGGTCGAATACTTCGGGCAGGCCCTTGTAGCAAAGGGTGGAATGCATACACAGGCCGGGTTTCCATACAATGGTGACTCCGCCATTGGTATATTCCTTTACGATGTCTTTCTTTTCGCTCATTGGATTGTGGTTTAAGAACGTGTTTAAAATTAATCCTTTCGCTAATATGAGCGCCTCTCTTCGCCGGGCTTCGGCTATTTTTCGGCACGTACCTTCCAGGTATGCGCCGAAAAATAAGCCTCGCACGGCTTTGAGATCCATCTCATATTAGCTGAAAAACTAAATTTAAACACGTTCTAAGTTGGATCTCTGTTCTGGCATAGAAATAATAACCATTGTGATGGCCCTTGGTTCACACGGGAAAACAGCCGGAAAAGAAGAAACCTAATGGCAAACGGATGCGTTTTTAAACAAAAAAGTGAAAAAAAGCGGGAAATTGATGAAATTTGGTGCAGGAACTTGCTTTCCGGAGGTATTTCTGTAAAATTTGTGCGTACCGGACAACGTTAGGTTGTCATGGAAGGCTGATCTTTTGCAGCCCTGCCCAGCAGGAAACCAAAACGGGCGGCGCCGGTGTAATCAGAAGGATTGCAGGCGGAGCGGCGCCTGAGAAACAAAACACTATATCGATCATGAAGAAATTACTGCCACTCCTGGCGCTTCTGGCGCTCTTCGCTACGGAGAGCCTGGCGCAAAACCAGTCGTATTACACTATTCAGGTAGGAACTTTCATCGACGCCAACCGGGACGATTTCAAACCGTTGCAATCCATCGGCTTCGTTCATGCCCGGGATATGGGCAATAACCTCCGGGAGGTCTATGTCGGAGGGTATTCCAGCCGGCAGGAAGCGGAAGAAGCAGCGGCGAAAGTCCGGGAAAAAGGATATGCCAACGCTTTCGTTCAGGAAAGAAGGCCTTCCGAAGGGCAAAGTGTACATGTCGTTCAGGTCGCTACCCGCCGGACCGATAAGGAGATCGAATGGGAGGAATTTATGAAGGCCGGCGACCTGTATGGTATTCTCAGCGGCAACCTCATCAAGATCGTCATCGGCCCTTACAACAGCCTGGATGCAGCCAAGAACGACCTCAGCCGGGTACGCAGTATGGGATATAAGGACGCCTTTGCCAAGACGGTAAACAGCGCTACCCTCCACCGCCTCACCGATTTTGAGACCGGGGTGAAACAAGACCTCATTCCGATTGCTTTTGACCAGGCGGCCGGGCGCAGAGGCGTCGTGCCTGCCGAACCTCAAATGCAGGAGTACAACGTCCTGGCCGCCCGTACGCCCGATGTGGCCGAAAGGGATTACACTTACGGGGCCGGCGCTCCAACGGACTACAACTACTATCCCGGAACGGCCGCCGCTCGTTCTGCTGCCGCCCCCAGCCTGCCCAACATCCGGGCTGACGTCAAACGACAGTCCGTAATGAGCCTGCAGACAGTGCTGAAGGCCGAAAACACTTATACTTCTACAATCGATGGATATTACGGCAATGGTACCGCCAGCGCTTACAAGGCGGCCATGGAAAATGACCGGGCCCTTCAAAAATACCAGGCCCTGGCGGAGTCGGTGTCTCTCCCCGGTTATCCTTCTTCCGCCGGTGAGCTTCAGCAAACCGTCAATGAACTGGGCGGCAACCCCGCCGCCGCCAGCCGCCTTGAACGGTCGAATGACCCCATGGCCTACGCCTACCGGGCCTATGTGCTCTTCGCCGGCTATGGCCCCGGCAGCACGGTAAACCAACTGATGAACACCGCCATCCGCGCTGCCTTCTCCGGGCGTACTGTGGCCAACCTGCCCTTCGACCCCAATGCTACCTATGCCTATCAGGACCTCAGCCAGCTGGTATCTCACCTGTACTATATGCACTGCGGCTCCGGCGCCAACGTCGCCGCTCCCTGCTGGCTGGCAGAACGCCATCCCCAGGAGGCCGCACAGGCTTATCAGGCCTGCGCCCGCGTGCCGAACGGCGCCCTCAACGCACAGAATTGCGGCCAGTTTGAAAGCTGGCCGGAAGTGCGCTTGCTGCTGGCCATCGCCACCGACCTCAATGCCGAAGACCAGTTCAACCAGCAGCGGCTGGCCCAGGCCGCTTCGGAACGTTCCCGGCTCTATGCGGCTCCTTCTGCTCTAAACAGCTCAGAGGCCAGGGCGGTAGAGAACTGGAACAGTAACCTCCTGCGCGGCCTCGATACCTGGGGCAACCAGGATCCGCTGCACCAGCAATCGGTCACCGCTCTTAAGGTTTCCTATTTCCAGACACAGGTCCGTCTGGAAGACTATTTCATGAATAAAGGATACAACGTGGACCAGGCGCGCGGCCTGGCGCTGGCCACCCTGCATACGCTGGTGGCTTACCATTTGCAACGATTTGTGTAATTGACAATTTCCCTGAGAGGAAGAGAGGTATGTTATTCGAAATGAAGGATTTATGCTAAGGAAAGGCCGCGTTTTTTGAAAAACAGGCGTGTAAAACCTCCGTCGTACTGTCCTTTTTTTTGAATAAAAAGGGAGTAACTTTATGGCGAAAACCCTGTTTGGGCTGAGCTAGTGGCCAGGCGACTTAAAGTCGACTGGCCACTAGCTTGAGCCCCCCTGCCTCCGGCTTCTGAATAGCCGAAACTCTCTGCCTGCCATGCCATTCAAAACCCGCAGACATAAACCTTACTGCAGCGCCCGGAAAGTCATATCCAGGCGCGTATCGTAATTCAGGCTGGGGGAAAAGGCCAGAAAAAAGACCACCTCCAGCCTGAATTTTTCCCGGATAAGGTCCCGCCGTACGTTGCGCAGGCCGGGCAGCAGGTCGATGCGGCTGCCGGGGCGGTCGATCTGCAGGCGGTCGATGTAGAATACCTCGTCAGCCTCCGTACAGGGGCGGGCGGTATCGGGGCAAAGGCGGATGGAGATTCGGTTCAGGAAATCGTAATTGAACCCATCGAAGGAAGTCAGCCGGGCTGAGATCGGGGCGATCTCGGTGATCGTGGCCGTATCCACATTATTCTCCTGAAGGTAAAAGTCAATATTGGTGTTGATGCCGCGCCGGGCCAGCGTGAACGGCAGCGTAAAGCTCTGCCCGGCGGGGATGAGCAGCTCAAAATTGGGGTAGAACATCTCAAAGAGCGGCTCGCGCTGGTCTTTGGTGCAGGCGCCGGCCAGGACGATGGCGAGTATGCCGATCCATAATTTTTTCATAGGTTCCTTTCTGAATTTTCGTTTTTTTCGGGCTACAGCCTTTTTTTTTCAAATTACTCCTATCTTGAGGTAGCAATCTCCTCGTTTAGGGAATGTTTGGAAGTGTCTCCCGGCACTATGTGTACGGGGCGGGGCTATTTCGGCTTCAAAAGTACCACCTCCGGCCATACTCTATTCAAAGCTAAAAAACTTTGCATAACAATGGGCGAACAAAAAGTATCCCTGGTCAAGGATGAAATGGCCATGCAGCAATTCGTCAAAAAACTGCTGCGCGACGTTCAGGCGTTGGAATACATGCTCGAAAACGACTGGTTTGAAAATGATATTGTCCGCATCGGAGCAGAACAGGAGATGTGCCTCGTCAACGCCAAAACCTTCAAGCCGGCGACCATCGCCATGGAGGCACTGGAAACAATGAAGGATTATGACTGGGTGGAGACCGAGCTGGCCAAATTCAACCTGGAGACCAACCTCACTCCGCGCGTCTTCGAGGGCGGGTGCCTCAGCCTGCTGGAAGAGGAAAACAGTGAAAAGCTGGATAAGATCCGCGAGAAACTGGCCCTCCTCAATTCAAAGCTCATCTTAACCGGCATCCTGCCCACCCTGCGCAAGTACGACCTGGAGATGGACAACCTGACGCCCAAGAAGCGGTATTACGCTCTGATGGAAGCCATCAACAGCCAGCTTATCGGCAGCGCTTACGAACTGCGCCTGTCCGGCATTGACGAATTGCTGGTCAAGCACGATTCTCCCCTGCTGGAGGCCTGTAATACCAGTTTTCAGGTACACCTGCAGGTAGCGCCGGCCGATTTCGTATGCATGTACAATATCGCCCAGGCCCTGGCCGCCCCGGTCATGGCCATTGCCGCTAATTCACCTATCGTTTTCGGCAAACGACTCTGGCACGAAAGCAGGATCGCTCTCTTTCAGCAGGCCCTCGACATCCGCACCACCCATGACCACATGCGGGAGCGCAGCCCCCGCGTGAGCTTCGGCACCGGCTGGCTCGACAAGTCCATCATGGAGATCTACAAGGAAGACATCGCCCGCTTCCGGGTGCTGCTCAGTGCCGACGTAGATGAAGATTCGATCCGGATGGTGGAACAGGGCAAGGTGCCCAAATTGCGGGCCCTGCAGGTCCACAACTCCACCGTCTACCGCTGGAACCGCCCCTGCTACGGCATCAGCGAATCGGGAAAGCCCCACCTGCGAATAGAGAACCGGGTGCTGCCTTCCGGCCCGACGGTTGCCGATGAGGTGGCCAACGCCGCCTTCTGGCTGGGCGCCATGATCGGCATGCGAAAACACTGTAAGGACATCCGCAAGCAATTGTCCTGGGAAGATGTGCGCGACAACTTTTCCAAAGCCGCCAAGTTCGGCATCGATTCCACCTTCAACTGGTTTAAGGACAAAAAGGTGTCGCCCTGCGACCTTATTCTGCAGGAGTTGCTGCCTATCGCCCGCGAAGGGCTCGAGAGCCGGAAAGTGTCCCCTAAGGATATCAGCACCTACCTGGGCATCATTGAAGAACGGGCAAAAAAGCATATGAACGGCGCCCGCTGGCAGCTACGCGCCTTTACCAAACTCACCAAGGAAGTAACACGGGATGAAGCCCTCAGCGTGCTGACTGCCGCCATAATCGAGAACCAGGAAAAAAATGAGCCCGTCCACAAATGGAAGCTGCCGGAAGCCAGCGACCTTCCCGATTACAAACCGGCAAAACTGCTGGTTGATGAATTCATGGAGACCGACCTATTCACTGTACAACAGGATGATCTCATCGAGCTGGTCGCTGAACTCATGGACTGGCGCAAGGTGCGGTATATGCCTGTAGAAGACTCCAAAGGCCGCCTTGTGGGCCTTATCACCTCCCGCTTGTTGCTGCGCCACTACGCCCAGCGCAATAAGCTGAACAGCAAAAAGGCTACCTGCGCCAAAGATATCATGGTCAAAAGGCCCATTACCATCGGCCCCAAGGCCACCATCGTACAGGCCATGACCACCATGCGCGACAATAAGATCGGATGTCTGCCGGTCGTGCAGGGGGAAGAACTGATCGGCATCATTACCGAGATGGATTTCCTGCGCATCTCCGGCCGGTTGATCGAAAGGCTGGAGAAGGAGGAGGAATAGGGAAGGCGGAAGTCAGAAGGCGGAAGTCAGAAGGCGGAACATTGTCTGGCCGGGGGCGGCGGAAAGAGGGCGAAAGGGGGCCTGCACCATAAAACAAAAAACTTCCCTAACGACAAGGACGTTTGAAGTGCGAACCACCTTCCGCCTCGTCTTTGCTGCCCTCAGCCGGATAAACTTCCGATTTCCGGCTTCCGCCTTCCGATTTCCGACTTTGTACTCAACTTCCTCCCTCCCGCTTCGTACCTGTTTTTGGTTTCGTCACTTCCCGTTTCTGAGGCGCAGCCTTAGGCGGCGTCACCTCTCGTTTTGGGGCGGGCGCCGGCGTCGTCCGGGGTGGAGTAGGGGTTTTCGGTTTTTCCCACCGGTTTTGATGGTAATCGCGGCCCCGTTCCACTTTAGGGATCTCCCTGGTTTTGGGCGGTTCCGTTTGGGGTACCGGGCGCTTTTCCGGGGTGATCACCCGTTCGCGTTTTTGCGGCTCCTGGCGGGGTGGGGGCGCCGGTTCTACGCGTTCCTGAGGCTGCGGCTCTGTCCGTGTCCGGGGTTGCCGGACGGGCTCTTTAGGCTCGGTGCGGGTGGGCGGTTCCGGCTTGGGTACCTCGGGCTGGCGTATGTCCGGCTCGCGGACGGGCGCCTTATCCCTGGGTTCATAGGCGGGTTCCTGATAGATCTCGCGTTCCTGTTCTACCCTTCTGGACAGGCCGGTATAGCGGTTGGCGTTTTTCTCCAGGTATTCGCGCTGCGACATGGCGCGGGCAGGGTTTTCGCGGTTGAACTCCCGGCGGGCCGATTCAAAGCGGCCGTATTCGCGGAAGCGCTCCGCCAGCCGGTTATCGTCTTCGATCCAGCTGCGGGTAATGACCTCGTTGCGGCTGCGCCAGTTGGAAACGCTGGTGGTAATGCTGCCGCCTGACCGGGGGTAGTACCGGTAGTGCCGAACGAAGTGAGACGACAGGTGTGGATAATGATAGTGGTGGTAAGGATTGTAGAAGTACCAGTTGGTAAAATAGTAGGACGGCAGGTGCAGGATGACGATCGTCCTGCCCGGGCGGAAGTAGAACCCCCAATCGTACCAGTACGGGAAGGGGCGCCAGCGCGGGTAGGTGTACCAGGCCGGGTAGCCAAACCAGTACGGGTAGTGGTAGTAATAATGGTGTTCCACTACATAAGTCTCGGCCTGTTCGTCGTAGTAAAGGTCGTCATCCGGGTAGTCGTAGAATTCGTCATCGTAGCCGTACTCGCGGGCGAATTCCTGGGCGGAAGCTTTCAGCTCTTCCACCGCTTCGGGGTTGTCTTCCAGTTCGGCTTTCCAGCCTTCCAGTTCCTGTGCATTCTGCCGGGCTACCTCCATGCTCAGGCTGTCGGCCTTATGGAGCACCATCTGCGGATCGCGGCGGTACAGGTCGCCGACCAGGAGCGTCAGCTCGATGTTGTCGGTAAGGATGGTCAGCACTTCGGGCAAGTCCAGCAGGGTGCGCAGGGCACTCCGGGCACCCGGGGGATAATCCTTCAGCAGGGCATCAAAAGCCTCATCGGCCGAGCGTTGCAATTGGATGATCTCTTCCAGCAGGGGCAGGTACTGCATGCCGGCGCTCATGGCATTGTCCGCCACGGCTTCCGGATAATCCCCGAGAATATTTTCGATATTGCTGCGGGAACCCCGGCCTTCCGTTACCAGCCGTTCCACCAGCCCCGGATAGCGGGTGACGTCCCAGATCATTTCCTGAGTGCTCTTCGGATAATCCGCCAGAAGATCCTGGAAGGACCCGCTCGTTTGCGACTGCAGGCGCTGCATCTTGATCAGGGCCTCCGGGTATTGGCTGCTTTCCAGGATGGCCAGGCGCGTATCTTCAGGATACATCACCAGCGCGTTGACGGCGTCCTTTTCTTCTTCCGCCAGTTCCGCCAGCAGGGACCCGCCCGGCTGGGCGGCCAGAAATACAGGGCTGTTTATCAATAACAGGAGGATTAGAAATAAAATCGGGTTTTTCATAGCTATCAGGTTGGAGTTAATATATGCCCCTCTTTTTGGCTGAGGGATGAGCTTTTTGCCAGGTGGGTGCTCGGGGTGTTATATTGTTGGATTGCTATATTGCTATATTGTTATATTGCTATATTGTTGGGCGCCTTGCCTACCATTCACTCCATCATTCCATCATTCCATTCCTATACCTTACTACCCAATTTATAGGAGAATAGTTGCCGGATATCAATGATAAAAGTCAGTGGGAGAGGAGTTTATGCTTTCTTTAACAAAAGGGGCGTACTGCTGTACATGGCGCTTTTTCTGCCACCAAGGCACAAAAACACGAAGGTGGCACGAAGGCTTTGAGGAGCCTGGCTCCTTGCAGAGGGGGGAGTAACGAAAAAGGGCTATTCCTGAGGTTCTCAGGAATAGCCCTTTGTGGCGGGTACGTTTGGGGCAGCCGCCCCCGTGCCGCCGGTTAAAGTTTTTGGTGGGCATTGGCCTGAAAGGGGCCACTCACCAAAAACTTTAAGCGAAAAAACTTACGGCCGGGCGCTGCCTACCATGAACTTCTCGGTGAAGGTCTCTTTGCCTTGCACGTGAACGGTCAGGTAGTACATGCCGGACTGCAGCTGGCTGGTGTTGAAGCGCTCGGTCTGGTCTTCAACCTGGCCGATGCGGCGCTGCTGCACCACCTGGCCGAGGCTGTTGTGAATGCGCATCACCACCTCGTCGCCCATGAAGCCCTGGAGTTCTACGTTGAGCTCGTCCTGGACCGGGTTGGGGTACAGGTTGATGGTTTCGAAGTTTTCTGACTCAGCAGGAGCGAAGATGGTTACATCCTGCGGGCGGGCAGGAGTAGCGTCACACTCGTAGGTCAGGCCGAAGACGCCGACGGCAGCCGGGTCGGTAGTTTCTACCAGCACATAGTGCGTTCTGCCGAAGAAGGGCGTGAAGTACATCGTAGACGTACCGCCGGTACATCCTTCAGAATTGTCGGACATGCCAAGGCAGCGCAGGCGGTTGCAGTCGCCGTAGTAGACGGAGATCCTCGTGTCGAAAGCAGAAGCGCCGCAGGTGCTGATGCTCTGTATCCAGCCGCCGCTGTTCACGTCTTCCAGTACATACCATACGCCACCATAGCCCTGGCCGGGGCCGCAACGGCGGACGGCATCCGGGAATGCGCCGATGTTGGAGCCGAGCAGCGTCTCACCGCAGGTGATGGACGCGGCGTCTACACAGTCGTCATTATCTACGGGCGGAGGCAGGTCGCCGGTAAGGGACAGGGTAAAGGCGCCGGTAGCGGAGCCAAACCCATCAATGTAGATGTAATAGGGAACGCCGGCCAGAGAAGCCCAGGTTACCTGAGATTGCGGGCCGCAGAAGTCGTCGTTTCCGGTTACGCAGGACAGAGCGCCGCAGCTGCCGGTATAAACGGCGATCTGCGTGTCAAAGCCGGAGCCGCAGAGGGAGGCCGTGATGTCCAGGCCGGTTCCGAATGTAACGTACCATACACCGCCGCCGCTGCCGTCGCCGGCGCCGCCGCATCCGGGCGGGTTGTCGTCATCGGCGGTGAGGGTATTTCCTGTTGCGTTTTCGCCAACGGTGATGGGCGTGGCGTCTACACACTCGTCATTGGCAAGGGGCACCAGTTCCTCAACCGTGAGGGTACCCGGGCAGGGGCTCGGCGGAGAAGGCCAGGTGTCGACCAGGATGTAGTACTGCGTGCCGGCGGTAAGGTTGGCGGTGATGCTCTTTGAGCTGGCCGAACTGGAAAGGCCGCTCACACAGCTGCCACCGCTGGTGGGGCAACCGGCATAAACAGCAACCTGCGTCCAGGACTGGCCGGAGTAGGAGACAAGTACCGTCATGTTCGAGGCCGGAGTAAACGTAAACAGGGCTTCGGTACCTCCAAAATAAAGCGTGGAAGCACAGGCCGAAGCATTGCTGGAAGTAATGTCATTACCGCTGCAGTTGAGGCCGCCGGTGAAAGGCAGAGAACTGATAACGTCAGCATTAGCACAGGTAGTCGCATTGAGTTGGTAAGAGCTGGCAAAGCTCAGGGCCAGCAGGACTGCCCAACATCGGGCAATTGTCAGTAGGTAAGCTTTTTTCATTGTTCTGGATTTAGTTAAAAATGTTTATTGCGTAAATATGGTTTACATATTGCGGCATACGATGCCTGGAAACGGGCAAACCGTTTCAGGGTTGCCATGAATTTGATCATTAGGCATTTTGGAGTTAATGTCAGTCGGGTAAAAAATATACTTTGATCGGTTCCTCGACGGCGAAATGAGAAATAATTTCACCCTGAAGGGCAATAGAAAATCATGCTATCCCGGGCGCCTGATAGAAGCATCTCCTCAAACATGATAAATTGGATGGGGCCGTCTCTATTTCAAGGATAATATAGATGAAAATATGGTGGGGGGGAAAACTCTCATTGCTCATTACTCGGGCTAAGATATGAAATTTTTTAATCTTTTGCCAAAAAATAAAAAAAATAACTGCCGATATTGAAAAAGGAGGAACTACCTGCCGGTTTCGGGCAGTTCCCCCTTTTTTATTTCGGAAAGCAAAGTATGCCGTTAAATAATACTACGGCCGGGTGTGTCCTATCAGGAATTTCTCGGTGAAGGTTGCCCCTCCTTCCACCTGAACGTTCAGGTAGTACATGCCGGACTGCAGCTGGCTGGTATTGAAGCGCTCGGCCTGCTCTTCGAGCCGGCTGATGTTGCGTTGCATAACCACCTGGCCGAGGCTGTTGTGAATGCGCATGGTTACCTGGCGGCCGGCAAATCCTTCCAGCGCCACGTTGAGCTCGTCCTGCACAGGGTTGGGATACAGGCTGATGCTTTCCGCATCTTCCGCAGAAATGACGGTGGCGCCCAGCGGGCGGGCAGCGCCGGCATCGCAGTTGTACGTCAACTCGAAATCTACTTCTTCACCGGGAACGACAGGCTGTATAAGGACATAGTGCGTCCTGCCGAAGAAAGGCGTGAACAGCACCTCGGTATTGTTGTTTCCGCAGGCGTCCGGGTCATTGGAAGCGCCCAGGCAGCGCAGGTTGTTGCAGTGGTTGTAGTAAATGGAGATCCGGATATTTGTGTTGTCCGTATTGCAGGTGCTCAGGCTCTGGATGAAACCGCCGCCGCTCGGGTTGAAAGTATACCATACTCCTGAGCCGGCATCGCCGGGGGCGCAGCTGCGTACGTCATCCGGCAAGGCGTCGGCGGTGGCCCCGGAAACGGTTTCCCCGCAGGAGATCGTCAGGGCGTACTCACACTCATCGTTGACAACCGTGGCCGGCAGCGTAAAGGTAATGCTCCAGCTGTCCAGCGAACCGGAGTCGCCGCTGGCGTCGTCGTTGTAATACAAGGACCAGGCGCCGTCGGCATCGGTTCCGTTGAATATACTGAGGGCGGGGCCGGGTTGTGTGACCGAGCCGGGGCCCGGCGACGGCCAGTTATCGGTAGGGCCGTTGTTGGTCGGGGCATAGGTTCCGGAGGGGTTGGCGCCGGAGGTAGTCATGGCCGGGCCGTCATCATCGAAAACGTACTCTACATCGACAAGTTCATCGGAACTTCCTACATCCGACATCAGGACGCATTGTTGGCCTTGAGGCCCGACCAGCAGGATGTTCAGGTCATTGGATGAGGTGTGGCTCAGGCCCGTCAGGGTAACCGTTACTTTAAGAAAGCCGTATTCGATCCCGGATACGTTGATCTCGCTCGGGTAAGGGTCGCCGGTCCCGCTGGAGCCAGGCTGCGTGATGCCCCCGCCGTTAAATGTCATTGTCGGCTGTGCAAACAGGCCCGATCCGGACAGAAGGAAACTCGAGAGAAAAAGCACTTTCAAATTCAGGTCGAATTTTTTCATTGCTTTGGGTTTATGATTTATGTGATAAAATAATTTCAAGGGTGCTGATGGCGCCGCAGAGCTATCAGCTAATAGTTATTCTACCTGGTACTCAACAGAAAACAGGATAAGCGGGAGCCGTGACAGCTTCTTAAAAGGACGGCCAAAACTGCTCATCGGCTACTGACGCATTTTCAGAGAGGAAGGGGAGCTACTTCTGAATTTGCTGTTTAAGAGTTTGTTTTAATGGCGCCTTTTGAACACAAAAAGGGGTATCTGCACAAACGCGCTGATTTTTACCGGGGCTGCGTTGGTTTAAAATAAGGCTATGGAATGTACAGCACAGGGGGGGAGGGAATTCTCATACTGAACAGGAGTGCTAATATATAATTTTTTTTAGTTCCTGTCAAAAAAGAAGCGGCTAATCAAAAAAGAGAATCATCCCAAATTGTTCGATTCAGGATGATTCTCTGGTTTTGCCGGAAAGAAACAGGCTTCTGCGGAGTGAAAGTTTTTGGTTGCTAAACCCGGGCCGGGCCATCAGCCAAAAACTTTCAGCAAAGGGTTATGGCCGGGCAGCCCCTACCACGAACCGTTTGGTGAGCGTTTCCTTTCCTTCAGCCTGAACGCTGAGGAAATACATGCCGGCCGGAAGCTGGCTGGTATTGAAGCGCTCGGTTTGAGCGCCGGCCCGGGCAACGCGCCGTTCCATCACCAGTTGGCCGAAGCTGTTGCGGATGCTGATCGTGGTGTTTTCTCTGCCCGTAAACCCTTCGAGCTGTACGTTAAGCTCATCTTGTACCGGGTTGGGGAAAAGGGTAATGTCCTCAAGGTTTTCCGCTGCTTCGGGCGTAAAAACGGTGGCGCCCTGCGGGCGGAAGGGGCTGGCGTTGCAGTTGTAGGTTAGTTCAAAAATGCCAGGTACTGTCGGATCAACCGTTTGGACGAGAACGTAATGCGTCCTGCCGAAGAAAGGAGTGAAGAACATTTCCGTCGTTCCGCCGCCACAGGCTTCCGAGTTATCAACGGCGCCCAGGCAGCGCAGGCGGCCGCAATCACCGTAATATACCGTGATCTTGGTATCGAAGTTGGCGGCGTCGCAGGTGCTCAGGCTCTGTATCCAGCCGCCGTCATCCGGATTAAAGACGTACCATACCCCGCCGGCGGCGTCGCCGGGGCTGCATCGGCGGACATTGTCCGGGAATGCGCCGATGGTGGAGCCGGAAATGGTCTCGCCGCAGGTGATGAGGGTAGCGACATCACAATTGTCATTGGGAATGGGCGGGGGGAGCATGCCATCGATCGTGATGGTGTAATTTCCTGAGTTGCTGAGCCATCCGTCAATGTAGATGTAGTAGGTTGTGCCGGCTATGGAGTTCCAGGTCACTTCCGACTGGTTGCCACAAAACTGGTCGTTGCCGTCGAGACAAGACAGGGCGCTGCAGCTGCCTTCATAAACTGCCAGCTGGGTATCGAAGTCGGTGCCGGAACAAAGCGAGGCGGTAATATCCAACCCGGTGCCGGTCACCGTATACCAGACGCCGCCGCTGCTGCCGTCGCCGGCGCCGCCGCAGGAGGGCGGGTTGTTATCCGTGGCAAGAGCGGTATTGCCGCTATCCGAATCGCCAATGCCCAGCATGATGGCGCTGGAGCAGTCGTCGTTGGCCAGCGGGACAAACTCATCAACACAGATATTGAAAGGCCCCTGTCCGGCAGTAACGTCGCCCCATACGATCACGTAATAGGTATTTCCTGGCGTCAGCCCGCTGACCACTTCATTGTCCGGGCTGCCGTCGCACCATATTTCCGTACCACCGCAAGCATCAAAAATAGCTGCTTCGGGGTTGCCGCCTCCGGTGTCTTCCACCTGGATATTGATGCCGCCGGTAGCCGGGGCTACGAAGCTGTACCACAGGCCGGCATTATCACCGGCGCTATCGCATCCGAAGTCTCCATCCGGAGTGGCGTTTACCGTATTACCGGATACTGCGTTGGCGGGGCAGGCCCCTACGGTAAGAGGGGTTGCGCCGGAGCAGTCGTCATTACTTATCGGAGTGGCTTCTTCCACACAGATCTCGAATGGCCCCTGTCCGAAGGAAACATCTCCCCAGACGACGACCAGATAGGTGGCGCCAGGTGTTAAGCTGGATACTATTCTCGAGCCGGCACTGGTGGAGCAGGAGAGTTCAGTGCCACCGCAGGCGTCAAAAACGGCTGATTCCGGAGTCCCGGCGCCCAGGTCGGTTACGTTGAGCGTTACAGCGCCGGTGGCAGGGGCTACAAAACTGTACCACAGGCCGGCGTTATCCCCGGCGCTGTCGCAGGAGAAATCGCCGTCCGGAGTGCCGTCCGAGGTGTTGCCGGCAACCGCATTGGCCGGGCAGGCGCCGACCGTCAGAGCTGTTGCGTTGGCACAGTCATCATTGGCGGCCTGTGCCGTCAGTAAGGAGGCGCTTAATAAGGCCAGGGCAAATACGAATAATTGTTTGATCGAAGCAGTACAACAATGGCTCATCCAATGTTGTGTACGTTGGTAAGTGTACTTCATTTTTCTGAATTTGGTTTTAATGTTCAAAAAATATTTCAAATGAAAAATGGCTCATCCATACGGGAATGAGACATTGGGAGGCATCAGTTTTTAATGAGAGTCGCCAGAGATATTATGATCTGCGAGGAATAAATAGGGGGGCTTGTCATTTGTGCTAATATACACAAAAATAGTTTCTATACAAAATAAATACCATGTCAGTTACATGGCCCTTTTGAAAGGGTTGAGAGGGGAAAACTTTAGCAGGGAGAGTTTTTTTTGTATACAGTGCCTGTATCCGAAGTGAAAAAAATGCACCGCCCCGGATTCATTCTTTCGCTCATCCATTCATTCATTCCCCCTCACTCCTCCAGTCTCCGGCGCAGGTCCCGGATCAGCCGTTCGCGGCTGAGGAAGACGCGGATCTCGATGCGTTCGTTCTGCGCCCTGCCTTCGGGAGTGGCGTTGGAAGCGCGGGGTTCGAACTCTCCTTTGCCGGCGGCCATCACCCGGCTGGTACTCAGTTCGTACTTCTTGGTCATGAGTTGCACGATGGTGGCGGCCTGCAGTGCGCTGAACTCCCATTTGTCGTCGATGCTGTTTCTGCGCAGGGGGCTGTTGTCAGTATGGCCGATGACCATTACGTCGAGGGTTGGATAATTGCTCAGTACCTGGCTTACTTTTTCGATGGCCTCCCGCCCGGCGGAGTGGGTCTTGTTGGTGCTGCCGGAATAGAACAGGAAATTGAGCTTCAGGGCAAGGGATAGCTGCCCGTTGGCCACTTCCAGGGTATAAAGGCTGGAGTCCAGGCTTTGAAGGGTATCGCGGAGGGCACGTTCCAGTTCCCGCATGGCCTGGTCGCGTTGGTTGAGGGTGGCGATGAGGGCGTCGATCTTCTCCTGTTTGGCGGCGATGACGGCATCCTTTTGCTGGAGGCGGCCATCGAGAGATTCTACGCGGTTGGCCGATTCGTTCTGCAGCCGTTCGATCTCGTCGTCGAGCTCTATGATGCGGTTGAGCAGTTTGTCCTGGCTGGCAAGCAGTGCCTGGTTCTCTCCTTTGCGTTCGGCCACGTCGAGGTCCAGCTGATGAATGCGGTTGTTGGCCATATCGATGCGGTTTTCCAGGCTGTCGATGTGGTGTTCGTAGAGGGACGTTATTTCAAGGTGTTTCTTCTTCGATAAACAGGAGGAAAGGGAAAGGGGGATGAAGAGGAAGAGTATAATGTGATAGAGTAAGTGTTTCATCATAGGTGTTTGTTTTGGAAGATGGGGAGAGGGGGAGATGGGGGGATGGGGCGCAGCGTCTCCCTGTCACCCCCTCTCCCCATCACTTCATCATTCCCTCTCCTCGTCTCCTTACCTCAGCCTCAGGCTGGAAGCGCCCAGCAGGCCGATATCGGAATAGATGGCTACGCGGTAGTAGCCGGCATCGAGCTTGTCTTCCAGGTCATAGACCATAGACAGGCGTTGGTTTTCGGTGATGTCTACATCTTTCGCCTTGACGGCGATGATGTCCATTTTCTGGTTGTTGACCACCGTCTGTGCCTTTATCGGGTTGGTGGCCGGGACGGGGGTGCCTTTATCATCGGTAATGACCAGGTAGAGGGTGCGCAGGCCCTGGTATTCCGGCGGTACGTTGGTCAGGTCGAAGCTGGTGCGGATGGTACGCACGCGGCGTGCTTTGCTGGTGACCTTTTCGTTCTTCTGTTCGAGGTCAACCTGGAAGGCCGTGGCCTTGAAGTTGGCCAGCGTCAGGCGCTCCACTTCTTCCTGGATGGCCTGGTTGAGGTTGGCCAGCGCCTGGTTCTCGTCGCGGGCGGCGCCGAGGTCGGCTTCCAGAATGCCCATAGCCTGCCGCAGAGAATCGTTTTCAGCCTGTACGGCGTAGATGTTGCCCTGGAGCTCTGATTTGAGCGCCAGAAGCTCCTGGATCTGTGCTTTCAGGCTGTTGATCTCAGAAGAGCTCTTAGCTTTGACGTTGCGCAGAGCCACTTCCTGCTTACTGATCGTTTCCTGGGCCTGGGCCAGGGTTCCCTGTAATTGTTCATTCTGCTCCGCCAGCATGGAGAATTCCTGCTGAAGGCTGTCTACCTCCTGCAACAGGTCGGTCCGCAGCTCTTCGAGGTCTTCGACGGTCCCCGTCAGTTCCGTGTTCTGAGTTTCCAGCGCTTTGCGCTTGCTGTTCTGGCTGAAACCCCAGATGGCAGCTACGATCAGGAGAACTCCCAAAATGGCGGCTAAAATGATTAAGCCTTGTCTTGCTTTCATGTTAGTAAGAATTTTGTGTGTGTTGGTCCTTTAACTAAAGCCATACGTAGACGATGACTTCTGAAAAGGTAACGCTCCTGACAGTTGTAATTGTTATGTAAAAGGCTGAAAATATTGAAAAAACTTAGGAGGAAGGTATGCTTCTGTGGTTTCATCGCCCCATCAAGCCATGAAACATTGAATCCATGAGTGCGCTCTGGAAAGGTCCAATGGAGCGATGGAGTAATGCAAAAGCCATATGCATATTTTCCTGGCAAGCAGGGCGCCATACATCACCCCATTATTTAACAATTCCAAGACTCCTGTCCTGGAGGACTTTCCGGCCTCATCCATATGCCCATCCCCCGCCTTCTACTTCCCAACCACTACCATCCGGCTTCCCCCGGCGAATTCACTGGAAACGGAAAGCTGATAGACGCCAGCCGGCAGATGGCCGACAGGCACTTGCATCAGGGAAGAACCTTCGGGAACGCTGATTCTGGAGGAATGGGCCCCCTTCCCGAGGGAGTTGGACAGCTGAATGCCAATCACTGCCGGCTGAGGGCTGCTGAACCTGATATTCAGGTGGCCTGCGGCCGGGTTCGGGAACACTTCAAACTGGATGCCCGTACGGCCGGAAAGGGCCGTGGCCTCACTCGTTTGCGCTGTCCTTATGTGGACAGTGGGCGAAAGTGCGCCGGCGCCGTCGTCATCCACTGCCCGGGCCTGCAGGGTATAACTCCCGTAAGCCGGGAAGCCGTAATCGAGGGTGAACGGGGGGAAAGGCGCTGCACCTATGGAGTCGGCATTGATGAAAAAATCGACCCTTCGGACAATGCCATCGCTGTCCGCCGCCGCTACGTGGAGCTCGAGTTCTGGCAGGGCGCCAGTGAAAACGGCGCCGTCAGCCGGAGCGGTGATGGAGATGGACGGGGGCTGGTTGGCCAGTTCAGGCGCTGCGACGTCGACATTGTCGATATAGACCAGGTTGCCATAACCGCCGACATTTTCAAATTCCAGAACCACCGATTGGCCGGCAAATGCCTCCAGCGGGATCGTTTCCTGCCTCCATAAGCTGCATTCCGAAGGGATAAAAGCCTCAGCGGTAGCGGGCGCCGTGGCCAGCGCATCGCCGAAAGCTTCGTACAGGAGGGCCTCCTGCCCGTCGCAGGTGATAGCGCGTACCCGCAGCCCGTCGGAATGCTCCTCGTCATAAGGGGCATAGGCTATGTCGAAATGCAGTTCGGGGCTGCTGAGGCCTGCCAGGTTAAAGCGAGCGCGAAAATAATCACTGGTATTGCGGGTGTCGCTGTTGTAATTGTCCATAACAAAAGCATTGCGGTAGCAGAATGCTTCGGTACTGGCGGACCAGCCGGCGACATCGTCGTCGGGGTTGTCCGCCCGCCAGGTATTGCCACTCAGCACTTCGTTGAATGTTTCAAAGTAAGGGCTGATGCCTTCGTCCACCATAACGATGCCTTCGAGGGTAAGGGTATCGAAAGAGAGGCCGTTGCTGATGATGAGGGTGGCGTTGTAGCTTCCCGCCTGGGGATAAGTAATTACCGGGTTTTGTTCGGTTGAAACAGCCGGTTGGCCACCGGGAAAGATCCATTGCCAACTGCCGGCATTGCCGGACGATTGGTCCAGGAACTGCACCTGCTCTCCGGGGCAGATCTCCGTCAGGGTAGTGGTAAAGGCCGGTGAGAGGGCGTCGATGCGGAACCGGAAATAGCCTTCCGGGGCCACCAGGGGGCGCACCTGCTCTTTGCCGGAATTGGCCATAGCGTGGATGTAATATTGAACCTCCACGTCATCTTGCTGGGCGGGGATAGCCGCTGTCCAGATACTTTCCGGGCCGCCCTCAGGGGCCATGGACACAGCCGTGTAGGCGGTTTCCGGTGCGATGCGATAGTACAGCGTGGCTTCGGCAATCCCGCTGCGGTGTTTTATCAAAGCCCGCACCGGGTAATCGTTTTCGGTATCATCGGTATCCCGGAGGCGTGCGTGGGCGATCCACAGCGGCTCGTTCACGCCGATGAGCTTGGTGATGCAGTGGATGGCCCCGAAGGCGGGGATGATGTCGTTGCAGTCGATGCCCACCACATTGTATCCGGGCAGGGCCTCCCGGTAGATGCGCAGGGCGGTGGTGTCGTAGCGCTCTTCATAGGTAGGCACCAGTATGGCCCCGTTGACGAAAATGGAATTGGTGTACGTCCGGTAGTCTCCGTTGTTGTCCGGATAGCGGCCCTGTCCATCCGGCGGCATGGGGATGCGGATGACGCGGTAAGGATTGCCGAAAGCGGTGGGCACTTCATTGACCAGGTATTCGATGTTCTCCTCGATCTGCGGCCCGTCGGCCACTCCTTCCGGATATTCTCCGATGATGACGGTTTCCTCATCGATGAAGCGCATGTGCATGTCGATGTGGTGGATAAGGTCATAGGGCAGGTTGGGGAACTTGATGTAGCGGCTGGCGCCCAGGTAGGCCTGGGCAATGGCGTCGATCTCGGCCTCTGTCTTGCCGGGGTTTTCCTCCAGGACGAGCTCAGAGGAGAAGTTGGTGCCCATCCCGTCTCGAAGGTTGTTGCCGCCGGTATGTATCCAGTCGTAGGGAGCAACCGTCGCTTCGTAGATGGGGAGGTTGAAGTGGTTGGCCAGTACGGTGGGGATGAGGTCGTCCTGCGGGCGCCAGGGGCGGTTGTAGATCCAGTCGACGATCATCAGGCTGTCCACATCGTTGTGGTAGACCGACCAGGGGCCGTAATCACGGATCCAGACGGAATTGTAGGGGGCGGTGATGATCTCCACATTGTCCAGCGGCACGCCGGCGCTCTGCAGCTGATTGGAAACGGAACTGGCATTGGATGCTATGACGATCACGGTGCACTCCGGCGCGCTGTGCCGCACGATCTCGATCAGGATCTCAGCGTACTGCTGCGTCCAGCTGATGGCAATGGCCTGTATCTCCTCCCATTCGGCCATGGTGCGCACCGGGGCGGGGGGCGGCTCGGGGGTAATGAGCGGCGTCAGGGCCTGCAGGGAGTCGATGAAGGCCTGCATCTCCTCGGCCTCGGCCCGGGTGGGGTAGTGGGGGAGGGGCTCCCGCTGGGCCAGGGCCGTCCAGGAGTAAATGCCGAGGAGGAGGGAGAGTAACCACTTTCTCATAAGGTGGAATTTAGTGCTCGTATTTTTTCGGAGCCTAAATATAGGGGGATGTAGGGATTTATCTTCGCGCAGGCCGGAGTAATTGAGGAGATTGTCGAGATGGCGGTTGGCAGATGCAGGAAGTGATTATTGGCTGCTCTGTAGGAAGCCGTTATATTTATAACGATTGCAAAAATAATCATTACTTTTATAATCGTTATTTAAATAATGATTATAAAAGTAATGATTGTGGCCGTCTTATAAAGCGGCTCGCCAACAACCAATAACCAACAACTGTAGCGGGCCCGCAACGAGATCAATAACTCTTCAACGCCACCCTGCACAATATCTCCGCCAGCTCAACCACCGAATCCAGCTCCACCCATTCCACTTCCTCATGAATACCCCCTCCTTTAGGCCCCAGGATGACGGTTTCCATCCCGGCTTCCCCGAAGATAGCGGAATCTTCCCACCAGGTATGGCCGATGAAGGTTGGTTGAAAATCCTTTACCGCCGCGCCGGCCCGAAGGACTTCCTGCACGATGCGGGCCGAAGGGGCCACCTCGTAGGGATTGTGCCACAGTACTGTTTCTATCGTTGCCTTAAGATCCGGTTCTTTTTCGGCCAGCTTGTCCATCATCTGCTGCAGTTCCGCCACCACGGCTTCCTCCGATTCGCCGGGCAGAGTTCGCCGTTCCACCATGATCCGGCATTCGCCGGAGTAGATGAAGAGGCTGCGGCCGCCTTCTACCAGCGGTACGTGCAGGGATGCCTGCCCGCACAGCGGGTGTGTTTTCCGGGCGCTGAGTTCCCTGGCAAACGCATGCAACTCCGCCAGCAGGAGCCCCATGTGCATGTTGGCGTCGATCCCCAGGTGGTGGTTGCCGCCGTGGGCCGTCCTGCCGCGGGTGGTGATCCGGAACACCCCGAAACCGCGGTGGGCCAGGCAGGGGTGCAGGCCGGTCGGCTCCGTCACGATAGCGGCATCCGTTTTGTACTTTTTGGCAACGGCCCGCGCTCCTATGCTTGCATATTCTTCATCGGCGACGAAGGAAAGCACCAGATCCCCCTGCAGTTCGGCTTCCCGCTCTTCAATGGCCCGGGCGGCGCCCAGAATGGCGGCGATGCTGCCCTTCATGTCGTAAGCGCCCCGGCCGTACAGCCTGCCGTCCTTTATTTCCGCCGAGAACGGCTGTTCCATGCCGGCCACGCCCACCGTGTCCATGTGGGCGTTCAGCATCAGGGAGGGGCCGCCGCCGCGCCCTTTCAGGAAGCCGGTGACGTTTACCCTGCCGGGCGCCAGTTCCTCCACCGCCGCTTCGATATCCAGCGACCGGAGCAGGCGGTAGATGAAGTTGCCGATCTCTGCCTCGCCGCCGCCGCCCGCTTCCAGGGAGGGGTTCACCGAATTGATCTGCACCAGTTGCCGGAGGGTGTCGATGGTGAAATTTCTGTCGATCATAATATGTTTTTTCAAATAATCCGGGGTGTGCGTCTGGGTTACGTCTTCGAGCCAAATGAATTTGGCGATCCGGGGTGTGCGTTCTTAAGCGCCTTTTAGTCCATTCTCCAGGTCTGCGATCAGGTCTTCCACATTTTCTATGCCTGTGGAGTAGCGGATGAGGCTTTCGGAAATGCCCAGGTGTTGGCGCTGGGATTCGGTGAGCTCCACATGGCTGGTCGTCCGGGGAGGGCCGGCCAGGGTGCTCACGGAGCCGAGGCTGGCGGCGAGGTGCACGAAGGTCAGGTTGTGCAACAGGCGTTTGACGGCTTCATACCCGCCCTTGAGTTCAAAGCTCAGCATGCCGCCGAAGCCCGACATCTGCCTCCTGGCAATATCGTGCCCGGTGTGGCTTTCCAGGCCCGGATAAAAAACCTTCTCCACCTTAGGGTGGCCGTGCAGGTAGCGGGCGATCTGCAGGGCGCTTTCATTCTGGCGCTGCACCCTCAGCTCCAGCGTCTTCATCCCGCGGATGGCCATATACGCCGCCTCGGGCTGCAGGCTGGCGCCGTTGATCTCCCGGTATTGAAAAATTTTCCGAACCAATTCTTTTTCCCCGCATATCAGCCCGCACATCGTATCGGAGTGGCCGCTCAGGAATTTTGTGGCGCTGTGGATTACGAGGTTGGCGCCGAGCGCCAGGGGAGCTTGGTTGATGGGGGTGGCGAAAGTATTGTCAACTACGGTGATGGCGCCCGCTTTTTGAGCCGCCCGCCCGATCCGCTGCAAGTCGATCACTTTGAGCGTAGGGTTAGTGGGGCTTTCCAGGTATACGAGCCGGCACCCCTTTTCGATCTCCCGTTCCAGTTGCTCGTGATCCTCTGTTTTGCACAAAGCTACCGCAATGCCGAACTTCGGCAGGTGCTCCAGGAACAGTTTACTGGTGCCGCCGTAGGAATCTTTAACGGACACCACCCTGTCTCCCGGTTTCAGTAGGGCAAACAGGGTATTGCTGATGGCCGCCATGCCGGTAGAGAAGGCGATGGCGTCTTCGGCTCCTTCCAGGATGCGGATCTTTTCTTCCAGCACCCGCACTGTGGGGTTGGTGTTGCGGCTGTAGATGTGCCCCTCGCGGTTGCCTTTGGCCACTTCGTACCAGTCGTCCAGGCCCTCGTAGGCGAAGGTAACCGTGTTGAAGATGGGCGCGGTGGAGCTGCCGTGGGGGAAGGTTTCGGTTTCGCCGGCCCAGACGGCGGCGGTGCCTTTTTTACTTTTTGAGAGGTCCATAAGGTGTACAGTTGGTTTTAGAGCTTGTTAGGAATGATTGAATTTCTTGCCACAAAGACAACAAGGGCTCGAAGAGTCACCAAGGCTTAGTGCTTTCGTGTTTTAGTGGCAAAAAAAAAGCACAATGAACAGTAGTGTGCGCATTCGATTATTTAGAAAAACCCATACTCAAAATCGTGAAAAACCTTAGCTTCCCTGGCCTCCCCATCCTTGTAATTGATCCTTACAATTCTGTCCACCAGATCTTCCTTCCCTCCATCTTCCAGGTAATTGTAAACCAGTTCAGATATCTTTTCCCCTCCTTCAAGAGTTATCACTTTTTCCAGCCTGCTGGCTTTTCCCTGACTTGTTTGCATAACCACTTCTCTGGCCGGCCGGCCGTCATTGTCATCTATGATCATTTTCACCACATTTCCGGAACTGTTCTTCTCAATGAACTGGTCAATTTTAATATTCAACGCCGGTTCGTAGATGATGGTATGTTCCGTTTTGCCGCCATGATCATTCTCCAGTATTTCTTCTTCCTCACGGAGCTGCCGGCCGGACACACCCACAAAAAATTTTTTGCTTCTTCCTGAACTGTCGTATTCTACCACCCACTTTGTAGTATCCTGCCCGCTGAAGGTGGTTTCAGTGGTTATCCGGCCCAGGCCGTCGTATTCATAAATGGTGTAAGATCCCAATTCATTTTTGTCATTGTATATTTCCTTTCTGGCCAATTGTTCCTTTTGATCATAAATGCTCCTTTCCATTCTTTTCAGCTTTCCCTCCCTGCTGAACAGCCTCTCTTCCTTAACTGTATCGGCGTTGATGTACAGGATATATCCCATGGGATGGGCTGAATTGAATTCAAAGGGCTGTTCCTCTGCCTGTCCGATGAAATATTGAGTTGGCCTGCCGGAGAATTCTGATTTTACCGGTTTCCCCTGCAGGTTATAGTATTTTTGGTAAATGAGCGCACCCTCTTCATCGGTGGCCTTTATCACCTTTACCTTATTCTTCAGGATGACTTCGGGAGGCAGTTCCATGATGAAGATTGACGAAGCCTGGCCGAAGAGTCCCGTCAGGGACATGATGGTAATAATGTAGATTAGTATCTTCTTTTTCATCGAGCAGAGATTTTTAGTTTTTTCACACCTTAACCACCACCTTTCCCACCGTCTTTCCCGTCTGAAAAAGCAGGATGGCCTCTTTGAGCTGTTCCAGCGGAAAAGTATGGCCGACGTGGGGTTTGCCCAGGTTCATCTGTTCGAGTTCTTTCAGCAACTGGTGCATGAGCTCCACCTTGTGGTAGAGCCAGATGAGGTTGAAGCCGATCACGCCTTTGTTGTCCTCGGGCATCTTCTGGGGGTCGATCCTGGGGCGGGTGAGGTAGTACCAGATCAGCTTCAGGTAATTGGGGCGGTTGCCTACGGAACCGTAGCGGGCGGAGCCGTAGACGATCATGCGGCCCTGCTGGGCCAGCATCTCATAGCCTTCTTTCAGTATTTTGCCGCCGATACACTCCATGATGAGGTGGAGGTCCCGGCCGTCCAGGGCATTTCCCAGATCCGTTTTGAAATTTTTGCTGCGGACGATGCCCTTGTCGTATCCTTCCTGCTGCAGATAATCCAGCTTTTCCGGCCGCCCCACCGTCCCGATGGTATAGGCCTCATATTGCTTGGCGATCCGGTTGGCCCAGGTGCCGACGCCCCCGGCGGCGCTGTGAATGAGCACCGTCTGGCCCTGTTGTATATCTCCCAGTTCTTTCAGGGCGTAATAAGCGGTAAGCACCTGGACCAGGTAGGCGGCCCCTTCCTCGAAGCGCCAGCCGGCGGGCAGGGGCAGCACGTAGCGGGCGTCGATGTTCAGGTGGGTGGCGTAGGCGCCAAAGCGGGTGACGCCCATGATGGCGTCTCCTTCTTTCAGGTGGGTTACGCTTTCGCCAACTTTAGCCACCACTCCTGAGTACTCCAGCCCGGGCACGAACTCCCCCTCCGGAGTGGCGCCGTACAGGCCCCAGATGGCGAAGATGTCGGCAAAGTTCAGGCCGATGGCCCGTACTTCTATCGTGACTTCTCCCGGAGCGGGATCGGGCATTTGCTCTTCGATGAGGTTCAGATAGGAGAGGCTTCCGGAGTTCTGGCGGTAGGCATGGCGTCGCATGATGGGCTTTTTTATGGAAAGTAGGAATATTGCGGCGGGAAAGGAAAAACCGGGGCGTTTTTCTTTCCCGATAAAAAATCAGGGGTGGAATGGAACACGCCTGCCTGCCGCGAGGCGCGGCCTTGCAGGCAGGGATCTACGCGGGTTTGGCGGGTTGCGCGGATTACGAGCCTGTGATGCGCTGTTACATAGGGATCTGTGCGGTTCTGGTGCTGGAGAGGCCAAACATTTCATTCTTCCCCCCGGTTCCATAATAAACACATCCCGCCATGAAAACGGAAACCCATCATTTTGAAGACGACGGTAAGATCCCAAACAATCCCAGCCTTCCCCTCATTGTCTACCGGCAGGCGCTGGAGGATGGGGAAGGCGCAGCGGCCTGTAAAGCCCGCTTCCGCCGCAACGGCTGGACGGGCGCCTGGGTGAACGGCATCTATCCCTTCCACCACTACCACAGCACCGCCCATGAAGTGCTGGGGGTAGTTAGCGGCCGGGCGGAAGTGGCTCTCGGTGGGCCGGAAGGCATCACCACTACGGTCAAAGCGGGAGACGTCATCATCATCCCCGCCGGTGTGGGGCACTGCAATAAAGGTTCCAGCAACGATTTTGAGGTTGTCGGCGCCTACCCCGAGGGGCAGGACTGGGACCTCTGCCGAGGCGGGCCGGGCGAGCGGCCGGAGAAAGTGGAGAACATCAAGGAAGTGCCGCTTCCGGAAAAAGACCCGGTGTTTGGAACGGACGGCCAATTGAGGGATGAATGGGGGCTGTAGATCAAATATGTCCTTTCCCATTACTTCCTTACTTGCTGTACTGTTGGTCAGTCACCTTCTCCAGCCAATTCTTCCTGGATGGCGATATGGCTCATGGCCTTTTCGGGGCTGGCGCCGTGCCAGTGCTTTTCGCCGGGAGCAAACCAAACTATATCCCCCGGGCGAATTTCCTCAATGGGCCCGCCCTCGCGTTGTACCCATCCCAACCCGGAGGTTACGATAAGCGTTTGTCCGGCCGGGTGGGTATGCCAGGCGGTTCTGGCGCCCGGTTCGAAGGTGACGCTGGCGCCGGCGGCCCTGGTTGACTCTTTTTTCTGAAATAAGGGGTCTATTCGTACAGGTCCGGTGAACCAGTCTTCCGGCCCTTTGACAGATGGTACGG
This sequence comes from uncultured Phaeodactylibacter sp., assembly GCA_964418125.1. Classification (GTDB taxonomy): domain Bacteria; phylum Bacteroidota; class Bacteroidia; order Chitinophagales; family Saprospiraceae; genus JACJXW01. The sequence continues at coordinate 55,954 of CAYQKY010000022.1, forward strand.
AGCCATTCTTCGTGATTTCCATAATGTCTTATCTTTTGTTTTTCAGATTCAATTCCCTGCGAAGACAGGAAACTTGCTGGCCTCTCCGTAATCTTCGATCGGTTCCATATTTTTCAGGACTTCCATATCCTCTTCCGAGATCTCAAAATCCACTCCGGCATTGTCTTTCATATGTTCGGGGTTGGAGGTCTTAGGTAACGGAAGGAGGCCGAGCTGCAGGCCGTAACGAATGCATAGCTGAGGGACAGAGACATTGTATTTTTTCGCCATTTCTGCTATTTCCTCGTTCTTGAACAATTCTCCGTGCCCGATTGGTGAATAGGCCTCCACCAGGATGCCATTGTCCTTGCAGTACTGGATCAGCTCTCTGGGCGTGTTGGTGATATGCGCCAGGATCTGATTTACCATCGGTTTCACAGCACAGGACTCCAGGATGTTATCGACATCTTCTTTTTCAAAATTCGAAAGGCCGATGGCGCGTAGTTTTCCAGCTTTATAGGCCTCTTCCAGCGCTTTCCATGCTTCACGGTTCCCTTTGAAGTAACGATCCTCTCCACCGAATTCCGCCCATGGTTTCGGGCTGTGTATGATCATCAGGTCAATGTACTCAAGCCCCATTCTTTTAAGCGATCCATCAATGGATGCAACGGCTTCTTTATAGGATTTCACTTCCGCGGCGAGCTTTGTGGTCACAATATCATACGGCACATCCGTCAGCTGATTCCGGACGGCCTCCATAGAGGAGGGGAGTTCGAATGGCAGCTTACCCGTTGGCCGGGCATTACCGAAGATCACTTCGCAAACGTTTTTGTCGCTTGCGCCGAAATCAGCAATGAGCGCCTTCGATGCTCCGGCAATATCCGGGATCACCGCCGGCCGGTCGAGGTAGATATTGACGATCGTCGGAACTTTTTTCAGGAGATCCATAATCTTAGCCTTTTCATCACCCTTGAAATCAAGATCACCATGCGCGCCGTCAAATCAGCATCTTCACCAAAGCCGCCGCTTATTCGCGGCCACCTCGGTTCGGTGGCCAGGTCAATTTGCGGATGTAACGCCACCCGGATGCCAACGGCTAAATATTCTTTCCGGACGACATCGGCAAATTGCTCTACCAGGGAGTCATTCCCGATGGCGGCCAGCCCGAGCGTCTCGCAGAATTGCGTAAACCCGTTGGCGGCCATCGAGAATATGGTGTTGCTGAAATGGTGCCGGGGGTCGGAGGCAATGGAAACGGGGATACCTAACCGCGTTTGTTCCGCATGGCTCTGCAGATTGTTGTACCACACGGCCATCATTTTAGGGTCGGAAGGGATATCCCAGACATTGAAGTGGTTCAGTTTTCCTTTGTCAATATTTTCAACCGCTGCCGGATACCGGGCGCCGGGCCCGGTGGCATCGGGCTTTTTCTCCAGGCTGCCATCTTCATTCATCGCTACGCCGGGCATAAAAAGCATGCCGGCTTTCTCCTCCAGAGACATCTGGGAGAGCAGATCTTCCACCCTTTCCTTCAGGGGGGCATTGATGTCTTCGTAGAGGTCTAGTTGTCCGTTCTTATTGAGGTCGCGAAAAGCTTTCCCTTCTACTTCTGCCTTGACGGTAGTCTTCTCCAAAGCAAGGGCGGGAATGTCTTTCTCAGTTGTATCCTTACCGGATTGACAGCTCCATAAAATAAGCATTGCCAGTATGGAGCAGATAATTGATGCTTTCATGTTTTGCTTGTTTTTAAAAGATCATTTGCACAAATTCAGACAGGTACTGCCGCCAGTTGGCCCAGGTATGCCCTCCTTCCGTTTCTTTATATCCATATTCCATTCCTATACTCTCCAGCTCTTTTCTATAATCCTGAATGCCCTGGTAAAGGATGGGAAAATCGTCTTTCCCGACGGCTATCCAGTACAGCTTGTAGCCGTTAACCAGCTGGGCCGCCAGTTTCTCATCAAGATCTTGGTAAGCGGGGGCGGAAGGATGATCACCGGGTTTGACATTCAGCGCCGGAGAAAACAAGCCCAGGTAGTCAAAGGTATTGGGGTAGTGCCTGGAAATATAGGCGGTGTGATACCCTCCCATGGATAGGCCGGCGATGGCGCGGCCCTCCTTTGATTCGATGGTGCGGTAATTGCGCTCCACGAAGTTCATGATGTCATGGAAGGTGGCTTCAAACTTGCCGTCCATGGTATTGGGCAGCATGAATGTGGGTTGTACAAATCCGCTACTGCCCTTGCCCGGAGCTGCCTCCTGGGCGACGTTCCCGTTGGGTATCACGACGATCATGGGCTCCGCCTTCCCCTGGGCGATCAGGTTGTCCAGGATCTGAGCCGCCCGCCCGGAACCCAGCCACGCCTCCTCGTCCCCGCCGATGCCATGCAGCAGGTACAGCACCGGATACCGGGCGTCGCTGTTTTCGTATCCCGGGGGGGTATAGATGGCCAGCCTGCGCGTTTTATCATTTCCCGGAGAGTCATACCACCGGAAGGCGATCGTACCATGCGGGACATCCTTCACTTTATAGAGGTCTGCCGTGCCGCCCCCGATCAAAAAAACGTTGGATATGGAACCCACATCCCGAATGGCGTGCGCATTACTGGGGTCGATCGTCCTCACCCCATGCACGGAAAAGGAATACCTGTAGAATCCCGGTGGCAGGGCTTCGGTGGTGTGCGTCCAGAGGCTGTCCTTCTCTTTTTGCATCGCCCGGGATAGAGGTGTAAAGCCTGTTACCGGCATCCAGCTACCAGTGATAGTAACCTCAGAAGCATCGGGCCCCATGAGCCGGAAGGTAACCGTACCGTCTTCATTGATCTCGGGCGAAATGATCTCATTTCTTTGAAATATATCCTGCTGTGCACTCAGGGTTAAGGAAATCCAAACAACCAGGAGGAATAGCAATGAGGTTCTCATTGTCAACATGTTTATGGTTCTTCTGATACTATGGTTAGTTACTGTCCCTTACCCCAAATACAATCGCATCCAGATCCACCAGTTCCAGCGACTTCACCATCTCCGAAGTCCCCGTTTTATACTTTTGAAAATGAGCTGTAGCCAGATGCGATTGGTAAGCAGCATCACTGGCATATATTTCCAACACCGTGATTTTTGATGGATCGGCCTCTTCCTGAACAGCATACATCGTCAAAACACCAGGTTCGTTCGCGATCGAGGTTTCGATTCCTTCCTTCAGAAAGGCTTTGTATTCATCAAGTCTTGCCGTATCGATTTCCAGTTGGGCAAACCGAACTATTAGTTCACCACTCTGTTGAAGGTTTCTCATTATCTCGATTGGGGCGGGTTGCTCTGTTGTCGGTTTGCACCCGGCGCCAATCATGAGAAGGCCACTCAGGATGATCAATGGGCCTGTCCGTGTTTTCCAGGTTGGGACAATTGACTTAAAGTATCGCATTGCCAGTTATTATTCATGCAAATATACCTCATCAGACACCGGCTCCATCCATTCCACGATGCCCTTTTCGGTATTCGGAATGATATACATCTGCTGCAACCCGGTGTCCGCACTGGCGCCGTGCCAGTGTTTGGCGTTGGGCGGGCACTTCACCACATCGCCCTTCCTCATGATCTCTTTGGGCTGCCCCTCGATCTGATGGTAGCCCACGCCGTCGGTAATGATCAATATCTGCCCTGCCGGGTGAGTGTGCCAGTTGCTTCTGGCGCCCGGCTCGAAATACACATTGCCGACAAGAGTGGTATAGGCCGAATCATTGGGAACGAGCCCGTAATTGTAGGCCGCGCCGGTGAACAACTCCGCCGGCCCTTGCTGGCCTTTGGGGAAGATCGCCTGCAATTCGGTAGATTGAGCCTGATCTGCCTCCTGTTGCTGACAGGAAAGGAGCATCATGCCGGATAAGAGTAATGTGAGTATGACAAATCTCATTTTTCTAAAGTTGAGGGTTAAACCAATAAGTCAATTTCAAATTAACGGACCGGAATTTGGGGCCGAATCCATTGGGGAAATAGTTGTCGTTGTAGACCAGGAACAGATCGGAAAGCGGCGCAAACCGCCATTGCAGCCTTGAGTTGATCCCGATATTGTCCCGCTGGTTGCTGTACTGAATGGTGGTCGTCCAGAATACGGAACGTGAAAAAGTCACCTCGGCCCTTGGCGTCAACAACCAGAAATCGGCATCGGGTATATCTCCGGGCAGCCGGATCCTGTCGTACTGGGCGTCAATGCTGAAACTGGCGTAGGGTTGCATCCGGTAGCCGAGCGTCAGGCCATAGGAGTAATAATGTCCGTTGAAAAACTGCCCCAGGGTCGAGGTAAGCGCGTACGTAAATGGCCGGGTTACATTCGATGTATAAGTAGTTTCCAACTGGCTGAATTCATAACCCGTATCGCCCGGGATCGGGCTGCCCTCCTTTCCGGTAGGGTTGAAGTCATCGGCCAGGAAAATGTACTGGCCCAGGTAACGCATCTCAAGATTGGACTGATCGCGAAACTCTATGGTGTATTCCGGCCGCCACAATTGATCGGTCTTTTTAAGGTCCAGGCTGGGCCTCCAGAAGGTCAGCGAGATCAGCCTTAGGACATGCTTATTGACGATCCCCTTCTTTGGATAGAACGTCCTTCCGGCGCCCATCCCGTACTTTACAATGTCTTTTCTGGGGACGAACCCCAGGTCCGATTGAAAACCCTGGTTGATGTAAACAAGGTCCGCAGAAAAATACCAGAACCGGTCATTGTAAGCTGCGGTTGCCTGCGATGACAAATTGCCCCGGGCATCATCGGGCTGGAGCGATTGGTGGACGTAGAATTTCCCCGTCCAGTGGTTGTCTCTGGAAGCCAGGTTATAATCGATACCGTAAACCCGGTTGTACTTTTCATCAGAGGTTAGAAAATCGTAATCTTCGAAAGTTTCCCGGTTGATAATAAAAGCGCCGATGCTGGACCGTGCCGACACCTTTCGCTGGAGGGCCAGCATTGTGTTGTTATTGGAAGGGATCTCATTGGGTTTGTCCTCGTCGGTTTGGATACTCAGAAAACCCAACCTCCAGTTTTGATCGAGCTTGCCGCTCAGGCGGGCTCCTCCGATGATGCGGTTCTGGATAAGGTTTCCCGCCGTATCACGCGCCAGCCCGATCCTTCGGGAAAAAAAAGGAGAGGCATCATCGTATATGCTCCCGAATAATCCGAAAAGGTCACTGTTGTCGATGAAAAACTGGCGCCTTTCGGGGAGCAGTACCTCAAACCTGGTCAGGTTGGTGAAAATGGCATCCACTTCCACATTTGAAAAATCGGGATTCACCGTGATGTCGAGGTTCATCCCATTACCGATCGCCACTTTAGCATCGCCGCCTACCTTTAATTCCACATCTGACTCATCAATAAGTGAATTCTTCTGAGCCAGCGTATTCACATAAGGGATCAATGCCAATGGCGTCCTCGATCTGCCCAGCGGTTTTTCAAACTCCAGGGTTCCCATAAAAGCGAGGCTGGAAAGCAACTGATTCTGGGGGACACGAGCCCAGGCGCTATGCTCCTGGGCCTGATAATCGAACCGATAGGCCTGAAACCGCCAGCTTGGAGCGCCTTCCGGGAACTTCATAGAGGTGAATGGTATGGCCATCTCCGCTACATAATGATCATCAAACCTCCTGGCCTCTGCCTGCCACTTCATGTCCCATGCCGGATTCAGGCCTCTTTCCGAGCCTCCTTCCGAGATCAGTAATTCACGCTGGACCCCAAAAGGGGTTATTCCAAAGAGAAAGGCATTGGCGCCATCGCTGAACGTGTCGAACAAAACCGATACGTTATCATTGCTCGCTCCGCTAAAATCCCTTTGCAAACTGGTTGCCACATAATCCGGGCCTGAAGATTCCGCATAAATTCCTACGTAAATGGTTTCATCATCATACAGGATCCTTACTTCAGTGGGCCTGAGCGCCCGGACAGAATCGGTGGGGAAGTACTGCCAGAAACCGGAAATGGATGCCGCCTCCTGCCAGGCGGGTTCCTCCAGGGACCCGTCAATGATAATTTCTTCTGAAATATATTTCACGCTCAATGTTCCCGGGTTTTGTTGTCCCAGACACCCGACGGAAATAAGAACAGATCCCAGCAGGAGCATTAAGTGGTTTTTCATACGCTCTTGAATTTCAATCTTGTAAGATCAAAATTCGATAAAAGTATGAGCATTTAATTACACGATACAAACTGATAATTACAAAAATCAAACAGATGCCCCGGGGCCTGTATTCCTGAACTTCAACGGATTCAGGTCCATGTGTTTCCTGAAAAAATTACTGAAGTGGGTCACTTCTTTGAAGCCCAATGCATAGGCAATTTCAGAAACGCTCCATGCGGTATGTTTCAGCAATACTTTTGATTCCTGCATGATCCGCCCGGCAATGACTTCTGAAGTAGTTTTACTGGTGGTGGACTTAACGGCCCGGTTGAGGCTGTTTACATGTACATTCAGTTTCTCGGCAAATTCGGACGGAGACCTCAGGCCGATCGAAGGGTGTTCATCATCAATGGGAAACTGCCGCTCCAGCAGTTCCATAAACAACCTCGAGATGCGATAGGAGGCATCCACCGAGTGGTCCTGTATGGAAGTGGAAGGCTCCAGCTTCAATCCGTAATGGATGAGGTCCAGCACTCTGTTCCGAATGACATCAAACTTGTACTTGTATCCGGAATTGAACTCCTGCTCCATCACCTCAAATATTTCCTGAACCTCGCCGGCTTGTTCGTCCGTCAATTCAAAGAGGTGATTTCCGCCGGGTTGAAAGATTTCATAATCCCCGAATTGGCTGAACTGATGAAAGAACTGGGCATTGAAAATGCAATAAACGCCATCATACATTTTGTCGAGCTGTTCCCACTTATAGGGGATCAGTGGGTTGGAAAAGGCCAGGGCCTGCTTTTGTATTTCAAACACCTTATCCGCAAAGTAGACGCGGCTGTTGCCCTTTAGGAGCATGACCTTACAGAAATCCCTTCTCCGGTAGGGAACAGAGGTGGCCTTCCCTTCCCGGAAAGGCGCTATGTGAAAAATGTTGAAGTGGCCGATATCCTTTCCCAGTTCTTCGGGCAACAGCTCAAACTTGCGTTTATAGAATTCTTCCAGGGTCTCGACGGAATCCATAGGCTGAATTATTTCATTAAAAAAGCGGATCCATACTGTTTTCATTCTCCTGTTCTTTTGAACAAAGAAGCAGATTAACATAAGCATTCACCAACAATATTCAAACTGATAGTTACAAAATACAAACAACTGCGCCCTCGCGCCACAAGTTACATTCTGGTTTTCGGAAAGCGTTCCTGCTCTTGTTTGATCGTTTTATGGCGGGCGATCAGGATGATCGCGCCACAGGTGTTTGCAGGTTTTTGAGTTGCATTTCGGCTTCTGTTCGTTCAGTTTTCCGGCGGGCGATCAGGATGATCGCGCCACTAAAGCTGCCGGATGATGGCCAGCGCCTGCTGGTTTTCCGGGTTGATCTTCAGCACCCGTTCGATGATCTTTCGGGCCCCTTCGGTATCTTTCTGTACCAGCCTTACAGCCGCCTTGTTGAGCAGGGCCTGTTCGTAGTCCGGGTCCAGGGCAATGGCCTGGCTGTAGAGTTCTTCCGCTTTCCGGAACTGCCCCTGCAGGGCGTAGGCGTAGCCCAGGTTGGAAAGGGCAACCGGCCGCCTGGGGTTTTCCCGGAGCACCCATTCCAGGGCTTCTTTGGCCTGCGGCAACTGCTGGAGCTGTATATAGGCGGCGCCCAGCTTTTCCTGAAAATCGAGGTTGTATTCCATGAGTTCGGCTGCTCGTTGGAAGAAGGCCAGGGCGCGGGGGTAGCCGCCCAGTTTGTAGAAAGCTTCCCCGATGCGGTAGGCCGTCCAGCCGTCTTGAAGTCCGGAAGGCTGCCGGCTGCCGGCCAGTTCGGCAATGGCTTCGTAGTCCTCCCGGGCAAATAGGTAATGGATAAGGGTGGAGAGTTTTTCATCCAAAGGCCGGGCCGATTGTTCCAGATAATAGTAAGCGGAATCCAGCATGACGGAAGACTGTACGTACTTGTCGTACATAGCGATATAGCCTTTGGCCATTTCCAGGGACGTAGCCTCTTCCTTGGTCAGGATCTGCAGGCCCAGAAAAACGGGTTCGCCGGCAGGCGCTTCTTCCCGTTCCTTCCCCTTGATATTGTTGCGGCTGATGTAGTGGTCGGTGATGTTGACGTGGGGAATATCGACACTGCCCGAGCGGGGCATGTGGCAGCCGGAGCAATCGTCCTCTTCAGCCTGCCGCTCGGCCATGGGGGCGGTGCAGGCCGCTTCCCGTTCCGGGCCGTGGCAGCTCAGGCAGGCTTTGTTGTATTTGCTTTTGTCCGTCACCTCTATACTCTCGTGCGGGTTGTGGCAGGTGATGCAGGTCATCTCCGACTCCAGGTAGCAGGGGCTGAGGCGGAGGCGGTCGGCCTGGGAGGCCATGATGAAGCGCTCGTGGGAGTTGGTGTAGCGGGGCAGGAATACATTGAATACTTCCTGGAGGCGCATGCCGGGTTTGAAGTCGAAAAAGTCCTTGCCATCGTTCAGCACGGCGACGCCCTGAAGGTGGCAGCGCTGGCAGAGGTCCATCTGCAGGTCGCGGGGCAGGTCGCTGGGCGTGACGATGGTATAATCGATGAACTTCGAGGTATCCACGATATGGCCGGCCAGTTTTTCCCGGGTGTGCACTTCTCCGGGGCCGTGGCAGCGCTCGCATTCGATGCCCGCCGGCATTTTCCTGTACTTGTTGAGGGAGCCCTCCACGAAATCCGGCAGGTGGTTGTGGCAGGTGATGCACTCGGTGGTGAGAAAGCGTTCGAAGCGGATGTTGTCGCCGCGAAAGCCGGGCGCCATGTCCCAGCGCCCTTCCTGAGTGTAATAAGTGACGGGGGCCTGATAAATGTAGCCGTTGAAGTCAACAATATGAGAGTTGGTGTGCTGCCCGGAGCCGACGATATAGTCGATGCGTTCCAGGCGCCGGTGCACGGTGTCGGCACCTTCCAGGCGGAATTCCAGCACATACATGGCGCTGTCGCGAAAGAAAGGCTTGTAGTACAGGTTGGAGGCCGTATCGTAAACGAGGGCGTGATCGCCGAAGGTGGCGTCGGTCTTTTCCCGGGTGGCCTTGTCGAAGGAGCGGCCCATGCCGGTGTGTATGAAAGTGGCGTGCACGTTGGGGTGGCAGGACTTGCAGGTGTTCATGCCCACGTATTCCACTCCTTCGGCCAGGTTGAGGTACTCGCCCTCACCGGATGCCTTGGGCAGCTCCCGGCTGCAGAAGAGCAGCAGGAGGGCGGTGAGGAGGAGGAAACTGTAAATGATGTATCGCATTAATCTAATCTATAAATGGATGCACGGTAAAATTAAGAGAGTGGTTCGGAGTTGCCAAGCCGGCCGGCCGGCAAATTGGAAAGTGACAGACATTGGAGGGAAACCTTGCACAGGGACGGCTTGTTTTGTAATTTAGACAATAAACTATTACCAGGTAGGTATGAAGACCTCACTCGCGGATAAAATACTGGAGCGGCCCGACGCCAGGCTTATCGTCGATGTAGTCAACCAGACATTGGAGGCGGAGCGGCGGCTACGCCGACAATTCTATGAAACTGTCCGCGAAGACCAGAAGGCAGAATTTATCAATGGTGAGATAATCGTCCATTCACCTGTGAAAAAAAGGCATGATACGGTAAGTGGTAATTTGTTCATTCTTCTGCGGACATTCGTAGTGAAGAGACAACTGGGGCACGTCGGGCATGAAAAGCTGATGATCAGCCTTACCCGAAATGACTACGAACCGGATATTTGCTTTTTTGGTAAGGAAAAAGCCGCTGCCTTCGAAGAAGATCAAACTATCTTCCCAACTCCGGACCTTGTGATTGAAGTCCTCTCTCCCGGTACCAGGGACCGGGATTATGGCGTTAAGCTGGAAGATTACCAGGCCCATGGGGTACTTGAATATTGGATCATTGACCCCAAAGCCCGAGTCCTGGAACAAAGGGTTTTAGATGGTGAAGAGTATGTGTTGAAAGCTACTGCCTCGGTTGGTGAGGCGGTGAAGAGCGTGGCCGTTCCTGGTTTTTCTATTCCCCTTCGCGCTGTCTTCGAGGAAAAGGCGCATCTTCAAGCTTTGGCCGGTATTTTGCAGGAGTAGGCCCTGATCATTCATCCACTCCCTCACTCCCTCACTCCTTCACTCCTTTTCCCTCCCCCATAACCTCCTCGATCGTCGGCGCCTTCCACTTCGTATACCCCACGGGTACGCTCTGCGCTTTTTTTACCGCTTTGCCCGCCCGCTGCTTGTCGTACACCATGGCGAAGGTCATGATGAGGCTGGTGCCGATGATGATGAAAAGCAGGATGCCCGCCTCGAAGCCCGGTACGGCGGCCTCCTTGGGGATGGCGTAGAAAAGCAGGATGGTGATCAGGCCACGCGGAGCGATGAATAACTGGGGGATGAGGTCCCGCCCCAGAAAGAGGCGGAGGATGACAAAGCGGATGACGTAAATGGACAGGATGATCAGCCCGCTGATGAGCGCCACCTCCAGGTGTAGCAAAGAGGCCAGCGAGATGGTCAGGCCGAAGATGACGAAAAAGAAGGTGCGCACCACGAAGGCCGACTCCATGGTGATGATATGCAACCCTTCGTAGATGTTTTTAGCCTTTTCCAGGTTCAGCCAGCGGCCCAGCCGCCCGCGGAAGAAAAGTTGCATATTGGCAATTACCAGCCCGAAGGCCAGGATGATGATGAGGGAAGAGAGGTGCATTTTCTTACCCAGGGCATACAACAGGAGCAGCACAGCGATGAGCAAAAAGAGCTTGACCTGGCTCCGGATGTTCTGAAAGATGAACAGGATCAGGTAGCTGGCCACCAGCGAGATGGCGACGGTCAGGCCGAGGTTGCCGAAGAAACCCGCCAGGCCGTTGCCGCCGGCATGGTCGGCTATTTCCCAGCGGCCGGCCAGAAAGTAGAAGAGCATAATGCCCAGAATGTCGGAAAAGGTGCTCTCGTAAATGTGAAACTCCCTTTTTACCATGCTCAGTCCCGATACGGAAGGGATGATAATGGCGCTGGACAGGATGGACAGAGGCGTAGCGTACAGCCAGGCCGTATTCATGTCCATCTCCGGGATGAACTGGTGGAGGATCAGCGCCGCCACCCAGGTGGAGGCCAGCAGGCTGATGAGGGCGATGGCCAGCGCTTTGCCGATGGGCAGGATTTTCTCGGGCCTGAGCTCCAGTTCCAGGGCTGCCTCGAGCACGATCATGATCAGCCCGACGATGCCCAGCACTTCGAGAATGGGAAAAAAGTCGATGCTGCCCAGCCCCAGGGCATCGAGGCCCAGCTTCAGCACAATGCCGAGCGCGATCAGCATGAGCACGGAAGGCACATTGGTCTTGCGCGCCACTTCATTGAAGATGAACGACAGAATGAGAATCGCCGAAGCTTCGATGATCAGGTTGTATGAGGTCAGTATTTCCATCTCTCTTCTTTTCTGGTATTTGAAAGTTTCAGGGGAAGCAGAAGCCCCGTACATCAAAAATTTTAGCCGGACTTCGGCGTGAGCTCAGTCGAACGCTCAAAGGGACGGCCGCACATCAAAAATCGAAAATTGAAAATCAAAAATCACACAATCTTACAGCCATACCCCAGCTCCTCCAGCAATTGCATCAATTCCCGAAGATGGGCTTCCTGTTTGAGCACTATCCGCAGTTCGGATTGCCCGCCGGAGCCTCCGGCGGATATCCACTCCGGCTTGTGGTTCCAGTCCAGATAAGGGGTGGTGGCCATAATGTCCATCAGCTGGACTTCAAAACCGGCGGAGCTTTCTTCCTCTTTTTTTTGCACGGCGAGGTGAAAGATGCCGCTTACGTCCTCACCGGAGAGAAGCGTATAGCCGTCAGACCAGAGGTGCGAATAACTCAGGTAGTGCCGCCCGTCGTCGGCCTGAAGGTAGAGCCCCAGGTAACCCAGTCGGGAAACCACGCCCTGTACGTTGCCGCTGCGCAATTTCTTCCCCGGTACAATGGTATGCCCCAGCCGTATCATCCTGCCGCTGACGTAACTGCGGATGTGGGGATAACCCGCCAGGACGAGCACCCCCATCAACAGGGAATGCAGGGCCGGGTTGATGAATACAAAAAAGGCGCTCCAGGCCAGGATGGCCAGCGGTTCGTAGAGCAGCATGGCCGAACGCAGCAGCCGCCGGGAGGAAATCAGCAGGCGGCTGCTGACCGAGGCGCCCGCCACCAGCCGGTAAGCCAGGCGGAGTACGAAGTAAAACAGCAGCAGGCCCAGCCCCAGGAGCAGCAGGCCCAGCCAGGAAACCCGGTAAGACATTATTGCTTCCATTGCTCGTATTTAATATAATCTTTGCGCTCCAGAAGCGCCCCGACAGCGTTGGCGGCCGCCTCGTTGATCTCCAGCCAGCCGTTGGCGTGGCGGGTAAGCAGGCCTACGCTAAGCAGGCGCCGCAGGAGGTTAACGTATTTTTCGGAAAAGGGAGGCCCCATCAGCTTGCGCAGCTGGTATTCATTCGTCCGTTTCTGCATCAGGATGGCACTGAGCAGGACGGCGTTATCAGGATTCAGGAAATCCGGCAGCGCGTATTCCGGAGGGGTGTGGATGAAGACGCTGTCGGCGTCAACTTTCTGTACGGAAAGCGCCCACCGCAGCAGGGCCTCGCCGATGTTGCCGCCCGCGGCCCGGTGCACCCGGGAAGCCAGGCGGTTGAACTGCTGCGGGCTGGCCTCCTGTAGCTGCTCGTTCAGCAGGGTCATATGGGTGGCGCCATGCCGGATCAGAATAGCTTCGCGCACCGCATTGGCGGGCATGAAATCCATGTTGAGTTCCGCCTGAAAAAGGCTTCCCACATTGTGTAACTGCTGAAGATGGCTCGACAAGGCATTGCTCAGCGAGATGAGAAAGAAGATATTGCCGGAATAGGCGTCGATATGCCGGCGTAGCGCCCGGACGTTCTGGTTCAGCGGTACAGAGGGGTTCCACCACAATTCCAGTCCGTCGATCCACACCAGCGGGCGTTCGTTAAGTGTATTCTTGCGGACAAATTCCAGTGCCTCTTCCAGGTTGTAGGCTACTTCCAGTTTTCTTCCCTGAACTTTGATGACGGAATCCGGAATCAGGCGAATGGTGTTTTCCGGAAAGAACCGGTTGGCTACCATCTCTCCGAAGAAGGACTTGCCCGAAAAACGCTTCCCCGTAATGGATACCGCCCCACGAAACCCCTTTTCCCAATTATCGATAATACTTTTGATGTGCTGCATCTCATCTTCCCGGCCTACCCAGAAGGATTCTCCGATGTAACCCTTGGCCTGGAATATGGCGGCATAGTGGCTGTTGTCATTGCTCACTGTCCGGCTCTGTATGTAGCGAACCACTTTTTCCGAAGTACTCAGGTTTTCTTCCTGCTCCGCTGCCTTTCTGATCTTCCGTACAGCTCTCACCTGGGCCGCCCACCAGTACTGCAGGTTTTCCACCCACCGGTAACGGCGCAGCCGAAACTGGCTTATGGCCGATTGAGATGGGGCCGGCAGAAAAATGCGGGAGGCGTCGTATATGGCGCTGAACCGGAAATCCTCTTCCATACGATGTTCGGCCGTATCGGTTAAACTGGCCAGCTGTTCTTCGGAAGCCAGCAGGTTGTTCCGGAAGGATTCGATGGGTTGCAGCAGCTCCGCCATCTCCCATTTCACTTCGGCCTCCCCGCCTTCCGTAGAGAGAAGGATCAGGCGGTTGCGTATGTTGGACAGCGCCACTTTCAATCCGTTGATGGTATTCTCGGTAAGCTCCCACGCTTCGTAGATCAGGGGCAAAACCTCGGCCTCCAGCCATTGCAGGCAGCGTTTTCTCAGGTTGAGGTCCAGCATTTCCAGTAATCCGCCCTGTATTTTCAGGGCTATTCGCATTTTTTCGGGCAGCGCATTTAGGGATTCCTCCAGCTCTGCCGAAAAAGATTGCAGGCGGGGCGGCGCCTGTATCTTGGACGCCATTGTTTCCAGGCGGTTGGATATTTTGCCCGGTTTGGGTAATTCGCCGGTGGCGCTGTCCTCTTCTCCCAGCAGTGCTGTCGTTTGGTCCACTCTATTATGGGCCTCGAGAATGTCGGCCTGGCAGGCGGCGGCCAGCGCTTCGATCTCCCGGCGGATCTTTTGAAAAACGGAGGCTGCATTAGCCGTCTCCTGGTATTGTTTCAGCAAATGAGCTACCTGGCCGGTGATGGCGGAAAACTGCTCCCGGTAAACGGGCCAGGGGTTCTTCTGCAGCCGCCAGTTGGCTATCCGGCGCTGCCGGGTAGGCTGCCATCGCTTGTTTTCCGTTCTGCTTATCCGGCCCATAAAGCCCTTCAGGCTTTCCGCCGCCGATTGCAGCGCGGCTTTCGACTGCTCATTCAACCGGCTTATGCTCTTTGCATCGATCGCGCCATCCGCCTCAAGAAGGTGCCCTTTCTGAAGCTCGAAGAAAATATCCCGCCACAGCAGAAGAAATGCTTTTGCCTCCGCTGCCCATTCGTAATTGACAAGATAATAATGAAAGGTTTGTTCCTCAGGATAGGTTGCTTTGTTTTCCAGCCGTTCAAAGGCATATTCCCCAACCTTGCCAATGGTTTCACATATAGAGGCGACTGCCGTGGCCATGCGGCCCAGTTGTTCTCCCGGAGAAGCTGCCTCCCATGCTTCCCCAATGGCCTCGGCTATCCGGGCCTCCAGTTCGTCGAGTTGTTGGGGTACAGGTTTTTCATTGAGAGTTGGTGGCTTTGACATATGTGTGAGTAGGTATTCGGCTGTGCACTAAGTTAGGAAAAAAATACGGTATTCTGACCCGCGTTCCCTTTAAACCCAGGATCACGCCCGCAGAAGCCCGGAAGCTCATCGACAGGAATATTCATGCCCATTGTAAGATAATAACACTGACGGCAGATGAATACCGGGAGATTATCAAAAGCCTTGCTGAAAAAGGTTTTCGTGGGGGTATTGTTTATGACGGGCTCATTCTCTTCTGTGCGCGAAAATTGAAAGCAAAAAAAGTTGCCACCTCTAATGCGGCAGTTTACACCCGGCTAGCTGTTGGTTTAGGCCTGGATATTGAAATAGTAGGACTTTAAAGCGCTTAATTTTCTCCGCGCTTCTTGCCGGTATCTTCCAGCATGAAACCGAGGCTGCGAACCCCTTCCACCGGGTTCACACGCATGTACTGTTCCACCGTTATTGTATATTTTCCCGCTTGATTGAAGTAAGCGCCTTCCTGAATGGGTATTTTCAGGTTGCAATATTCATTGTTGCAATCGCCCAGCCAGACGCCGGCCTTGTCCGCCAGTTCCAGAGAGAGTAACTCCGTAATGCGCTCGCCCGAAGGGAAACGGGTATGTATCTGCGTGTAGAGATTCTGGTAATTGTAGCCGGTGCTGTGCTCCAATTCCAGGAAGAGGTTGTAGATGGAAAGCGTGTCCTGAACGGTAAAGGTAAAGTCCAGAGTATCTTCATAAGCCCAGTTGCCGTCCTGAAAGTCATATTGTTTCTCGTAATCGTAACCCGGGCTACAGGAGGACAGAAAAAGAATGGCGGAAAATATGAGTAGGGCAGCGTATTTCATAAAATGGATTCGGATGATGGCATCGGTTGAGCTCGTTCGCCGGGATGAAGGTTGGGAGTTCCAGGAAAAACCGCTGCCTTTCCGGCGCTTACCCGGCGAAACAGCGGTTTTTCCCTGAAAACTCACTTAAAATAATCTTTCATTTTTTCGAAGAAGGTCTTTTCCGACTTTCCGGGCTGCGGGTGGAAGTTGGGCATGTTCTTCAGTTTTTCGAGCAGTTCCCGTTCTTCGTCGTTCACCTTCTTGGGCGTCCAGACGTTGACGTGGATCAGCTGGTCGCCGGTGCCGTAGGCTTGAACGGAAGGGAGCCCCTTGCCTTTCAGCCGGAAAATTTTTCCGGACTGTGTGCCGGCGGGTACTTTGATCTTCACCCTGCCGTCGATCGTAGGTACTTCGACGGAGGTGCCCAGGGCGGCGTCGGCGAAGTTGAGGTACAGCTCGTGGATAAGGTTCATGGCGTCGCGCTGGAGGAATTCGTGGGGCTTCTCTTCGATATTGATGAGCAGGTCGCCCGCCGGGCCGCCTTTGGCGCCGGCATTGCCTTTACCCCGAAGGGACAGCTGCATGCCCTCTTCCACGCCGGCAGGGATCTCGATATCGAGGGTTTCTTCACCGTACATGCGGCCATCGCCTTTGCATTTGGGGCAGCTGGCGGTCACCTGCTGGCCCGAGCCGTTGCAGGTAGGGCAGGTCACGGTAGTCTGCATCTGCCCCAGGAAGGTATTTTTTACCTGGCGGACGTACCCGGCGCCCCGGCAGGTAGTGCAGGTCTGTACGGAGCTGCTGTCCTTGGCGCCGCTGCCGTTGCATTGGTCACAGGTAACGTGTTTCTTGACCTTGATCTTTTTCGTAACGCCGGAGGCGATCTCCTCGAGGGTGAGGGTTACCTTGATGCGCAGGTTGCTGCCGCGTTGCCCGCGGGGGCGTGCGCGGGTGCGGCCTCCGCCGAAGAAACTGTCGAAGGGGCTGCCGCTGTCGCCGAAAATATCGCCGAATTGCTGGAAAATGTCATCCATGGTCATCCCGCCACTGAATCCACCGCCGCCATGGCCGCTGACGCCGGCATGGCCGTAACGGTCGTATCGGGCTTTCTTATCCGGGTCACTCAACACTTCGTAGGCCTCGGCAGCTTCTTTGAACTTTTCCTCCGCTGTTTTATCACCGGGGTTCTTGTCCGGGTGATACTGAATGGCCATTTTCCGGTATGCTTTCTTGATGGTTGTGCCATCGGCATCCTTGCCAACGCCTAATACTTCGTAGTAATCTCTTTTCGTCGCCATGGTTCAAAGTTAATACTAATTGGCAGTTAAGGTTGCCGGCCTGTTCTGAAGAGCAGTGGTTTGATTCCTGTTGTTCGTTGTTTGCTGTCCGTTGGCGGCCCTCAGGGCAATAACGAATAACGAATAACCAGCAACTCAGCCCTCCTCAGATCACTTACCAACCACCACTTTGGCGTGACGGATGATCTTGCCGTTCAATTTATAACCCTTTTCAATGGTATCGATGATGAAGCCCTTCTTGTCTTCCGAGGGCGCCGGGATCTCGGTAATGGCGTCGTGCAGTTCAGGGTCGAACCGCTCTCCGTCGGTTTCCATGGGTTCGAGCCCCAGCCGCTTGAGGGTGGCGTACAGCTTGTGGTAGACCAGGGCCACTCCCTCGCTGAAGGTCTCTTTACTGCCTTCCTGCTCGGCATTTTTCTTTGCCCTGTCAAAATCGTCAAGAATAGGAAGTAGTTCTGACATCGTGTCCTGCGCCGCATTCTTCATCATGTCCATCTTCTCGCGGATGGTCCGTTTTTTGAAGTTGTCGAACTCCGCAAAC
>CAYQKY010000023.1:0-70974 GCA_964418125.1 uncultured Phaeodactylibacter sp.
TAGATGATATTCAATAAATTGTAACGATTGTTTTTTCCTTAACGCAACACTAGTGCAGACAATTGTTTATTTTTACTAACTAAATCTAAGTAATGTATGAAACTTAAAGTCGACTATGTGACTAAACTGCTGTTGCTTCTGGCAGTGCTCGCCCTGAGCAATTTTGCCTACGCACAGCGCACCATCACGGGTACCGTGACGGACGCCGAGTCCGGAGAGCCGCTGATCGGTGCGAATATCCTGGTCGTAGGCACAAGCACCGGCACCATCACCGATTTCGATGGCAATTATTCCATCAACGTTCCGGAAGGAGCTACCACGCTGGAGTTTTCCTATACAGGTTACGCTTCCCAACGCGTACAGATCGGCAGCCAGACCTCCATCGACGTGTCCCTTTCCGCAGGTGAAGTGCTGGAAGAAGTGGTGGTGGTAGGTTACGGTACTGTCAAAAAATCCGACCTTACCGGTTCGGTGGCCTCCGTTAAAGAGGAAGACTTTAACAAGGGGGTATTTACCGCTCCGGACCAGCTCATTCAGGGTAAGGTCACCGGCGTTCAGGTGCTCGGCAACAGCGGCCAGCCCGGCGCCGCCGCCACCGTCCGTATCCGGGGGAACTCTTCGGTACGTGCCGGCAGCCAGCCGCTTTACGTGATTGACGGCGTGCCCCTCGACGGCCGCAACCCCCGCCCCGGTGTATCGAGTGACGATGTGGACGTGGGAAGCTCGCCCAACACCAACCCTCTGAACTTCATCAACCCGAATGACATCGCATCGATCGAAGTCCTCAAAGATGCTTCGGCAACGGCCATCTATGGTTCCCGCGGCGCCAACGGGGTCATTATCGTCACCACCAAAAAAGGCCGCAGCGGCGACCCCTCCATCGATTTCAGCTTGTCTGCCGGCGCCAGCAGCATCCTGAAGAAGTATGATATTCTCACTGCTGATGAGTACCGGGCCGCTCTCAATGACTACGGCCTTACCGGGGGAAACCTGGGCGCCGATGTCGACGCTATGGATGAGATCCTGCGTACGGGTATTACCCAGAACTATAACATCTCCATCGGCGGCGGAAGCGACCGTGGTAACTACCGGGTCTCGGCAAGTTATCTCGACCAGGAAGGTATCATTGATGAGACAGGCCTGAAGAAGTACACCGGAAGTATCAACGGTACTTACAAGTTCCTGGACGACCGCCTGTCTGTCGATTTCAACCTCCTTGGCGCTCAGACTACCGAGAACATCGAAGCGGTAGGGACCAATGCCGGCTTCACCGGTAACGTGATCGCTCAGGCCCTGCAGTGGAACCCTACTGAAGCGCTCTATAACCCGGATGGCTCTCCGAACATCCTGAAGGGCTCTTCTACGATCAACCCGGTGGGAATGATCCAGGCTTACGGCGACGTTGCTGATATTACCACTATCCTAGGTAGCATCGCTCCTTCCTTCAAACTGACCGATAACCTGGTTTACAAGTTCCAGTACGGTATCAACCACGGGGTGGGTAACCGCAGAACTCAGGTGAAATCTTTCATTAATGTGATCGATGTGGAAGACCGGGGTTACGCAAAAGTGGCCCAGAATACCCTGACCACCCAGCAGTTCACCCATACGCTGAGCTACAACGCCGCCGTATCTTCGGCTATTGACCTGAATGCAGTTGTGGGTTACGAATATCAGAAGTTCGATAACAAAGGGTTCGATGCCTCCGGCAGCGAATTCATTTCTGATGTTTTCGATTATACCAACGCCATCCAGAATACGAACCCGGCGAGCCGCAGCATCAATTCCTTCGCCGACCCGATCGCGGAATTGCAGTCTTATTTCGGCCGCGCCAACTTCAACATCAGCAACAAGTACCTGGTCACCGCTACGGTACGTGCCGACGGCTCCAGTAAGTTCGGGGAGAATAACCGCTACGGGGTGTTCCCCTCATTCGCCGTTGCCTGGAACATTTCCAATGAGGACTTCATGTCCGGCGGCCTGTTCGACCAGCTGAAACTGCGTGTCGGCTGGGGCCAGGTGGGCAACCAGGAATTCCCCTCCGGCTCCGCTCAGGAGCGTTTCGGCCTGCGTAACGACGGCCGCTTTACTCCGGAGAACGTAGCTAACCCGGACCTGCAGTGGGAAACTTCCACCACCATCAACGCCGGTATCGACTTCGCCTTGTTTGATTACAAACTGTCCGGTTCTCTGGAATACTTCAACAAGACGGATGAGGACCTGCTGTTCAACTTCACGGCTATCGTGCCGGCTCCTGATGCCCGTTTCTGGATCAACCTCCCGGGCCAGGTCGTCAACTCCGGTATAGAACTGGCTCTGAACACTTTCCTCATCGAGAACGAATCCCTGACCTGGCAACTGGGCGCCAACGCCTCTTTCCTGACCAACGAACTGAAGGACTACAACGGCCCGACCGTTCTTGCCGGCCAGTTGTTCGGGCAGGGTACTTCCGGCGCCGTTTCCCAGCGGCTGGATAACGGCCAGCCCCTGAACGCTTTCTACCTCAGAGAGTTCATCGGCATTGGGGAAGACGGTATCAGCGACCACGTTGATGACGGAAACTCCTTATTCTTCAACGGCGACCCGAACCCGGATGTACTGCTGGGCATCTCCACCAACCTCGAAGTTGGTCAGTTCAGCGTCAATTTGAACTTTAATGGCGCCCTGGGGCATCAGATCTACAACAATACCAAAATGTCCGTGTTGCCAATATCGAACCTGGGTTCCAGAAATATCGACGCCAGCTTCCTCGAAGGAGACGTTATGGAGTCTACGACAAACCCCATTACCCCCTCCGACCGCTTCCTGGAAGACGGAGACTACCTGAAGCTGGCCAACGCCACAATTTCTTATAACCTGGGACAGATCGGCAATGCAGTAAAAAATGCAAGGCTGTACATCACGGGCCAGAACCTGCTTGTCTTTACCGGCTACAGCGGATTCGACCCGGAGGTGAATACAGTTAACGAATATGAAGGTATTCCTTCTTTCGGTATTGAATATTCGCCCTACCCGTCCGCACGGACGATCCTGTTTGGCGCCAATTTCTCCTTTTAACTGATAACTTAATTTTTTTGGTATGAAACTTAGAAACATATTCATTTTACTAATGGTGCTGGGGATCTTCTCCTGTACCGACCTGGAAGAGCAGCTCCGGGAGGATCTGACCTTCGAGCAGGCCCAGGACCTGGGCGACCCGGAAGCTTTATTGCTTTCGGTTTACGAGGATTTCAGGGGGCCGTTCATGCCCCAGGATCAATACTGGGCTACTCAGGAGATTACCGCGGATCTGTGCATTCCACCCACGAGAGGTGGCGACTGGGACGACAATGGCAAGTGGCGCGCCCTGCACACCAATACGTACGACGGCGACCACATCGACCAGACCAATACGTTCAACAACCTGCTGAAGATCGTATTTACCTCCACCAACGTCCTGAATTTCAACCCGACCGCCCAGCAGGCCGCTGAGGCCCGTTTCCTTCGGGCACTGGCGGTATACAGCGTGGCAATGGTATGGGATCAGGTGCCGGTGCGGGAGCCAGGCGAGAACCTGCTGCTGGCGCCCAGAGTATTGTCTGGCAGTGAGGCGATCGATTTCGTCATCACGGAGCTGGAGGCCATCGTAAATGACCTGCCGGACGGCCCGGTGACCCGCGCCAACAAAGACGCCGCCCGCGCCCTGCTCATGAAAGCCTACCTGAACAGAGGAACGGTAGCTGACCGCAGCAATCCCTCTTTCCCGCAGGCCGACATGGATAAGGTGATTGCCCTGGCGGACCAGATCAGCGGCTATACCATTGCCGATAACTACTTCGACAACTTTGCCACCAATAATGATCAGATCTCTACGGAGGCGATCTTCCTCGGGGAGAACCGCGGCGGCGTCAGCAGCGGTAATGTCCGCTCCCGCTGGATGTGCACTTTGCACTACAACCAGAACCCCTCGGGCTGGAACGGTTTCACCACGCTTGCCGACTTCTATGACAAGTTTGAAGAAGACGATATGCGCCGGGGCATGGACTATCCCGGAATGACAGATGTTTCCGGCATTCGGGCAGGCCTGCTGATCGGCCAGCAGTTCGATGCCGACGGCAACGCACTGGAAGACCGCAAGGGCAACCCGCTCAGCTTCACCCGGGATGTATCTTTGATCGAGTCTGGCGATGACCTCGAGGTTACCGGTATCCGTGTGATCAAGTATATGATCGACTATGTCAACACCGGCGACCATGCCGATAACGACTATGTATTCCTCCGCTATGGCGACGTATTGCTGATGAAAGCGGAAGCACTGCTGAGAACCGGTAAGGAAGGAGATGCCCGCGCTATCGTGGACGAGATCCGTGCCAAGCGCGGCCTTGGATCCATCGGCACCCTTACCGAAGATGCGCTGCTGGACGAAAGAGCCCGCGAATTCTACTGGGAAGGATTCCGCCGCGACGACCTGGTGCGTTTCGGAAAGTTCCTGGATGCCTGGCATGAAAAGCCGGCCCTGGATGCCTCCAGGCTGGTAGCGCCCATCCCGAATACCGCCCTGGCGGTTAACCCGAACCTGAAGCAGAACCCGGGTTACTAGTACGATATTCAACAGCCTGAGTTCAGGCTGAAATGAATACTGCAACGAGAGCCATCCCTATTGACAGGGGCGGCTCTCGTTCTTTTCGGACAGGCTGCCTATAGGCGGCCCGTAGTGAGAAAAAGGTAGAGATGGGCCCGCATCACCCTCATCACCGCTCCATTCAGTGCAGAAAGCAGATGGCAAAAGAATGGTTAAAAGCCCCATGTGGCCGGTAGTTTGTCTTTGACAATCAGTATTTTTGCGTTTCGTTTGAGATCATATCATCCAATCCAATTTGCTATGAGAGTTGTCGCGTGTGTACTGCTTGCTTCCCTTATTTTCAGTTGTCAGTCAAAACAAAATCAATCAGGGGATAATACCCTCTTTTCGCTTCTCTCTCCCGGGGAAACGGGAATCGATTTCACCAATAAGGTTGAAAACACGGAAGACTTCAACATATTCAGCTATCGAAATTTCTACAACGGCGCTGGTGTCGCCATCGGCGATGTCAATAATGATGGGCTGCCCGATGTTTACTTCACCAATAACATGGGCAAGAACAAGCTATTCCTCAACAAAGGCAACATGCAGTTTGAGGACATCACCGAGCAGGCCGGCGTCGGCGGTTCCAAAGCATGGAGCACCGGCGTGGTCATGGTTGACCTCAATAATGACGGCTGGCTCGACATCTACGTCTGCAACGCCGGCTATGTGAAGGGGGATGACCAGGAAAACGAGCTGTTCATCAATAACCAAAATCTCGCTTTTTCAGAAAAAGCAGCCGAATACAACCTCAACGAGAACGGCTATACCACCCACGCCGCCTTTTTCGACTACGACCTCGACGGCGACCTCGACGCCTACATCCTCAACAACAGCTTCATGCCGGTCAATACCCTCAACTACAGCAACAAGCGGGAAATGTATGCCAAAGACTGGCCGGTTAGGGACTTCCTGAAAGGGGGAGGAGACAAGCTGCTGCGTAATGACGGCGGCAAATTTACCGACGTCACCGAGCAGGCCGGCATCTACGGAAGCCTCATTGGCTTCGGCCTGGGCATTACCATCGGCGACATCAACGGCGACCTGCTGCCGGATATGTATGTCTCCAATGACTTTTTCGAACGCGATTACCTCTATATCAACCAGGGCGACGGCACCTTTAAGGAAGACATCAAAAACTGGATGGAACACCTCAGCCTTTTCTCTATGGGCGCCGATATGGCCGACATCAACAACGACGGCTATCCGGAGATCTTCGTCACCGATATGCTGCCGGACGATGAGTACCGCCTCAAAACCACCACGCTTTTTGAAAATTACAACGTCTACTACCTGAAGCTGCAGCGCGACTTCTACCATCAGTACATGCACAATACCCTGCAGCTCAACAATAAAGACCAGTCCTTCAGCGAGATTGCCTACTACAGTGGCGTTTCGGCCTCCGACTGGAGCTGGGGGGCGCTGCTGTTCGACGCCGACAACGACGGCTACCGGGATATCTACGTCTGTAACGGCATCTACCAGGATGTAACCGACCAGGACTTCATCGACTTCTTCGCTAACGATATCGTCCAGAAAATGGCCCTTACCGGGGAAAAGGAAGAGATCCAGAAGGTGCTGGAAAAAATGCCTTCTACGCCTCTGGCCAATAAATTTTTCCTGAACAAGAGAGACCTCACCTTTGAAGATGCCGGAAAGGCCGCCGGCTTTGATAAGCCCTCCTATTCTAACGGCGCCGCTTATGCCGACCTCGACAACGACGGAGATCTCGACCTGGTGGTCAACAACCTCAACCAGCAGGCCTTTGTCTACCGGAATAACAGTGAGCGCCTGTCGGACAACCATTACCTGAAAGTGAAACTCAGGGGGGCCGGTAGCAATACCTACGCCATAGGGTCTAAGGTGTTCCTCCACCGGGGGGAAGAAAAGCTCAATTTCCAGCTGATCCCTACCCGGGGCTTCCAGTCCTCGATCGATTACACCCTCACCTTTGGGCTGGGGCAGGACAGCCGGGTGGATTCCCTGGAGGTTATCTGGCCGGACCGCTCCCGGTCCGTACTGCTTTCTCCGGGAGCCGACACCACGATCGTTGTCGATTACCTGGAGGCAGAGCGGAAACCGGCTGATGCCTCCATTCCTTCCGGCGAGCCGGAGCCCGGCCTGGTAGAGGAAGTGAGATCGCCCTTTTCGGCACACCAGGAAGACGAGTTCATCGATTTTTTCCACGAAGGCCTGACGATGCGTATGCTGTCCCGCGAAGGCCCTCGTATGGCCGTGGGTGATGTGGACGGTGATGGCAGGGATGATGTGTATATTGGCGCCGCCAGTGGCTATGCCGGACAACTGTACCTGCAAAGGGGCGATGGGTTCGGCCCTGCTCCGGGAACAGCTTTTGAACAGGATAATAAATATGAAGATACTGCCGCCTGTTTTTTCGATGCGGATGGCGACGGTGACCTCGACCTTTTCGTTGGCTCCGGAGGCAACAACATGCCGGTCGGTTCGCCCTTTATTCAGGATCGCTTATACCTTAACGATGGAACAGGGAACTTCACCAACGCCCGGGGCGCCCTGTCCGGTAATGGGTTCAACACCTCGGTGGCAGTACCCCTGGATTTCGATGGCGATGGCGACCTCGACCTCTTCGTCGGCAGCCGCAGCATCCCCAACCAGTACGGCCAGCCGCCGCGTAGTTTCCTTTACCAGAACGATGGCCAGGGACGCTTTAAGGACGTGGCCAGGGAGTATGCTCCCGAACTTCAGGGTATCGGCATGGTGACCAGCGCCGAACTGGTGAACCTCCTGGGAGATGATCAAGCCGAACTGGTAGTTGTAGGAGAGTGGATGGCGCCAAAAGTTTTCCGGAATCAGGGTGGCAAACTGCTTCCCGTGGCCACCAACCTGGATGAATACCCGGGCTGGTGGTACGGTATGTCCGCCGCCGACCTCGATGGAGACGGCGACCAGGACCTTGTCCTCGGCAACCGGGGAGAAAACTTCTATTTCACCGGATCCAGGGAAAAACCGGCTAAACTATGGGTCTATGACTTCGACCTGAACGGCACTGTTGAAAATGTGATGACCCGTACGGTAAACGGAAAGGACATGCCCGTACCGTTAAAGAAAGAACTTACCGGGCAGGTCGTCAGCCTCAAAAAGCAAAACCTCAAACACACGGAATATGCGGATAAGTCCATACAGGAACTTTTCGGGCCCAAACAACTGGAAAAGGCACTGGTACTGGAAGGTACTTATTTCAGCTCGGCAGTGGCCCTGAACGAAGGTGGCGGGAAGTTCTCCCTGCAGAAGCTGCCTCCCGAAGTACAGTTCTCCTGCATTTGCGGCATATACTGCACCGACCTGAACGGCGATTCCCGTGAAGACCTGATACTCGCCGGCAATGACAGCGGCTTCGCTCCTCAGTTCTCCAAGCTGGACGCCAGCTTCGGGCACGTCCTCATCAACAGGGGGGATGGCAGTTTCGAACGGATCGATAACAATGACAGCGGCTTTTTTATACGGGGAGACGTTAAACAATTGACGGGAATTCAAATTAATAATCAGGACTATATCCTTACGGCCATCAATGGCCAGAAACCGAAGTTGTTCAAAGTATCCGGCGAAAAGGGCCGCCTGGAGAATTGATCAAACCAAATAGATTGCCCTGCCGATAAAATGGAGCCTCTTGTAAAGCAAAAACAAACTGAAATTCACTCGCTATGATAAAGAAATGGCCAATCGGACTGTTCGGGATTGTGGTAACAGCATTGTCCATGTTCAGTTGTTCCTCAGATGGAGGCAACAACTTTCAGTTCCAGCTTCTGAGAAAAGATGTTACCGGGCTGGATTTTCACAATGAACTTCGGCAAAATACTGATTTCAATGCCTTGAATTACGCCTATTTTTATAATGGAGGCGGAGTAGCCGCCGGTGATTTCAACCAGGACGGGCTGGATGACCTCTTCTTTACCAACAACATGGGCCCCAACAAGCTCTTCCTCAACGAGGGGGGGGCGTTCAAATTCAAAGACGTCACTGAAATAGCCCGGCTGGAAGGGATGGGAGGCTGGACTTCCGGCGTTTCCGTTGTGGACATCAACAATGACGGGCTGCTCGATATCTACGTCTGCCAGTTGGGGAACTACCAGGGCATCAAAGGCAGAAACCAGCTCTATGTCTGCACGGGTATTGAAAATGGCATACCGGTTTTTGAAGACCAGGCCCCCGAATACGGGCTGGCGCTGGTGGGCTTTTCCACCCAGGCTGCTTTCTTCGACTACGACCTCGACGGTGACCTCGACATGTACCAGCTCAACCACTCCCTGCACCAGAACGGCACCTTCGGCCAGAAGGAAACCTTTGATGGAACTCAACATCCTCTGGCGGGCGATAAGCTCATGCGCAATGACGGCGGCCGTTTTACCGATGTGGCCCTGGAGGCGGGCATCCTGAGCACCGTGGTGGGCTATGGCCTGGGCGTCGCTACCGGAGACATTAACCTTGACGGCTGGCCGGATATTTATATCGGCAATGACTTCCACGAAAACGATTACCTCTACATCAACCAGCAGGACGGCACTTTCAAAGAAGCGCTCAACGAACATATGATGCATACCAGCCGCTTTTCCATGGGGGTAGATATGGCCGACATCAACAACGACGGCTTCAATGAGGTGGTTTCTCTGGATATGCACCCCGATGACCCGGAAATACTGAAAAGCGCTCAGGGAGAGGTCGCCTACGACCTGTACAGGTTCAGGCTGGGATACGGTTACAATTATCAGTACGCCCGCAACAACCTGCAGCTCAACCGCGGCGACGGCACATTCAGTGAGATTGCCCTGTTTGCCGGGATGTATGCCACTGACTGGTCATGGGCGCCGTTATTTTTCGACTTTGACCATGACGGCTACAAGGACCTTTTCATCAGCAACGGTATTCCCCGCCGCTTCAATGACCTGGATTACATCAACTTCCGCGCCAACAGTGAGGTTCGCTTCAAGGCCAATACCAACAACCTGGAAGAGAAAGACCTGGCGGTGGTGGAAAAGATGCCCCAGATCAAGCTGCCGAACCGCTTTTTCCGGAATACGGGCGCCCTGAAGTTCGAGGATACCGGCAATTCTGTACAGGGCAATATCCCTTCCTATTCCAACGGCGCCATTTATGTCGACCTGGATGCAGATGGAGACCTGGATATCGTTACCAATAATATCGAAGAAGAGCCTTTCGTTTATAAAAACCTGGCCGTTGAGCAGGGAAAAGAAAATCGCAATTTCCTTGCAGTAGGGTTGCAGGGGCCTCCGCAGAATATCAATGCTATCGGCGCCCGGATTGTGGTTTTCAAAGGCAGAGAAAAGCTGATGGCCGAGCATTTCCTTGCCCGGGGGTTTCAGTCGAGTGTATCGCCGAAGGGCCTTCAACTGGGCATTGGAGATACCACCGGGGTGGATTCTGTTCTGCTTATCTGGCCGGACCGGACTTACCAGAGGCTGGACAATGTACAGTTCAACCGCTGGACAGGCCAGAAATGGCAACCCGGATTGCCGGTATTTGATTTCAGTATCTTGTCCACTCTTCCCGGGCAGGACTGGGGTGTTAAGGATGTAACCGGTGAAGTGGCCCTGAATTTCCGCCACGAGGAAAACCCCTATATCGATTTCAACCGGGAATTCCTCATTCCCCACATGATATCTACTGCCGGCCCGGCTCTGGCCGTAGGCGATTTGAATGGCGACGGGCTGGACGATGTCTTCCTGGGGGGCGCCAAGCGCCTGAAGAGCCGCCTTTATTATCAGTCTGCAGATGGCAAATTCTACGAGAAGACCCCGCCGGTGATCCTCAATGACAGCCTGTTTGAAGATGTGGATGCTGCTTTTGCCGACCTGGAAAATGATGGGGACCTGGATCTTGTTGTTGCCAGTGGAGGCAATGAATTCTGGGGAGAGCATGAGGCCCTTAAGCAACGTGTGTATATCAATGATGGGGCCGGTAACTTTCAGGTAAACTACGACATCTTTCCGGGAGCTTTTCTGACCGCCTCCTGTGTCCTGCCGGCGGACTTCAACGGCGATGGGCTGACAGACTTCTTCTTCGGCGGCCGTGCCGTGCCCTGGAATTACGGCCTTACACCGGAGTCTTATTTGTTCGTCAACCGGGGCAACGGGCAGTTTGAAGACGCCACGGAAGAAGTGGCCGAGGGCCTGAAAAAAACGGGGCTGGTGAAGAACGGGGCCTGGGCCGATATTGACCAGGACGGCGACCCCGACCTCCTGCTGGCCGTAGAGTGGGGCCCTGTCCAGCTCTTTATCAACAACGGGGGGCAACTGGAAAAGAGAGCCCTAAATGATATGACCGGCTGGTGGAACTTTATTCTGCCCTATGATTTCGACCAGGACGGAGACATGGATATCCTGGCCGGTAATCTGGGCGCTAATTCCAAACTGCAGCCTACTACGGAAGAACCGGTCCGGATGTACGTCAACGATTTTGATAACAACGGGCAGATAGAACAGATCCTTACTTATTACGTTAAAGGGCGGGAGGTGCCCTTTGCCAACTACGAGGAGATCACCAAACAGCTGGTGGCCCTGAAAAAGAAGTACCTCTACGCCCGTGACTTTGCCAAGGCAACGCTGCCCGAAATACTGGGAGAAGAAGATTTTGCCGCTGCTGAGGTGCTGGAAGTGAATACCCTGAAAAGCATGTATTTCGAAAATACAGGGGACGGGCCCTCCTTCAGGGCACACCCCCTGCCGGATGAGCTGCAGTTCTCTTCCCTGAACGCCGCCTCACTTTACGATTTCGACAGCGACGGGCGGGTAGATGCGCTGCTGGGGGGTAATTTTTACGAAAACAATATTGAAATGGGCCGTTATGACGCCAGCTTCGGCAACGTACTTTCCATTGGAGAAGGCGGCAGCTTCCTGGTGTCGCCCCTGGGTAGGCTGAAGGTCAAAGGCCAGGTCCGGGCGATCCGGCCCATTCGCATCGGCGGTAAATTGTGCTTCATACTGGCGAGGAATGACGATACGGTTTTAGTCGTCCAACCTTCTTCGGCTGATAAAGACCTGTTATAAAGCTCAAAAATTAATCAAAAGGAATCATGAAAAACAGATTGTTATTGGTGGCTGCCTCTTCCTTGCTCCTTAGCCTCTGGAGCTGCAGGATCGATGATGATAATAGCCAGCCCCAACGGGATATTTACCGTTTTGCCGAAAAGGTAAAGATCGACCCGGTCAAGAAGGAATACAACATAGGAGACATTTTCTGGCTGGAAGTGAACTTCCCTGGCAAGGAACTGACAACCGTAGATACCGGAGAGGATATCTTTATTGGCAACGCCACTTTCTTCATCACGGTAAATGCCGAAGTATTGACGGCAGAGCCTGTTCCTCAATCCGATACGAGGTTTGATGCGGCTCAGCAGAGCGGTGAGATCATCAAAGGAGATGATTTTGATACCAATGCCGAGGCTACCCTGTCTTTCGGGTGCCCTGAGGCTACCTACTTTCTCCGCGCCGGGCTTCAGCTGAAGGAAAAAGGCAACTACGTCCTTTTTCTCAATCAGGAGGACGGCCTGAGTTACATCGCCTTTACGGAAGATACGGATTGCTCCCTTCAGGATATCTTTCCTCCTCCTCCGGAGGCCGACCTGGGCTACGTTCAGTTCACCTTCGATGTAGAGGACACCAACCTGGATGTTTTCAACGATGTGGTTGGGGCGGATAACCAGAGCCCCCTGCTCAATGAGTTCCGGGCAGCATTGGAAAATAAGACGGCGTTTTTCCTGGCGGTGCGGTGAGGAAGAGGAAATACAAAGGTACGGAAGGCGTTTCCGGTCAAAGGTACTGTCACTCTTAATCTACGTTACGGTTTTGGGCGATGGTTGAATGGCCCTGCTGTTATATTGCTGGCTCAGGAGCTCCCGGCCTGCACTTCTACGTTTCCGTCATGTCCTGATTATGATCTCATAAACCGGCAAATACCGCCCGGCGATGCTGCTCTCCAGTTGCCCGATGCGCATGGCGCCCATCCGCTCGTAGAAGCCGGCGGCGTATGGATCCGATTCTATGATCAGGCGGGATTCTCCTTTCTGGCGGAGGTTCTCCAGCAGGTGCCGGAATGCCAGCCTGCCTATGCCTTTCCCCATGGAAGGCGGATCGATCCAGAAGTGCCCGGCCTCCGTACAGCCGTACTTCGGGTGGGGTTGTAGCGCGTAAAACCCCGCCAGTTCTTTCTCCTCTAAAACCTTTACGACTTCATGCGTTTCGATGTATTCGGGGCTGATAGTCAGCTCCCCTTTCCACCGTTGCATCCACTCCTCAGGGTAGCCCCAGTGTTGTTTGGCGCGCCAGGCGAGGGCGGTGAGGGCGGGTGCGTCCAGGGGTTCGGCGGGTAGGAAATGTACGTTCATCCGAGGAAGTTTTTTGCTCTGGAAAAAGCAATATGGCTCAGGATAAATTGGGTTGCTGGCTCTACGTGGGCGCCTGGATGGTCAGTTTGATGGTTAAATTGTTGGCTCAACGTGGCAGCCAGCCTTATAACAATACAACAATAAAACAATTCCCCATACTCCGCAGGCATCACCTCAGCAATACAACATCTCCCTGTCGCCTTTTCACCGCCTCTCCGGAAAATTCCTGGTAAGACAACTGATAGAAATATGCCTCTGAGGGAGCTGGCTGGCCATTAAAAGTGCCGTTCCAGCCTTCTTCGGCATCCTCTGTTTCGAAGACGAGCTGGCCCCAGCGGTTGAATATCTGCAGGCGGTAGGCCGGGAAGGGGCATTGGAGGATGGGTGCGAAATCGTCGTTCACTCCATCCCCGTTGGGAGTAAAGGCATTGGGGATGGCCAGGCAGGGCGCACACCAGTCTACGGCGATGGAATCCTGCAGTACGCATTCGTCAACGACTACCTTGGCCAGGTAGCGGCCCGGCTTGATCACAGAATACAGCGGCTCCTGGGCGCCGTCCTGCCAGAGGTAGAGGGCGGCGCCTTCGAGCGTGGCGTCCAGCAGCAGGGAATCCTGTTCGCACAGGGCCGTATCGGCAGGCAGGCCCTGCCAGTCAACCGCCGGCAGCCTGAGCTGTATGGTGTCGGTTGCCCGGCACTCGCCCAGGCGGGCGGAAACCCAGTAGGCGCCGGAGGCGGAAACGGCGAGGGACGTGTCGGTGCTTCCGTCGCTCCACTGTATATCGAAGCCGGCGGGCGGTTCGGGGATGGAGAGCGTAAACTGTTCCGCTTCGCAGATGGTGGTATCTGCCGGTAGCGCAAACACAGGAGTAGCCGACAATTTGACTACCCAGAAGTCGGCCTCTCCGATGGGGTTGGAAATGTCTCCGTCCGTTGACCGGCTGGCGCCTGAAAGCAGGAGGCTGCCGTCGGCAGCCAGACCGATGGCCTCTGCCAGTTCCATCCGGCTGCCGCCGAAGTTGAGGTGTTGCCGGACCTCCCCCTCCGGGCCGATCTCCGCCAGGCTGTAATCGCGGCTTTGAACCTGGAATAAAACCTCCTCCCGCTGAGACAAGACGAACATCTGCCCCTCCGGCCCTACCTGAAAGCCCGCTACAATCTGGGCGGCGCCCAGGTTATATCTCTGTTCCCAAATTGCGGTTCCCTGGGGGCTGAGTTTGAGGACAATAGCGCTCTGGTCAATAGATCCGTAGGTATTTCCCGCCAGCAGCAGGCTCCCGTCGTCCAGTTCCCGGATCTTTGCCGGCAGGATGAAAAACGGCAGGGGGATACTGTCCGGGAAAGCGCCCTCTTCATCCATGCGGACAATATGGGAGTTGGTCGTAAGGAAATAGGTGTTGCCGTTGGCCGGGCTCAACGGGCCAAAGGAAAAAAGGTGATCGTAAAGCCGGGCCCATAACAGATTGCCGGCAGCATCAAACCGGGTGATCTGGCGGAACGAAGAGCTGGAACTGCTGCTGGCTCCTGAATTGC
Source organism: uncultured Phaeodactylibacter sp. (assembly GCA_964418125.1). Taxonomy (GTDB): domain Bacteria; phylum Bacteroidota; class Bacteroidia; order Chitinophagales; family Saprospiraceae; genus JACJXW01. Next base: position 14,514 of record CAYQKY010000023.1, read on the forward strand.
TCAGGACTATGCAGCCGCCATCGGAAGTGGGTTGCACCTCGTAGGCGAGGTCAGTGCCGTCCCTTCCAAAGCTGTGCTGCCATAGTAGGGCCCCTTCCGCATCGATCTTCAGTACCCAGGCGTCGCCGGCCCCTTCATGAGTGGTAACATCCTGGCCCGGTTCTCCGGATGTGCCACATACGAAGTATCCGCCATCCGCTGGCGCCGCCGCCTGGGCGTTATCTTTTCCCGGGCCGCCGTAGTGGCGGCTCCACAGGACGCCGCCCCCGGCGTCGAGCTTCAGGACGGCTACATCCTGATCACCGTAGTTGCCGGGCAGGTGCCCGTCATCAGAATTGGAGCTGCCAAATAAGAGGTAACCGCCGTCGTTGCTGTTGATAATGCCGCCGTAGTATTCAATTGCCGTACCACCGTAACTTCGTTCCCATTCCAGGACAGGGCAATTTTCGTAGTGCTGGGTGAATCCCTGGAGAGCAGCCATTGTGAACAGAATCAGTGTCAAGTATTGTTTCATTATCCAACTTAAAAAGATGAAGTTTACAGGCGGGTTAGGTAGAATAACATGCTTCCGGCTCACCCGGCGCCAATGGCATCTGCTACCACTTCCGAATCCTGATGAATGACGCCGAGCCCGCCTCCCGGCTTGTAATTGTCGAAGCCCAGGAAATACAGCCCCTTGTATTTTCCTTTGCCAACCACATCCTTGGGAATACCGTACTGGTCGAACAGGCCGTCGGTGAAGGGCAGGAAGTCTTCCAGCTTTGCCCGGTAGCCGGTGGCCAGGATGACGGTGTCGAACGGCTCCTCTGTGCCGTCCTCAAAACGGGCCCCCGTTTCGGTGAAGCGCTCGATTCCCGGTTTCACCTTGATCCTGCCGGCCTTGATCTGCTCGACGGTGCCGATGTCGATCACCGGCGTTTTACCCGTTTCCCGCAACTGGCGGGCAGGAGGAACATCGGAAGGCGCCAGGCCGTAAGGGCGCAGGTCGCCAAAGGCGAGGCGTTGTACTTTGGCGCCGATCCAGTCGCCCAGCCAGTAAGGGAGCCTGGCCAGGGTAAATGCGGTTTTTTGCGTGGGGTTTCCCAGAAAATCCCGGGGCACTACATTGACCGGCCCGCGGACGGAAAGGCAGGTAGGGATATCATTCTCGCTCAGGTCCAGGGCGATCTCGGCGCCGGTATTGCCGAAACCTACCACCAGCACCTTTTGGTTGCAGAAGGGGCGGTAGTTTTTGTACTGCCGGCTGTGCCGGATCTTTCCCTGAAAGCGCTCTTCCCCTTCATAACGGGGGCGGTTCGGTACACGGTTTAGCCCTGTAGCCACTACCACATGGGAAGCGGAAAAGGTTTTGCCGGATCGGGTGCGTACCTCCCAGGCCCCTTCGCCCGGCCGGATCGAAACCACTTCTTCTCCGAGGTGGGGCCTGATGTCAAATTTTTGGGCATAGGCGTCAAAATAGTCCACCAGCATCCTTCTGGAAACATAGCGGGGGTAGTGGTTTGGAAATTCCATAAATGGCAGGTGAGAGTGTTCCTTGACGGTGTGCAGGTGCAGCCGGTCGTAGTGCTGCCGCCAGGATGAAGCCACAGCCTCGTTCTGCTCGAGTATCTCAAAGGCAATACCTTTCTGCCGCAGGCGGGCGGCTGCCGCCATGCCCGCCGGGCCGGCGCCGATGATGAGGACGGTGGTTTGTTCCATGTGTATTCGTGTATTCGTGTATTCGTGTATTCGTGTAAGTACATGGACTGCCCGTCTCAGCGGCTGCGACTGATACACCTATATACGAATGCACTTATACACTTTCCTACAGCCACCTCAACGTCCAGTCCGCCAGTTTTTGTTTCCAGCCCGTATACGGCGGTTTCAGCAGGTCGCCGGTGCCGAAGGGCCATACCTGTTTAAACACTGCCCGGGCGTTGGAGAAAGCTTCAAAGCCATACCAGCCGTGCGATTTGCCGATGCCGCTGTTGTTATCGCCCCCAAAGGGCAGGTAGTGGTTGTTGAATTGCAGCAGGGTGTGGTTAATGCAGGCCGTACCCGACCGGGTATGGTTCATGATCTTGCTGATATTGCGCCGGCTTTTGCTGAAGATATACAGGGCCAGCGGCTTTTCGCGGGAGTTGATGATGCCGATCGCCTCCTCCAGGTTCCGGAAGCTGATGGCCGGCAGTACCGGGCCGAAGATCTCTTCGGTCATCAGGCGGGCGTCCTGATCCACGTTGGTGACAATGGTTGGGGCGATGTAGCGGCCTGCTTCTTCCGCCTTCCCGCCGGTGACGGCCCGGGCGCCGTGGCCCAGCGCCTCCTGAAGGGATGTATTTATCCGCTCGAAGTGGCGCCGGTTGACGATGCGGGGGTAATCGGCAGACTGCTGCGGGTCTTCGCCGTAGGAGGCTTTCAGTTGCTGTTCTATCTTTTTCAGCAGTTCTTCCTTCCGGCTTTCGTGGACCAGGAGATAATCCGGTGCGATGCAGGTCTGGCCCATGTTCACGTGCTTACCCCAGGCGATGCGGGCGGCGGCCTTGTCGATGTCGGCCGTTTCATCTACAATAGTAGGGGATTTGCCGCCCAATTCCAGGGTGACCGAAGTGAGGTGTTTGGCAGCCGCCTGCATGACGATCTTGCCTACCGCCGGAGAGCCGGTGAAGAAAATATGGTTGAACGGCAGTTCCAGCAGTGCTTTTGACGTTTCTACTGCGCCTTCTACCAGCGCTACTTCGTCTTCCGGAAAGGCCTCCTTTACGATCTTTCGCATAATTGCGGAAGAGTGGGGCGTATTTTCCGAAGGCTTCAATATGGCGCAGTTGCCTGCGGCGATGGCCGAAACCAGCGGAGCGAAAATGAGGTTGACCGGGAAGTTCCATGGAGCGATGATCAGCACCACTCCTTTGGGCTGGTATTGGATATAAGAGCGGGAGCCCAGCAGAGGCAGAGGCGTCCCTACACTTTGCGGTTTCATCCATCGCTTCAGGTTGCGGATGGTGTGTTTGATCTCGGAGGTAATGATGTAGATCTCGGTGAGGTCAACTTCTATGGGGGGCTTTTGGAAGTCTTTGTAGAGTGCGTCGCGGATCTCCTGCCGGTACTGCATCAGGGCTTTTTGCAGGCGCCGGAGCCTGGCGATGCGTTCGCGGGCGGTGGTTTGGGCCATGGCCTGCTGATTGGCGCGCTGTGCTTCGAAGATGCGCCGGATCTCTTGTCTGGAAGTATCGGTCATTCCTGCGGTCATGGACTGGTGGTTTTTGAATTCAGGCAGTGGCGGGAGAAAAGGCTTTGCACTTAATTCGCTGCCGGCTGTTGTTCCAGCTGGTGAATGCCCTGGCTGAGCGGCTCCGGGACCGGCGCTTTGCGCCGTTGCCGGTAATCGTAAGTGACCATAACGGCGTTGGCGATGGCCACAAGCCGGTTGTGTCGGCGGCTGTACATCCTGCAATGCATGGTGAAGCGGTCTTCCTGCATCTCGGATACCCTGATGCCCAGAGCGATCGTGTCCGGGTAAGTAACGGGAAAGAGGTATTTGCAGTCTTGTTTTGCCAGGATGACACCGGGCATGCCCTCGTCTTCATCTGTCATGACGACCGGATAATCCAGGTGGTCCAGATAAGCGACCCGCGCGTGTTCGAACCAGCGCAGATAAATGACGTTGCTGACATGCCCGGCGGCGTCCATCTCCCCCCACTGTACATCAATATCAACGGTAACGGGAAAACTGTTCAATTCCTTACTGATATCGTCCATTCAGGTGTGCGTTGTTTCGGCTTTCTCAAATTTCGGATCAGAAATAAGTGTGCCCTAAAATAGGAAAAGTTTTTGAACAGTCGCCGCATTACCTACTGTTTCACCACGCGGTAGCCGGCAGATTCCCCCTGGTAGTGCACCTGGAGGAGGTACACTCCTTTATTCCATCCGCCGGTGGAGATCGCCGGCGCTCCGGTATGCAGTATCTGCCGGGGTATCACTTCTTTACCTTCGGAATTCAGGACTCTTACCTCAAAGGAAGCCTCCCGGGGAGCCTGTATGAAGAGGGCGTCTTCTACGGGGTTGGGAAAGATGCTGAACTGCGCTGTCCATGCCGGCCGGGCGGCGCCGGAGACCACGATGGAGATGGGGGCTGAAGTGGGGCGGCAGTTACTGCCATCGCTGACTCTCACCGTATAGGCCCCGCTTTCCTGGGGCTCATAGCTTTGGGCAGTGGCCCCATTGATTGGGTTTCCGTTGAGTAACCACTGGTACTCGGGGCCGGAGGTGGCGGTGAGCACGCTGCCGTCCCAACTGATGGTGGGCGCCTGCGGCCCACTGAAGGAGAATGTAGGGCCGATGCCGCTGGTAAGGACGGTTTCCGGGCATTCAAAGGGAGAAACATTGAGCACATAGGTGCCGGGTTCCTTTACCCAGTATTCCGGCCCGGTGGCTCCTTCGATGGGTTCATAATTCCTCAGCCACTGATAAGAGGCATAACTGCCAAAGGCGTTGGTGATCAGTGCCGAATCGCCCCGGCAGTATTCACTTTGGGGTTCGTGTTGAATGGCCGGAGGCGCGAAAACCCAGCTGTCGATCACGGCCGGCTCGCTGAGCTGGGTACAGTCGTCACGGGTGAGTTCTGCGAAAAAGAAGGCGTAACCGTAATCGCCGACCGGTATCTCCAGGGCAGGGCCGTCTGCGCCTTCGATGGGCATGAGTCCATTGCCCGAACCATCAAAATTGTAATACCACTGGTAGCTGTCGAACGGTTCGGCAATGCTCATTTTAACGGTGTCATAGGAGCAGTATACTCCGTTGGGCGCCATGGGCTCCAGGTCGATGTCGGCCTCGAAACCGCACTGGGCCCGCAGGGAAGGCTGGCTTAGTGAAAAAACAAAGGCCAGAAGGATAGCCTGGTGGTTGATTGTTTTCAGCATAATTGATAAGGTTTGTTGGATGAATTTTTTTGCTGCAAATTGAGGGTATTGAGAGGATGCGTCAAGTGTTGCCGTTCAATTTGTAATGTCCGGGCAAAAAGGCGAAATAACTGCTGGGTTTTCCAACGTCCGGCTTTTGTGTTTTATACATAAAATACCTCCGTGTATGGAGTTTAACGGCCTGCTCATCTTACCAAACTACCTATTCATAGAAACCTCCTTCTTTTGGAGATCATCCCGTGCAACTTCTGCGTTTAAATACCGTCTTTGATAACAAAGACACTTCAGGACGAAAAATTAAAATTATAAGCTGGAAAATTACCCTGTTGTTATCAGGTGTTGAGCAGGGGCTGGAAACCGGTGCTGTCAAGATGCCGGGCTTAAAGTTCTTTGCCTGCACCTATTTACCCGATTGTTAAACCCTAAATTTTTTATCATGAAAACCTTCCGTATTAGTTTCGTTCTGGCTTTCTGTATTTTGGCCACAAGTTATGCTTTTTCTGCACCCGTATCGGCAGATGTATCTCCCAACTCCGAACTGCGAAAGGAGGTGGCCAAGTTGATCAAAACTCCTGAACTGAGCAAAAAGGGCATTGCAGAAACCCATGCCTTCATCAATTTTATGGTCAACGAGGACAACGAGATCGTCATTCTTAATGTAGTGAGTGACAACGACTACATCAAGGAATTCGTCAGGGAGAGCCTGAACAGGAAGAAGGTCGAGGCCGATGGCCTGGAAACCTTCACGGAATACAATATTAAAATTGCATTCCGGTCGGAAAAGGCCTGATCCGTTTCAAACCCTTTTCCGGATAATGCCGGGGTGGCGCGTGCTGCTCCGGCATTATCTTTTTCGGACGGGCTACTTTTAAGTGGCCCGTAAACGGAAGAAATCGCAAATGCGAAGGGCGAAGCCGGAAGGCCCTCGGGAGTCAGATTCCGGCTTCGCCCTTCGCATTTGCGGCTTGGCATGGCCTTCTTTCTCCAGGAGAAGCTCCCCTCACCGTTTTTCCTGCCTTCCCAGAAATTGCCGGAGCAGCCGTTGCTGCGGGTGGAGCAGTTCCTTCAGGGAGTAGACATGAGCGGCCAGGGCAAGCGGAAAAATAAACCCCGGCAGCCAGATGAAAGGCGTCAGGGTCAGGAAAGCACTGTCGGGCACGGTGACAAATGCGCGGTAAGGCCCCGGAAGGGAAAAATGGCTGATGATCAGCATATTGGCAAGAGAAGCAATCCCAAAGGTATTCCACAGGATGCCTTCAAACCGGCGGTAGCGGCCCCGGCTGAAAAAGACATAACCCGCCATCAGGGCAGTAATGCCAACGATTATATCGTAATTGAGCCATTCGAAAGTCATTTGGACTGGCACGAACCCTCCCTTCACTCCCATCCAGAAGAACAACTCCGTGATGATGCGGCAGGACTGGAAATAGGCCAGCCACCGGATGGGCAGCACCCGCAGGATAAGGGCGAAAAAGCGGGAAAACAACAACAGGATACTGATGGCGGCAGGCAGCCCGAAAGCCAGTAGCAGGCGTAGAAAGGTTGTCCTCGGCTCGTAGAAGTATCCCATGTAAGCAAGTACGGCCAGTATGGCCAGCCAGAATACCATTCCTGTGATGATGAACTGTAATAATTTCTCCCGCTGAACGGCGGGCAGGTGGAGGCGGTGAAATGCATGGGAAAACCCGTAGTAAAGGCTGCTGAGTACTCCGAGGGTCAACAGAGTAATGATGAGTTGGCCTAGTAAAAAGAGGGTGCCGTCCATGCAGAAAAAAGGAAATTGAGTGAACGGCAATCAATATAGTACAAACTTTTTGGGGGAACAAAAAAGCTTCTAAAAACGATAGGCCATTCCCAACCCTTTCCTGCCTTCATTGTAAAGGACAGAAATACTGGCTCGTCCCCTGGCTTTGCGATGCAATTCCGGGATGAGAATGCCCAATGAAGCGCCGATTATTCCTCCGGCAATTATATCCGAGGGGAAGTGCTTCAGGGCTTTTATCCGCAAATAGCCTACCATTGCCGGAGGAAGGCAGGCCAGGCCATAAAGCAGGTATTTTTTTCCTCCCAGTTCCGGATGGTAATCAGCATAAACCTTGGCAGCAAAAAAAGTGGCGGTTGCCGTAGAGCCGACGTGCCCGCTGTAGAATGAATTGCGCAGATTGCCAAAATTGCGTTCTTTCATGGGGAGTTCTTCATAGTATACTGCCGGCCGGTAACGGTCTATAAAAGTAGGCCCCAGGGGGCCCCAACCATATAAGTTGGAGTTGATCGCCTGTGTTTCAGCATACATCAGGCCGATGTCCAGCCAGCTTTGCCGGATCTCAGTATCCAGGAAAAGGAAAAAGGGCAGGAGGGCGGAAGGGTAGAGGATGTAATTCGAAGCCTCATGGGCGGCATCCTTTTTAAAGGGGTCCTGGCGCAGCGCCCAGCGGTCGAAACGGTTGACCCCTTTGGCGGTGATGAGGCGGACGTGCTCCTCCGCCATACCAGGTTTGCTCCTCAGGCGGCTATGGGAGAAGCTGTTGGTAGCTATTCCCGTGAGGGCGATACTCCCGCTGGCCCAGTAATTGACATGATAAATCTTCCTGGCATCATCCTGAGCCAAGCCATTGCAGCAAATGCATAAGAGAAATAGCCAAAGCGCCACCCGGGTATGTAGGAGTCCAGTCATGTAGCCCTGTTTTTTCTAGTGTTGGGTAAAAGGTTGTTCCTGTTCAATTTTAAAAATGCTACATTGCTTAAGACAAGAAGATGTAAAAAATGTTACACAATTGCTTAAAAAGTTACAATTTAGTAGCTTAATAGTGCAACACATAGGAATTACCATGGTTCGATCAAAGAAAAAGCCGGTAAAATGAATAAAATGGCTGAAAAAACTATTGTCGCGGCAGCCGAGCGTTATGTTACCTCTCTTTTGAAAGAGAAGCTTACTGAGGACCACCGCTATCACAGCCTTCAGCATACCCTCAGGGTCCGGGATGCAGCGATGGAACTGGGCAAATTGATGGATCTGAATGAGGAAGAACTGGAAGTGCTCGGCCTGGCAGCGCTTTTCCACGATACCGGCTTTACGGAAACTTATGAAGGGCACGAAGCCATCAGCAGACAGATCGCGGAGGCTTTCCTGGAAAGCCAGGAGTATCCGGAGGATAAAATTCAACAGGTACTTTTACTGATCGATGCCACCTTCCCGGCCAAACATCCGGCGAGTACCCTGGAAGGGGTCATAAAAGACGCCGACCTGAGCAATCTGGGAAGTGAAAGGTACTTTGACTCGCTGAAAAACCTGCGTTACGAATGGGCTGTGTTTCTCAATCAGGCTTACAGCGACAGGGAATGGTATAAGATGAATTACAAGTTCGTGAAAGACCATGAATATCATACCTCTGTAGCTAAAGCTCTTTACGGCCTTCAGTGGGAGGCCAATCGCAAAAAGCTCAAAGAGCTTCGCAATGGCCATGCGAAGCCCGGTAAGGAAACAGACAAAAGCAAAGTGGAAAAAGTATCCTCTAAAGCCGGTGCAGGGAACATCTCCAGCAGCAAGAGCGCCCAGATGATGTTCAAAACTGCCCTGCGCAACCATCTCGACCTAAGCAACCTGGCCGACAACAAGGCCAACATCATGCTCAGTGTAAATGCCCTGATCATCACCATTGTGATGCCACTGGCCGCCTCCTATGTAAAAAGCAACCTGTATCTGCTCGTGCCGATGGGCACTTTGCTGGCTACCTGCCTGCTGTCCATGATATTCGCCACGCTGGCCACCCGGCCCATCAAAATGATGGGCTATACCAGCCGGGACCTTATTGAGTCGGGGCGTTCCAACCTCTTCTTTTTCGGGAATTTCTACAAAATGACCTTTACCGAATATCAGGAAGGCATGCAACAGGTGGTCTCCAATGACGAAACCCTGGAAGGTTCTATCATGCGCGACCTCTATTACCTCGGCCATTCTCTGGGCAGGAAATATAACCAGTTGCGGATATGCTATACCATCTTTATGTATGGCGTGATCGCTACGGTTCTGGTCTTCGGCATCAGCTATGCACTGTTTGTATTCTGACCGGCCCGATATCCTCCTTTTGCGGAGCAGTGAAAATGCCTGCCGTTAAGGTTACTTTGAGCCTATCCGAAAATCTCGTTTACTCGGCTACATCTGGAGGTTTTCGGATAGGCTCTTATTCTCCATCTTCACCGTTACCCGCAGGGCCTGAAGGCCCTGAACTCCCTGTAACCTGCCGATCCGGAGGTCTTCCACCTCACCGGTAATGTATCCTTCGTGGATGAGGAAGTCGATATATTCCAGGTATTCCTGGCGTTCTTTTTCCTGCAGGTATACGATGGCGATCTTGCCGGACTGGGTCAGCCGCTCTTCCGTACCTTCGATCAAAGATTTATCGATCCGTTTTTTCAGGATCTCGTAGCGCACATTATAGGCGCCGTCTACATCGAACTGCTTTTCATCCATGCGGAATCGAATGGACAGCGGAGTGCTGTAAACGAAGACCAGCTGGGCGGTTTTTAGCGGAACCGGCAGTTGCCCCTGCATATTTTCGACGATGCGGGCCACCTCACACATATCTATCAATTGAGCGAGGCGCAGGTTTTTAAGGTGCATCATGCTGAACTGGCCCCTTTTCAGAAGGGACTGCCCCACATATATATTGTATTCCACACCATCCGTTTTGTATTTCTCGAAGTAATGCGGAAGGATCTTCTGGGACTCCTTTTCCTGTTGGTCCAGGTAGTTGGCGATTGTATTGTTGATCATGGTGACGCTGTCTTCGTAGGCTTTCCTCTCGCGGTAGACGATGCCCAGGTCCGGGTCGAGGAAATCGAAATAGCTTGCAATGAGCCCGGCAAGCTCCGGATATTTCGCCCGAAGCTGGTAGAACAGCGGGTGGATCTCGGAGTGGAGCCATTCCACGATGCGGGACTCGTCATTAGAGTTGAATTCCTCTTCAATGTTTTTCAGGTCCCGTTCCGCCTGCATGAGGTACTGGTTGAGTAAGGGGAAACGCCCCAGATGGGCGCCGTTTTCGAGGATGCGGGAGGCCCGCCTCAGGTTATCGGCCAGGTCTGCCTGTATGGCGTGGTTGCGTTTCTCCGAAGAGCTGACAATATCGGCCTGCCCGTACAGGGGGTAGACGTCCTGAAAAACAATGGGGTCGGCCGTTGCATTTTTCGGGTCCGCCTCTCTTTTTTCGAGCAGGTTATAGGAGGTTTCGATAAATTTCCATTCCACGCTGGGGTGAACGGCAGTATATTGCTCGCGGAGGATCGCCTCCACCCGGTTGTCGATCTCCTCCCGGCTTCGTTCAACGGCCATGCTGAACAGGCCGGTGATCTCCTTGAACTTCAGCTCGATGAAGCTGTGCAGCTCAAAGGGGTGGGGCGAGCCAATTTCCAGTATCCCCATTACCTGTTCATCTTTATTGAACAGAGGCGCTACGATAATGCTGCGTATTCCTTCTTCCAGCAAGTCCTTCTCAATGGGTGTTTTATTGCTTACTTCTTCGAGGTCTTCAATAAGCAGGACCTCCCGGTAGCGGCAGGCTTTTTCATAAATGGAGTTTTTGTTTTCCGGGGAAAGCAGGCATTCGTGCCGGTTGGCCAGAAAGTCGAAGCGGATCTTGTACTTATGGGCCGTGCTGTTTTCCACCGGATAATCGATCGCCGTAACGCCGAGCCGCAGTTCAGGAAGGCCGAAATAGGTCTGGATCAGGTGTTGCAGGCGCCGGACCTTCTCGGGGTCTACTACGGCATCTCTTTCCAGCAGGCCATACTTCAGCCGCGAGAGCGCCTCTTCTTCGGTGATGTCGATGAGGGTGCCAATGACAAAGCCCTGGAATTCGAAGTTCTCAGGAGGGATATGCTGCAGCCATAGGTCGAGGTCGTATATGTTGCTCAGCATATTGTTGATCTGTTCCTGGCTCAATGGCCGAAGCGGTTTGGGTTGCCGGATGTCGACGTACTGGGTGTCGAGCTGGGTCTTGTAGTGGCGCTCCAGCGAGTAACCTTCCGGCTGTATGGACAGGGCGATGGGCGGGTCGACGTTGATGTTCTGGCCGTAAAATTTATTCAGGATCAGGCTGCAGGCGTTGACGACCATCGCGCAGAAAAGGATGTTGTTGCTGTTGTTGAGTACATATTTCACTTTCCTTGCCTTCATCAATTCTCCCAGAGACTGGGTGCAGTAGATGGGGTTCATGTCGAAAGGAGCAGAGGCTTTTACCAGTTGCTTTTTGCGCATGGAACTGGGAATGACCATCATCATCAACATTCCGATGGCCTCCTGGTATTTGTCCAGGAGAGCCCGGTCTTTGACCGGCTTGCGCAGTTCCGGCGCCTCATCCAGCTTCTTGAGCACCATCCTGGCGATACCAGCTTCTATGGAATTGCCGTTTTTTGCTTTTTCCTCTATCTCCCGGATCAATGGTTCAAAACTCAGCACCGAAGAAAACGGAACCCGGTTGATCCCGATTTCCTTGTAGATGTCATCCTCTTTGAGGATGGGCATTTTGCGGCTTTCGGACAGGGGCTTTTCCCCCTGTATGATCATATTGGTTTCCATGGCCAATTTGTTTTTGGTCTATCCTTTTTAGTTACTGGACTTTGTCCAGCGTTAGGCTGGCAGCCCGTTTTTGCGTATCCCCTCCCGGCCGGCGCCGGGCAGGAGGTGTTCAATTGTCAGATATAGAATAGGTAACAAAAAAACAGGCCATGAGGATGAATAGGGGGGAGGATTCATGGGCTATCCGTCTAAGGTTGGACAGAAAGTTCCGGGGTATTCCGGGGGCGTGTACGATGTACGGGCCAATGGCAATCCTGGGCTGTGTACGGTGTACGGGGCTGTCCAACCTTAGAATGGTAGCCGATTCATGCATATGGGCTTTCATGCCCTCAAACTTACACACAAGCATCTACACACATTCAAACGGCAGCGCCTTAGCCGCAACCCCCTCATCCCTGGCCTCCAGCAGTTGCCGGCAGGTTTCGGCTACCGTCTTTTCGATGGGGTGGTAGGAAAACGGAAATACTTCCAGCGATTTTTGGTTTTCATAGAAAAAGGTACGGCTGGATTGAGTGGCGGACTCCCGGGTCAGTAGAGGTGGTTTTCCGGTGAGCCGGGAATGCAGCCACGCCAGGCGCCAGGCGATGGCCCGGGCCGCAATATTGGCCTTCATAGAAGGAGGGCGGACGCCCAGATGGTGGGCAATGCGCTCCAGCAAGGTTTTATAACTGGCGTTTTCACTATTGAGGATAAACCGTTCTCCTTCTATCCCGCTTTCCATGAGCAATGCTGAGAAACGCACTACATCCCTTACATCGACGAAACCTGTGGCTCCTTCGGGATAAAAGCGAAGGCCTTCCAGTACTGCTTTGAAAATGCGGGCTGTGCCTTCGCTCCAGTTTCCACTACCGAGGATAATGGATGGGTTGACAACCACAACGCTGAGCCCTTCCACCATGCCACGCCACACTTCCTGTTCTGCCAGATATTTGCTGATGGCGTAATGCGTGTTGAACCGGCTGCGTTGCCAGAGGTCTTTTTCATTCAGGGTGGCGCCGTTGCGCACCCGCCCCAGGGTGGCGATCGAACTCACGTGGAGCAGTTTATCAATGCCTTCGTAGAGGGCGGCGTTGACAATATTGGAAGTGCCTTCTCCATTGGTTTCCATCATCTCTTTCTGCCGCCGGGGGTCAAAAGAAACAACTGCTGCGCTATGAAAAACCCGCTTCATGCCTTGCATGGCCTCTTCCACAAAAACCGGGTCGGTAATGTCTCCTTCCACCCATTCCACCTTTTCGGCAGCCTCACCCAGCAATTCGAGGGAGCTGTTCCGGCGGCGGACTGCACGTATATTCCGGTAGCCCCGCTGCAGGAGGTAGCGCAGCAGATAAGACCCCACAAAGCCGGTAGCTCCAGTGACTAGTGTGGGGGCGTCTTTGGCGGCTGATAGTTCAGTCATAAGCACTTGGATATGAGCTTTTTTTACACCAAAGGCTGAACAGAGGGGAACTTTTACACTTATACACACTTACACATTTAGGCCCTCAAACCTGCCTTTTCCATCCCTGGTGTATGGCTCCACCGATAGCCGGGCGAGACGCATTGGTAACCGAGGGCAGGCAATTCGGGATGTTGGTTATGCGAAGTACCCCCATCAGGGCCATGAGCGCCGCCTCTTTGAAGGCGGCGGCTTCCGGGGAGGGCACCTCTATTACTAAGGAACAAATTTTTTCACATTCCTCCCTGATGCATTGCATCAAAAATGTATTGAAGGCTCCTCCGCCGGTAGCCATCATCCGCAGGGGGCGGCCAGGGCTGCCTTCCTTTTTCAGTATCTCTTTCAGGTCGGAAGCGATCTGCCGGCCGGCCTGTACACAGGCGGTGTGCAACTTATCTTCTATAGAACCTTCATATTTCAGATAGGGGGCCACCATAGCCTCGCGGACCCAGTCGTTGCCGAGCGATTTGGGGTAAGGCTTTTTGAAAAAATCGAGCTTTTCCATAGCTGCCAGCAAGCCGGGCAGCAGCCTGCCGCGGGCGGCCAGTTGGCCGCCGTCATCGTAGGGCAGCCCCCGCCGGGCAGCCAGGGCGTTGAGCACCTGGTTGGCCCCGATGTTGTCGAAGGCCACATAGCGGCCGGCGCCCTTATAGGTCATATTGGCAATACCGCCCAGGTTGAGCATAAGGTCGTATTCGGGGAACAGCAGTTTATCGGCAATGGGCGCCAGTGGGGCGCCCTGCCCGCCCATGGCTACATCCTGCATCCGGAAATTGTCAATTACAGGATAACCGGTGATGGCGGCAATGGCAGCACCGTCTCCGATCTGAAGGGTCATGCCCTGTTCCGGAAAATGAAATATTGTATGCCCGTGAGAGGCAATTAGGGCAGGTTCAACCCGGTGCTTTTCCAGAAAGCGGTTGACGAGCTCTCCCAGATAGCGGCCAAACTGAGCGTGAGCGAGGGCCAGGTCCAGTGCGCTGCTTTCCGGCAGGCTTATCAGGCGCTGCTTCCATTCTTCGCTGAAGGGCAGGGCCTCGGCTGCTGTCATAGACCATGCTCTGACCGTGGCGCCTTCATCCCCGTGGGCCAGCGAAAACTGGCAACAGGCAATGTCCAACCCGTCGAGAGAACTTCCCGACATCAGCCCGAGGGCGTGATATTCCTGTTGTGGCATAGCGTTATTTTTCCCGTAAAGTGGCGATATATTCCGCTACGGCCCTGATCTCTTTCTTTTTGAGCAGGGATTCAAAAGGCGTCATGGCATTGCGCCCCCTCGTGATCACGGCGACCCGTTCTTCCAGGCCGAGCTGTGATTCGCGCAGGTTAAAAGCGCCTCCTCCTCCCATATCTCCGTAGAGGCCATGGCAGGTCACGCAATATTGCTTATAGATCTTCTCTCCATCAGGCTTATCGGCGGAAGTGGCACTGGCGGCCAACCGCCCTTCCGTACCCGAGTTCCCACATGCCAGTACCAAGGCGGCCAGCGCCAGGAAAAGGAACCATTGCTTCATTTACTTGATGAATTATTACGATTTTTTGTATTGTCTTCGCACCGGCGGTTTGCCGCCGCAAATGTACAACAAAAATGGAGGGGTAGGGTTTGAAGGCGGTTCACTCATCCTAAAAAACAGGCCGTCTGTATAATCAGTGGCAACAGGATGCCGTAAAAGTTGTTAAATTTTAAGACATTACTGAAAATTTTTTCACTTAATGAGTAAAGGAAACAATATTAAAAATATGGGACAAGGTAAATTAATCACTACCGGGATCGTCGTTTTCGTAGCTTTGATTGCGATCCTCATCTTTTCTAATGCTACATTTCTGACCATCGAAGCCGGCGAGCGCGGCGTGCTTTTTAAACGCTTTGGCGGAGGCCTGGATAAGGAAAATATTTATAACCCCGGCTTTCACGTTATCGCTCCCTGGAACATCATGTACGTCTATGACATCCGGGAACAACAGGTCGACGAAGACATGTCCGTGCTTTCCAGCAACGGCCTGAACATCAAGGTGGACGTAACCGTGCGGGTCAACCCCAACTACGCTAATATCGGCGACCTGCACGAAAAATTCGGCCCCCAGTATATCGAGCGCCTGGTACGGCCCGAGATCCGCTCCTCGGTCCGGGAAATGATCGGACAGTTCACTCCGGAGGAGCTGTACTCCACCAAGCGGAATGAAGTGCAGGCCCTGATACAGACGGACCTGGAAAAGAACCTGGGCAGCAACTTCGTTGACCTGAAAGCCACACTCATCCGTGACATCGCGCTGCCCGACAAGGTTCGGGAGGCGATCGAGACCAAGATCGAAGCGGAGCAGTCGGCCCTGAAATACGATTACATCCTGCAGCAGGAGCGCAAGGAAGCCGAGCGGAAGATCATCGAGGCGGAGGCCAAGGCCGAGTCCAACCGGATACTCAGCGCCAGCCTCACCGATAAGATCCTCCAGGATAAAGGCATCGAAGCTACCCTGGAGTTGGCCAAATCGGGC
Source organism: uncultured Phaeodactylibacter sp. (assembly GCA_964418125.1). Classification (GTDB taxonomy): domain Bacteria; phylum Bacteroidota; class Bacteroidia; order Chitinophagales; family Saprospiraceae; genus JACJXW01. The sequence continues at coordinate 29,920 of CAYQKY010000023.1, forward strand.
AACGCCAAGATCGTGATCGTCGGCGGTGAGGGCAGCAACGGCCTGCCGCTGATCCTCGGAGGCAATTAAGGATGGTTTCATGGGGTCACTGTTTCATGGCGCCATGGAACAGTGAACCTATGTGGGGGCTCCGGAAAGTCCAATGGAGCAATGGAGTAACGTAAAAGCCATATGCATATCTTCCTGGCAAGCAGGGCGTCACACATCACTCCATTTTTTCATGATTTCAACACTCCTGTCCTGCAGGGCTTTCCGGAGCGCCTTCACCCATGCACCAATAAACCAATAAACCTTCCTCCCTGAACTTCTGTCTGCTCCTCCTGTCATTTTGTCGCAGATTCAATCCTGGTACTATTTTAGAGTACGCATTCCAGTATTCCCATACCAATAAAATCACCAGCTAATGGTCCAATTTCTTTCAGATTATACCCCTGCGGAAACAGGCCCGGGGTACGCTTCGGGCCCCAACCCCGATGCCGAATTGCTGGACGCCTACTCCCAAACGGTAGTCAGCGTTGCTCAGAAAGTCAGCGACTCGGTCGTGCAGATCAAAGTAGACAAGCCGGTAGGCAGGCAGGGCAGGCCCCGGACGGGACGCCCTTACGGAACCGGTTCGGGGTTCATCATTTCTTCTGACGGATACATCGTCACCAACAGCCATGTGGTCAATGGCGCACACAATATCGAAGTAAACCTGCAGGATGGCCGGCATTTTACCGCCCGCCTGGTCGGTAATGACCCGGCCACGGACATTGCCGTGGTGCAGGTTAATGCCGATCAGCTTTCTGTCGCCCGTTTTGGTGATTCCGGAAGGCTTCAGGTAGGCCAGCTGGCAGTGGCCATCGGCAACCCCTATGGCTTTCAGTACTCCCTGACCGCAGGGGTGGTCAGCGCCCTGGGGCGCACCCTGCGTTCGGAAAGCGGCCGGCTCATCGATGATGTCATTCAGACCGACGCCGCCCTCAACCCGGGGAATTCGGGCGGCCCGCTGGTCGATTCCCATGGCCGGGTCATCGGGGTCAATACAGCGGTTATCCTGCCGGCCCAGGGGCTCTGTTTTGCCGTGGCGTCCAACCTGGCCGCCTACATCGTAGGCAAGCTGGTCATCGATGGAAAGGTCCGCCGCGGTTATATCGGCATCGCCGGCCAGATGATCCGCCTCAATGGCCAGCTCGTCAAACGCTATCAGCTGGAAACCAATTCCGGCATACTGATCCAGCAGATCGAGCCGGACAGCCCTTCCTACAACTCTGAGCTGCGACAGGGCGATGTCGTCATCGGCTTCAATGGCAAAGCCGTCCACACTATCGATGACCTGCACCGCTTTCTGGATGAAAGCTCTATCAACAAGGCGCAGGAACTGCTGGTGCTGCGCAACCACCGGAAAGAGCGGGTGGTGGTGATCCCGGCGGAGCTGGGATAAAGCGGGAGCGCTGTTTCATTGGTATATGGCTCCATGATTTCACGGTTTCATGGGGGAAGCCAGGTGGCGCCTGTCAAACCATGAACCGATGCAACAACATTGTTACACCCCATGAAAATGGGGTTTACAAAAGCCCTTTTTTATTCTACCTTTGCCCCGTAAACTTACTAGATGCTAATTTCTTTTGTAGCAGCATGGCTGTTACATAAGGGGGAATCAAGGTGCGCCCGCCAGGAACTTAAGAACCTGGTGGGCGTACGTCTTTCGGACGGGCCACTTTCAAGTGGCCTGTAACTTTAAATACAACCAGGATCATCGCCTACCTGCCCAAAACCAACCCGGGCACCAGATTTTCCGGAGCAGCGTTTGGGGTAATACGCCCCCTCTGTTATTTTTACAGCATGATAAAAACTGACGCCTGTATTGTGGGGGCCGGCCCGGGTGGCGCAGCCACTGCCCTCAGGTTGAGTTACCTGGGTATACCCTCCGTGCTGATCGACAAAGCCGCTTTCCCGCGGGATAAGGTCTGCGGGGACGCCATCAGCGGTAAGGTGACCACCCTGCTCAACCGGCTGGACCCCGATATCCTCCAACGCTTCACTCAACAATCGATTCAAACGGATGTATGGGGCATCCGCTTTGTCGCCCCCAACCGGAAAGAACTGGATATCCCTTTTCAACCCAACTATATACGGGACACAAGAACAGCCCCCGGGTATGTAGCCCGCCGCTTCGATTTTGATAACTTCCTGGTGGACGAGGTACGCCGCCGGGAAAACATTCGGTTCTATGAAGGGGTGGCCGTGGAAGAATATGAGCGTACCGACAGCGGATGGATGATCTCAGGCGCCGGCGGATCGATACAGGTAGAGGCGCGCATGCTCATCGTTGCCGACGGGGCGCATTCCGTTTTCAGCCGGAAGATTGCCGGCCTGGAAAAAGACCTTCGCCACCATGCCGGCGCTGTGCGCGCCTACTTCTCCAATGTGGAAGGGTTGGCCAAAGACAATTTCATCGAGCTGCATTTCATTCGTTCCATCGCTCCCGGATACTTCTGGATCTTTCCTCTGCCCGGAGGGCATGCCAACGTAGGGTTGGGTATGCGCAGCGACATCCTGGGCCGGCGGAAGGTCAACCTGCGCAAGACGCTCTTCGAGGTGATCGAAGAACATCCCGTTTTGCGGGAGCGCTTTAAAAATGCCCGCCTGATCGGAGAAGTAAAGGGATACGGCCTGCCGCTGGGGTCCAAACGGCGGGCCATTTCCGGCAGTCATTACATGCTGGTCGGCGATGCGGGCCACCTGGTGGACCCGCTGACCGGTGAGGGCATCGGCAATGCTTTCTACAGCGGTTTCATCGCCGCCGAGCAACTGCAGCAATGCCTGGCGGCCAACGATTTTTCAGCGTCCGTTCTCAAAGCCTACGACCGGCGGGTGAACCGGGTGCTCGGTTCAGAGATGCGCCTGAGCTACCGCCTGCAGAAGATGCTGGCCTATCCGCGGATGGCCAACCTGCTGGCCAATATCATCGCCGGCAACCAACGGGTTGTGGCCGTCCTGTCCGGAATGTACAATGACTTCTCCCTGCGGGAGCAACTGGTAAAGCCCTGGTTCTGGCTAAAGATGTTGAGAAGGCGGTGAGTGAGCGATAAAAAAATATTTTTTCTATGTTTTTTATGAAACTTTTTGCAGAATATCGCCGTATACTATATTGCAATTGCTCTTAAGGATAATTTAACATTTTCCCGGGCAATAAAAAACCGAATACAAAGGTTAAGTGAATAACAATTGTTTTTGACGTTGGCTTAAAGTTTCATAAACTAGTGAGTGTAAAGTTGCAGCCTTCGGCATCTGCCGGAGGCTGTTTTTTTTTCGGTCATTTATGTGGCCCGTAATCAGGAAGAAGCGAAGAGGAGTCAACACTGTCTTCGCCTCCATACAGGCTCATAGTCTATTTTTAAACCCGATAGCCTACTCAGTTACCATTATTCCCCGTATTTTTCCGGACTTTTCAGGATTGCAGACTTTAAATCTTTTGCCGGTATGAAATGGAACAGCTCCGCGGAGCAGATGCTTCGGCTGGACATTGGCCGTACCCCAAAGGGTACCATCCGTTACTATTGGTTGCACATCATCAACAATGGCATCGGCGAGCCGGTCCGTATTCCCATTATTGTCGCCCGGGGTGTAAAGGACGGGCCGGTGCTGGGCCTTACGGCGGCCATCCACGGCAACGAGCTCAACGGTATACCCGTCATACAACGCCTCTTCCGGGAGATCGACGTGGAGCGGCTCCGCGGAACGGTGATCGGCGGCCTGGTGATGAACGTGCCGGGCCTGCTGCTGGAGCAGCGCAAGTTCAACGACGGGGCCGACCTCAACCGCATCGCCCCCGGCAATGAATCGGGCAGCCTCAGCGAGGTCTATATCTACCGCGTCGTGGACCGCATCCTGAAGCCCATGAATTACCTCATCGACCTGCATACCGCCAGCTTCGGGCGAGTCAACTCCTGGTACATCCGCGCCGATATGTCCACTCCAGAAACTGCACGTATGGCCCGCCTGCAGAACCCGGACATCATCCTCCACAACCCGCCCGGCGACGGCACCTTCCGCGGAGCGGCCAACAGCCTGGGTATCCACGCCATCACCCTCGAGCTGCGCGACCCGCACGTCTTCCAGTCCGGCGTCATCGAAGATGCTCTGCTCGGCATCCGCAACATCCTCTACGACCTCGACATGCTGGACGGAGAGATCCTCTGCCCCGCTACCCACACTACCCTCTGCGAACGCTCCTACTGGATGTACACCGACGAGGGCGGCATTCTGGAAGTGCTGCCCAGAGTTCGCGACGTCGTACCCAAAGGCGCCCGCATCGCCGTGGTGCGCAACATCTTCGGCAAGGCCAGCCGCGAATACTTCGCCCCCGACGACGGCATCGTCATCGGCAAAAGCATCAGCCCCATCAACCAGACGGGCAGCCGCATCCTGCACCTGGGGGTCAACCCGCGGCAGATACCCTGCGTGACGGATGGGGATTGGGAAGTGTTCTTTTAGAAGCTGTTTAAATTGTTTTTCAAGATGCCGCCTTTGCGGGCGAGGGCATAGCCCTTCCCGAAAACGGCATTCCGTATCAAGTGAGCTGACAACTCTAAAGTTGTGAGCTCACGGGCTGTTTGTATCCGGCCAAACCATAAAACCGGCCGCCTGATGAAGGCAAGCTGATATAAATTTCACCGTAAAACACGCATTCCCCGCCCGCTTTTCTTAACTTCATCCCGAAAGCTAAATACCCATTGTCCATACTATGAAAACCTTCAAAGGATACCTGCTGATCATCGGCGTTCTACTGCTTCATTCCTGCGCCGACTACAACCTGCATTACTCCCGCCAGGCTCAGGGCTGGGAGTCCAATACCCCCGATCCGGAACTGAAAGTGGAACATTCCGTCTTCCTCGTCGGCGACGCCGGCGGGCTGGTCTATGATACGACGTCCCCCGCCCTTATCCTGCTGGGCGAAAAGCTCCGGCAGGCCGGCAAGAATAGCGCTGTCGTTTACCTCGGTGACAACATCTACCCCAACGGCATGGCCCCCAAAGACGGCCCGGACCGCGCCGCCGACGAAGCCCGCCTGAAGGCCCAGCTCGATGTCCTTAAAGGATACAAAGGAAAGGTGTTCTTCATCGCCGGCAACCACGACTGGTACGAGTATGGCATCGACGGGCTGGACCGCGAAAAGAAATTCATCGAAAAATACCTGGACAGGGAAGACGTTTTCCTGCCCGAGCCCGGCTGCGGAGACCCGGAAGAGGTGGAACTGACGGACAACCTGACGCTGATCCTGATCGACTCCCAGTGGTACCTCGAAGACTGGGACGGCCACAGCGAGATCAACGACGGCTGCGAGGTGAAGAGCCGCGATGTGTTCCAGACTTACGTCGAGGAGGCCATCAAGGGCAACCGCCATAAGAACATGGTCATCGCTATCCACCATCCCCCCTATACCAACGGGCCTCACGGCGGTGATTTCACCCTCAAACAACACCTGTTCCCTCTGACGGATATTAACGACAACCTCTGGATACCCCTCCCTGTGCTGGGCTCCGTAGTGCAATTCCTGCGCGGAACGGTCGGCCACCCGCAGGACGCCAGCCACCCCAAGTACCGGGAAGTGTCCAATATCGTCATCAATGCCGCCCGTAAGAACGGCAGCTTTTTCATCGCCTCCGGCCATGAGCACAACCTGCAGTATATTGAAAAAGACGAGCAGTTCTTCATCGTCAGTGGCGCCGGTAGTAAGAAAAGCCCCTCCCGGCTGGGAGACGGAACGGAATTCGCCTACGGCCACCGCGGATTTGCCCAACTGGACTTTTACGAAGACGGTTCGGCCTGGATACAGTACTGGATACCGGAAGGGGATGGCAGCCGGGGCCGGATGGTTTACCGCAAGAAAGTAAAGGGGCCTTTACCCGATATTGTGGAGGAGGCCCCCCGGGATTTTCCTCCCATCCCCGACACTGTGGAAGTACCCCTCAGCCGGGAAGATTTCAACCGGGGTAAACTGTGGGATTTTTTCTGGGGCAAACACTACCGTGACGTTTACAATGCGGTGGTAAAGGCGCCCACCCTGAAGCTCGATGAGTTTAAGGGGGGGGTGAAACCCGTGAAACGGGGCGGAGGTTACCAGACCAACTCTCTGCGCCTGGAAACCAGAGACGGCAAGGAATACGTCGTCCGTTCCATCGACAAAGACCCGTCCCGCACCCTGGGCTACCCCTTCAACGAGTCTTTTGTTACAGAGGTGGTCAAAGACAACTTCAGCGCTTCCCACCCCTTGTCCGCCATCCCCGCCGCCCGGCTGGCCGATGCGGTGGGCATTTATTACACCGACCCGAAGCTGGTTTACCTGCCCGCCCAGGAAGCCCTGGGTATTTACAACGACGAATTTGCCGGCGCCCTCTATCTGCTCGAAGAGCGCCCCGATGATGATGTATGGGAAGACACGCCTCAGTTCGGCAACTCCAGGGAGATCCTCTCCACTTCCGATATGCTGGAAGAGGTGCTGGGCGAGCACGACCGCCTGGTCGACTACCGCTGGGTAGTGCGCTCCCGCCTCTTCGATGTGCTGATCGGCGACTGGGACCGCCACGACGACCAGTGGCGCTGGGCCGAGATCGACGAAGGAAAAAATGAGTTCTACCGCCCCATTCCCCGCGACCGCGACCAGGCCTTCTGCAAGTACGACGGCCTGCTGCTCGGCATCGCCCGGGGCACCGCCCCTGACGTCAAGAAACTGATGGTCTTCAAAGAAGACACCAAGCGAATTCAGTGGCTGGTCTATAATGCCCGCCATTTTGACCGCAGCTTTCTCCCCGGCGCCGACTGGAGCACCTGGGAAGAAGAAGTGCGCCGCATTCAGGCCGCCGTGACCGACGAACGCATCGAGGCCGCTGTAAAGGAAAGCTGGCCTCCTGCCGTTTATTCCCTCAACGGCCAGGAGGTGATCCGCAAATTAAAAGCCCGCCGGGACAACCTCATGGAGATGGCTCGCGAATATTACCTTTATATCTCTAAAGAAGTGGAAGTGGTGGGCACTTCCAAAAAGGACCTCTTCACCATTGAGCGCCTGCCCGGCGGGCAAACCCGCATCCGGGTATATGATACCAACAGCAAGGGCGAGAAGGAGGCTCTCTTTTTCGGCCGTACTTTCGATTATGATGAAACCAACCAGATCCTGATTTACGGCCTGGATGATGATGACATTTTCGAAGTTACCGGCAAGGCCGAAAAGTCCATCCTGATCCGGATAATCGGCGGGCTGGGGGAAGATACTTTTACGGATGAGTCGGTGATCGAACACGGCGGCAGGCGTGTCATCTTTTACGATACCAAAAAAGAAGACAATAAAATAAAGATAGGAGAGGAATCGGTGGTGAAGTACAAGAAAGACCCCAGATATAATACCTACAACCGCCGTACCATCGACCACAGCTTTAATTATTCCAGCATTCTGCCTTCGGCCGGCTTTAATCCTGACGACGGGCCGCTGCTGGGGCTGTTCGGGCAATATACTGCCTATGGCTTCAAGAAATCTCCCTATGCCTCACAGCACAACCTGAGGATAAATTATGCGCTGGCTACCGGAGGTTTCGTAGCCGATTATACTAGTGAGTTCATTGACCTGTTCGGAAAGTGGGAGTTTGGCCTGGCGGGAACGGTGCAGACCTCTCTGTATTCCATAAACTACTACGGCCTGGGTAATGAAACCATCAATCCGGAAGCCGAGGTCGATGACGGTGGCCTGGACTTTAACCGCGTTCGCCAGCGCCTTTACCGGGCCTCGCCTCTGCTAATGCGCCGCCTCAACAGCCAGTCGCGTTTCTCCATAGGGCCTACGTATGAATCCATTCGCATAGAGCGTACGGAAGGGCGTTTCATTGATGAAGCCGGCGATGATTTTTATGAAGGTTTTTTCGATGGCCAGAAATTTCTGGGTGCACAAATGGTGCTCGATTACCGCAACGTCGACAACCCGGCGGTGCCTTCCCGCGGTATCGGCCTGTTCCTGGATGCCGGGTACAAGCATCAGATAGGAGGGGTAGACAAGAGCTTTCCCTATATTAACGCTTCCTTTACTGCCTACCAGAACCTGGACCGAGCCCGCAACCTGGTCTTTGCCACCCGGGTGGGCGTGCAACACCGCTTCAATGGACAGTATGAATTTTACCAGGGCGCCATGCTTAGCGGCCCGGGGCCTGACGCCAACTTCCGCGGGTTTCGCCGCAACCGCTTCATCGGCACTACAGCCTTCTATCAGAACATAGATCTTCGCCTGAAACTGCTCAGTTCCTCCAACTCCACCATTCCCTTCTCTCTGGGTATTACCGCCGGCTTCGACCACGGGCGCGTGTGGCTGGAAGAGGAAGAGTCCGATACCTGGCATTATGCCTACGGCGGAGGGCTGTGGTTCAGCCCGTTCGATATGTTCGTGCTCAACGCCAGTTTGTTTGTGGGAGATGGCAAATCGAAGCGTATCAACATCACGGGCGCCTTCTTCTTTTGATTTTTTGGGTGCTTTTTTGGGTCAACTGCCAGGGGCAAACCGGCCCAAAAAAGCACCCCAGTAGCCCTGCCTTCCACCGCCTACCGTCTACCGTCTACTCCCCCCAAATAACATCCCCTTAACGCTCCTTAGAACTTTTTAACTACCCGCCTTCCCTCTTTAACGTCTCCATAGTTTCGCCAAGCTCTCCGGCGGAATATTTTAGTGGCATGTAACGGAACGCTTTCGCATATCCTTTACCCCGGAAAAGGGCGAAGCAGCTCCGCCCCGCCGGGAATGATCCTTCCGGGGCCTTCCTCAGCGGATCATTCCCGGCGACAGAACCCGTAAAAACGAGAACCATGATCACCTGCAAAAACAATCTACTGGCAACGGCGGCATTTGCGCTGCTTTTTCTCTTCTCCTCCTGTACATCCCCTCAGAAGCTTGTCGAGTCGGGCAACTACGACCAGGCGGTGTACCTGGCGGTGAAGCGCCTGGCCGGTAAAAAGAACAAGAAGGACAAATACGTCCTGGCCCTGGAGGAAGCATTCCATAAAGCCAACGAGCGCGATATGCGCCTGGCCGAGCGCCTTAAGCGGGAGGGGCGCCCCGAGAACTGGGCGAAGATCAACGATGCCTACCGGCGGGTGCGCAACCGGCAGGAGCGCGTCGCCCCCTTACTGCCCCTGATCTCAAAAGAAGGGATCCGGGCCAACTTCCGGTTCGTCCGTGTAGATGAGCTCGAATACGAAAGCCGCGAGAAAGCCGCCGGATATTACTACGCCCGCGCTCAGGAATTCCTGGAGGACGCCCGGCTTGGCGATAAGCTGGCCGCCCGCCGCGCCTACGATGAACTGGACAGGATCAACCAGTACTTCCGGGATTATAAGGATAAATCGGCACTGCAGCAGGCGGCCCGCCAACTGGGAACGACGCACGTGCTGGTCCGCCTGGAAAACCGGTCCCGCTCCATCCTTCCGGTAACCCTGGAACGGGAGATCCGCCGCATCGGCGTTGGCGGGCTCAACAGCTTCTGGCAGGCTTACTATACCGAACAGGCGAGGGGGGTGGATTTCGACTACGAAGTGGTGATGAAAATTTCCAACCTGGAAGCCGGCCCCAACGTGGTCAGGGAGCGCGAATTCGAGGAGGTGAAAGAGATAGAGGATGGCTTTGAATACGTGCTGGACAGCCGCGGCAACGTCATGAAAGACTCTCTGGGCAACGACATCAAGGCGCCGAAAAAGGTGCTGATCCGCGCCCGCGTTTTCGAAACCTATCAGACGAAGGTGGCTTCCATCGCCGGCAGGCTGGAGTTTTACGACCTGCAGACAGGCGACCTCATCGACTCCAAGCCCATGGCCGCCGATGCCGTTTTCGAGAACTATGCCTCCACCTTCCGGGGCGATAAGCGTGCGCTTAGCGAAGAGGCCTGCCGCTACCTCGGCAACCGCCCCCAGCCTTTCCCCTCCGACGAGGCCTTGCTGATGACGGCTATGGAGCAGCTCAAGCCGGTGATCAAGAGCCGGATCGCGGAGACGAGGAAGTTGATATGAATCAGCGGCTCGGGCATTTGATATAGCAAAAAACCGGCGGCAGGATGCCTGTGCTATCTCTATAGGGACGGGCCATCCTGCGCTCAGGGATCAGAAAGCGAAAAGTGGCCTTTTACAGCTCAAAGGCTTGCCAATTCCTGCTATTCCGGAAGTGATAAATGTCACATTAGGAATTTACTTTCTTTTCTTGTTTGACAGCCTTTCTCCGAAAGACACAATGATAAAAATCATTTTTTAAAATGATTTTTATCATTCCCGTTTTTTGAATAATTATTGTAAAATTTTCTTCCCGAAAGACTTGTTTTCTCAGATATTGTTTTTGTCCCCCCCCTGGAAAATTAACCTGAAATTGGGTTTCAAGATAAGGGTGAGAAAGCCCGGGCGAGTTCAAAGATCCCCGTGCCTGAAAAATGATCCACCATTGTCAAATAGGTATTAAGCTCTGGATTCAGAGTGTTTCCTGTCGCAAAAAAGCATGCTCTTGCCAGAAGTGTGGCAAAAAAAATCGTATTCTGAGCTCAATCGCTTTTCTTCCTAAAGCTCTATCCACCTTTCAATTATACACAATTGGTCTAATTTTTAAAGGCCCCTTCCCACATGGAAAGTTTTCAAACTTGCTTTTCCTGCCACATAGCAGTTAATGGCCTGCCATGTGGAAAGGGGTGTTTTTTAACCTCAAAGTTTGACATCATGAAAACAGCATTGAGATTGACCCTTCTTATGGGAGTATTCCTGTTTTGGACAGGATGCGAAAAAGATGCGATCCTGGATGACGAACAGTCCGAAGTGCCTCAGTATGAGGCACGTAAGCCAGGCGCAGGAGTCAACAACCTTTCCTTCCCGGTCATCTGGGCGGAGGGCATACCCAAAGCTTTACCCGGAACCCAGGGTATGGCCCCGGTACTGAATGGCGAATGGTGGTACTGGTGGGGGGATCCCCTCCCGGATGGAACGCTTCAGGCCTGCCGGCCTGACGCCGATAATGAACCCCTTTGTGATAATGGCGATTCTCCCGGAGACGGATGGGTAAAGGCCTATGTTCAGAAGGACGAATTTAATGTCTGGCAGGCAGGGGCCATCAACGGCCCTTCTGGCGGCGTATATGTGGACCAGATCGACTGGGGCGACAACCTCGAATCTGTCGACTGGTATACCCGGTCACAGGTTCGCACAGAAGTCGTTCTCTATAAAAATGTTTCTCCGTCTATGCTGGAGTATCAAATGCGGCACATCAAGGGGTGGGGCACCGACGAGGTCCACGGCCTTGCCGTCAAAGGCCCTCAGGCCCTTGAAGGCTCCGGCCTGCAGGCGACCGTCTATTCTCCCTGTGCCCGCCTGACGATACAGAGGCTACGGGTAGACAGGGACGACCCCCAGGTGGGCGCTCTGGTTTGGGATCCCATTAACAAGTACTGGACAGAACCTTCCGGAAGCACGGCGGATCTGATCAATGCGCCATTGTTTAACCTGGCAGCATGGCAATCCCAAGATGGCCCGGGCTACTACAACGCCGAGATCAACGTCAAGGGGAAGGTCATCTACGGTTACACCTGGAACGTCAGAAGGTTGAATGAGGGGGCGGGCGATTACCGCATCACCTTTAGCCTTTCCACCGATTTTGGCGGACCTGCGAACAAAACTTTCCTCGACAATGCCCAGATCATCGGGTCTGCCGAAGGCGTTGTGGTTGTCACCAGCGAACCGGGAGGCGGGGGAGTCCCCGTCCTCCGCAAAGACTTGAACCTGACCTACATTGACATCAGGATCGCCGAGCGTTCCGGCGGCGGCGGCCCCGGCGGCGGCGGCCCCGGCGGTAACGGCGGTAACGGTGGTAACGGTGGCCATTAACCAGCCGCTTAAATTTTAAGTGCTCATCAGAAGCAATTGAAAGGTGTTTTTTTGATACCCTGCAGGTTGTGCCTTCTCTTTTACCCATAAGAAACCGGCACACCCTGCAGGTTTTGACCGGCCCTTTCCGGCTCCTCAGACTACGGTACGCCCCAACAAGCCTGGTTGGGGTAAATTATTCCATTTATTCTTCATATTTTTCTATTAGAATTTTATTGTAAACCCTGCATTCAAAGTCCTTCCCAGCAATTTCACCTCATTACCAAGGACGATATTCTGCGGCGCCTGCGGCCCCATTTCTCCGGGAGAGAGGGAGTAGATGTACTGCCGGTATTTGATGTTGTCGTGGTCGAACAGGTTGAATACGGAAACGGCTGTTCTGGCCCGCAGGCCGGAGAGGTTGAAGTTGTATCCCACCTCAACATCAGCGCGGTGGTAATCGGGCAGGTAGATGATGAAATCCTCTATCCGGACCTCGCGCCGATCCTGCTGCTGGAAGCGGGACAGGTCGGTGAAGGGGCGGCCGCTGGCAAAAATGTAGGAAGCAGAGAGTTCCCAGTTGCCCAGCCGTACCATATTGGCCCACTTGAGTTGATGGCGGCGGTCGTCCTGGGCGGGAAAGGGTTCGTTGCGGTTGATCTCGCGGTAGTTCTGCGTCGTTTTGCTCAGGGTATAGGCCAGCCAGCCGGAGTAGGGGCCCCAGTCTTTTTTCAGCAGGATATCGATGCCCCGGGAATGTCCCTGGCCGGTGAACAGGCGATAGTCCAGCGTCTGGGAAGGGGTCATTCCTCCCGGAGAAAAACCGGGCGCCAGCAGAGCGTAGGCCACCACTCCTTCCAGGTGTTTGCCGTAAAACTCCACATCCAGTTCGAAACCGTTCTTTTGCCAGTTAAGGCCGAGCATGGCCTGGTTGGCGTGGGCAATGGGAAATTCATCATCATCGGCCAGCACCCAGAAGTCGAAGGAGCGGCCGAAGCGGTCTTCGTAGTTCATCTCCCTCAGGAACTGGTTGTAGCGGCTAAGCGCGCCCTTAAGGCTCCATTCTTCGTTAATATGATAGTTGAGCTGGAGGCGGGGGGAAAGGTAAACTTTTCCGTCGGGCTGGTAATAGGTTCCCCGAAGCCCCAGCGTGGTCGACCAATGTTTGTCCCATTGTTTTTTATGCTCTGCAAACAGAGCGTGCTGGGCGGCGGCCCTCTGCCGGGCCAGTAAGGTGTTTTGTTCGACTTCCAGGCTGACATCCACCTCGTTGCGCAGAAAACTATAACCTCCTGACAGGGATTCTTCCGGAGAGATGGCCCATTCATTTTTCCAGTTGGCTTCTATTCCCTGTATGTGGTTTGCCTGCCTGTTGTCCAGGATAATCATTGAGTTGCTCTGCATTGGGCGGGTGATAGAGGTATTGACCAGCCCTTCTGTTTGAAAGGAAGAATAGCTCAGGCGCAGGCCGGATCGAAAAACGGGACTCCATTGCTGCGAACCCTGGAGGCTGAAGCCTGTATTGGCCCAGTTGGCGTTTTCAGTATAGGCTTCGCGGGTAGTGATGAGGTTTCCGCGGAACCGGCGGCTGTATTGCTGTTCATATTGATAATTGAAATCGTCATTGCTATGGAAAAAGCTGGCGCTCCAGTTGCCAGCCGGGGTTGGGCGCCATACCCATCGGGCGTAAGTGTCATAGAAGTTAAAGCCTGGTTCATCCGCAAGAATGCTGTTGGCAGGAGACATTCCATTGCCCAGTGACCGCACCGGGGGCGGAGCATCGTCGCGGATCAGGCCGTACAGCCGGGTATCGGCCACGTCCTGGCCGGTGATGCGGCCACTGAGGGTTAGGGACATATTTTTTCCCAGGGGGGCGGCCAGGTAGGCGTTGGCCATCAGCAGGTTGAGCTCCGCCGTCCCCTGCAGGCCGGGGCCATCCGGTTGTTTGGAGTCCATTTCGATGACGCCGGCCGTCCGGCCGCCGAATTCGGCGGGGAAGGCGTTCTTATACAACCTGACCTCATCGATCATCTCCGGATTGACGGCGCTGAACACGCCGAAGAAGTGGCTGATGCTGTAGAGCGTGATGCCGTCGAGCAGGATCATATTCTCGCTGCCGTCACTGCCGCGGATGTTGAGTTCTGCCGAGAGGTCGTCATGAGCGCTGATGCCCGGCAGCAGCTGCATCTGTCGGAAGAGGTCGTTGCCACCCAGGAAGGCGGGCAGGCGGCTGAGCTGGCCGGCATCCAGAGAGAGGCTTTGAGCGTTTTTCCGGGTGGAAAGCACCGGCGGGCGTTCGGAAACCGTGACCTGTTCGATTTCCTGAATGTGGGGAGGAAGTTTCAGCTGCTGGTATTGGCGGGCCTGCTCGGGGGACAGATGAATGGAAAGCGGGTGGTAGCCTACATATTGGACCCGGATGGTGATGGAACTCTGGCTCTCGGGAACCCACAATTCAAACCGGCCGTTCCGGTCCGTTTCGGCACCGGTATAAGGCGATTCTACCAGGACGGCGGCGTAGGCAAGGGGCTCTCCACTCAGTGCATCGGTTACTTCCCCCCGCAGCATCAACATTTGCTTCTCCCTTTTGCGGGCTTCCTGCGGGCGTATGAGGATTTCCTTGCCGGACAACATCTGGAATTCCAGCCCGGCCGGTTCCAGCAACTGGTGAAGGGCTTCCCGCAGAGGAAGCCCGTTTATGGATTGGTTAATGGTTATTCGGGAAAGGGCGTCGTTGTCGTAGGCGATCTGTAGCTGGTAGTTTTCTTCGAGTTGCTCCATAGCAGCGGCAAGGGAACAGTTCCGGAACTGTTCCCTGACGACGGGCTCTTCAACCTGTGCCAGGCCGGAGAAGGCGAACCCCAAGCCTAGCGCAATCAGCAATAACTTTCTCCTCATTAACAATTAACTTCTGTTTCTATTGAGCTGACTCCTACAGCGGAGAATCACTCCCCCGCCCTCGGAGGGAGTTGAGGGGAGGCTGTTTTTTCCCGGATGGTGACCACACTGCCCTTCCGGCCGGCTTCCAGCTTCATCGGCCAGCACACCCGGTACAGGGCGCTGTCCAGGTTGTTGCGCTCATAAGCGCCGGTATAGGTGCGCGACAGGATGCTGTCGGGAGCGTCGATCGTGATGTCGAACTGCCGCTCCATTTCGCGGAACACATCGCTCAGCGGAGCGCTGTGGTACTCAAAGCGGCCCCTTTGCCAGCCCGGGCTGCCGCCGCTCTCGAAGGCGCCTTTTTCCCAGCCGCCATTATTCCATAAGGCGCGTTCTCCGGCGGATAGGGTATCCCTGTTGCCGCCGGCCTCTACTTCGACCCTCCCCGTATAGCAGTAAACGTCAAAACGCCCCTCGAAGGTGTTGATGTTGAAGCTGGTGCCCAATACTTTCACCTGGCCTTTGGGGGTAGTTACGACAAAAGGTTTTCCTTTTTCCACCTCAAAGAAGGCTTCTCCCTCCAGGCTGGCCTGCCGGGCGCTCTCCCACGTGTCTTCCTGGTAACGGATAGTGGTGCCGGCGTTGAGGACGACTTTGGACCCGTCCGGAAGGGTGTGTTCCGCGACCTGCCCGTAGCCGGCCTTTATGGAAACGGGGCCATCCGGGCGCAGGAAGAAGAAAGCCAGCAGGATGGCCAGGGCCGCAGCGGCGGCATAACCCAGCCAGCGGTAGGCTTTCAGGCGGGGCGCTGTGGCCGGCTTTGCATTTTCCTCCGTGGCGGCGTCGATCTTATTCCAGAGCGTTTCGATGCGGGCCTGGCTTGCCGGCGCCTCCCGTATGATAATGGATTGCACCAACAGGCGGGCATCTTCCGCTTCTTTTTGCTTTTCGGGATGCCGGGCCAGCCACTCTTCCCATTCCCGGGAGCGGCCTCCTTCTTTCACCCAACGGATGAATGCCTCATCCTGGGCGAATTCTACAGTATTATATGTGAGATATTTTTCATTCATTTTTGTGGCTCAGTCTGCTTTTCTATATAATAGAGGCGCTGTCGGGTTATTTGTACTGAATAAAATTCAAAAAAAATCGGCCAGGCAGCTCCAAATCAGCCACCACCCCCGGATCAGAAGCTCCCGCAGGCGGCTCAGGGCCGAATGGGCCAGGTTGCGCACCGACTGGTAGCTGATGTCCATGGCCTTTCCGATATCTTCATAGTCCATGCCCAGTTGATACTTCAGGTAGATGGCTTCCTTTTGCCGGGGAGTGAGCTGTCCGAGGGCCTCCTTTAGTTTAAGGTGTTGTTCGCCGGACAACTCGCGGGCGGCGATCTGTTCGTCGATGGCCATTTCACAGTCGAACTGGTATTCCTGGGGTTCTTCCGGGGCCTCGCGTTTCTGCCGGCTGCTCAATTGCCGGATTACCTGTCGCCGCATGGCCACCAGCAGATAACTCCGCACCGAGGATACTTCGCCCAGATGTTCCCTTCTTTGCCAGAGATTGACAAACAGGTCCTGCAGGCAGTCTTCTACCAGCTGCCGGTCGGCGGAGAACTTGCCGCCGTACTGCAGCAATACCGGAGCGTGGGCCCGGTAGAGCGCTTCCAGGGCGGCTTTTCGCCCTTTCCGCAATTGTGACCAGAGTAGTGTTTCTGACATGGCGGCTGGTTGTGGTAGTGCAAAGTGCTACTGAGCAAATGTAATTTTTTTTGATTTTTTTTCAGTACAAACCCTCCATACTATGCTCCTATTATTGAAAAATGAATTGCTCAACTCAAAAATTAAAGCAAAATGTTAAAGCAATCTATTAAATGGAGTTGGATCCTGATCCTGGCTGTCGCTGCTTTCGTGGTTGCGTGTGATCAGGAGGAAGTAGAAAGCCTTACTAATGACGAGTTGATCGAAACCCGAGGTGTTTCGAATGTAGACCTGGTTACTCTGGAGGTTGACGGAATGGAACATGGGCCGCGCTGTTTTACCCTGGTGTTTCCTGTAACGGTTCTGTATCCTAATGGGGATTCGGAAACGGTCTATGATCCGGAATCCCTCAGAGGGCTGTTCCTCAGCTGGAGGGAGCAAAACCCCAACACCATGGAACGCCCGACGCTCGCCTATTCGTATCAGGTGGTTATGAATGATGATGATACAGATGTAAGAGACATCGAGAACCGTGAAGACCTGCTGGCAGTACTGGCAGAATGCCGTGCCAATGCGCCGGGCAACGGCCCGGGACATGGCCCCGGACACGGCTCCGGACATGGGCCTGGACACGGCCCGGGCCATGGCCCCGGACACAGCGGCCCCGGATACGGCCCCGGACATTATTTCGGCCCTGGCTTTGGCTTCAACAGCCCCTGTTTCAGCCTGGAATATCCGGTAGATGTCAACTTGCCGGGTATTGAAGATCCGGTAACCGTGTTCAGTGAAGAGGAACTGAGAGCAGAGATCCGGGCGTGGCGCGAAGCCGAACCCGGCCCGGCAGAAGAATTCCCTTCCCTGGCCATGCCCTATACCGTGATACTTGACAATGGTGAAACTATGATTATCGAGGATGAAGCCGACCTGCTGGAATTGCACGAGATCTGCCAGGCATTTAACCCTTGCGACTGCGACGGCCCTGGCAACGGCCCGGGTAATGGCCCTGGCAACGGCCCGGGTAATGGCCCTGGCAACGGCCCGGGTAACGGCCCCGGCAATGGCCCCGGCAATGGCCCCGGCAACGGCCCCGGCAATGGCCCTGGCAACGGCCCCGGTTTTGACGGCCCCGGCCCCCTTTGCTTCCGCTTCCAGTTTCCGGTGACGGTAATTCTTCCCAATGGGAATGAAGTAGTGGCAAACGGCCGTTTGGCGCTGATGCGTATTCACAGAATGTGGAGGGAGCGTTACAATGGCAGTGATGAGCATCCTACCTTCGGATTCCCCTTCACGGTAATCCTGGATGACGGCACTGAACAAGTGATCGACGGCCAGGCAGAATTCGAAGCGCTGCTCGAATCCTGCGGAGGATAAAGGGCAAATATTCAATAGATTGCCCCCTCAATCTTGATGCTGGACGGATGCCCCGGATTTCGAGGCCTTTCAGGCAGCCCGGCAAGGCTGATCCTGGGAAGGTTACAGAGGCCGGGGCATCCGTTTGTCCTTTCCAGCCTGCCACTTCAAATTTACCTCAAAATCCCTTCCTATCTTTGTAGCTGTTATGAAGCTACTGATCGTTGAAGATGAAAAGGCCCTGTCGGACAACATACGCGCCTACCTGTCCCGGGGCGATGTGGTCTGTGAGACGGCTTTCAACTTTGAGGAAGCCCAGGACAAGTTGCTGTCCTTCGACTACGACATCGTCCTGCTCGATATCATGCTTCCGGACGGCAACGGGCTGAACCTGCTGCGCCTGCTCAAACGCCTGCAGCCCGAGACGGGCGTGCTCATCATTTCCGCTAAAAATGCCCTGGATGACAAGGTGGAAGGGCTGGAACTCGGAGCCGACGACTATCTGACCAAGCCGTTTCACCTGCCCGAACTGAACGCCCGCCTCAACGCCATCTTCCGGCGCCGGAAGTTCAAAGGCCATAAGGTCCTTGAATTCGGGGAAATAACCGTCAATACCGATACACATGATGTTTTGGTTCATGACGCCCCCCTGGTGCTGACGCTTAAGGAATATGAGTTGCTCTTGTTCTTTATCACCAACAAAAACCGGGTGCTGACCAAACAGGCAATTGCCGAACACCTTTGGGGCGATAACGTGGACCTCCTGGATTCCTTCGACTTCGTCTACCAGCACATCAAAAACCTGCGCAAGAAGATCGCGGCGGAAGGCGGAGAGGATTACATTAAGACGATCTATGGCCTGGGCTATAAATTCAGTGCTGACTAAATATGGGTTATGAGCCTGATCACGAAAACTACATTGTTTTATCTCCTTGTCGCCCTGCTGGTATTCGGCGCCGGCGGCATTGTCACTTTTTACCTCGTACAAAGGGAGGTACAGAAGGAAACGGATTTTGCCCTCTGGGATAACCTCAACGATATTACCGAAGAAATTGAAGAGGGTGTTCCGCTGGCCTTTCTCAAACGTGGGAAAGTTGACATCACCGATCTGGGCCCCATGCCCAGGGACACTTTCTTTACTTTGTCCGACACCCTGGCGCCTCACCCCTATCTGAAGGGGCAGATGGAGCCCTTCCGCAAGATCACCGCTGTCCGGGAAGTCGGCGGCCGCTATTACCGGGTTAGCATTACTGATGTTTTCATTGAAACGGACGACATTTACGATGTGGTGGTAGACATCATGCTGCGGTTGTTCATCATCCTGAGCGTAGCCATGCTTTTCTTCAGTTTCCTGATCACCGGATGGCTGTTCCGGCCTTTCAAGAAGACGCTGGACCGTATCCGGTCGTTCAACCTCAAGGACCATAAAGTACTTGAGCTCCCACAGACCTCCACCAAAGAATTCCGCCAGCTCAATGCCTTTGTCGCTCAGATGGCCTACAAGGCGCGTCGGGATTACCTGGCAGTTAAGGAATTCTCCGAAAATGCTTCCCATGAGATGCAGACTCCCCTGGCCATTGCCCGCGGCAAGCTGGAATTGCTGCTGGAAACGCCGAGCCTGACCGATGAACAGCTGGGCCTGGTGCAGTCCGCCCAGCAGAACATAAACAAGTTGTCGAAACTGGGGAACTCCCTGCTTTTACTGACCCGTATTGATAACAAAGAGTTTGCGGACAACCGGGAACCCGTCGACTTCTCCCGGATCACTCAAAATTGCCTGGATAACTTCGCCGAGCTGGCCAGCCTGAAGGGCCTGGCCCTGAAAAGCCGCATTGAACCAGATGTAAAACTATTTGTTGACCCTACACTGGCGGATATCCTGGTAACCAACCTGGTGAAGAATGCCATACGGCACAATATTTCCGGCGGCTGGGTGGAGGTAAGCCTGGACGAAAAGTACCTGCGGGTAAGAAATACCGGCCCTGCTCCCCGGACCTCCTCCGAGCAGCTCTTCGAGCGCTTCCAGAAAAGCCACAAGAATAATAACGGCTCCCTGGGCCTGGGCCTGGCCATTGTCAAAAAGATTACCGAAGCCAATGACTTTCAGGTATCCCACCAGTATTCCGATGGAGTTCACGAAGTTATCGTAGCCTTCTATGTCGTTGTTTAAACATTAAACCTTAAAAAACTGTTAAACTTTCAAAAATCAGAATTGCTTCAAATTTCCTATAAAATATCATTAGGATTGCCCCTTACCTTTGCAGGGAAAAGGAAAAATTATTATCCCTCGACTCAAAACATGATAATGAAAAATCGCCTGATCTTATTACTGTCTACTTTACTATTGTTTCTGCAAGCGCCACTTTCTCTGACCGCTCAGCCCGACCCGGATAAGCCTGCCAAGGGGCTGGTCAAAGGGGTGGTGGTGGATGAAAGCACCGGCCAACCCCTCGATTACGCTACGGTCACCATATTTTCTTCTGAAGACAGCTCCATGGTTACGGGAGGAGTTACGGACATGAGCGGAGCCTTCAGGCTGGAACTGAAGTTCGGAAGTTATTACGCCAATGTGGCTTTCATCTCCTTTGAAGATACCAATATTGAAAATATCGAGGTCAATCGCGACAATCCCATCGTCGACCTGGGCACCATACCGCTCGCGCCCAACGCTACAACCCTGGCGGAAGTGGAAGTCAGGGCCGAAAAAAGCAACATGCAGATCTCGCTGGACAAGCGGATCTTCAATGTGGGTAAAGACCTGGCCAACATCGGCGGCACGGCCTCCGACATACTCGACAACGTTCCCTCGGTTACCGTCGATGCGGAAGGGGGGGTGAGCCTTCGGGGCAGCTCCGGCGTCCGCATACTGATCAACGGCCGGCCCTCGGGGCTGGTCGGGGTGGGCGATACCGACGGCCTGCGCCAGATACCCGCCAACCTGATCGAACGCATAGAGGTGATCACCAACCCGTCGGCCCGTTATGAGGCGGAAGGTATGGCCGGCATCATCAATATCATCCTCAAGAA
Organism: uncultured Phaeodactylibacter sp.; assembly: GCA_964418125.1. Taxonomy (GTDB): domain Bacteria; phylum Bacteroidota; class Bacteroidia; order Chitinophagales; family Saprospiraceae; genus JACJXW01. Next base: position 50,721 of record CAYQKY010000023.1, read on the forward strand.
AGATCGCCGGCAGGGATTCAACGGCACCCTCGACCTCACTACCGGCTATCCGCACAACTACGGCCTGGCGGCCAATGCCAACTACCGCGCCGGCAACCTCAACCTGTTCGCCAATTACGGCATCAGCTACCGCGAACGGCCTGGACAGGGGTCGCTGTACCAGGAAATTTACGACCGGAACGAATTCGGCCCCGACACCACTTATATCCTTCAGCAGTTCTCCGACCGCAAGCGGGGAGGGTGGGACAACACCCTCCGGGCGGGCGCCGAGTACTTTTTCAATGAAAAAACGACCCTTACCGCTTCGCTGACCTATGAGAACGAGGATGGAAGCAATACCTCAGATATCGAATACCGGGATTATCTTTTCAACCTGGACCGCCTCACCAGTATCTCCCGCCGCCTGGACCGCGAAAAGGAGATCGAGAACAACCTGGAATACGTGATGGCCTTCCGCAAGGAGTACGATCGCGAGGGGCATCTTTGGACGGCCGATTTGCGCTATCAGGATAATGATGAGATCGAAAAGTCCAATATTACAGAAGAATTCTTTACCCCCGAATATACCGAATCGGGCATTCCCGGCCTGCAGCAGCGCTCCCGCAATGAAGAGCGGGAACGCCTGATCATTGCCCAAACGGACTATATCCACCCTTTCGCAAAAGAGGGTAAGTTCGAAGCCGGCCTGCGGGCCTCTATCCGGGAGATCAATACCGATTTTCAGGTGGAAGAGTTCGGCAGCAATGACTGGGCTATCCTGCCCAACTTCACCAATGAATTCGTCTACGACGAGAATATCTATGCGGCATACGGTATCATCGGCAATAAATTCGGGCGTTTCTCCGCTCAGCTGGGGGTCCGGGCGGAGTATACCGACGTCAATACCCGCCTGATCGAAACCGGAGAGGAGAACCCCCGCGACTACCTGAACATTTTCCCGAGCGGCCACCTTGGGTATGAATTTGTCGGACAGAACTCGGTACAGATCTCTTACAGCCGACGGATCAACCGGCCCCGTTTCTGGGACCTCAACCCCTTCTTCAGCTTCAGCGACCCCCGCAACCTCCGCACGGGTAACCCCAACCTGGACCCTGAATTCACTCACTCCTTCGAGATCGGCCACCTGAAATACTGGGACAACATGTCGCTCAGCTCCTCGGTGTACTACCGATACACAGAAGGCATCATCGAACGCATACGGACACTGCAGGAGGACGGCACTACCCTCACCCGCCCTGAAAACCTGGCTACTGAAGATGCATACGGGCTGGACGTAACCTTCTCCGCCTCCCCGACGAAGTGGTGGGACCTGGACGGTAACGTCAACTTCTACCGCTCTCTGATCAACGGCAACAACATCAATGCTGCCTTTCAGGCGGATGCATTGACCTGGAACGGGCGGATCACTTCCAAGATGGAGCTCTGGAAGGCTCTCGACGCCCAGGTGCGCTTCAATTACCGGGCGCCGCGCAATACCACGCAGGGGCGCAATAAGTCTTACTATTTTGTAGACCTCGCCCTAAGCAAGGATGTGCTCGACAGTAAGGCCACGCTCACGCTTTCTGTCAGAGACCTGTTCAACTCCCGCCGCTGGCGTTATATCTTTGAAGACGATGATTTCTACAGCCGGGGCGATTTTCAGTGGCGCGCCCGCCAGGCCGTTCTCACTTTCAACTACCGCCTCAACCAGAATAAGCAGCGCCAGCGTGGCGGCCGCGGTGACTTTGACGGAGGAGATGGAGATTTTTAAAGGAACGACATTAGAGAAGGCATACTACATACATTACTTAGGTTTTAGTTGATTCCCCATTTTGAGCCCGTTGGGCATTAAAGTGCTTACAGGGCTTCAGTCATGCCCCGGCCTCTTCCCAGAGCCGGGGCTTTTTTTCGGACGGCGCCACTTTCAAGTGGCCCGTAATCTTCCACCAACTGTCAATGCCAGGACAGCGAAGCGGGTGCTATTTCCCTATATTTGCCTACATTAGCACTCGATGACGGCTCCATCTCAAAATATCGCCCTGTTGTTGTTCCTGCGCGATGAAGCGCAGGAGGCGCTCGCCAAACCCCTGGCGGTTCGGGGGCGCCGTGCGAACCGTGCCATCTACCGACACCTCAACGGCCACGCCCGGCGACAGGCCCGGTTGTCCGGCCTGCCGTTGCTCGTCGTCGAAGGGCGCCGGCAATCGGGCCATACTTTCGGGGAACGGCTGGCGAATGCTTTTGAATATGCCTTTGGCCAGGGGTATAACAAGGTCATTGCCATCGGCAATGATTGCCCGGCCCTGGATGCCGGCATCCTGAAGGAGGCCGCCCGCCAGTTCGGGCAGTCGGAGATCGTCCTGGGGCCGGCCAGAGACGGAGGCGTCTACCTGCTTGGCCTCAGCCGGCAGGCCTACCGCCGGGGCCTTTTTCTGGCGCTCCCCTGGCAGACGGATCAGCTCTGTACCGCCCTGTGCCGGTACGCCCGCCAATGGGCGCACGAGCCCGGGTTGCTCAGAGAAGAGGAAGATGCAGATGATGCGGTCACCCTACGGCGCCTCCTTGGCCTGTTGCCTTTTCGCAGCCGCCTGAGGAAGGCTTTGGAAAACCTCCTGGCTTCATCCGCCGAACCTCCTTATGCCGCTCCTTTTGTACTACCGGCCGGACGACATCAGGTTGCCCTGAAAAGAGGGCCGCCGGCCTCCAAACATGCCCTCAGGCATACTTTTACTTACCGTTCCTCCATTCCCCTTTAATTCATTGTGCTGTATCTTTTTTGAATGGCATGGGCCTATTGGTTTTTCCGCAACGGCGGAGTGAACCTTGGCGCTATTTGGGCGCCGGGCAAGGCTGTTGCGGGCGCCTGTAAAAAAGAAGCCAGGGTGGGCTATGCCCTGAAATTTGTCAAAAGATCAAAAAACATCATATGAAGAGGCTTTATTCACTCACTGTAATGCTTTTGTCTGCAGCAGCGGCACTGGCCCAGGCAGACCTCAATGTCACGGTTATCAATTACCTTTCCAACCAGCCCGTATCCGGAGCGAAGGTAGTGCTCCTCAATGAGAGCCGGGGCATTGAAAAGTCAGCAACAACCGATGAGCGGGGAGCGGCCGTATTTCGGGGAGTCCCTGAAGTGGATGGCTATGAACTTGCCTTCGGGGGAAATGATCAGTATGAGCCGAGCCGGACGGAAACGTTCAGCATCCGTTCCAATCAGAACCCGTCTGTACAGCTCAACCTGCTGGAAAAACGGGAGGTCAGGCTTGATGAAGTGGTCGTACTTGGCGCCGGCAATACGACGAAGATCAACCGCACGGATGCCGAGGTCGCTTTTGAACTGAAGCAAAAAGAGATCGAGGCTATTCCCATCGAGGGACGGGACATCACCCGGGTGCTGTACCGCCTGCCCAATGTCTCTCAGGCCACCGGCTTTTATCCGGAAGCGCCCAATGTATCCATCAATGGCGCCAACTCTTTATTTACCAGTTATATGATCGACGGGATGGACAACAATGAGCGTTTCCTGGGGGGGCAGAAGTTCCCCATTCCGGTGGGCTTTACCCGCAACATTACCGTTCTGACCAACAACTATTCAGCGGAGTACGGCCTGACCGCCAACGGCGTGGTGAACATCACTACCCGTTCGGGCAGTAACGAATTCGGTGGAGAGGCCTTCTTCATTACCCGCCCCGGGCCGGCCATCGACGGGCAGTCGGATTTTGCCCAGCGCGACCTGTCGGGCAATAGTGTAAAGGAAGGCTTTCAGCGCTACCAGGCGGGCTTCGGTTTCGGCGGAGCGGTGGCCAAAGACGAAACCTTCTACTATCTCAATGTGGAGCATACCACCGACCTTAAGGACAATTTCCTGAACTCTCCACTGCTGGACGGGGAGGAGACAGTCCGCGGAGAGAATAATTTCACCTACCTTTCCGGCAAGCTGGACCACACCTGGAGCACCAATTTCCGTTCCAGCCTGCGCGCCAACCTGGGGCTGGTGAATATCGAGCGGCAGGGGGGCGGCCTGGAAGGAGGCGCCACCTTCCCCTCGGCGGGCAGTGTGCAGGACCGCAATTCCGTGCTGCTGGCCCTTAAGAACAATTACGTGGGCAGCAATTTCAGCGTGCAGTCCAACCTGCAGTACAGCCGCTTCCGCTGGAACTACGGCCGCCCCCTGAATGGGGAAGGCCCGCAGGCCACGGTACTCGGCCCCGATGAGCAAACCCTGGCCATACTGGGGCATCCGGGGTTTGTCTTCGATGAGTTGGAGAATACCCTGCAGTTCCAGCAAAAGTTTAATTACTATGCCGGCCGGCATACCCTTAAAGCGGGAGTGGGCATCATTTCTTCCGATCACGAGCTCTTCGGTGGGGGTAACATCAACGGCAACTACCGGGTGAAACTCACGGAAGGACAGGTGGAACAGGTGCGCAGCCTCAACCGGGGCGCCGCTCTGGATGTCACCGATATCCCGGCCGATGCGGAAGTCCTGGGCTACAGCGTCGAACTCCGCCCCACTTCCTTCGGCGGCAGGCAGACGATCTATTCGTTCTACCTGGAAGATGAATTTCGAACTTCGCCCCGGCTTAACTTCACGCTGGGCCTGCGTTACGACTACGACAACCTCTCGAAAGGAGGGGCCGGCCAGGGAGACCTGAACAACATCGCCCCCCGTTTCAATTTCAACTACCAGTTGGGCCAGCGCAGCAGCCTGCGGGGAGGCTACGGGATATTTTACGACAAGATCCCCTATACCATTTACAGCGACGCCCTGCAGCAGAACACTACGGCCGAGGATTATAAAAAACAGCTTCAGGAACTGGTGAACCTGGGCATCCTGCCGGCAGAAACGGATATTGACAGGATAACTTTCGATGGCAACCTCAGCGGATTCACCAGCGATACGGATTACCTTCAGGGCCCTGGCCCGGAGGCGCTGCAGGAGCAACGGGAGGGCATTTTCAGCAATGAGCGCCGTATCCTTAACCCCAACGGTTATGACAATCCCTACACGCATCAGTTCGCCCTGGGGTATCAACTGCAGCTGGACGAGAAGAGCCTCTTTTACATAGACCTGGTGCACAACCAGAGCTACAACCTGTTCCGCCTGAGGAACCTCAACGCCGCCGCTCCTTTCCCGGTCGCTGCCGGCAATATCCGGGTACGGACGCCGGCAGAGGCCGACGCCAGCCGCCCCATCCCGGTCATCGACGGAAGTTACGCCCTCATCAATGGGGAGGAACTGGGCGGTGTGGCGCGCAGTGTGGTTGTTTCTGAGACGGAAGGGCGCTCGCGGTACTACGCCGCCAGCTTCAATTTCCAGAAAGAGCGGGGAGAAGACGATTATGCGCTGCGCATCAACTACACGCTTTCCTACCTGGAGAACAATACCGAAGATATCAACTTCCGCGCCATGGACGCCAACAATTTCGAGGACGAATGGGGCCCCAGCATCAACGACCGCCGGCACATCATCAACGGAATCTTTTCCTATTTCCCGGTGAAGAACCTTTCCTTCACCCTGGCCGGCCTGATCCAGAGCGGGCAACCCATCAACCGCACGCCGCTGCCGGTGGCCTACACCGTGCTGGATGCGGCCGGCGCCCCGGTGCGGGAACAGCTTACCGGCCCGGATGGCGTCCCCGCCTTTGACGAAGCAGGCAACCCCATCCTGGTGGATGTCACCGCCACCACCACCGACCTCAATGGTGACGGCACGTCCTTCGGCGACGCCTACGTCGGCAACAGCGACCGTTACCCCGGCGAGAGCCGCAACAGCGACCGCCTGCCCTGGTCCAATACCTTCGACCTGGGCGTGCAGTATCAGATCCCGTTCGGCAAATCGGAACTGGAGCTGCGCGCCGATGTGTTCAACGTTTTCAATACCCTGAACCTGAGCGGCTACAGCAACAACGCCACCCAGAGCAACCAGATACAGCCCGGGCCGGCGTCTGCGCCCAGCGTCCTGGTGCGGAGGAATGCGAGCGCCCCGCGGCAGTTCCAGTTCAGCCTGCGGTATGTTTTTTAGGTCGACAGGCTTGAAAGGTTTTTGTCGTGGAGGGTCCTGAAGTAAAACCTGTCAACCCGGCAGCGCCTGCCTGCCGTACCAGCTGTCCGGCAGGTTTGTCAGAGATTAACAGCGCTTGAAAAAAGCTTCAAACTCTAATATTATAAGCATGAATACTTTGATAAACTGGACAGCACTCTTTCTGCTGGCAGGCCTGTCGTGGTCCTGCGGCGAAGGGGATAGAAATAAACAGGCAGAAGACATTACTGCCCTCAGCTGGGAGCAGATCGAAGAGCGGGCCCGCGGCGCCACCGTCAACCTGATGATGTGGGCGGGCGACCCCGTGATCAATGCCTACATGCAGAATTACGTACGGCCTGCATTAAAAGAGAGGTACGGGATCGAGCTGTCCATTGCCGGCGGGCAGGGCAGCATCATCGTACAGAACCTCATGGCGGAACTGCAGGCCGGCAAGGCGGAGAGCGAACTCGACCTGGTGTGGATCAACGGAGAGACTTTCTACCAGCTCCGGCAGCTCGGCGCCCTTTACGGCCCCTGGACGGATAAGCTGCCCAATGCGCAGTACATCGATTTCGAAAACCCTTTCATCGGCATTGATTTCCAGCAACCGGTAAACGGTTATGAATGCCCGTGGGGCAATGTGCAGATGGCTTTCATTTACGATTCATTGAAAGTGCCCGATCCGCCCCAGAACCGGGAGGAGCTGTTGCAGTTTGTGCAGGAGAACCCCGGCCGCTTCACCATCGACAACCAGTTTACCGGGCTGGCTTTCCTCAAGGCCTGCCTGATCGATATTGCCGGGGGGCAGGAAGTACTGAACGGCCCGTTCGATGAGGAGAAATACAATACTTATGCCCCCCGGTTGTGGGATTACCTCCGGCAGTTGAAGCCCTATCTTTGGAAAGAAGGGCGTACCTTTCCTGAAGGAGTGGCCCCCATGCACCAGATGTTCGCCAGCGGAGAGCTGTGGTTTACCATGAGTTACAACGACAATGAAGTGGACAACAAGATCCTGCAGGGGCTGTTCCCTGAAAGTGCCCGCGCCTACGCCTGGGAGATTGGGGCCATTCAAAACTCCCATTATATGGGCATCTCCCGGTACGCTCCCAATAAGGCCGGCGCTATGGTGGCGGCCAACTTCCTGATCTCTCCCGAGGCGCAATACAAAAAACAGGACCCGGCGGTTTGGGGCGACGGCACGGTGCTGGCCATGGACAAGCTACCCGAAGAGTGGCGGGAAAAATTCCTAAGCCTGCCCAAACGGCGCTATGCGCCACCCCGGGCCGAGATGCAGGAAAATGCACTCATGGAACTGGCGCCGGAGTATATGATCCGCCTGGCCGGGGACTTCAGGAAAGAGATTATTCGGTAGAAAGGGTTGATTTTTGATTTTCGATTTTTGATTTTTGATGTGAAGATTTGCACATCAAAAATTTTACCCGGCTCAAGAGACGGGCACACATCAAAAATCACACATCAAAAATCACACATCAAAAATCAACAACCGGTACATCCCTGGCCCTGGCCCTGTTCTTCCTCCTCACGGCCTTCCCCCTGTTGCTGGGTGTCGGCTATGCGTTGCTGTTCAGCCTGGGCCTGACGGGCATCATCAGTGAGGGCCTCACATTTGAACACTGGCGGGCGGTACTAGGCTCGGCGGCGTTCTGGCAGTCCATAGCTTTCAGCGCTTATGCTGCGCTGTTTTCCATAGGCATGGCGGTGGGGCTGGCGCTTCTGGTGGTAGTGAGGCGCCCTCACTTTTTTGAAAAGAGGCCCTTATCTTTTTTTATTTATCTGCCGCTTGCCATACCGGCTATCGTAATGGCCTTTTTTATTTTTCAGCTGATGGCAAAATCGGGGTTATTGTCGCGCCTCGCTTTTCAACTCGGCTTGACCGACGGGCTGAGCCGGTTTCCCGACTGGGTCAACGGGCAGTATGGGGTAGGTATCATCACTGCCCACTTTCTGATGGCCCTGCCGTTCTTCATCATTCTGTATACCCAGATGTACCGGCACGAGGGGATGGCTGCTTTGGTGGGGCAGGCTCTCAGCCTGGGCGCTACGTGGAGGCAGGCCGCCTGGCGGGTAGCGGCGCCGGCCCTGTTCCGGCGGTCCTTTGCCACGGTGGTGCTCTATTTCCTTTTCGTTATGGGGTCGTACGAGATCCCCCTGCTTCTGGGAAGCCAGTCCCGCCAGATGGTATCGGTGTTGGCGATACAAAAATTGCAGCGGTTCAACCTGGGGGAAATTCCCCAGGCTTATACCATAAGCGTCATATATTCGGTGATCGTCATCGGGCTGGTACTTTGTTTATTGGGAAGAAGAAAGCAGTTATAAGAAATGAAGGGGAAAAGAATTCGAAAAGGGTTAATCAACGAGGGTTCCGACGTCGAAGGCGGAAACCGGCCTCCGTCCGACATAGTCGGCTCCTGCCGGCGGAGTCGGAAGGCGGAAGTTGGAAAAAAGGCGCCAAACGCCTATTTAGCAGCCCGTTCTGACTTCCCCCTTCACACTTCCGGCTTAAAATGGCGGCACGTCCAAAGCCCAGTAATCCGCCTGGCCGTTATGGCGGCCATTGGTTTCCCTTTTGCTTTTCTGCTGATGCTGTCCCTCAGCCGGCGCTGGCCTTATCCTGGCCTGTTGCCCGAGGCGTGGACGCTGGCCAACTGGGCGGCCATATGGGGTGCACAGGGGGGGCTGGGAAAAAGCCTTCTGCTGTCTCTGGCCCTGTCTTCGGCCATCGCTGCTGTTTCTACTTTCGGCAGCTTCTGGATGAGCAGGCAGGCGGCCTATCACCGATACCGGCGCCGGTGGCTGATCCTGGCTTATCTGCCCTACGTATTTGCGCCGGTGATCCTGGCAGCCTGCCTGCAGTATTTTTTCATTCGGGCCGGCCTTTCGGGAAGGATATGGGGAGTGGCCGTTGCCCAGCTGTTCATCACTTTTCCCTATGGCCTGATCTTTTTTACCAGTTTCTGGACGGAACGCATGTTGTCCCTCCAACAGTTGATCGCCACTCTGGGCGGCAATACCTGGCAGGCCTACAGAAAGGTGCTGCTGCCGGTGGCCAGAGGAGCCATTATGACCTGTTTTTTTCAACTTTTCTTAATTTCCTGGTTTGAATATGGGCTGACCACGCTCATCGGGGTGGGAAAAGTACAGACCCTGACCCTGAAGGTTTTTCAGTATGTTACCGAGGCGAATGTTTTTTTCGCTGCCCTGGCCAGTTGCCTGCTGGTTTTGCCTCCGGTTGTGCTGTTGTGGGTGAACAAGCGTTATGTTTTTTCCAAGATCTCCTGAATTATGTTTTTAGAAGCGACAAATATTCATAAGTCATTCGGGGCGGAGGAAGTCCTGTCCGGCCTGGCCTTTCAGCTGGATGAGCACGAAATGCTCAGTGTTCTCGGGCGGTCGGGCAGCGGCAAGACCACCTTGCTGAAGATCTTGGCCGGCCTGGAACAGCCGGATGAGGGCTTGGTATTACTGGAGGGAAAAGACTTGTCAGCAGTGCCGCCCAACCGTCGCAATATGGTATACCTCTATCAGGAACCGCTCCTTTTCCCGCATCTGAACGTATTTGAGAATGTGGCTTTCGGATTGCGCCTGCGCAAAATGCCGGAATCAGAAATTACCTCCCGCGTAGGGGAAATGCTGGCCAACCTGGAGCTGCCGGAGCAGGCCCGGAAAATGCCCCACCAGCTTTCCGGCGGGCAGAAGCAGCGGGTGGCCTTCGGCCGCGCCCTCATCATCAACCCCAAGGTCTTGCTCCTGGATGAGCCGTTCGGCGCCCTGGATGCGGAGACCCGGGCCAGCATGCAGCGATTGCTCAAACGCATCGCCCAAGACTTCGCCATAACCGCCCTGTTCGTCACTCACGGCCTGAAGGAAGCCCTCCTCATGGGTGACCGCATCGGCCTGATGCAGGGGGGGGAACTCCATATATACCAAAGCAAAAAAGCCTTCATCGAAGATGCAGAGACAGGGGTAAAGGCGGAGATGGACTTCTGGCGGGGGCTGGAGGAGGGGGGGGATTGGGTTGAATAGGTTGAATAGGTTGAATAGGTTGATTGGGTTGATTGGGTGCCCCCGGCCCCAACCGAATCCACGAATCAACCAATCCACGAATCAACCAATTATGCCGTCCTGAAGTTTTCCCTTATTTTAGAGTAAAAAATACACATCCATGAAAACCCCTCGCCTAATTGCCTTTGCCCTGGCCTTACTGGCCGTTTCCTGCACCGGCACTCCGCCCAAAGAAGAAGAAAGCGCTTCCCGCCTGGGGGAGGTTCACTTTCAGGTTTCCGGGGCGCCGGAGGCCCAGCCTTTTTTCGAGAAGGGCCTGCTGTTGCTTCACAGTTTTGAATACGATGACGCCCGCGCGGCATTCCGGAAAGCCCGCGAGGCCGACCCCGGTTTTGCCATGGCCTATTGGGGCGAGGCAATGACCCACAACCACGGCCTGTGGCGCCGCCAGGATTACGAAGCCGCCAGGACTGTCCTGGAAGAGCTGGCCCCGACGGCCGAAGAGCGCCTGGCAAAGGCCGGGACGGAAATGGAAAAGGACTTTCTCCAGGCGCTCGAGGTACTGTACGGAGAAGGAGAGAAGGTGGAACGGGATAAGGCCTATGCCGCCTTTATGGAGAAATTGTACGAGAAATATCCCGACAACCACGAAGTGGCGGCGTTTTACGCCTTGTCTTTGTTGTGGGCTGTTCCGGTTGGGCGGGATGAGGAGGCCTACGGAAAGGGCGCCATCATTGCCGAAGGCATCCTGAAGGAAAACCCCAACCATCCGGGCGCCCTCCATTACCTCATTCATTCCTATGACGACCCCGGCCATGCCCATCTGGCCAAACAGGCGGCAGACAGTTATGCCGAGGTGGCCCCCGATGCAGCCCATGCCTTGCACATGCCCTCCCACATCTACGTAGCCCTGGGGATGTGGCATGAGGTTGTCGCTTCCAATGAAGGCTCCTATGCCGCCAGCGTCAACAGGATGGAACGCATGGGGCTGGATAATGACGCCCGTTCCTATCATGCCTTTCACTGGCTGCTCTATGGTTATTTACAGCAGGAGCGTTTTGAGGACGCCCGCCGCATTATTGAGCTGATGCAGCAGTACACGGAAGAATTGCCGGGCAAGAGCGCCCGTTCTTACCTGGTGCGGATGAAGGGCAATTATCTGGTGGAAACGGAGGAGTGGGATAGCCCGGTTGCCGATATTGAGGTGAACCTGGAAGAGCTGAACATCACCTTTCATGCCATCGAACACTTTCTGGAGGGTATGCAGGCTTATAGAAATAAGGACGCAGCCAGAATGAAAGAACTGCTGGAGGAGATGGCCTTTGCCCGACAGCAGGCCGCTATGTCCGTTACCGGCGAAGGGGCGCCCATGTGCGGTTCCGGCGGAAGCTACGGCAAGGCCAACCAACTGGATATTGACCAGGCGTATATCATGGAACTGGAGCTGAAGGGGCTGCACGCCCTGCTTGCCGGACAACCGAAAGAGGCGGAGCGCTGGCTGAAGCAGGCTACCGAAGTAGAGGACAATGCCAGCTACTCCTACGGGCCGCCGGAGGTCGTCAAGCCGTCATATGAACTTTATGGGGAGTGGTTGCTGGAGCAGGGGCGGCAGGAGGATGCTCTACAGCAGTTTGAACGGGCCCTGAAACGAGGCCCCCGGCGCGTGCGTGCGCTCAGGGGCAAATTGCAGGCCGCCCGGGAAATGGGGCGGGAGGAAATGGCCCGCGAAGTCCTGAGCACCCTGGAGGAGATCAGGGCAAAAGCCGAGGAACAGCGGCAGGGGCAGCCCGCTCAGTTAGGTTGAGCTGAAAATGGCGCTGGCGCTTTTTGAAGCCTCGGGCATTTCCTCAGGCGGAAGGAAATAAACGTTTCCATCGTTCAGGTAAGTATGGGTGGCCGCTATGTCGAGCAAGTCGGCGCTTTCGGGTTCTTGATCTTTGAGCACCTCTATTTCGCCGGTTTTCTTATTAAAATGCCCCCACCGGTGTTTATTCCGGGCGAGGAAGAGGGTTTCGACTTCGCCCTTTGTTGCTTTGGGTAAAATCTCGGAGATGTCCGATGAAGTCCGGTTGTCTTCCTTGTCTTCATTGAAGTTGTCGATCTGGGCCTGCCGGCTATCCACGAAGTAATTATCGAGGATCTCCAGTGCCTTTTTGTGCAGGCTATCCAGGTTTTCCAGGTTGGGTTCTCCGCTGATGTGAACGGGGGTAATGTCCAGGTATTTGCTCGTTTCTTTGTAAAGTGGCGCCATATGGTCGGGAGCGGCCAGGACAAGCGGGGTCCTTTCCTCTTCTATGATCATATTGACGCGTTCGTCGATCTGGTAGAAATAACGCTTCAGCTGTTTCAGGTGGTGTTCGCTGCCGAGTTGCTCATCACCCTCTCCCTTGAAAATGGGCGACTCGAACGCCGATTGGCCGCTGCCCATCTGGATGTTTTCTTCTTCTGTAGCCTCTGCCAGGGCTTCTTCCATGTCTTCGGGGATGATCTCACTAGCTCCTACCGGCCGAAGAGAAAACCGGCTTCCTTTAAAGAGCCGCGGGCCCTCTTCGCTGAGTGCCAGGATGTAAAAGGCGCCCCGCCCGGCCAGTGCCGGGATCAGTGGGCGGAGGTAAAAACGCTCACCAACATTATAGTAGGGTTCAACCCCGTTGGGTATTTTTACCATCTCGAATACCGTATCGCTGACGAAAATGCCGAAACCGTGGTTCAGGTTGTTCCAGTATAATTGTTCATTCAATAGTTCATGGGCATTGAACAGAAACCGGTGGGCGGCCTTTTTGTCCATTTCCTGGCCTACCAGTTCTTTCGTGACGTCAGCCAGGATGCGCTTAAAAAAGGATTTGCTTTCCATCCCGCGCTTGGTCTGATGGGCGGGAACGTACATGGATACGCAATGTGGCCCTTTGATTTCTGAAAGTTTTTTGAATGTCTTATTGGTAAGCATATTTTATACTTTTTTCTAATGTATCTGCACCTCTAAAACATGTCATTGGTTTTCCATGTTCATAAACAGAACCAATGAATTCTCTAATATTGATGCAGCCAGGCCAACTGATAAATTCAATTACCTACCCTTTTCGGCAGTTTATCCGAAAGGATGCATCCAGCGGCATCCTGTTGATCATCTGTACAGTAGTAGCTCTTCTCTGGGCGAACTCTCCGCTTTCCGGATCCTACTTCGGCCTGTGGGATACGCCGGTGTCCATAACCATAGGAGACACGAGTTTTTCCAAAACCCTGTTGTTGTGGGTGAACGATGGCCTGATGGCCATTTTCTTTTTTACCATCGGGCTGGAGATCAAGCGGGAGGTTGTCGACGGAGAATTGTCCAGCTTTCGCCAGGCCGCTCTGCCGATGATAGCCGCCGTAGGGGGTATGCTGATACCGGCAGCTTTATTTTTTCTGTTGCACCGGGGCAACCCGGGCATGGAGGGCTGGGGAATTCCCATGGCTACCGATATTGCCTTTTCCCTCGGCGTTCTTTATTTACTCGGCAGCCGCGTACCCCTGGGCCTTAAAGTGTTTCTGACGGCGTTTGCCATTGTTGATGACATCGGCGCCATTTTGGTGATTGCCCTTTTCTACTCCCATGAGGTCCATTGGAATGCCCTTGCCATTTCCGGCAGCCTGCTCGCTTTTCTGTTTATCTGCAATTATATTTTCAGCCTCAAACGAGGGTGGATATATATTATCGGAGGTATCGGCGTCTGGTATTACATGTTAAAATCGGGTATCCATCCCACTATTGCCGGTGTGTTGGTCGCTTTTACCATCCCCGCTACCAATGAAATACGCATGAAACGCTTTATAAAAAGCATCCGGGATTTCCTCAATGACTTCCGGGAGGAAAAAGCAGCCGAAGGAGGCCCCTTTCTCCCCGAAAAGGAGCTGGAGACCTTGAACACGCTGAAGAGTAATGTTCGGGATGTGCAACCGCCCCTGCAGCGCATGGAATATCTTTTCAATGACTTTGTGGCCTACTTCGTCATGCCCCTCTTCGCCCTGGCCAATGCCGGGGTCATGTTGAAGGGAGGCCCCGAGATGGTTTCCCAGCCATTATTCTTCAATATTGCTCTGGCCCTTCTTCTGGGTAAGTTGGCGGGAATACTGGGGTTTTCCTGGCTCGGCGTCCGCCTGGGGTTTGCCGGGTTGCCCGTTGGGGCCAACTGGACTCAGATGGCGGGGGTGAGCCTGCTGGGCGGGATCGGCTTCACTATGTCCTTATTTATTGCCAACCTGGCCCTGGCCGATAGCGCCTTGCTGGCGCAGGCCAAACTGGGGATACTCGCCGGTTCTTTTGTTGCGGGCCTGACAGGGTACTTCCTGCTCTACCGCTCCCTCAGGCAGAAGAGGCGGGAAGAGGGAACAACGGGAAAGGTAGAGATGGCTGAAGGTTGAACTTCACTCACTCCACATACAACACCAATCCTTTCAGATACGAGCCTTCCGGATGGAAAAGGCTTACCGGGTGGTCCGGTGGTTGAGCGAGCTGATGCATGACTCTGGCCCGGCGGCCACTTTCGAGCGCAGCGGCAACTATAGTGTCGTAGAACAGCTGCTGGCCTACCACCTGTGAGCAGGAGAAAGTGAAAAGTATACCGCCCGGCCGCATACGGGCCATGGCCATGGCGTTGAGGCGCTTATACCCCTGGACGGCCTGGTGGCGCTTCTTCAGGCTTTTGGCAAAAGCCGGAGGGTCGACGATCATCAGTTCATAGTCGGCATCGGCAGTGCGCAGGAAGTCCAGGACATCCATGGCATGGGGCTGATGCCTTTCGGAGGGCAGTCCGTTGATGGCTACATTGGCTTCCACCAGTTCTATAGCTTTTTTCGACACATCGACAGAGTCAACGAAGCGGGCGCCTGCCTGGAGGGCATAAATGGAAAAGCCTCCGGAATAAGAAAAGGCATTCAGCACTTTTTTGTCTTTGGCGTACTGCCCGGCAAGGCGGCGGTTTTCCCGTTGATCCAGGAAAAATCCCGTTTTTTGCCCACCTTCCCAGTCGACCTGAAACGCATTGTCGTATTCCAGCACAGGCCCGGGGGCGCTTTTACCGAAAACATAGCAGTTTTCTACACTTCTGGCGAACTGGCTGGGAAGTGTCTCCGCGCTTTTGTCGTAAATGGCCTCCAACTGGCCCCTGAAATTGTTTTGAAGGGCCCGGCTGACCTTTTCCAGTTCCCGGTGCATGCCGATGGAATGGCACTGCACAACAGCCGTTTTATTGTAGATATCGATGATCAGGCCGGGCAGCCCGTCTCCTTCGGCATGGGCCAGGCGGTAACAGTTTGTCCGCGAAGAACCCGCAAGGCCGAGGTGGCGGCGGTATTGCAGGGCCCGGGCGATTCTGGTATCCCAGAATTCCTGGTTGGGCTCTACCGGTTGAAAGGAAAACAGGCGAACCGTAATGCTTCCTTCCTGATAGTGGCCGGTGGCCAGGTAAGAACCATCGCTTCTGCAGACCTCCACCACATCGCCATCCTCGATGTGTCCTTCCATACTTTTAATGGCTCCGGAGAAGACCCAGGGATGGAAGCGCTCTACGGCCGCCGCTCGTTTGGCTTTGAGTATCACCTTTTTTGTCATGGCCGCAAGATACAGAATTTCGGACGGGGCCCCCTTTCTCACTTTGTTTTTCCGCACAAGTAAGCCTTCAGGCGGCCTGTAGTACTGTTAAAATATAAAAGAAGGGTGGCGGCTTTAACAAAAGCGCCACCCTTCTCTCATTGGACGGGCCACTTTTAAGTGGCTTGTAATAATGTAGGCCTGTATCCGCCCTACTCCCTGGCCAATACTATCTTGCGCACCAGGACGGTGTTTTCCGTCCGTACACTGACGAAGTAGGAGCCGCTGGAGAGCCCCGCCCCGGCAAGGCTCAGCCGGTAGTACGGGCTGTCGAGGGCCAAAGCCCGGGTAAGCGCCGGCTTTCCGTAAACATTGTAAACCGTAAGCTGTGCCCGTTCCCCGTTGAAGTGCTCAAACTCGAGGAACAGCTCGTCTCTGGTTGGGTTCGGATAGACGAACAGGCCCAGCTCCTCCCCGGCGGGGATGGTGGCGGCTTCTTCCTCCAGGGAGTGGCCATTACCCTGAGGGGCAGCCGTGCCGGTACCGCTGTGGACGATGTAACAATCGACAAAATTGTCACAGTCATCATAGACCCGATAGTAATACGTAACGGTGAAATCTCCACAGTCATCCCCTTCACGCGTCGTGCTGATCAGGTAGGCGAACGGTGTGGAACAATTGTCCGTATACCCCTGCGCCACTACATCATTGCCCGGAGGAGGAGGTACATCATCCTGGCAGGCCAGGCCGGTCAATCCTTCCGGGCACCCGCCATTGAAGGTAGGCGCCGGCGGAGTGAGGTCTTCACCCTTAAAGGTCAGCACACATATCCTTCGGTTACCGATACAGGGGTCGAGCACCTGATAGGCATACTGGAAATTGAACTGGCAGAAGTTATTGACGACCGTCTGCCCGATAAAGGTGACCTGTGTACCCGGCGTGAAGTAGTAATCGAATACCTCTTGTGCCTCCTGCGGGGAAGGAACGTCAGCCCAGCATTGCATGTCAATGACATCCGGCGGGCAGGTGAGGAGGTTGGGGTCCACTTCCGGTATCTGATACCTGACGAAACATTCGAAACCATTGCCGCAGAGGTCAGTAATTTCGTAGGTAATGATAACTTCAATATCGGTACATGGCCCGCCCTGGTAATCTCTTTCCAGCTCGTTGATCACCAACTCCCCGCATTCGTCCACGAAGAACTGCCGGATGTAGCTGTCATCGCCCTGCTGTGGGATTTCCTGGAAGGTTTGTACCACTATTGGTTCTTCAGGGCAATCTCCTATGGGAGGCGTCGTATCGAAGCCGGTGAAAGTAATGGAACATTCTTTCACATTCCCGCAGTTGTCTCTGACTTCATAGTCGTAAATGAGCGTGAATTCACAGCCTACAGCGGTAAAGTGGGTATCGACAGGAACGGCCAGGACCCTTCCTCCGTCAGCGCCGGTAAAGAAGGTGGCCAGGTAGTCGGCGTCGAATTCCTGGAGGCCCTGGTCACAGGTCAGGTCTTCCTTACCCGGCGGGCAATCTCCAACAATGGATCCGGTTCCGCCGCCAGAATGGATCACGGTGCAGCTTGTCGTATTCCCGCACTCATCACGGATGGTAAAGGAGTGGCGTACTTCGAACCCTGAACAGGAACCACCGAAGAATTCCGTTTCGGTGCCGGTGAACATCACCTGGACATTTCCGCACAGGTCGGAATATGCGGCCTGCACCGCTGCAATATCAGGGCCGGGCGCATCTCCGGGTGTGGCCAGGCCGGTAAGGCCCTGCGGGCAGTCGCCGGAAGGAGGCGCCGTATCTTTGATGGTAAAGGTAGCCGTAGTGGTGGATGCGTTGCCACACAGGTCGGTAGCGGTAAAGGTGACGGTTGCGCTTCCGGTTGCTCCGCAGGCATCGCTAAGGCCATTGTAGTTGTCCGACCAGCTTATCTGCCCGCAATTGTCGGTGGCTGTTGCCCCACCGTGGCTGTCCAGCCAGTTCTCAAGGGCCGCCGTATTGCCGTTGCCGTCGCATTCTACCATAAGGTTTTGAGCCGGAGAAAGCTGGGGCCCGGTATTGTCATCAGGAACGGTAAAGGTGGACGAGCAGGACGACGGCCGGTTGCATTCATCCTTGACGAAGAAATGAATGTAAACCTGTCCGCCGCAGGCCGGGGGCGGCATCACATTATTCAGAGACATGACCGGATTGCCATTGACAAAATAGAAAGCCGACCCATTGCAGCCGCCAGTAGATTCAAACTGGCTGATCCAGTTGTCAAAGGCGGTATTGACATCGGCCTGGGAGTTGCAATTGCCCAATGTCACATTTGGCGGGCAGCTTACCGTTGCCGGCTGGGAGGCGGCTACGGTGAAAGTGGCCGTGCAGTAGTCGGAATTTCCGCACCGGTCCCAGGCGTAATATTTAACCGTCACACTGCCTCCGCAGGCGCTGGGCGCATCGTAATTCATTACGCTGCTGTGCTGGGCGCCGCAGCCTCCGAAGGTATTGAACCCGGAAAGCCAGCTGGCAAATTCAGCATCGACCTGTGCCTGGGAAAGACAGGAGGGAAGGTTCTTGTCCTGAGGACAAACCACCTGCAACGGGGTTGGCTCCTTTACCGTGAAAGTCGCCGAACAGGAAGCCGACTGGCCGCACTGGTCCCAGGCGTTGAGCTGCACGGTTACGCTTCCTCCACAGGCATCGGGTGCGGAATAATTCTGCAGGTTGCTGCTCTGCGGAGAGCATCCTCCGGAAACGGAGAACTGGTTCAGCCAGGTTTCAAACGCGGCGTCAACCTGAACCTGGGAGTAACAGCTGTTAAGCTTGAGGTTCTGCGGGCAATGGACTTCCAGTGGTTCTGCCGAAGGATTGACCGTAAAGGTAGCAGAGCAGATATCCCAATTCCCGCACTTATCCCAGGCATAAAAATCTACCGTGACACTTCCGCCGCAGGCGCCGGGCGGAGAATAATTCTGCAGGTTGCTCATCTGTGGAGAACAACCTCCGGTAGCGGCGAACAGGCCCAGCCAGTTGGCAAAGGCGGCATCGATCTGCGCCTGGGATGACGAACAACCATCGATCTCCAGATCGCCCGGGCAGCTGACAACCACCGGGTCGGGGTCCGCTACACTAAATACAGCCGAACATTGAACGGATTGCCCGCATTCGTCCCAGGCGTAATATTTGACCGTTACGCTGCCTCCGCAGGCATCGGGGGCCGTATAACTCTGAAGGTCGCTGCTTTCCGCAAAACACCCACCGGAGGTGGAAAACAGCGTGAGCCATGCCGCAAAAGTACTGTTGACCTGTGCCTGCGTCAGGCAGCTACCCAGCTGAAGGTTCTGTGGGCAGCTCACTTCCAGCGGCTCCGGTTCGCCAACGGCAAAGGTAGCCCGGCAGCTAGCTTCCCGTCCGCAGATATCCTTTGCTTTATAAATAACAGTGACGCGGCCTCCGCAGAAATCCGGAGCATAATACTGGCTGAGGTCGGTACTCTGCGGGTTACACCCGCCTGTAGTCGTGAATTGGCTGATCCAGTTGTCAAAAGCCATATCCACCTCCGCCTGGCTGGTGCACCCATCCAGCGTTACATTTAGCGGGCAGCTTACCGCCAGCCCGGTAGATACGGTGAATGTGGCGGAACATGCATCCGTGCGGCCACAGTCATCCGTTACAGTGAAATCAACCGTTACACTACCTCCACAGAAACTGGGCGCACTGTACTGGCTCAGGTCTGTACCCTGAGGGTTACACCCTCCCGTAGCGGAGAACTGAGCGATCCAGGTTGCAAATGCATTATCCACTTCCGCCTGCGTCAGGCATTCGTCGATCTCCATGTCGCCGGGGCAGTTAGCCATGAGCGGGGCCGGCGCCTTTACCGTGAAGGTACAGGTCACCTCCGGCGTCTGGCTGCACCGGTCAAAGGCAAAGACGCTGACGGAAACTTCCTGCCGGCCGTTGGCGCAATCTTCAGGCTTGGGCAGGGTAGAAAGGTCTTCGGAATAAACGATCTGGGGGTTACATCCTCCGGAAGCCGTCATATTCTGAAGGCCGGTGATCCAGGCGTCCCAGGCGGCATCGATCTGCGCCTGTGTGGCGCATCCGTCGAGCATGGGGTCGCCCGGGCATGCGCTCAGGGTGATGTCGGTGGATAGGGTATAGGTGAAGGTTACACTACATGTGCCGGTATTGCCACAAGCGTCGTCAATACTGACTTCCCAGATTTCAGTTGTTATGCAATCTACTGTATTGGTGCTTGTCATCACTGCACTTGGCGTGTTGCCTCCCAGGTTGCAGTTATCACTGGGCATACCCACCGCAGAAATGGCGTCACCGGCAGTTGGTGGGGTGGTTACACAACCCAGGTCAATTGTTCCGGCGCTTCCATTCGTACAATTTGCAAAACCTGGGGCCACATCGTCGTTGACGGTGATGGTGACGGTGTAGGGGGCGGATTCATTGCCGCACTCGTCGGTAGCGATGTAGGTGATTACCCTGACATACTGGTCCGCACAGTTGAGCGGGTCTGGGGTGGTGATGTCGCTTTGGACGGAGACGGTAACCATATTGTCCGGGCAGTTGTCCGTTGCGGTCGGCGGGTTGGGCGCCACCACGTCGGCGGCGCAGGTTTCGTTAACATCCAAATCACCGGGCATCTGATCCCAGGTTGG